>JBBTCO010000021.1:0-20143 GCA_038043185.1 Bdellovibrionota bacterium
GAAATTGGCGGAGGATGCGAGATTCGAACTCGCGTTACACTTTTGGTGTAAACTCGCTTTCCAAGCGAGCGCCTTCAGCCACTCGGCCAACCCTCCGTTTTTCCTGGACTAAAGGAGAGTTAACACTTCGAAAACTTTCTGTCCACTAACAAAAAAGTTGATGGCTCGTTTTGAGTCCGTTTATAGAGATAAAATGCTCGAAAACTAATTTTAACCATACTGAGCTCTGCATTCAAACTATTGTCTAGTCTAGAATCGTCACAAATTTCTCGAAAATTTATTCAAAAAACCATCGAGAAGTTCAAGTGATAGATCAATTTTACCGAAAAAAAAGCATGTTCTTATTGCCCTTAGGACTTCAAACAAGACTCTCTAAAATCCCCTGGGGAACTTTGCTTCTCATTCTTGCAACCGTTACGCTGACCGCGAACGAATTGTGGTATGGAATCGAATTCGAAAATATTTCTCGAGTAAAAGAATTTTTTCTACAAGCCCTGACTTTTACTTCACCATTACAAATATTTATGTCCGCATTTCTGTTAGTGGCTTTTTCTCCTTATATTGAAATGCGCATGGGCACAATAATGTACCTGGTAACATATTTTTTAGGTGCCTTTGTTGGACAGTATTTAGAAGCCTACTTTCAAAGCACAGCAATCGATTTTATTCCAATTTTTGCACTTTCGACTTTGATCGGGACATTTTTAATTTTCTTTGCGCAAACAAATTATCGCATTCTGTATTTTGCACTTCCAAAAACTAAAAAAATGCTTTTGATACCGGCATGGGGATTTTTACTCATGAGTCAGATTTTTTTCGTGGTTGCACATATTTATACTCAACAAGAATTTCCTTTTCCTTCATTGATTGGCTACGTCGTGGGTATGTTCATCGCTATTCTATGGGGTAATATTTCTTTCTTAAATAAGGACTTTTTATTCCCAGCTGAAGTCAATCTTCTTCTTCGCGCAAAAAAAGAGAAAGATCCTTTAAAGAAAATCGATTGGATTCTAGAATGCCTTAGAGTTAATCAAACCAATCCACAAGCCACAGAATATCTTTTTCGAACCATCGCGAAATCTAAAGTGGCACCACACTTTTTCACAGGTGTGCAAAAAGATGTCATTTCAAATTTAATTTCCGCGATGATAAAAAGAAACATCAAAATTGATATGAACATGTTCATTTATAATTTTTCACTTTTGCCATTGAACTGGAATTTGGCAGACATCGGCTTAACTGAAATCCAAGAAGAAGATCTGGATTTTATGAATGAATTACTGAGCCATTCCCAGTGGCGCATCGCTATCCGACTCTTTGATGCCTACTTAGCCAGCGACACTGAAGACGAAGCTCGTGCCATTGTCATGGCTACAATTAAAACGACTTTGGATGAGCTTGCACGAGTGGGATTGAAACCCATCGATGAAGAGTGGTTAGCAGAATATGTCATCTATCACAGTGATGGCTACGCCGCAGATTTAATCAAATCGACTTTTACAATAAAATCCGGAGTCGATTCCGGTGCCGCTTAACGAATCGCCAATACACGCCTCGCTTGGTAAAAGATTTTTAGCTGGGCTTTTTGATTTTACCATTAACATTACATTTTTAGCCGTTCTTGAACTTGCAATTACCCTGTCAAAACCAAATAGACCTGAAATGATCTTCACGATTATTAGTCTTCTATTTTTATTTTTTTATTACATCTGGTCGACTTACAAAACAGGAGCTACTCGGGGGAAAAAATATTTCAATCTTAAAGTTGTGAATCAATTCAACCCAAATGATCTTAGTTTTATGACTGTTCTAATACGTGAAGTAATTTTAAAACCCATTTCAATTTTTTCTTTAGGATATCTGTATTTGAAATTTGACCCGGACGGAGACCCTATTGCCTTCCAAGATCACTACACAGACACTCGAGTTATCCTAAATCCACCCTCCGTCGACGAGGCTATCTACTCTTATCAAAGTCGCGGACTGCCCTTTTTGGCTTTGCTTATTCCAGTATTTATCGTCTATTCCCTCATTTTCTTAGCCACACCCATTCCTCTTTCCAGACTAAAAACTGAGCTTAATATTTTAGGTCTGCAAATTGATGGCTTAACGGGAAATGCCGTTAAGGGTTTCAAAATAAACAATTTACAAAGTTCTTATAAAGACTCGGTCATTAGGATGAGCGATATTCAGTTTCGATTGGATATCGCTGAACTTATTTTACGTCAAAAAATCTCTATCCCAAATTTTAATATTAGCACGCTTGAAATAAATAAAAACCTAAATATTCAAAATGCAAATACAAAAAAAGTTACACCACCAGAGCTTTTGGCTTCCTTAGTTGCGCCAACAAACTTCGAGATTAAAAAAATAACTTCACCAAATTTTATAATTTATGGAAAAAGTAATAACTCACTTGCAATTTCAAATATATCAAAAAATTTCGATGGTCTTTTAAATATAGGAAATTTAAAAATAGAAACCAGTTTTTTTAATTTCAGCGCGCAAGAGGCTTCATTTAACTCGACCAACAACATGATGAAATTAAATTCATCGCAACTGACATTGAAACCCAAAATGCATCCTCGATTAATAAAAGATATAAGTTTTAACCTTGCTGCAGAATTTAATATCGAAAATCCTGAACTTGCAATTTTTAATCTTCAAACCGCAACTGATGAGATTCGCATTCACCAAACTGAAAAATCTTTTGTCATGCAAATTAAAAATTTTAATATTCGCGAATGGCTACAGTTGCCTTGGCCTATCAATAAACTCAGTTTAAATTATTATGACAATGTCCGCTTTTCACAAATTATTAAAAATCCAAATCTGTTGTTGACTCAGGAAACAGAAGTTCAGTTGCATGGAAGAAAATTTAGCATTCATCGTGATACAAAAAAACCGAATGCCAGAAATATTGCATCTCTTCAATCTGGTGTTCCCGCCAGCGCCGCCTGCGAATCAACTTTGTGTTTGCACTACAGCGATCGCAGTTTTTCGATGAATTTTGATTTACAAACTCTGCTAAGTGATTCGGTGGGTTCGCAACCACTCAAAATTGAAGACGCTTCGCGAAATCATAGTTACAGCTCATCGAGCGAACTGTTAGCTCAAGTGTATTTTAATAAAACATTTAGCAATTTAAATGAAAATGAAAAATCAGTTGTACAGCAAGAGCAGGCTCTGTTTGACCTGAAGCCTTCTCGAGTGGCTGACGAAAGCTATCTGCGAGAATTAAAAAATCTAAATAAAAATAATAGGTCTAATTATCAGGCTCTTCAGTCAGGGAGAATAATTTTAGCAAACTTGCGACAGGATCGATCAGCATTGGGAATTTACAGAGCTATTGCCTATTTAAAATCTGTTGGTGATTGTGACTCAATTCTAGCTTTGCCTACGGATCTATTCACCGATATGATTATTCAACAACCAAAATTAAAGTCGCCAATACACCTCAGTTTAGCCTCCTGTGCGAAAGATCCCCATGTGGCTCTTCAATTACTTACCATTGCCACCCAAGATAAACCTCTTGATTCTGAAGGACTACAGCTGTTGGGGAAAATATATTTTCGTCAAAAAAAATATTCAGCAGCCCTGGATATTTTCAACCGCTTGAACCGCTCAGGGTCATCGGAAGTTGATTTAGATCATTTGGTTCAAATCCATCGAAAAATGGGTAATAAACAAACCGCCTTGAATGTCGGCGCAAAATTGAAGTCGAAAATAAAGCAGGCACCGGAAATAAAGCGAAATATATCCTCGGAAACTCGTCATTTTTTAAAGTTATAATAGGGCGTGTCCACAGTAGCTTATTCAAATGAGGACACGCCTAAGGCTTTAATCAAGTCTTTCTAAATGATAATTCCAAATACCGATTTGGTAACGCAGCTGTTCTTGTTCTTTTATTTTTAAGTGCGGCAAAAGATGGTTCATCGTTTTAACCATAAAAGAAAGCACTACCGGATCAGCAACCTTTACTTCACCAATTTCATAAAAATTAGTTTTTAAATTAATATGTTTTTGCAGTCCTTCGTAAATACTAAGAGCAGACCACAAGTAGGATTTCATCTCAGCGACTTCATGCAAGGTCAACAAGGCGTCGATTGCCAATAGTTGGTCCATTAAATTGTGAGTAGTTCCAATATTGCTAAGATCTTGAACTTTCAAAGTTTCATAAACAAGGCCGTCCTTGTTGATCATTTGACTGGATAGAAGATTACCCAATCCGACCATAAGCTTCATAATGTTTACTTTATTTTCATTAATCAAATCTATCGGCGATTTTCCGGTTGCTAAATCTTTTTCGATAAGCTCTTTTGACTTGGTTTTTTCTATGTCCTGAGTTTTTGCCAAGAACTTACCGAAAGCGGATATCCATCGTGAAACATTTTCGCTCCGTACGATATCCGATTTTACACCAGCTTTTATGTCGACAACACCAACCATGGTCACTGGCGCCGTCGCCTGATCCATTTGATCTGCCCATAGACGTTGTCCTGATTCAGGAAAAAGTATAAATGGTGTTTTCTCTTTCGTGACGTTTGTTAACATATTTGCCGTATGAGCAAATATGAGTTTGAAAAATTCATCCTTAGGAAAAAGTTTCTGTCCACTTTCCTGCCCATCTGGTGAAAAAAGCTGGGCTGCGTCCTGTTTTCCCAGGTAAAGATCGAAATCATTGGCATTCCAATCCTTCAGGTACTCCATAAAGCTAACTAAACCACCGAACAAAAGACTTTGTGATTTTGCGCTCACATTTAAACTTAAGGATTCGGATCGAGTGGTGTATTCGGTTTTTAATGGAAGAAAATCTACAAGAACATAACTTTGTGGTGAATTTGGAGCTATTCTTAAACTGAACTTAATGTTAGCTGATTCGACAGATCTGACAAGCCCAAGATTAATATATCCAGGTCGAAATTCAACGCCACCAAAACCTAAAACTTTATTAAGCTGATTCATAAATACACGGGTAAAGTGTTTATTATTTTTAGTATTTGAATTCATCAACCAGGAATAGGTTTCTAAACTTGCGCCTATCGCTGCACTTGAACTTTGCATTGAATCTGAGCCTGTTCCCTCAAGATTAACATTATGGCTTCTATCCATAGTCACTTCAATGAGTGGCTTTTCGTAAGACGACAAATCCGAAGATGCTTTATCGAAATTCTTTTTTCCCCAGTCAATTAATTTTAAACGAATGAATTTAACGACATCGGAACTGATCAGAGCGATTTCTTTTCTTTCTTCTGCGATTTTTTGGCAAATTTTATCAATAACCATCTGAGACAATGTCGGCAAGGTCTTCGAAACTTCTTCTTCAAGCGCACTTAATGCATATGCATGAGCACTTTCATTCAACTTTCTTCGCAGTTTTTCAAGACCATAATCCTCTAACTTTGGTTTTACAAAAAATGTGGCCAAGAAATCTTGCCATGGAGAAATGCACCCTGGGCGTACGATACATCTGATTGTCGACTCTGATTTTCCATTAAGAAAGTCGTATAAATCAGCAGACACCGGTTTAATATTCTCGGCCCGTCCTTTTTCATCCAGCATAAGCCATATCTCTAATAGGACATCCAATGCACCGTCCGCATTTTTATATTTATCTATTTTTTTGCCGACTCTTTTGCCGTCAGCTATTAATTTTTTATTTTTTTTATCTAATTCGACATCAAAATTGGTAACTATCTCTTCAATTGCGGTTATTATTACCGAAGGAGTCTTGGGTTGCTTTATTTGCTCTGAATAACCTCGTAACATTTTAAGACTTTCATCGCCTTGAGTCTTTAACTCTTTCATTAAGGGTTTTTCGAAGACTGGTTGCAATTTTAGCAGAGGAATACTCAAAATTAATTTATCCAGGAAGCTTTGAACCAACACAATAGATTGATCAAAATCGATTTTTTTAGGCCATTCAAATTCTTTATTTAAATCAACAATCAGGTTTTTTAACTTTTCCATGTCTTTTTCGATACCAGCATCGATTTCGACAATCGTTGAACGGACTTCGGGTTCGGCTCGAGCGATTAGCAACTGAAGAAATGGCGTAGCTTCAAAATTAACTTTATTAACTGAATTTTTGGTGGCTTCAAATTTATCAACTAATTGTTGTGCGGCTCGCTTCATTCGCAAGTTTTGAGTCAATTGAGATTGTTCTAAAAGATTTGTTACTAATTCAAAATAATCATTGGTGTTAATTGTCCCATTCCAAGCAAGTGGAAATGATTCCACTCCCCCATTCATCGCTGTTTCTTGAAGTTCATTAAATTGAGGAGTGAAGTCAGTTTTTGGAGGTGTTCTTTCTTTCATTTGCAATGGCGGCGCACAGGACGTAAACGCCACTGATAAACCTAACATCATAATCCAGCACTTAAACGTCTTCATCCAACAACCTCTAAGGTTTAACATTTTTCATCGACTCAAGATCAATCATGGACTTGAGCGATTGTAAATAGGCCTGCAAAACATCGCCCTTATTTTCAGTGTTCTCAATTGCCATTTGACTGCACGCTTTCTTTTCCAAAACTCCTGATAAAGAAAGCAATTCTTTTGCTAAACTGTCGTAGTCTTCTTTAATTTTTTTATCTTTTTTTGCAATTCGGTCAGCAATCGCTTTTACTCGAGCTTTTTTAACTTCAATTTTTTCCTTTTGCTGCGGTACGAATGATTTTACCTTTTCAAGAAGTTCTTTTTTCCCAGCATCAGATGTGTCGTTTTCCATCAGATGAGAAAGATCATCAACTAATTGGTTGTTGTCAAAAAAACTAGTTGTAGTTGATTGCAGTTTTTTAGCAATCTCTTCAGCCTGATCGTCGGTCAGCGCATTTTCACCCAGAGGGAAAAGCACTTCGAACACATTTTCATAAAATAAAAACTTTTCTTTTGCGCTTAAATCTTTATTCAGCCTGACAAGAGCAACCGCCAAATCAAATCGCACCGACACAGCGGCAAATAATTCTTTTTGCGAATTATTCAACTCTTCGACTGCCGATTTTAAATCTTGCTGGCCAGTTAATTTGCCCAGAACTTTTGTAAGATTTTTTCCGGTCAAAGTATTATTTCCAAAAAATTCCATCGTTAAAAGATCTTCTAATTTGTGACTCAAGCAAGCTTTAAAAGTCTCTTGATTTTTTTCTAAAATATCTTGGTTCCCAACTTTTGATGATGCACCAGTATCACGCCGTCCTGATCCAGGATGTTTCTCTGCGCCTTTTTCTCCGGACTTTGCACACGAAATTACCCAAAAGCTCATAATAGCTAAGCAGGTGATAAGTAGGGTAAAATTTGTTTTCATAAACCGTCCTAAAAAAAGAGTATAAAACTGATTTCTTGTATAATTTTTCTTTCAATATTCTGACCGGCAAAGGCGCTCGATAGATCATAGGAAATAATTGCCGGTATGACTGCTTGTTTTTTAAAATAGCTTTTAACGGTGTCATATGACAGTGATAAAGAAGCCGTCTGTTCTTGTGTGTTTGTATTTGCTGTCAGAAGGTCGTAGCGACTGCCGTTGGATCCTGAATAAGAATCAGAATTTTTTTGTGCATACCCGTGGCCTACTCCCACTTTGTATTTATCATTGAATTTGACTGCCAATTCATTTTTTAACGTGGTTTTCGAGCCCGTTGTTCTGCGAATAGACTCTTTTGTTGAATCATTGGGTAAAATGTCGTCTTCATTTCGCGGAACACGTTTTGTGATTTGATCAGGAAGACTGTAGAGATATGACAGAGTGGACATGAAGGTAACTCCATAATCCATGTTGTACGCGAATGTGACGCCATTTTCTAGTGATGTCATCCCCGAAATATTCAAGGCCGTGATATCATCAGGATCAAATTTCGGTCCTGTCGGTAGTCCTAAATAAGCTGAGTGAATTACACTTATTCTATCTTGCGAAAACAAATTGTAAAAACTGACGAGCTGAACATCGTGCAAAAAAGTTTCATTTTTATCGACAAGAGGTTTGTAACCGGCTGCCGAAATCGCCTTCAAAGTTTCCGCACCTAAATCAGTATTTAAGGCTTGATCTAACTCTGGAAACTTTCCACCAAATTCTTGTTTATAAAAATCAACGTTTGAAAATGATCGAGAAATTTTAACAGTATTTTTATAGGTAATAATAGGTAGAGCCAAAGCCATGGTCCATTTATTGGAGATTCCACGAGCATAAACTGGGGCAAAATAACTCACTGTGGGATCGATGTTAAACTCAAGGACTCCTAAGTTTAAGGCGTCCCCTAAGCGCTGATTGCCAAACTTATTTAAAGCACTAATAAGAACCTGTGCCTGAGGGTTTACTTTAGCTAAAGTAGGAGCATCAAATTCAATGGAATACAGGTCACTCAGTCGCCATAATTCACCAGCTTTATTGTATTTTTGATTCAAGCCTTGAACTAATCCAAATTTAAAAATAGGGCTGTTTATGCCCTCAGGAAGGGTATCAGATATGCCTGCATTTGCAGACTTAAAACCCATCATTAAAAAGAGTATTTTTAAAAGAAGCTTCATTGCTTTAATTCCATAACAAATACTCTAAGCAATTAACAGACCAAATTTTTTTGTAGAATTGAGGTGTGTTCTATTTACAAATCCAATTGGAATTACTTCTATGGCTCAATTCTAAAATAAAAAATTATTTTTCACTTTTTGCCAGGTGGTGTCTATTTCTTAGACACCTTTCCCAGTACAAACAGCATCAGCAAGCCTGGAATGGCGATGAGCGCACAGACATAGAAAAAATTGGCCCAATCCAAAGCCTTAACCATGTTTCCAGAAAATCCAGAAAAGAAATTCCTACCAGATGTCGCTAAGCTTGATAAAATTGCATACTGAGTCGCCGTGTATCTTTTGTTAGTGATTGTTGCAAGATATGCCAAGAAGGCCGCAGACCCCATGCCTGAAGAAATATCTTCAAAACACACTGCAAAAGCCAAAGCCCACTTGGCTGGTCCCGTAAAAGTAATTAAGGCAAAACTGGCCGTGGACAAAGCTTGTAAAATACCAAATGTCACTAGCGATCGATAGATTCCCACTGAGTAAATAACTGCGCCGCCAATAAACAAACCAACCAAAGAGGAAATCAATCCAAAAGTTTTTGCAATTAATCCGATGTCCTCATTGGAGTAACCCATTTGCACATAGAAGGGACTTAACATCGCTCCGGAAAGTGCATCGCCTAATTTAAACAAGAAAACAAAAAGCAAAATAACAAAAGCTTTATCACGTGTTAAAAATTCTTTGAAAGGATCCAACACTGCCGATTTTAAAGTTTTAGGCTTGAGCTCTTTCTCTACTTTGGGTTCTGGAGCCAGGCAGGTCGCAACCATGCCTAAAGACATCAGTACACCCATCAGTAAATAAAGCTGCTGCCAAGTCAGTCCAGCCCAAGAAGAGCCAACCATTCCAATTCCTAAGCCTCCAGAAAGTAACATAGCAATACGGTAGCCATATTGGTTCACACTGGAACCCATACCAAGTTCTGCATCTTCTAAATATTCTCGGCGATAAGCATCGATAGCAATATCTTGAGTCGCACTAAAAAAAGCGATAAGTACTGAAATTCCTGCAATGATATGTAAAGAATTTGCCGGGTTAAAAAAGAAGATGGACGAGATCAATACCATTAAACAAGCCTGAGTCATTAACATCCAGCTTCGTCTTCTTCCCCAACCAAAAAAACTAAATCGATCCAACAGCGGTGCCCAAATAAACTTTAAGGAATAAGATAAACCCACCCAGCTGAAATAACCAATCATACTGATATCAATTTGTTCACGAGCTAACCAAATTTTCAGTGTGCCACTAGTTAAGAGCAAAGGTAATCCGCTGGAAAAACCCATAAAAAATATCAACAACATTTTTTTGCTGAAAAATTCTTTAAAAAAGCCTTTTGCGCTCACGAGGACCTCTTAAAATTCAAAATTTAATTTTCAGTTTTTTTTCTCATTTTCCAAAGATAATGACTGATTAAAGGTCGACGCGTTTCCCCCGTCACAACCATCAGTAATTTTGTAATCTTCAAATCATCCGCGTCGGTGTAAAGCAAAATCAACATCTCTTGAATAAAATTGGTATTAAGAGTGACATAGTTGTCGGTTCCCACACCTAACAACACTCCTTTTTTTTCCCACCAAGAAAAAGGGTGATCTTTATAATCTTCAAATTTACCAGTAAGTTTGTTATTCGAAGATGGCAACGCGATCAAATCGACGTCTTTTTGAATGAGTCGATTTAAAACGTCATGTTGATAATGTTCAACTTCACGAGCCGTATGGAATTTTGCTTTTAAAAATAAAGTTTGTTCGTCTTCGTCCAACTTTGTGCCAGCCAATAGCTTATCCAAAACAAATTTTGAACTTCCCCAGTCCAGCTCAATAAGTTCGCGGTGAATCGTATCGTCGGTCGAAATTGCTAATGATTTTGAATTTTTTTTCAAAGCCTCTTGATATAGGCGGTGAAAATAAAAGTTGGGATTTATTCCCAGACTAATTCCATGCTCAAGAGTATCAATGTGCCAAATGTTCATAGCATTATCTACGGCTTGAATGCCTTTTTTCAAGGTGTGAAATGTTTCGCCGTGATGCGAACGAATTTTAAATCCGCGGTAATGCAGTTTTCGAAAGCCATTTTGCATTTCATTGAAATGCTCTTTTCGATAAAGTTCTTTTTCGTCGCCGACAGTATCGACATCAGTTAAGTGCTCGGCTAATTGAGGATACTTATCGAGCATTCGAATAATTTCATTAATTTGACTCATGAAATGTTCGCGACGAGTTTTAAAATTGGATGCATCAAAATGGTGAGCTTCTTTTCGAAAGGACGGCGAAAGAATAAATTTAAAGTCAGGATGTTCTTTTCTAAATTTTTGAAAACCTTCAAATAATCCCAAGACGACGTCTTCAGAAGTGACTTGGCTAATTCCTGGGATTTGTTCTGCTTGGCTGGCCGATGACCGAGATAAAGAAAATTTAAGTCTGATTTTTCCGACGTTGTATTTCGTGTAAAGCTCGCTGGCTAAATGATAAGATGCTTCGGAATGGATTTCTTTTGAAATGAAAATCAATTGCGGCAAATATAAAATTTTTAAATAGGTTGAAAAACCTTCATTTTCACTCAGGCGAATTAACTTATCTACGTCCTTTGAGTTTTTTATTGGAACGGCATCATCACCATAAATTTGTTTTATTCTTTCTTCGTAAATAGCCTTGTTGGGACCATCCAGTAATTTTTTAAGATGAGGGTAAATAAATTCTGAAGTTAAGGCCCCAGTGAGATGAATATGTTCTTCATTGTATTTTACCGGAAAATTTCTAAAAAAATCAAAAAACGCTTTTGAAACTTGGTGTTCCAATAAAACATGAATCTTGGCTTTATTGGTTTTAAATAGATCCACGAGCTGCCTAAATTAAAAAACTAATTTATAAGCTGCAGGACTTTTCTGCTGAAGATCCGAAGTAAGCAAAAGATCCAAGGTATCGACGAGCGTAACGCCATTGGTCTCGCTGATTGTTCGTGTCACCGCTTGGACTAAAATTTTATGAATATCAGGTGTCATGCCTCGAGGTTAACGAGGATTCAAGATCTTGTACATGACTTTATGTACGCCAATTCCTGGGAGTTCAAAAAGTTCTCCGAGTCCTCTGAAACCAATGCTTTCGTAAAATGGCATGGCTGTAATTCGGGCATTGCACCAAATCAAATCACATCTTTTTTTTCTTAACTGATCTTGCGCAAAACTCAACAGCTGCGCCCCAAATCCCTGACTGCGGTATTTTTCATCAGTAACCATTCCCCGTAAGCGATAAGGCGCACCCGCATGAAGTAAGGGACAGGCCTGATACGAAAATGAAGCCACGCAAATAAGATTATCTTTAAATGATAAACCCAAGTGAAAAGTGCTTGCTTCCGAGTCTTCGGGATTTATGCACTCCTCGATACTCAAGAAGGGTTTAAGGGCCTTTTTTCTAAGAGGCAAAGTCTCTGTGACGTGGATGTATCGCAGTACCCCTTGTTGGCTCATCCGGCTTTAAACCGTAAATATTGAAGCCAAACATTGGGAACTTGGCCCGGTTTAATTTCATACTCAATAACTGGAAGCCACACCGGGGCCTTCGGTTCTTTCATTAAGGGCATATCGGCCTGCTTTGGGGTACGGTTTGCTTTTCTTTGATTGCACTCTCGGCAAGCCGATACGACATTGGTCCAGACTTTTTTCCCTTTATGAGACACTGGCGTCACATGGTCCAAAGTTAGATGTTTTGCCGGCAAACGATCGCCACAATACTGGCAAGTAAAGTTATCTCGAATGTAGACGTTTTCTCGGCAAAACCTTACCCCTTCGGAAACTCTTGGTCTGACATAGACTTTAAGTCGAAGGACACTCGGCAACTGAAAGCTAGCCCGAGCTGAACGAGCAAAAATATTATGATATTCTAGAATTTCCACTTTTCCCTGAAACCAAAGAATCAAAGCCTTTTGCCAGCTGACGATTCGCATCGGTTCATAACTCGAATTGAGGAGAAGCGACCTAACCATAGTCTTTGTGTGCAAGAACCCCCCTCGCGCACTTATATCATTATAGCCTCCCCCTTAAATCGATTTCAAGGGGGGTCTTGCTTAATTATTGAGTTTCTTCTGAAATAATGCTTATTTGGCCAAAACTCACTCATAAAGGAGCCCCTATGAAACGTCGGGTATTTGCCATTCAATATATTCTTAAATCGACTTCCGGAGAAGTTTTAGACGCCTCAGAAAAGGACCAACCCTTAACGTTTCTTGAAGGCTCTGGACAAATCATTCCGGCTCTGGAAACAGAGATTAAAGAGCTCCTTGAGGGTGAAAAAAAGAAGGTCAAATTATCGGCTGAAAATGCCTACGGTCTGCCCGAGGAAAAAATGAAAATGCAGGTTCCAGCTGCAGAACTTTCTCATATTCCCGATTTAAAAGTAGGAAGCTATTTACGTTTAGAACTCGATAGCCAAAATAAAGTTGTTCGCGTAACTGAAGTGACGGCGGAATCAATTACCCTTGATGGCAATCACCCTTTAGCCGGTCAAGCTTTAGAGTTTGATATAGAAATGATCTTAGTTCGCGAAGCTACTAGCGAAGAATTATCCCATGGCCATGCCCACGGTTTGCATGGACACAGTCATCACTAAAAGTTGGAGATTTTAATATGCCTTCCTTTGACATAGTTTCAGAAATTGATATCCAAGAAGCCGACAACGCCGTTAATCAGGCAAAAAAAGAAATTGAAGGACGCTTCGATTTCAAGGGCACTCAATCAGAAATTAAGTGGGATCGTAAAGAAATTACTTTAACAGGTGATGATGATTACCGCATGGAGGCTATGAAAAGTATTTTGCAATCCCGCTTTCATAAACGGGGTATCGATATGAAAGTTCTGAAATTTGAAAAAATTGAGCCTGCTGGTGGAAAATTAATGCGACAGAAAATAAATCTGGTTCAAGGGATTGAAAAGGAAGTCGCAAAAGCGATTATAGCGGTTATTAAAGATACCAAACTGAAAGTCCAGTCCCAAATTGTCGATGATAAAATCAGGATCACATCCAAAAGTATTGATGACTTGCAATCCGCCATGGGCCTTATTAGGAAGGGTCAATTTGATGTCCCTTTGCAGTTTAATAATATGAGGTCCTAAATATTTTCCTCTTTACTTTTCAACCCCCTGTGTTAGTTTTAAATAGATATTCCGTGTGAGTGTTCGTGTGTACCTGGTTCGTTCCGTTCCGACTCATGGCTTCCGCGGTGACCACAAAAACGAGGAGGAAAAGTGGGTAAGAAATTGTATGTGGGAAATCTCCCATTCAGCGTTGGTGATTCAGAACTTCAAACAAAATTTTCAGAATTCGGTGCAGTCGATTCTGCGAAAGTGATCACTGATCGTGACACTGGACGAAGCAAAGGTTTCGGTTTTGTGGAAATGTCTGACGACAGTGAAGCTGATGAGGCTATCGCAAAACTTAACGGCACTCAGTTTGAAGGGCGGGCGATGAATGTTTCTGAAGCACGACCTCAGGCTCCACGTGAAGGCGGCGGCGGACAACGACGTGGCGGCTTCGGCGGCGGTGGTGGTGGCGGCGGACAACGACGCGGCGGCGGCGGTGGTGGCGGCGGAAATCGCTACTAAGACTAAATTTTAAATTTATAATGCAACAAAACCCGTCCCCAAGACGGGTTTTGTTTTATATACTCGTAGCATGTTTAAATATCTCACTTTTTTTAAAATCATTCCGCTACTTTTTCTTTTAGCTCCGATCAGTTCATTTGCTGAAAATAAAATGGTCGTCCTTGGGGATTCGCTTACTGAAGGCTATGGGGTCAGCAAAGATTCGGCTTTTCCTGCTTTGCTTGAAAAAAAAATCAGTTCGGTTGGAAAATCCTGGATTGTCGTAAATGCCGGAGTTACTGGATCGACAACGGCTTCTGGGCCGGGACGACTGAAGTGGATTTTAAATAACAAAGATTTAAGTTCTCAACCTAAAATAATTCTTATTATTTTAGGAGCAAATGATGGCCTTCGTGGTTTAAAAGCCGAAGACAGTCAAAAGAATTTAAGCAAAACCATTGAGCTTATCCAAGCGAAAAAAATAAAAGTTGTTTTGGGCGGTATTTATATGCCACCTAATTACGGCAAGGATTACACCGAAAAATTTAAGAAAATTTATTCAGAACTTGCACAAAAATACAAAATCAAACTGATCCCTTTTATTTTAGATAAAGTCGGTGGCAATGCAAAATATAACCTCGCAGATGGGATTCATCCGAATGAAGAGGGACATAAAATTATTGCTGAAAATATCTATGAATCCATAAAGGATATTTTATGAGTTTAGAAATCAACGCTCTTTCAAAACATTTTTTTCAAGGTGAAACTAAGATTGATGTTTTACATGACTTAAATGTTTTGGTTAAGTCGGCTGAAATTGTTGCTATCCTTGGTCAGTCAGGAAGCGGCAAATCCACTTTGCTTTCACTGATTGCAGGCCTGGAAAAACCAAACTCTGGTAAAATCATTATCGACGACGTGAATATTGTTCCTTTGAGCGAGCGACAGGTAACGCAATTTCGTGCGAATTCTTTAAGTTTAGTTTTTCAACAATACCATTTGATATCGCACTTAACGGCAATTGAGAATGTCAGTCTGCCTTTAGAAATTCTGCGGACTTCCGATGCCGAGTTGCGGGCTGAAGCGCTCTTGAAAGATTTAGGATTAGGCCATCGCCTTCATCATTTTCCAAACCAACTCAGTGGCGGTGAATGTCAGCGCGTAGCCATTGCCAGGGCCTTAGTGACCAACCCAAAAGTTCTTTTAGCCGATGAGCCTAGCGGAAATCTTGATATTGATACTGGCGAAAAGGTAATGGAAACTTTTTTAAATCTGGTACGTAAACATAAAACCACCACCGTGATTGTTACTCATAATGAAAATCTGGCACGAAAGTGCCAACGCTCATTCCGTCTTAAGGCGGGACAATTAATCGAGATCAACTGGTGATTTTCAAATTTGCTTTCCGAGAAATTTACCGCAATTGGAATATCAATCTTTTTTTCGTATTGAATTTAAGTCTTGGTCTAATTGGATTTCTGACGGTGGATTCCTTTAAAACAACTCTGCAAAAATACATTTCCGAGAACTCAAAAAGAATTCTTTCGGCGGATTTGGCTGTTTCAGCACGGCGGGAAATAACTAAGGATGAACTTCAGAACGTTAGAAATATTATTGGAAACGACGTTTCTGAATCCCAGATTTTTGATTTTTTTGCAATGATATCGACACCCTCCGGATCAAAACTGGTTCTGGTAAAAGCGATTGACCAGTCTTATCCCTTCTATGGAGAAATCGAACTTGAATCAGGCCCGGTGATAAGTGAAAAAACTCCTAATAAGACCATCTTCACAGCACCTAAAGCCTGGGTTTATCCCGAGCTAAAATATCAATTGAATCTTAAACGCGGCGAAAAATTTCGTTTGGGTAATATTGAGTTCATCCTGGATGATTTTGTTATCAAAGATAGTTCTCAGACTTTTCGTCTGACCAGCTTAGCGCCACGAGTTTTTATTGATCGAAGTCTTTTAAATAAAACAGGCCTTATTAAATATGGCAGTACATTTACTCAGAGTTATTTATTTAAAATAAAAGATGATAAAAATATCTCTGAAAAAATAAGCCAGATTTATTCGCTTAATAAAGATCCCGCCTTTCGAATCGAAACACCAGCATCCGCAGGCGAAGATTCCTCACGACAACTGGACTATTTATCCGATTTTTTATCCCTGGTTGCGCTGGTTGCCCTCGTTTTATCAGCTCTTGGAACAGCCTACCTGTATCGTCTTTACCTTTCCCAACACATTAAAGAAATTGCGATCTATCGCAGTTTAGGCCTTCAACAGGATTCCCTCTTTAAAATTTATTTTTGTCAGATTTTCTTACTGGGAATCCTGAGTTTGATTCCCACAGTTATCGGTGTAAATTTATTGTTGCCCGTGTTGTCTCAATTTATCGAGCAACTGACCTCTTTGAATCTGAATCCCCTTGTTTCTGGAAAATCGGTGTTAATTACGTACGTTCTTGCCTTTATAAGCAGTTGTTTAATTACATTGCCTTATCTTTTAAAATTGAATCAATTAAAGCCGGCTCGGCTTTTTAGCGAAGAAACCTTCAGTCCGGAACTTAAAATTGATAATCCACTTGTCTTTGTTCCAGCCTTGGTTGTCTTATATTTTCTTTCTGTATGGCAAAGTCATTCTTTGTATTTTGGCTCCATTTTCTTTGGCGCACTTGTCGGACTTTCCCTGATCATCAGTTTAATTTCATTTGGCTTTCTTCAAAGCCTTTCAAAAATTCCAAAAAAAATGGCTTGGTATTTTCGAATTGCATTAAAAAGTCTTTCCCGAAGAAAAAATCAAAGCTGGGCCGTATTTTTAGCTATTGCGATTGGAAGTCTGCTTATTAATTTGTTACCC
Source organism: Bdellovibrionota bacterium (assembly GCA_038043185.1). Classification (GTDB taxonomy): domain Bacteria; phylum Bdellovibrionota; class Bdellovibrionia; order Bdellovibrionales; family Bdellovibrionaceae; genus UBA5009. Next base: position 16,999 of record JBBTCO010000021.1, read on the forward strand.
CAGATGAAGACGAGTCTGAAAAACGATTTTGCCGTCGAGAATCAAACAAAGCTTCCTTCGATTTTTCTTTTTGATATTCAAGATGACCAAATCGAAGATTTAAAAAATGAGCTGATTAAAAATAATATACCCTTGCTGAATGTATCCCCTTTAGTTCGTTCACGACTTCTGAAAGTAAATGATCAAAACTATGAAAGAGCGATTGAACCTCAAAATTTTAAAACTCGGGAAGAGGAATCTGCCGCCCGTTCCCGCAATCGCGGAGTTAATCTTTCTTATCGAGAAGTTTTAACTGACACCGAAAAAATTATCTCGGGTGTTTCGATTGATAAGAAATATGATCCCAATTCATCTGAACTTCCCTTAGCTTCATTGGAAAAGAGATTCGCCGAACGAATGAACTTGAAGCTGGGTGATGTTTTATCATTCGATATTCAAGGGGTTGAAATCAAAGCCAAAGTGGCCTCTGTCAGACAAGTTCGATGGAATAGCTTTCGTCCTAACTTTTTTATTTTGCTTCAAGATGGAGTTTTGAATGAGGCTCCTAAAACCTTTATTGCCGTATTGCCCCAGTTAGATGAAAATATAAAAAGCCTGGTGCTCTCGAACTTGAATCGTCAATTTCCAAATGTTTCCGCTTTAGATGTAAGAAGAACTGTGGAAGAAGTTCTGCAGGTTTCTGAAAAAATGAGTTGGTCGCTTGAGCTTATGGCGGCTTTAGCTTTAGCCACCGGCTATGTTGTATTGTTTTCAATTATTCAAACTCAAGTTCAAACTCGTCGTTGGGAATTAAATATGTATAAGATTCTGGGCGCTCATTTTTTTGAATTGCGCTGGGTATTGATTTTCGAATTCACTCTTATCAGCTTTGTGGCCAGCCTGTGCGGCGCTTTTTTAAGTCTTTTTTTAAGCGCTATTCTAATGTACGAAATGTTTGGTATTCAGTTAACCATCACATGGCTTCCCATTTTATCCACTGTTATTTTTATTTCTGTGACCAGTGCTTTGATCGCAATCTGGTGTTCGCGACAAGTGGTCAGGGAAAAACCTTTAGTGCTGCTGCAGGGATCTTAGCGAGTATCCTAATTTCGCCAAGTGAATTTAAAATCGAACTCTTTGTAGTATTTTTCCTTCTGTTTAGACGAATAAAAGGGTTTTTCAAGATAACTTTGGGTGGGTTTATCCCAAATTCTAAAATTAATCACATCGGTTTTAAATAGTCGAATAGAAGCTAAGGATCGATTTCGATAAGTGCTGGATAAATTATCGCTCTTTAATTTTCCATGAATTTGCAATTTGTCTCTTTGTAAAATATCAAAAAATCCGTCCTTATTCAGATCAACTATCCATCCCACCTTACGATTATTAAAATCTTCTTTCTGTCCAAACAAAACAAAGTCATTCACCATCATCAGTTGTTGTCCATTTCTCCGAACATGAAGTGAATAAAATTTCATATCACTAGATCCATTGGGCTCTAGAATAAACTCTTGCCCGCGAGGGCCGGCAAAATAAATGCGCTTAAGACCATTCGCAAATTTTAAGGGATGTCGATAGCGCTTACTGTCGACATAATAACAATTATCTGCAACCATCACTTGTTTTTTAAATTTCACAATAATTGAATAAGGTTTCGAAGCTCCGCCGGTCACTAATAGGGGGAAAAAAAGAAATAATGTAGAAGTCACGATGACGGACTTAATGCGAACTCCCGGGTGTAAGGTCTATTTTAGTCCCTGTTCCTTGTTTTCACAAAAATATGTATTTTTCTGTTCTTGTCTGAGACCGTTTCAGAGTGGTAGAGGTTCTTATGTTTCAGACCGACCTAAAAAGAGCCATTAACGAAATATCACTTGGTAAACCCGTGGCATTACCCACCGAGACCGTTTATGGCTTAGCTGCGCGAATTGATCAGGCAGAAGCTATTGAATCTATTTTTAAACTGAAGCAGCGACCGTTCTTTGATCCTCTTATTGTTCATGTTGGTTCCATTGAGCAAGCACGTTCCGTCGTATCTTGGTGGCCTCCCGAAGCCCAGGAACTAGCGGAAGTAGCCTGGCCAGGGCCGCTGACAATGGTGTTACCAAAGGCGTCTCATATTAATTCAATGATCACTTCTGGGTTAGAAAGCGTCGCTGTTCGGTGGCCTAAGCATCCTGCCTTCCAAAGCGTTTTGGATAGTATCAAAGTTCCTCTTGCTGCTCCAAGCGCCAACAAATTTGGTCACACCAGTCCTACCGAAGCCAGCCATGTCCATGATGAATTTAAAAATGATTCTGTTTTTGTACTGGATGGTGGGCCTTGTGAAATTGGTATTGAATCTACGGTACTGAAAATCATGAAGACAGATTCGGGAACAGAACTCGCTATTCTACGACCAGGTCACTACAGTGAAATAGATATTAAAAAAATATTATCTTCCTATAAAATTAAATTCACAAATGTCATTGAGGCCAAAGAATCACCCGGGCAAATGAAGCATCATTACATGCCCGCGATTCCATTTGTTATCGCTCTAAAAAGAAAGGAGCTAGATCAACTTTCAGTGCAAATTTTTGAAAATATTTCGTCCTTACCTGCCGAAATTGATCAGGTAAAAATAGTTAAGCTATTAGCTCCACCTAAAAAAATGACCGAGTTGATACTTTCAACAGATCCCCGACTTGCAACTCGTGAATTTTACAGCAAACTTAGAAAACTGTCTGACAGTGGTTATGAATGTATCGTTTACTTTAAAGAATCAAACCAAATCTTAACAGAAAAGAATGATGCTTGGGATGCTCTTTACGAGCGTATGGACAAAGCTGCAAGCCTGATCTTAAAAGATTGAAAATTTAAGCGAAACAGGTAGGATACCCATGACTTGTCCTCATTGGACAAGCGGGGGCTGCTGTGAAGAAAAAGTTGAAAAAATCCCTAAGGTCCTTAAAAAAACTCAGGAGAGTTCCTTCAGGCATTAAATCTATTTATAAATTGCGTTTAAATAGAGTTCATAAATTCAAACCAAAAATTGAAATTCATCATGAGGTAGGTCACTTTGTTTTAAAAACTTTAACCACATCCAAAGAGCTTAAAGCAGCACTTCAACTTCGCTATCTGGTTTTTCACCATGAATTTATTGGGAAAAAATCCGAGAGAGGCGTTG
>JBBTCO010000021.1:20243-21402 GCA_038043185.1 Bdellovibrionota bacterium
TTGCTGACTATATGATGAGATCCAAAGCTCAGTTTTTATTTGGCTGTGGGAGTGTAAAAATCACTGATCCTCGACAAGCCGCGCTTCTTTACAAATATTTTCTGGAAGACAACCGGATTATGCCCGAATATTTGTCGCCACCAACCAAAAAATATAAAATGCCGAAAATTGATTTGTGGATGAAGAAGTTTGCAAATCCATTAACTGAAGCTGAAAGAACAGAAGCTGCAGAACTCGTGCCGCCGCTATTGCGAAGTTATCTAAAAATTGGCTGTTACATCGGCGGCGAACCCGCTTGGGACAAGAAGTTCAAATGTATTGATTTCTTGACCATTCTTCGCAAAGAGGATTTAAATAAATCTCTGTGGAAAAAATACAAAATGGATTCCGATTCCTCTACCGACTCATAATTTTCATTGCGCTTACAATTGCTTTTCTTCTGACTTCCTTTCGAATTCATTGGCGCACTAAAGATGAATTCGAAAGAATGGATAAGTTTTCCAAAAATGGAAGTTTCTTTACCAAACTTGTTTGCCGATTTTTTAATATCAAAATCAACGTGATCAATGGTCCTGCGGATGGAAAAATTGGATTGATTGTTGGTAACCACATGGGATTCATCGACATCCTGGTGATGAATTCGTTAATGCCCAGTCTTTTTATCACTTCAAAAGAAATTAAAGAAACTCCCTTTCTTGGATTATTGTGCGAAATGGGTGGCTGTCTTTTTGTCGAACGGCGAAGCCGCAGCACCATTAATGATGAGCTCAGTGAAATAATTAAATATTTAAAAAAAGGCTTTCGAGTTATTCTTTTCCCCGAAGCCACCTCAACCAATGGCGAAGGCATCTTTCCCTTCAAACGAACCCTTTTAACTGCAGCTCCACTCGCAGAAGTTCCGGTACAACCTTATTGTTTTAATTATCTCTCGATCAATGGTGAACCATTCACTCTGAAATATCGCGATGCCGTCTGTTGGTACGGCACAATCACTTTTGTTGAAGGTTTTTTTCGCTTTTCAAGTTTAAAAGAAATTGTCGTCGAGGTGAATTTCTTGGACCCTGTCTATTCTAAACCTGAAGACGATCGCGGCAAGGTCGCGGACGGCATTCGCGAAATGATTGTGAAGAAGTTTAAGCCTGTGCAGTTGAGTTAGTAT
>JBBTCO010000022.1:0-23625 GCA_038043185.1 Bdellovibrionota bacterium
AAAAGAAATTGCCAGCTCTAATTGCTTACCCGTCGATGTCCCAAAATTTTTCAGTCTCGGAATGAGACACTCACTGGCCAACAAATTGAGATTAATTTTTTTATAATAAGGCCGAGGAGAATGAATGAAATTTATAATAATTTTCGTATCTTTGGTAATAGTCGGTGGCAAGTCTGTAGCTAAAGACAAAGGATGTTCCCCTTCCGAAAAAGCTTGTCTAGCACCGCCCTTAGAAGACTATAGCGCAATACCAAGTGATACTATTGCATGTGAAATTGAAAATTTATCGATCCACAAAGGAAATCAGGTTGTATTAACAGAACCGAGTGAGAAAGCGGGCCCGGTAGTTTTAAACTGTCATAATGGTGAAAGATCTTGGAATCGGCGATTTCAACAACTGGATCCAAATATTGATTTTGGAATTGAAGCCCATTATTCATATAGAATCAAATCCGGAGTATTAGTAGAAGATGCAAGTCAGTCTCTTAATTTTAGAGAAATTACAAAAAATGGATTTCGCGAATCAAAATTATATAAATCATTATTAGAAGATGGTGCTACAGGAATTAAGTTAAACTATATTCTTGTAAAGAAAAATCAAAAGATGCGTTCTGTGCAAGATGATAAATACTTGACCTGCAGTTTTGATACATGTCCGCCTGTGAATCAGGAGAAATCGTTCGGCAAGAAAATATGGGATAAGTATTTTTTAAGATTAAAAGAGCCTGCAGGGAAGTAAGTGTATCGATACATCTTGCTCAATGTTGAACGTCGTCTGTATGTGACATATTTAATAACGCATTTGACCGACGTCACACATTCAGCAAGCAGTATCTCATCGCGCCTCTTGGCCCAGAGCTAAGCCCTACAACAAGCCTAAAGCCCAGTGTTTTTAAAAAAACACATACTTCGATCCGACTGATCCTGATAAACTGACTCAGTTTTAAATAAGGAGTTTATCATGCAAGTCAGTATTTTTACTCTCATTTTTGTTTCCCTGATTCTTTCATTCAACGGCCAAGCTTTGGCAGTGGATCGCTCTCAAGTTGAGGCCGAAGAAGCCAACACGGATGCGGAAGGGGCTAAAGCCGAAGCGGCTGAAGCAAAAAAACGTGCTGAAGAAGAAAAATCTAAGAATGAAAAACTTCGTGCTCAAGCAAGGGCTGCAGTCGAAAAAGCAAAAAATCTGGAACAGCAGGCGATTAAAGAAAAAGCCGAATCGGAAAGAACTTCGGCGCAGATGAAAGCCGAACAGGCCGAAGCTGAAAAACAAACACAGGCAGCTGTTCAGCAACAAACGCAAGCTGATCAACGGACAAAAGAATATCAAGAAAAAACAAAAAAAGCGACGAACGAAAAAAATTCGGCCATCGACAAGAAGAAAGAATCAGAAAAAGCAGCTCAAAAAGCTTTGGAGCAAATGAAAGATGCCGAAAAGGAAATGAAACGAGCACAAGAAGAAACTGAAAAAGCCACTCGGGATTCAGAAAAAACAAAGTTGGAAGAAAAACAAACGGAACAAAAAATGGCGCAAGCCAAATTAGTCGCTCAAAAAGCAATTGCTGAAGCCAAATCGGCACAAGCCAAATTAGCTAATGACACGACAAAATCAAATACTGAAAAAATGCGAGTCGATAGCGAAATTGAAAAATTAAAAGCTCAGGAAAAACTTCATCAAGCCGAAAAACAAAAAGCTCAGGATGAGAGCAAAAAATCAGAACAGGCTCTGAAAGATTCAAAAGAAAATTTAGAAAAAACCAAACGTGGGGTTGAAGACTCTCGACGTGAAACCGAAAAAGCAACTAAAAAAGCTCAAGATTCTCAGCGTGAGCTGGACCGAGTGAAAGCCAATCAGGCCAAGGACATCGCGCAAATCACGCTCGAGACAAATAAACTTAAAAAACAATTTTCAGATTCTGAAGACGCGGCTCGGAAAGCTGATGGTGAGACACAAAGATTGAAACAAGAGGCGGAGAAAGCTAAATCGGAACGAGAACAACTTCAGAAGTTTGTCGAAGAATCTAAGTTGAAAGCCGATGCCGCGAAATTAAAAATGGAAACATCAAAAAGTGAAGCCGAGACTGAAAAGCTAAAGTTGGATACAGAAAAAATAAAAGCCGAAAATGCGGGCCTGAATCCAAAGGATGCTGAGAAAGAAGCGCTGTCTGGGGCAAAAACAAAAGCAAAAAAGAAAAAATAAGACCTTGCATATCAAATTGCTAAGATCTAAATTTTAATAAATATATAAAAAAACATATGAGAGGATTCTTATGAAGAAATTCTTTTTATTGTCCCTATTTAGCTTTTCCTTTTCGCAGGCGGCATCGCCAACTTGGAACGGGCGAGTATTCAAAGTTAAAGATGGCCAAGAGATAACATTTTCCCAGTTGAAAGAAGAGCTTTCTGCTTATCAATTGATTGCCCTCGGAGAAAATCATAGCACCCAAGAAGTGCAGGACATGCAAGCAAAAGTTATTTCGGAAGTCGTCATGCACACTTCGACACAAAATAACTTTACCTTGGCGTGGGAATTTCTAAACGTGAAAGATCAAGCTAAAACTGATCGCAATTTTTCTTTGCTTAAAGAAGGAAAAATTACGACTCAAGAATTTATTGATTACGCGATGGCCGGGGGTAATTCTTACCGCCCGTATGCCCCAGTGATTGAAAGTGTAAGTAAACTTTCTGGAACACTGCTTGGAATTAATCTGACACGACAAGAAAAATCACCGGTAACTCGCGGAGGAATTTCAGCGGCAAATCCAGATCTCGTTCCTCCTGGATATGAAATTGGGGGAGCCAACTATTTCAATCGATTCAAAGCCGAAATGGGGGGTCATGACTCTGAAGAAAATACTCGGAATTATTTTGATTCTCAATGCTTGACCGATGATGTGATGGCTTTTCATACTTTGAAGAATAATAATACAGCTAAAACTTTCCTTATCGCGGGACATTTCCATACCGATTATAATGACGGTGTTGTGCAACGTTTAGCTGTGCGTGCGCCGAATCTTGTGAAAGCCACGGTTCGAATCGTCGATGCCTCTGATTATACACCCGAGCAGATTTCACCGATGATGCATGACTCGGTCTATGGCGATGTGAGTGATTATGTCGTTTATGTTAAAGAACCCTATATAAAATAAATATTATTAGGAGCCTGCCAAATTCGTGGGCGCAGAATTTTTTTGCAAATAGACGGTTTGAGTTGGGTAGGCGAATTCCACACCCATTTTTTTAGCGAGCTTCAAAATATCACAAAAAATATTTTCTTGTGTTTTCAGCTCTTCGTTTATGTCAGCAACCGCCAAATGAAAGTTCACTAAAATATCCAAGGTCGAAGTATTGTAATTGATAAAACGAACGACAACTGATTCGGGTTGGGTCTTTTTTTCTTGCAAAATCAAATAACGAATTCCTTCGCAGAATTGCAGGATTTTTTCGACAGGAGTGTCATAGTGGATTCCTAAAACTTGTCGTATCCGACGGTGAGGGCGATCGCCCATATTATCAATTTTTTCTTTGGCTACGGTCGAATTCGGAATTGTCACTGAAGAATTGTAAAAAGTACGAATGCGGGTTGAGCGAAAACCAATTTCCTCTACAATGCCTTCGCTGTCGCCAATTTTAATGTGGTCGCCGATTTTAAATGGGTTATCAGCTAAAATAGTTACTGAACCAAAAAGATTAGCCGCTGTATCTTGAGCGGCTAGGGCCAAAGCTAAACCTCCTAACCCAAGACCAGCCAGTAGCGATATCACATTGAAACCAAAATTTTGCAAAGTGATCAGAGTTCCAAGAACAATAGCCAGGATTTTTAAAGTTTTTGTCGCAAAAGGGGCTAATTGATCATCTAAATTTGTCTCTGTTTTGGAGGCCCAACTTTTCATCAACAACCCAAAGGCATCGATGGAAATATAGACTAATCGAATAATGTAAAAACTGAGCCAAACTTCTAATGCAGTAATTAAATATCTTTCAAATGAAACGGGAAAACTTAAGGCATGGATGATAAAAATTCCTAAAAGACTCCAAAGGATTTCAATGGCGGCCTTGTCTGTTTTAAGTTCTCTCCAGAAAGACCAAAAGTTTTTATGATTATTGGAAGAGGGTAGAGAGTTTTTAATCTTACGATAAACAGCACCTAAAAATTTTCGAATGAAAACACTGGCGGCGAGGAAAGCAATCAGCGTCAGCCATTTCCAAACATCCACTCCAAGAATTTTTTCATTGATCATTTCAAAAATATTCATAAAGACACTTCCAATTCAGTTTTGCACGCCAGTGCCATTATAAATCAGGACAAGTATCAGCGTTCCCAGAAGAATACGATAATATCCAAAAGCTTTAAAGCCATTTTGCGATATCCAAGTGATAAAGGATTTTACTGCAATCATGGCTACAAAAAATGAAATTACCGAGCCAAACAGCAAAATTTGAATTTGATCCGACGTGATTGTGGGAAGAATGTTAACTAATTTGTAGCCCGTTGCTGCGAGCATGGTGGGAACTGCTAGAAAAAAAGAAAATTCCGCCGCTTCTTTTTGCGAAAGTCCCAAGCTCAAGCCGCCAACAATGGTCGCACCCGAGCGCGAGACTCCGGGCACAAGTGCGAAGGATTGACAGACGCCAAGAATCAAACATTGCATCCAGCTCAAATCTTGAATTTTTTTGCCCTGGGAAAGTTGCTCGGAAAATTTTCGATCCGACCAAATTAAAATAACACCACCAAGGATCAATGCCCAGGCAACCAGTTGAACATTTCCCAACCAGACATCGACACTTTTTTTTAATAAAAAACCAATAAGGGCTGTGGGAAGAAAAGCGAAAAGAATTTTTTTGTAAAATTCAGTATTCCACTGAAAAAACCTCTTTCGGTAAAGCACCACAACAGAAAGAATAGCTCCTAACTGAATGATCACTTCAAAATTTTTAACAAAAGGATTTTCTTCATTTCCAAAATAACCTGAAAACAAAACCATGTGACCAGTAGAGGACACTGGAAGGAATTCAGTTATTCCTTCGATAATACTAAGCAGAAGAGCGTTCAAAAAATTCATGTGCGGTTATTGTTTAGGCAAATGAGGACAGGCTCTAGAAATTTTTTGTGTTTTTCAAAGTTTAGCTGCTTGCGTCAGTCGCTAGAGCCAAAAAGTTACCAAAAACGCTGGCCTTGAACTTGCTTTTATTATTTTTCGAACGCTTGGGGACAAGTGGAAAAAATTAATAACCAAAAACAAAAACCAAAAAGGGGGATTTGTGAATATGCTAAAAACACTGACTGTCTTGATCGCCATCATCGGTTCGGCTTTAACTGCCGAAGCTCAACTTGCAAAAGGAATGCGTCTGGGAATGCCAGATTATGGAGGCACGGGCTGTCCTGCGGGAAGTGCCAGTGTAAGTTTGAGTCCTGATGAAGACGCCATAAGCGTGTTATTTGATCAGTTCACCGTTGAAGCGGGATCAACCGGTCGTCGGGTCGATCGTAAGGCGTGTTTGTTAAGCGTACCTGTAACTGTTCCACAAGGATATAGCATCGCCGTCATCCAAGTTGATTACCGAGGCTTCAATGTGGTTCCCGGAAATGGCGCTTACAATCGTATAAATACAGAATACTTTTGGGCAGGAATTCGTGGTCCAACTTACAGTCAAATATTCAGAGGACCAAATAACGATGATTTTACCCTCACCAATGGTATTATGACCGAGAACTTGGTTTGGACTCCTTGCGGAGCCAGCGTTCAGTTGCGGGTAAACACTTCAATTATGGCTCAGTCTAACAATCGCATGGAGCAAACCCTGATGGGTGTCGACTCTGCCGATATTTCAAGTGGCTTGATTTACCATGTGCAATGGAGACGATGCGGATTTTAATAAACAAAATTTAGTTTATTTAGAAACCTCTGTTTTATCGACAGAGGTTTCTTTTTGTTGTTTAAGTGTTCTTTGAACAGACCGACGTAAATAAATAGCCTCGGCCAATAAGTAGATGACAAAAGAAATCGTTAAGCCCAGACCCTTAAGCAAAGCCCACTGAGTGGTGGTCCATTCAAATGCCGCCCAGGTTGCAATCGCCGCATGAATCAAAAAGAAAATTCCTGATCTAAAAGTGATGCCCTTTAAACGCTCTTTCACTTCCTTGGGCAAAATGACACCTTGAGCTTCGGCTAAACTTGAAAATAAGGGACGCTTCAGAATGAGCGAGCCCCACAGAATGATCGTCATGATAATTTCCATCAGCGCCGGTTGAAGTTTAAACCAAACTCCATCGGCGGTCCAAAGGGAAATAATTCCAAAACCAACCAACAATCCATTTCCAATCCAAGTGATTTTGCTGACAGATTTATTGAAGATCTTTTCATAAATAACTTCGCCGACTCCAAATGTAAGACCCGCGATCAAGCCGGCCATGGTGCCGTATTGATCTTCGATAACAGTAAATAAAATTACCGGCAGCAAGCCGCCAAAAAATATTGATCTGACCGACGGTTTATTCATTTTCATTTTTAGATCTCAAAATCGATGGGATCGCCCGAAGAAGGTAAAAGAATTTGATCGTCTTGCATGGCAATTTGGCCTTTTAATATGGTCATCGTGGGCCAACCTTTGACTTTCATTCCATCAAAAGGCGTCCAACCACAGCGACTGGCCATCCAACTGTTAGTGATAGTTTTTTCTTTTTTTAAATCCACCACAGTAAAGTCAGCGTCGTAGCCGACTTCAATTCGACCTTTATTTTTTATGCCGAAAACTTTTCTTTGATTATCGCTTGTCAGTTGAACAAATCTTTCCAAACTCAAGCGACCTTCATTGACATGATTAAGCATCAATGGAACCAAAGTCTGCACACCTGGCATTCCCGAGGGCGAGGTCGGATAGTCTCGGTCTTTTTCTTCGCGTGTGTGGGGGGCGTGATCGGAACCCAAAACATCAACAGTGCCGTCTTTAACAGCTTGCCATAATCTGTCGTGGTGACGTTTTTCCCGAATGGGGGGATTTTGTTGAGCATAGGTGCCTAATCTTTCGTAACATTCTGGCGCGAATAAAGTTAGGTGCTGAGGTAAAACTTCGATGCTCGCAATGTCTTTTTGTTCTTTTAAAAGTTCTATTTCTTCGGCACTGGTGACGTGAAGTACGTGAACATTTCTGCCAGTTTTTCGCGCCAGTGATAATAATCTTTGCGTTGAGCGAACCGCAGTTTCTACGTCTCTCCATACTGGATGATCAGCTACATTTTTACTTTTTAGTGCGATGGACTTTCTTTCTTGAAGACGAGATTCATCCTCGCTGTGAACGATGACCCTTCGTTTTCCCGAGCGCAAAATTTTCTCGAGAGTCAAATCATCTTCAACCAACAAACTGCCAGTTGAACTGCCCATAAATACTTTTATCCCGCAGCAGTGAGGCATTTTTTCAAGCTCACCAAGTTGGTCGGCATTTTCAGCACAGCCCCCTATATAAAAAGCATAGTGAGTGTGACAGCGCTGTTTGGCTCGATTGAGTTTATCCTGAAAAAGTTCAGGTGTTGTTGTCGAGGGCGATGTGTTTGGCATTTCAAAAACACTCGTGACTCCTCCTAAGAGAGCGCCCCGAGTTCCAGATTCAAGATCTTCCTTGTTTGGGAAGCCAGGTTCACGAAAATGCACCTGTGAATCGATGACGCCAGGTAGTAGATGAAGTCCAGAAAGTGAAAGAACTTTTTTCGCTGGACGTCGAATCGAGGAAGCAATTTCAACAATTTTTCCGTTGGTTACACCGACATCAAGTGCTTCAATTCGATGACCAAATGGGGAATTTATATCGGGAATTAGGGTGTTAGCATTTGTAAGAAGCAGATCTAAAATCATGTTGAACTCATATCACGGGACCTGGCCTTGGTCCAGTTCGTGTTCTTGACCTTACTCATTGTTATAAAGGACAATCTAAAGGAGTGAATATAGAGAAGTTTTTGCAATTTTGGAGTGCTCATAACACCTTAATTATTGAGCTGCTGATAGCAATTGTATTGCTATCAGTTGTCTATTTGGCTTTTCGAATATTTTTTGGAAATCCACAAGAGGCTGAAAGCACTCGCTCATTGGGACAATTGGACTCTGATGAAATTCAACGAACATTGCAAAAAATTATGGAGACACAATCTCCGGCATCACGTGCAGGATCTACTTCTGCGGGTGGAGCCGCTGGTTCGTCGGGTGTAGGAGCGGGAGCCAGCGCGGTAGATACCGCTCAATTTGAAAAATTAAAAATCGAAGCTCAGGAAAAAGAAAAAGCAATACAAGCATTAAAAGATCAAGTGCAAGAGCTAGTGGCAAATCAAGGTGCGGCAGCAGCTTCCTCAACCGCCAGCAAAGAGCTTGAAGGAAAACTAAAAGACCTCGAGGCTCGATTGGCTGAATACGAAATTATCAGCGAAGATATTGCGGACTTGTCTTTTTATCGAGAAGAAAATACTCGGCTACAAAAAGAATTAGCTAGTGCGAAAACAGGCGGAGCAACGACACCTCCAGCAGCCCCACCTTCTGCAGCAGCTTCAGTGCCGGCGGAGCCTGCGGCTGTGGCAGCAGCTCCTCCAGCTCCCACTCCTGCTGCAGCGGCGGCCGCACCCGCAGCAGCGGCGCCATCAGCATCAGAACCAATGTCAGTTTTAGAGGCTGCACTTGCCTCCGAAGCAGCGCCACCGCCACCAGCGGCGTCACCGACAGCAGCAGAGATTGCACCAGAATCATTTTTAGTATCGAGTGGTGAGCCCGCTGCAGATGCGAACTCCTCACCAGTTGATGATGAATTAATGCGCGAGTTTGCTTCGGCCATCGCCGAACAAAAAGCTTCGAACGCAGAGAAGAAGGCTGCGAAGGCGGCCGATGGCCAAAATCTCATGGGCGAGTTTGAAAATTTTATGAAAAAAGGATAATCGATGAAAACACTTTGTTTAATAATTTTATTGGTTGGTTCTTCTTCCTTTGCGGCGATTCCACAAGTCACGGTGGAAGAACTTTTAACTTTGCCAGAGGCAAATCGAAAGTTAATTGCAAACATGCAGCCTAAAAGTTTTTACAATAAAGTCGTTGGAGTGGCATTTGATAATCAAAAGCCAATGTCGATTCGATGGAAAGCCCTGATGTTGGCTTCAGACCTTGGTAAAAAATCAGCAATTGCGGATTTGATGAAAGCGTCGCGAAGCAATGATTGGTTTATGCGAAACGCTTCACTCGTCGCTCTGAAAGATCAAGATGCCGAACTTTCTTATCATGTGGCAAAAAAACTAGTTCAAGATAAAGCCTTGGTGGTCAGATCGGCTGCAGTTGATGTTATCGCTGGATCAAAAGATCCCGCCGCGCGCAGTTTGCTTTGGGAAGAGCTGAATCAAAAATACAATTTTAAAAATAAGTCTTCACTTTGGATTCGCTCGCAAATCGTCGAAGTCTTATCGGACCATCCCGAGGTTCACGAGAAAAATAAATTTGTAAGTTTATTATCAGACACGGATAACAAACTTCATCAGAGCGCAGTTCAGGCTCTTGAAAAAGTGACGGGAAAAGTTTTAGGAGATAAAAAAACTCCGATGGACAAGAAAGTCGCTCTTTGGAAAAAAGAAATCCTTTAAGTAGCCCAGTTTAGGACACGCCCTAATCAAATTCTCCGGCGTTGGTTTTTTTCAAAGCCTCTGTGATCAATAATTCGCGTTCGAATCGATAGAAAAGAATTTTTTCTTCCAGACCATCCGAAGTGACTGTTTCAGGTTCAGAAAAGAAATCCCGCAGCACTTCGATTCTTTTTTCAATCGTGACTCTTGTCGAATCGCGGCTATCTACTTTTCCTTTAGAGAAGCTGACAATAAGTTTATATCTCAATCCTGCAGATGGTTTTTTTTCGCTATCTGGAGGAAGCCAACCATCAACAGCTTTGACGTATTCTGTCTCAAGGTAGCCAGTTTCCTGATTTTCATTAGCAATCGTATATCGAATGACGGTATGAGCGGCTCGCCAAACCTGATCGAAATTAGCGTAATAAACTCTTTGCGGAGTTGTTTGTCGTGACACTTTCGTCTTATTTGCTTGAGGTTCAAGCGTGGCACAGGCCGAAAGAGCAGAGGCCATTAAAAAAAGAGAGAAAACTTTAAAAATCAATTGAGCTTCTCGTAACATGAGTCGCGTTTTCAATCATCGCTGAACCAGGTTCAATGTCCCTTGCGGTTGTGCTGCCAATAAAAGAAACTTCTAAACGTCGGCTTGCGCGAGATGGTTTGGATGGAAACTTTGGAAGCTTCATAGAATCAATCCAAGAATTTGCATAAATTTCCCATTCTCGCGAAAGCACCACTTGAGTCTCGTTGATTTCACTCCGCAAAGTGTTTGTAGATGAAATCACCGCGTAGGTTCCAGATTCCTTGATATTGCGAGCTCGTTGCGATGGCTTGGTGAATGTAAACTCGCTGTTGGAAATCATTCTTGGGTTTTCAATCAATGGAATTAAACTGAATTCAGCGTTTGGAGTTACCGGAACAATTGTTGCGCTCATGCGGCCTGCGTTCGGTCCTACAGCGAACTCATTTTTATTTTTAAGCACGCCGATTAAATAGGATTCGCCATTGGGCAATAGTTTCAGGCTTTGTTGCTGCCGAGGCTCTAATCTTTTGATATCAGTTGGAAACCAAGCACCACTATTTTGACTAGCTCCGATGGCTAAAAATGCTTCTTGAGCTTTAAAAAATGGCGCGACGATTTGGGTTTGAGCTGTGAAATTCATCGCTTTTGTATTCAGATTGGCTAGAGTTCTGGTTTGCGTGACGTTGACCTCTTGTAAGACCCCACCAAATAAATTGAAATAGTTGATCATATCCGCGTAACTTTTTTCGCCACCACGAACAGCGTCGACAACAGTTTTAAAAGGGAAATATCCACGCAGACCAAGCACACGTTTTTTTCCTAAAGCTGCTGTGCGAATTCGGTAAACCGGCTTCGAAAGAGTGAGTGGTAAAAAATAAGATTCTTTTTGAGTCGGAATAGAAAGATTCCCCGGAACACTCAAATCAAATCCAACTACGGAAATGACGTCGGACAGGGGACTGATCACCTTATTGATATCAAAAGTGAGGAGATCTTCTTTGGTCATGCTTTCCACGACCAAGCCAAAATCCAACTGATCGTCATAATTTTTTACATTGTGACCTAAAGTTTCGCCGTAAATTTCATATTGAGGAAAACCGTTTTTTTTCTTAATGCGAAAATAAATTCCCCCCGGTATTTGTTCCAGATAAGTCACGCGAATATAGCCATCTAAGTCGATTGTTACGGGTAGGGCAGAGGTCCACTCCGCAGGAATAATGATCATTCCTTTATCATCTGTTTTTAAAAGATTATTTTGAAAGGGGTGGTTTATTTCATTGCCAATAAGCACACTAGCGCCAGCGACAGGACGGCTGTGTTCATCCACTACAACAAGTGTCCCTGTCTGCACAAGGTTGTGAATATAGGAATCAGAATAAACCAACTCTTTTGGTTTCGGAGTTCCAGTTTTATCTTTGTCTCCGCAGGCGCCCATAAATAGGCACAGACTTAACAAAAATATAAAATTAAACTTCATAGAATTTCCCCTGTCTTAGTATTGGAATTTTACCAGGCTCGAGAGTCAACAGAAAGAGAGCTAAACTGCTTAAAATGAAGGCGTTTATAGAGAAGTATTGACAATTTTTAGCTCAATCAGTAGACCAGGTCTTTCGACTTAGAGTTATTGCAAGGCGCTATGCGCTGAGCAAGCTTTCAATCGGGGATTTCTGCGAAAAGTGGTGGGGTAGCTCAGCTGGTTAGAGCAATGGAATCATAATCCATAGGTCGGCGGTTCAAGTCCGCCCCTCACTACCAATTTTCATAAAAATCTGAAAAAACCAAAAAATTTCAAAGGCTTAGAGTGATAAAATTCTAAGCCTTTTTTTATTCTCAGGTATTCTCAGGTTACCTATTTTTTTTCAACATGAATTTGCAGTTGTTACGCTGGTTTCTCAATCGCATTTTTGAACTTCGTCATTCCTTCAAAAATTGTTCGATCTGTCACTTTGGCGTACTTATCCGTCATTTTCATAGTCGAGTGTCCCAGGATTCCTTTTAGTGCGATCGGGTCCTTCGTTGTCTCCATGAAGTGAGTAGCAAAGCTATGTCTCATAATATGTGTTGATTTATGATTCACATTTGCGTGTCTCATCGCTCGTTCATACTGATGTTGAACACAACTGTAAGAAGGAATTTTAATCCCATCGTCACTAAAAATGAGGCCAGTGATTCGCGCTTGCTGTTTTTGAAGCTTTCTTAGCTCCTGCAAAACTTCAGGCAGCAAAACAACTGTTCTATTCCTCCCATTTTTAGGAACCATGCTAATTGTTGAAGGGCGAACATTTGTTCGCATCCATTGAACAGTCTTATTAATCTCTAAAATTCCACTAGACCAATCAATATCCTGCCAACTCAGCGCAAAGATTTCACCAATTCGCATGCCAGTTCTCAGTTGAGTTAAACAAGACGCAAAGTAAATTTTTTTTGCTGGTTTTTGTTTTGCTAGCTCACTAAAAGTGACAAGAAGTTTCTCAATATCTTCCGAGGCAATATATTTTATCTTTTCTTTAGCTTTTTTCTGTTCATACTTTGCTCTGTCGATAATAGCATCTTTTCGATGTCGCTCTCTAACAGGGTTTTCAAATCTTTCATTAAAATATTCTTTATAGTATTTGAAAACCAAAGATAAAAGATCCACTTCATGAAGATATGATAACCGCACCGATTTGACCTTATGTTTTAAACGATACTCTTCTGACTTAACAAGCCTCAACCACTCATCAATAATTTTTGAGTTGATGTCTTGAACATCAACTTCCCAAAACATTTCAAAATGCTTAGTCAAACTTTTGTATGATTCCAGCGTTGAAACTCTGAGGGTTGATTTTTTATGTTCATAAAAATCGTTAAAAACATTTCTAAAAGTCATAGGCCTAACATCTGGTGCGCGGTCGAAGTCGATCTTTAGCCGAATTCGCCACTTAACAGCTTCTTGAATAGTTCCAAATGATTCGGAAAACGAGCGACCATTCTTTTCTATGTTGGCCTGAAACTTGTTCCCAGATTTTCTTTGGACATAGTCTTGAAGCTTATCAGACCAATTCCATATGGATCTAACACCAGCTTCATTTGTTGCTCTATAAATAGTTTTACGTGATTGCAGGTTATTCACCAAATTCCCCTTTCAACCACCTTTCAATATCAATTTTGACAAATCTATATTGCCCACCAATTTTTTTAAAAGGAATCTCACAGTTTGAGATAAGTCGATAAACCTTCTTAGTTGAAAACTTCAAAAGTTTTGCGATTTCAATAGGTGTAAGCAAATAAAGATTTGATTCCGCCGTCTCTTCAGTTTTCAAAGAACTTTTCTCAGTAACTAAAGCTAGTTTTTTACTAGCAATCGATCCTTTAGTTTTCATATAAATGCTCCTAAAATTCAAGGCTGAACTGAGCTTTGAATTAGTTATTTTTGAAAAAGTTTAGGACTCAGTAACTTCGCTTTTATCTACAACAGATTGGTTTTTAGACTTTTTTACGCGTTGTTTTTTAGTTGTACTTAAGTCACTTTTTTCAAGCACGCTAGGCGAAGCTTCCGCATTTTTGATCACACCAATTTCAAGACTACGGAGCTCAGCCTGTAGAGCAAAAACCAGCTCGTGATTATTTTCATCAAGTGCTTTTTTAAGTTGAGGCGTAATCCAATTTAGATGCTTGATTAAACTATAATGTGCCAACCGAATCTTTTTAATTTCCTTTATGGGAAGCTCATCACGATGTGACTTGATCAAGAAATTCACCAGATCAGATTTGGTTAAATCTAAAAATCCCTTGCTGGAATCTTTAACCTGACGAATCCAGTAGTTCACTTTGGCTGATTCATCCTTATTCAGCGTGACTCGATCAACTTGAGTTTTTACTTTTTGATCCAGGATGCTTACTTTTGTATTTGATGAATCCTGAATAGTATTTTCAGGTTCAGATTTTACCGGCTCCATGACGTGTCCCTTTGAATTCGGTAGAGGTAGTGACCCTCCTCCCATTCGGTGCCGCCGTTTTTGATCACTTCTGGAATCCAGATTTTCTTAACTTCAGGTTTTAATAATTTTGGCGGCGTCTGGTTTTGGGTTTTATCATCAGATTTATTTTTCATATTCTGACAGCCGGTCATGATAATAAAAATACAAAGTAAAAAAGATTTTTCAAATCTCTTCATGAATAGACCTCGTAGGGTTAGGGTTGATAGAATGATGAGGGGCATGGGAGTGAATAAGGAGCGTAGGGGTAGTCAGTCATGAAGACGTCCCCGCTGCGGGACCGCGCTAAGTCTTTGTTTTGCCGATGACTTTCAAATTGTTCAAATGGACATGAATCGTAGAACGTCCCCTGTAATTCTCCATGAGATCCCGGTAAAAATCCCCGCAAATTTCCTGCATATTTTCACGGATTGTGTGGACCTTTTCTGACCGCTCGTTGGTAATCATCGCGTCCCAGCCGTTTTTCTTGAAATCTTCCAGATCAATGAACACATGATAGTTGAACGATTCGTCATTCACGCAAGTTTTTGCTTTAAGAATTTGTTCGCGGGTGTAGTTCTGATCCACCAGCCAATATACACGATCAATTTGTTTAGCGTGTTTATAAAACTGCATGGTCGTTTCGTACTTTGAAATTCGTTTTGTCGAAAGCTCAACTTCAAAAGCCAAAGTGTAAGCCTTTTTTGCACCGACCACCCGGGTGTATTGGCTTTGACAGTTTGATCAAAGCTTTGAGCGTCCGGCTTCTCCTTTGCGCACTTTAGCGTCCCAGGATTCATCTTCTAGTTTACCTGAATCAAGTTTCAATTGAATTAATCCTGGCGATCCCCAGGCGATCAATTTAGCTTGGTCAGGAATTTCATTTCCAGAAACTGGGTTTTTTAAAGTTTGGACGCTGACAATTTTACTGTTCTTAAGAGTCTCTTTCAGCAAAGCTTTCTCGCTCGCATCTCCTGGATACTGAGAGAATAGTGCGTTAGCATAGGCTACGAAGTCAGAAACTAATGAATCTCCTCCTCCGCCATCTCTGGAGCCACCATCCATTGCAAAACCTGTTTCTGATACAAAGATTGTTGCTAATGTTAATAAGATGAACACTAGACGTTTCTTAAACACTACTGAATTCGAGAACATAAGGCCTCCTGTGGTGCTAAATTGTTTATTCAAATCTTGAACCACATATTATCAGAATTTATGCACCGTTCTAGATTTATATAGTAAATTGTGTTATAGTTTATTTACTTATTAGTAAATAAACTATGTAAGGTATTAATAATATGAACTTTTTTGAATCTTTAGATTACGTAAAAATAGTTAAATTTAGAATTAGCCAGTACCCCAAAAAGGGTTATGGCGTACTCAAAAAAATCGCTGAACACTTAGGAGTAAACTCAACCTTTATTTCCCAAGTCATGAGTGGAGCAAAAGTTCTAAATTTAGAACAAGCTACTTTGTTATGTGAATATTTTAGTTTTACACGATTAGAAACAAAATATTTTTTACTGTTAATTCAACTTGAAAGAGCCGGAAACGGAGCGCTTAAAAAATTTACTCTCGAACAAATTGAGGAAGTACGAACTGAAGCTAATAAAATTTCGAGCAGGCTTCCTGCAGAATCTAAACTTAATGATTCTGATAAGGCGATTTTTTATTCTAAGTGGTACTACAGTGCTGTGAGACAAATGACAGCGATTCCTGGAAAGGGAACTCCAGAAGTGATTGCAGATGCCTTAGGCATTCCCCGCAAGGTCGTGGTCGAAGCCATTGAGTTTTTACTAAAAACTGGGCTAATCAAAGAGGAAAATAATAAATTTATAATAGGTCCAAGCAGTACACATTTAGAAGCGGAATCGCCTTTAGTAAAGAATCATCACGTAAACTGGCGAAGTAAGGCTATGGACTTATTCGACCAGGATCACTCTGATAAATTACATTACAGTTCGCCAATGACCTTATCAAAAAAAGATATTCAAAAAATCAGATCAATTTTGTTAAATTCAATTGAGGAAGTTGGAAAAGTTGTCGATAGTTCCAACTCAGAAGAATTTTATTGCATAAACATAGATTGGTTTAAGGTACCGAAAAAAACATCATAAATCTTAAAACCAAGTGCTGTCAAAACCCTGAAATTTGGTCGAGGCTGACAAGAAACATGAACTCAACTTGTCAGCCGAACCTTTAAAAATTTTCTGAGAATGTTTTCAGTGTAAAAAATAACGCTGTTTGAGTCGCAAACAAGTGATTGATGGCCTCTCAAAATTTATCTTGCACTTGCAGCCGAGGAACTGTTGTACGTTGAAAAAGATCTTTGATACTTTGCGGCTGTTTCAGAATCCAGCTCCCACTGAGGTTTAATTCTTTGCCCATTTACAATTTCTGGCTTGAAGCGCGCTTCGAAATCCTCATCTGCAGCTAAAGCATCTGGGGAGGTAAGAACGTCAACTACAACACCGACGCCTATGGAAAGACTTACAAGACGAACAAGACTTTTCAGGAGGCTAGATGTGACTTTAGAGTTGTTCCGAACCAATACTTTCATGATGGAACCGTCCTCCACACGTATTTTTTCGATGTGATAATTCTTAGTTAAATCAGTTTTATTGGCGAGCCACTGATCTGTATTTTTAACCAACGCGTCTTGCCCGCGATACTTCTCGATGTGGTAATTCTTTTCTAAATCAGTTTTATTGGCGAGCCACTGATCTGTATTTTTAACCAACGCGTTTTGCCCGCGATACTTCTCGATGTGATATCCGCTAGGAAAGGGATCTCCAGCCAAAGCTGAGCTGGAAGCAAAACTCAAAGCTAATACCAAAAATTTGAATTTCATAGTAACCTCCGTTAAAGTTTATCTATGTAATTGCACGAGAGGTGCCAATTCTAAAAAACTCATTTCAATAAAAGCTGAAGTAAATCAAATGAGTAGAGCCAATGAATTTCTTGATTGGAAAAAATTTCGTTAGCCAATACGGCTTTTGTTAATCAACTGTCTATTTCTTTGACAGTAAGAAGTTCATTCTAAAATGAAATAATTTTGGCGGACGAACCGCCGCGAATACAGCTGCCATATAAGCGCTTTAAAACTCTGTCCCCGCGTAAATTCGAAAAGGCATCAGAAATTGTCTCATTCTGGTACAGTACGGGTTTAAAGAGGCCAGGTTGGGCTTTAAAGGCTCTGTGCCTGGCGTAAAAAGATCAATGGCTTAGGAAGTATCTTTACTCCGATGGATCGTGCCTGCTTGATGAAATCCAAATCGTCATAGTCGTTGGTGCAAAGAAAAATGTTCTGTCGCCGTAACTGCTGGCCGATCAGTTCGGTACCTCGCTTATCGATGTCGAGTCGCTGATCGACAAGGATGACCTCAGTGCCGGAAGAGCTCTTTCCTAAAAGGATCTGACCGGCTTCAAATGTCTGGGCATGTTCAGTGATTGTATAGCCGACGTCTGCCAAGATCTTCGGAATCAAAATATCATCGTCAATGACCTTGATTGTGAGGTCCTTCGGTAATCCTGTGAAAACAACGCCAGTCTGAACAATTGGAAGACGTATTTCAAATTTGGCTCCATATGTTGTGACTACATATTGAATTGTACCGCCGAAGGACTCAATGGTTTTTTTAGCGTGAAATAGTCCAAGCCCGATCCCATTTGCTTTGCCAAATGTAGCACCTTTGGAAAATAAGCTTGATACATTCTCTGGCGCCACGCCGCCGCCACTATCTTCGACCGTGATCAGGCAGTTTCGCTGCTGATTCTCAATCTTAAGAGTTACCTGACCATTCATAGAGATGGCATCAAGGGCATTTTCTAGAAGGTTTTCGATCACCGAAGTGAAATCTTTTTCCCGAACGCTGATCGGTGTAAGCGAATCGTTGTTGAACTCAAACGTAAGCCGAGCGTTTTTCTGGCTTTCAAATTTTGAGGATAAAATCAAAACGGTCTCTTCAAGCGTAATTTCGGCAATAATGAGCTTTGGCCTTTCATGAACCTTATCGACTTCGTTCATATCATCAATCAGGATCTGAATGCGGCGGATGGCTGTCGCTATTGACTGCGAAGCTCTTTCATTTTTATTGAGCAGCTCATAGGCTGACTGGATGGAGCTTAGCGGGGACCGAATATCGTGTCGGATCTGTTTTACTTTTTCGATATACTCTTGACTGCGAAGTTGGTCTTCTTCGAGCCGTACTTTTTTTAGTGCTTCGGATTTGATCTGGGATTCGTAATTCTGAAAATGTTTTCTTATATCTTGAGATTTATTATCCAGCAGTGCGTGAATACCGGTCTTGAACAGAAAATATTTTATCAGCTTCTGAGCCGCTCCCACTGTTGATTTTGGCTCGTCCGCTGAATCCAATAGATTTTTCACTTCGCTGGACAGCTCAAAAACAATAATTTGAACCAGACCACTCAATAGTGCGAGCAGAACGAAAACTCCCATCGTGACCGTAGAAAAAAGAATTAGAAAATCCGTGGTAAAAAAGTTTTCTTGCTCGAAAGATATTGAAGCCAGAACTCCGGTGTTTCCTTCGACCTTACAGTGAGTTGTTCGGTAGGAGAGATTATCCTGAATACAGCTTGGTGAATAGCTTCGACCAGAACCAACAATTGAAACACAGGTTTTAGCTTGAGTGGTCTTGGAAAGAGCGCTTTGCATTCCTTCGTAAGCAGCTCGTAGTGAATTTGTCTGAAGTGACATAGCGACGAGACTGCAAACTTCTTTCGCCGCACCATCTTGACTGTAGTTTGTGTAGGCCAGTTGGCCAAATCGAATTCCTAAAGTAATTAGGAAGCTTAAGGCCAAAGCTTTCAGGCTGCCGCTTAAAGACATCATAAAATCGGATGCCTTTCCGGAATTTCAAAAATCTGATGAGCCTTTAAGATCGGCACAAGATGCGCTAACGTTTTAGGCTCTAGATTCTTCTTGGTAAACAGTGGAATTAAATTCCCACCGCTTGCAAAAGTAGCGTAAAGCGGAAAATCGAGATTATTTTTTTCACCCAAATCAAGAGTGACCAGCTCAGCAGAAACAAGAGTTTTTTCCAATTCAAAAAAAAGAGGGTCCGAGTTCTCTTTGAATACCGAAAAATCAAACGGCGCATTTAAAAAATAGTGAAGCTCTTCTCTGATCCAGTTATCCGTCGGGGCGGCCTTCATTTCTACAACTGAAATCAGAACTCGGTCACAAGCTTCAAAAATGGCTGAGGTCCAAAAATCAGATGAATTAATCTGATCCAACTCTCCAAGGCCATAGCCAAAAGAAACACCGGCAAATTTTTTAGATTTTACTGCTGCTAAAATCGGGACTTGGCCCTGGTATGTGTATTTCCCAACGTTAAGAAAAATCGTCATGGTATCAGTTTCAATTTTTTGAACGAGTTTAAACCCATCCCAGCCGTGAAGAAAAAATGATTTCAGCAATAGGTGTCGCTCTAGGGCTTCGCCGAATGCTTTATATTGAGCTTGGTTTTTAGATCCATGAACGGCCCAGCCGTTACTGGTTTGAAGCTGCGCAGGGATTGTTAAGTTTTTGGAAAAGTACTCCAGCATCTCGATACGTTCCAAAGTTTCAGCGGCACATTTGAGTGCGGCAACTTTTCGGTTCTGGTGGCTACCAAATCCGGAAATCAGTTTTTTCAGCGGGTGCTCTTTCGTTAGCGTTGAAAAATGATAATACTCAAGGCCACCAAGCTTAAGTTTTATCTCGTTCATCGGAATACCAAGGCCTGAGAACCATTCCAAAAATGAATCTTCCCAAGAAGCTTTGATGGGAGGAGTGGATTCAATAAAGGGACCTTCCGGCCAATGGTGCGAGATCAAGCTTAATGTTTTTCCTGAACACGCCAGAGCTCAATTTCTCCGTCACTCATAGATTGATTACCAAGATCCAGATTATTCTGATGGACAAAAAGCGTAACATCAAAAAATAATGGAATGGCTTGCTTCGATTTTAAGAGCCACTTCTGATAGCTTTTCAAAATCTCTTTACGATCAACATCAAGATCTGGAGTCTCTGTCTGTTTAAGATCAATGGGTGGCGTAAGCAAATTTTTGGTCATATAGCGAAGCTGAACTGCTGGATACCTTTCCGATGCGACATATAGACTCATGATGTAGTCATATTTTTCGGTTGCTTTTAAATCACCGAAGGCTTCAAAGAATTCTTTCATCCCAGCCATTGAAAACTCGATCTCAGTGCCGAGCGACAATGCAGCGGTTTTAAATTGATCTAAGAATTTCTGAGAGAAAAAACCATCTGGACAAAGAATTCTGATTTTTCTAGCGCTCTTCGCCGGAAGCTCACCAAGGAATTCAGATTTGCTTAAGCTATAGTCTGCGGCAAACGGCAGAAATGTTTCTGCCGGAGTGATGATCTTATCGATGTTACTTTTCCAAAAGGCCTGGAGCAGATCTTGGCCGACATCAACGCGCGTCTTATTGCCGAGGCCGAATAAATAAATAATGGATGATGGTGTTGTGGCCGCTGTTTTTACCCCGGATTTTTCCCAGTCAGTTTCACTGTAAGGTGAGTACTGCTTGATAAGAAGATCCACATCTTTACTCATCATGGCCTTGGTCAGATCTGTATTGGGAATTCTTTTAATTTTGATTATTCGCGGCGAGTTCATGAATTTCTGCGAAATCGGACTGAATTCGTTTCTTTTTAACAGGGCATAATCATCCGTGCGGCTTTCCAGGTAATACGCGCCGGAGAACTTTGTGGGCTTTAGTGCGGCGGTTTTGATGTCCATGTCTCCTGCCCACCAGATCCCTGTCTCGGGCGAGGCAAGCTGCAAGAAGAAAGAATCCGTCTGCATTTTTAATTTGATGATGACGTCATGATCTGGGCCTTCTTTTAGACCATCGCAAGTGTCGGTCAGTGTTTTAACATTTTCGCAGCCAACCAGATAATCCCACAATGGAAAGTGAGTCGATGTTCGTAAGATCAGATGTCTTTTGATCGACCACACAATGTCTTTTGCGGTCAGCGGGGTACCCTCGTGAAACTTCAAGTCTTTCTTGATTTTAAAAACATGAGTTCCGTCAGGTTTTACTTCCCAACTTTCAGCGTAGATCGGGGCGAAGATTTTCTTTTCATTATCATATCCCGTGAGTCCACTTGAAACATGGTCAAGGTAATACCAATCACCCGTTGAAACAATATTGGTCGGCTCTG
The DNA here is from genome assembly GCA_038043185.1 of Bdellovibrionota bacterium. Lineage (GTDB taxonomy): Bacteria > Bdellovibrionota > Bdellovibrionia > Bdellovibrionales > Bdellovibrionaceae > UBA5009. Next base: position 21,264 of record JBBTCO010000022.1, read on the forward strand.
GCAACAGAGTCGATGCTGTGATTCTCACTTTCAATTCTTCAACTGGTTTTAACATCGAACCCTCTACTTTTAACATTCTAAAGCGGGAAACGGCTGCAAGGCAAACACCGACAAAGAGAACTAGAAAAAGTATTTTCTGATTTTTCTTTATCAAAGCGATGCCCTCAATACATTTAAAATCTAATTCTTAAAACATGCCTCAGACGGAGAATGCATCATCAACTCTTCGTGTAGGCCGGATTTTTTGGTTTCCTCTAAAAGCTGTTCTAAGTTTTGCGGAAGACAACTTCCAGAGTCGATGACAGATTGAACCATTATCTTGTCGTTATCACTTAGCTGGGCTTCGATACCGATTGTGTCGACGCTCCCCTTATTAGAAATAAGACAGGCAAGGCTTAATAAAGTTTTTGCTGTTGTAATCATAGTTTCTCCCTCTAATTTTTTGGTTTTTAATTTATGAACTCATTAAATAAAAGCTTGGATCAATCCCAAGCTGCGTGATTTTACGAACCAGGGTTGAAAGCGGAAGTCCGAGCTTAATCGCTGCCTCACTTCTGGTTTTACTTTTCTTCAGAGAATCAATGATGCGTTTAGTTTCAAAGTTTTTCAGGGCCTGATCGTGATCCGCACCTAGCAAATCGTCTGAAACTCCGCTGCCATCAGGTATTCCACCAACTTGAACTTTTGAAAGGTAATTTTTAAAATCTACGGGATTAACGATGTCACCCTCACAGTTCGTCATCATTTGCTTTACAGCATTTTGAAGTCCGCGAATGTTCGTCGGCCAAGATTGGTTCTGCATTTCGGTGACCGTAGAGATCCGAAACTGCTTTTGCTGACTTTTCATTTTGTCCTTATTATATTCATCCTGAAAATGGCGAACTAGAGGCTCAATGTCATCGGGCTTTTCTCGCAGCGACGGCGCATTGATGATGAGCGTACCCACGCGCTCGAACAAATCTGTCAAAAATGATTTATCTCGAAGACGTTCCTTGATGTCAGGCTGAACGGCTGCAACGAGTTTGAAGTTTACTTTTGTTTCTGTGACTGAATTATCGCCGACTTTTCTGAATTTCATTTCCTGCAAAAAACGTAGGAGCTTCGCTTGAGCCGCTAGTGGCAGCTGATGAAGCTCATCAAGGAACAAGACATTTTGATTCGCTTTGGTCACAAGGCCGACAGTTTCGCTATTGGCGCCGGTGAAGGCTCCTTTGACGTAACCGAAAAGCTCAGACTCCAACAGATTTTCACGCTGTAGGAAGCTTGCGCAGTTGATCGAAATTATTTTCTTTCCCTTTGGGACAAGAGCTTGCGCGATCAATTCCTTGCCGGTGCCGGTTTCGCCGATGATGAGAGTTGGATACGGAGAATTTTTTGCTGATTCGATTTCTTTTAACATCTGAAGCATGACCTGCGATCTGCTGATAAAGCCGTGTCGTTTCAATTCCAGCTCGGCCTTCGTCGGTTCAAAGTCAGCGACGTTTAGAAGTCTGTTCTTCGTCTGGTATTTTGTAATGGACGATAGGACCTTGTTTTTCATTTCAGAGATTGGGCTACCTTTGATCAAAAAGCCCGATGAGCCAGTTTCAAGCTGGTCCAGCAAATAAGCAGGATCTGAGTGCCCGCTAGCAAAAAGGAATTCCTGCTCGGGGTTGATTCGCCGTAAATGCTGGCAAACTTCGGTCCCTTTAAGATCCGGCAAGATATAGTCTAAAATGACGACCGCGTAGGCTTGGGGATCTTGTTGATAAAGTTTGATCCCACGCGCACCGGTTTCGACCCATACAAGGTCGATGTCATTACGGTCTGACAGCATCATCGACATGCTGTCGAAAAAAGTCTGATCATCTTCAATCAACAAAATCTTTGATTTCATAGCCTCGACCCCCCAGGACACTATTTTGACTGAAAGATCCTAAAGCAATCCGCAAGCCGGATGCGTGTTTTTGGCATCATTCGTAGATTTAACAAAGAGTTACGCTCATCTGAAGACCCTAGCTGGGAGTGGGTTTTCTGTAATTATTTTACGAATTGGCGCGGAAACTTACAAAATGGCAGTGGCTTCGCCATTTCGCACCACCTGCTGGCTAATGACTTCGGAGTTCGTAGTCCCACTGTAACCAGCCTTCAAATTGCCTTTTCAGGCTTGTGCGAAAGGAGGGTATTTTATATCACTCTCGCGGGGACGAGACTGGATAGGTTGCCGGTAGATATGCCTATTTTCCCAAAGACTAATGCGTTTCGCGAAGACCCGTTCTGAGCGCCCTAAAAGCCATAAGATTTTTCGGGAGTGGGGGCTTTTTAAATATTGGATTTTAGTCTGGGAAAGAATCAACGACACTCCCGCTACAATATATTTTAA
>JBBTCO010000023.1:0-49281 GCA_038043185.1 Bdellovibrionota bacterium
CATTGATCAAGTCGGTCACTCTCAAAACGTTGCACTTCGAAGTTGAAGAAGGGCTGGAATTAAAAATATTTTAAATTCGGCTCAGCCTATGGATGTCGGAGGCGGAACTGGTGGCGCCAACGTTACCAGCAACGCACTTTACGACGTGAATGGCCGCAAGATTTTTATTTCGTATAATCAGAAGTTTTAACAGAAGTCTCTTTGCGCACGGCATGTAGATCAAATCGTCTTGTTAAGTTAGATTATCCAGAAGGAGATAATCTAAATGATAAAAGCCTACGCCTGCATCTGGTCCAATAAAAGCGCTGCCGAAATGGTGAAGTTTTACAAATCTGTCTTCAAAGGCACCAAGGTCGGAAAATTCTCTTATTGGGGTAAAAATCCAATGGGTATCAAGGAAGGCTCCGTACTTACCGCACACATTACCATTCTGGGCCAAAAGCTTATGCTCTTGAATGGGTACGAGGAAATGTCCTTCAATGAATCCATCTCATTTGTCGTCCCTTGTAAAACCCAACGCGAGATCGATACTTATTGGAAAAAACTGAGCTCTGGTGGCGGCAAGCCCGTGCAATGCGGTTGGGTGATCGACAAATTCGGCGTTCGCTGGCAGATTGCTCCTGCCGATTTCGACAAGTGGAATACCTCTAAGAACAAGAAGAAGATGGAAGCGATGACGAACGAGATGTGGAAGATGACGAAGCTCGACATTAAGAAACTGCAAGCGGCCTTCGATAACGCTTAAGACGCCGATTTTCAAAGGAGAAGTTGTGAAAAAATTCTTAGCAATTTATTATGGATCACCGGCTTCAATGGACAAGTGGGCGAATCTGAGTGAAGCGGCAAAATTAGATCGACAAAAAGAAGGAATTAAACTTTGGTCGAACTGGGGAGAGAAAAATTCAAAGTTGATTAAAGACGTCGGAAATCCATTAGGTAAAACAAAAAAAGTTGATGGAAAAGGCGTGTCGGATATAAAAAATCAGTTAACTGCCTATACGATTGTTGAAGCTGAAACTCACGATGAAGCAGCAAAACTTTTTTTAAAGCATCCCCATTTTGAAATATTTCCGGGGGATTCTATTGAAATTATGGAGTGCTTGTCTTTGCCGAGTATGTAGTTAAGTTGGAGTTAATTTGTCTTATAGAGCCGTTCTTATAATTTTCGTGTTTACGCCCTTAGCATTTGCGGGGCCTATTCAAGTTACCTTTGATAAGCAAAGCTACGAAGTGAATCTTACGAAGGATTTTCTTGTGTTCCATGAACAGGGTTTCTCAAAAAAAATAATAAAGCAGAAATGCAATCGTGCCTTAATTGATCAATTTGCAGCTGATTTGAAGACGAACAAAACCTCTTTGGCAGATATGACGAAAGCGAATTTTCCTAGCGGCGCTATTAAAGTTTCTTTCGACGGAAAAACTAAGCTCGCTCTTAGATTTAGAGATGAAGGCAAATACTTTTCTGACTTGCCATCAAAGGTCAAAAACCTCTGGTTAACTTCTGAAAGGGTTTGCGCTCGATGAACACTATCGGCGTGGTCATTTTCACAATGCTATTTTCCACCATATCCCATGCGGATCTGAATAAAGGTTTAATTTATCATATGGGATGGGCGCAGCGAAGCATGAACAATGGACGGCAGTGTGTAGATAATGTCACGACGACAACCGCCCAAAATAATGATGTGGCTGATCTTTGTATGAGTCAGGTTTGTGGAGCTTCTGATAAAGTAAACAGTTCAGAAGAACTGGCGGTCTCATTGATTAAAGATCCAGACTTTCAGAAAACTGCGTCGCAGACTGTGATGCAAGCCATCGGTGGAATTAATGGTTTGTTGGATGAGGTTACGAAGGAAAGAACTCTAACAATCGAGGCATATCGCGATCTTCAAAAAAAGAACGATTTGGTGCCTACAACTTCTTATACAAGGTTGCATGACCTCACGGCAGTGGTCAATGAACTGAAGCGGACGTCGTTTGAGGCAGGGCCAAATTCACAGTTACCAATCGTGGTAAATAGAGAAGCGACACTCGCAAAACTGACTGATTTGTCAAAAGATCAACAAAAATGGGCAGTAGACAGTGTGGACCACTTTGTTCGATCTTCAATCGGCAGTGAGTTGATGCTTCAAAACACGACTCAGCCGAGGGATTTTTTTAGACTAAAATATCCAAACCTCAGTTTTAGAGATGCTCTGAAAGCAGAAGGGCTCGTAACTCAGAAATTCGCATCAAATCTTCTTAACGGGCCTAGCGGCTCGATTGTCCGAATGATCGCGGGTGCTTCAAAGACGCTTACTGATCCAGTGATAAGTAAAGCTGCTAATGGTGAAGATATGACTGATGCAGAAGTATCGCAATTCATGACCGTTAAATCTTCCGCGCTGATGTTCAATGATGTCTTAACTTCTAAGGAGCAGGGCGGACAGACGCTATTGTTGCCTAGTTCAAGTCGTGAAAGTTTAGCCGATTTCATTAAACGTAAAAACTTTGACGAACAAATTGTTCAATACGAAAATGATTTGAAAAATCCTCTAAAAGTCCAAGAAAAACGGAATGCCACTTATCAATCTTGCTACACAAGTTATATTTTTCAAATGGCGACATTGCCCAGCCGTTTGCAAATTGAGGCAGCGGAAAAAAATGGTGATTGGGCTAAGAATAGAATTAAGGAAGTCCTCGATCCCGTTCTTTCCGTTCAAACAAAGCAAATGCTCAATGGGACTATTGATAAGTCCTTCTTTGCAATGCCAAGAAGTCGTGAAACTTTCCACCAGTATTTTATGGATAACTTAAAGGCGGCAACTAGCAATTCAATTAATACAACGAATGACTACAAAAACATAATTAAAAATGGCCAGCATAAGTCGCCAATACTTTTAACTATCCACCTTAATTCTGATGATTACAAAATAGATAGACACTTTGAGGATGCACAGCAATTTTGTGATAATTTCAAAATTAAGTACACGAGCGACAATGCCTTGACTTCAACAGGCGGTATCGAAACCAGTTGGGTGAGCGTGAGAAAGCCTGAATTAGGAAAGGCTGTCATGCTTCATGAGTTAGGACATATAGTTTTTAAAAGTTTAGATTCGGAAAAGACAAGCGTCGAAAGCCGTGGACATTTTAAAACTATAAGACAGTGCTTGTCCGACAATCATCCAGAAGATGACTCAGCTGGGAAGTATGTTGATGAAGATTGGTCCGATCTAATCGCTGGTAAGGGTGCCGGACATGAAAATTCAAACATCGGCTGTGAGCTTAACGATCAAGAGAACGATAAATATATTAATCTAAGTTTGGTCAATCCAAAGTCGGACGACGAACATTCGATGCGTTTTTTTAGGGCGCTGCATATTTATAAAATCCAGAATGGCAAACTTCCGTCGGCCTGTAACCAGTACGTAGAGTCTCAGGGCAATAAGTGGAAGTTCAAGAGTTGCTTTTAGCTAATAAGCTCTACTTCAGAAACAATTTTTTCAGATCATCCACAAAGTCCGACGCGACATCAAGCGAGCGCCCTCCATGCTTGCGGCAAATCGCAAGGCTCTCTTTGCGAATTTTATTGAGTTTTTCAGTGGCAGCTTCGCTCACCCCGCGCAGACTTCCCACGAGGCGATGAACTTTACCCAGCAAACGCTGGTCGCGTCCGGCTTCCTTCAACGCAGCATCATCGGTGAGGTCGCCGAAATTTTTTTTCAGCGATCCCATGGTTTCGTTAAACGCTCCGCTCATCTTCGCTGCTGTCGAGGTTTTCGCGAACTCCTCGAGCTTGGTGGGCGTTACTTCTGTCTTGGGTTCGTTATTAGGTTCTTCGATGGTGGCCTCCTTGCGATCTAACCATATCATGAAACAGGGTATAAACATTTTAAAAAACAATTCGTAGGTCATTTTCGCATTTGCTGCTATGATCTAAATTAACTAATGCTAATTTCGAGTCTCTGTACATTCCGTTCATTCCTCCAAAGTAGCGCACTCAAAGCCTTCAGGAGGTAATATGAGTAAAAAACTATACGTCGGTAATCTTCCCTATTCAGCAAACGATCAATCTTTGACTGATGCATTCGCAGAATGTGGATCTGTTCACTCAGCAAGAATCATCATGGATCGTGATTCTGGGCGCAGCAAAGGTTTTGGTTTCGTCGAAATGTCGACTGATGCTGAAGGTACAAGCGCAATTGCTCGCTTCAATGGTGTCGATTGGGATGGTCGTGCAATGAATGTGAGCGAAGCAAAACCGCAAGCTCCACGCACAGAATCACGTGGGAGCTATGGTTCTCGCGGATCTTACTAATTTTTTCTAAGTTCATAATTTAAGGAAAAGCCAACCTCAATGGGTTGGCTTTTTTTTTAAGGAGGGCAAGGTGCGGAACTGAAACTGCAGTTTATTTAATTTTCAAACGGTATTCCACATACGGTACAACCTCACCGTTAGGCCAAACTTCCGGTGAATAAGTTTTAATAAATTCAAAATTAAATTTCTGGTGCGACCTTCGCGAAGCTTCGTTGTCCTCGCGGTGATGCACTACAAGAGTGTGGATGTCATTTTGGTCTTTTGCCCACTGAATGCGAGCTTCATACAATAAACGCGTAAGATTCATTCGGCGGTGAGGTGCCTGGATATAACTTGAAACCAGCCAGGCAAAGGCGCGATCTTTTTTATCGCGGTTAATGCCGGTTAGACCAATGGTTTCATTTTTTCCATTAATTAGCCCAAAGCTGGCCCCATCGGGGTTAATTAAACGCTCTTTCCAGTCAGTTTCAGTAAATTTAAATTCATCGCGCGAAGGCGCAAAAAAATTCGGATGCAACCGTAAAGCCTCAAGCCGTATTTGCCTGAGTGTTTGCCAGTCGTCTTTTTTAAGTTGGCGTATTGAAAAATTCACGATTCTTCATAACATAAAATTCACAAATAAAAAAGGCTCGATTACTCAGTAGTAGAAAAAAACACCACACTTATCCCAACCGCATTCCCTTTTCCAGAGTTCTTATAAGAATGTGGCTTGTCGCCTGGAAAAGTTAAGACATCGCCTTTTTCCAGATGATGAATTTCACCCAAGACTCCAATGGAAATCTGTCCACTGATGCAAGTGAAATATTCTCTCGTTCCTTCAACGTGAGGCGAGCCAGTCATTGTAGCTCCTGGTTCGAGATGTAATTCATCCATTTCTGTGGAGGGAATTTTGTCTGGTAATAATTTTCTTAAAATAATTCCATTTCGTGATTTTCTATCAAGTGGAACATCTGAAGCTTTGATGTGTTTGCACTCGGCTCGAGGAGAAGAAATGAGTTCATCAATAGAAATTCTTAAACCCTGAGAAATTTTAAGAAGAATATCCAGAGTAGGATTTGCACTTCCAGATTCTAGCAACGCAATAGAGGCACGTGTCGTACCTGAAATTTTCGCCAACGACACTTGCGAAAGTCCCTTTCTGTCGCGAAGGGCGGCAAGGTTTTTTGCGATGTTCTGACCTGCTTTGTCTTTTAAAATAGCCATATGTCATTTAAATAACACTTTAGTTACTAAAATGTCCATAGACTTTTATATTGTGAGGAGGAGGAAAGATGAAAATAAAATTAGATCACATCAATTTAACAGTTCACGACATCAAAGAAAGTATCGATTGGTACGAAAAAATATTCGGATTTAAATTGGCAGAGCGTGGCATAGGTACTCGCGGGCAGTCGTGGGCAATAGTTGCCTCAAATGATTCAATGATTGCTATGAGTGAGTATAAGGACAAATCTAAAGCCGATCAGGAATCAGAAGTCGATTTTCATAAAATTTATCATTTCGGAATTCGCGTGTCCGATTTGGCGGCGTGGGAAAAAATAGTCAAAGAAAATGACCTACGTATCTATTATGGAGGCGTCGTAAGCTATCCCTTCTCTCGCTCTTGGTATATTCACGATCCTTCGGGTCATGAAATTGAAGTTTCTTATAGCGAACAGGAATTTCTTCAGTTTCCAAACCGAGGAGCGTAGGGCATGACAGTTTTTTTCTATAGATGGAAAATTAAGCCAGGGAAGGAAAAGCAATTTGAGGAGAATTGGTCAGTTGTTACAAAAGCGATAAAGGAACAATGCGGAAGTTACGGCTCACGACTTCACTTGGCTGGAAATGGAGATTATATTGGTTATGCACAATGGCCTGGCGCTCAAACAAGGAAAAGGTGCGAACTGGATTTGTCATTGTCGCAAGCTCGTTCTCTGGTGCGCGGTGCAATTGAATACTCTTATCCTGAAGAGCAATTTGAAGTAAAAATTGATTTGCTCAGTTTTTAATGCTTCGATTGCGGTGGAATTTAGTCTTGAGAGATGCTCACAAGCAATTTGTTGCTACGAAAGGATAAAAAATGAGTAAATTATTTTTTTTATTTTTAATGACAGTTTCGACTTTGGCTTTTGCAGCTTCGGTCCAAGAAACTAACAAAAAGCTAGCGATCGAATTCTATGAGATGGCATTTAATAAACACAAACCAACTGAGGCGGCAAAAAAGTATTTTGGGAATAAGTATATTCAACACAATCCGCATGTTCCTAATGGAGCTCCAGCTTTTTTCAATTATTTCGAAGGGTTTTTCAAAGAACATCCTCAGTCAAAGATAGAAATAAAACGAGTTATTGCTGATGGCGATTTAGTTGTTCTCCACGTTCTTTCCAAAACTGATCCAAAGGAACGCGGCCGCGCGGTTATTGATATATTCCGCTTTGAAAATGGTAAAATCGTTGAACATTGGGATGTAGCCCAAGAAATCCCCGAGAAGACTGCGAATGGAAACACAATGTTTGAAGGATCTAACGATAAATAGCTTTAAGGTCGGGGAAGGTTGGTGGTAGATCGCATAGAATCTATCAGCATAAGTTTTTAAAAAGAAGGTAAGAATTGGCGTCTGCATTTTCTCATATTGCAATCCCCATTGTTTTAACGGTAGCAGTTGGCCGAAAGAAAATACCTTGGAAGCTTTTATCATTGGGACTGTTTCTTTCTGTAGCGCCTGACTTTGATTCTTTGGCTTTTAGATTCGATATTCCTTATGAATCCCAGTGGGGACATAGGGGATTTACTCATTCTATTGTTTTTGCGATCATAGTTGCTTCACTCTGTGTATGCGCGAGCAAGTTTCTTTCGGCAAAGCCTAAAGTTGTATTCTTATTCTCTTTTGCTTCCTTAATTTCTCACGGGATATTAGATGCATTTACCAATGGTGGATTAGGTGTGGCGTTTTTATGGCCGTTGACCTCTGAACGATATTTTTTTCCATGGCAAGTTATTGAAGTATCACCGATCAGCATATCCCGATTCTTTACACATACAGGCCTTGTGGTACTGCAGTCAGAGGCGCTTTATATTTGGTTACCTTGTGTGATTGTGGGAGGTCTTTTTTTGTGGCGTCGAAATAACTAAAGTCTACCCCTCTTGACACCAGTATATATTTGCAGTGAAAGTAAATTTCGTGGAGGAAAATTAAATGAAAAAAATTGGAAAACTTGTCGGTATATTAATTTTAATCATATTACTATTACCAGCGGTCTTGCCTTCTCAATTTTCAATGTCGCGCTCGATTGAAATTGATGCGCCTGTGGGCACTGTTTTTACGAAGCTGACTGATTTAAATGAATATATAAAATGGAATCCATTTCCAGAAGGCGATCCAACCAACACAGCCCAAGTATCTGGCGTTGGGGTCGGATCTTTTTTAATTTGGAAGGGTGATAAGACTGGCGAAGGAAAAATGACAATAACCAGTATTGAACCTGAACAAAAAATTGGTATTAAGATGGATTTTTATAAACCCATGAGCGGAGAAGGAATGGTTTTTTGGATTACTCAGGCAAAATCGGATACAAAAACTGAAATGACATGGACGTTCGATCAAGACTTACCCTATTTCAATCGCTACTTTGGATTGTTCATGGACGGCATGATGGGAAAGCACTTTGAAAAGGGACTTTCCAACTACAAATCATTGATTGAGGCGTCAAAATAATTGGGCGGCTTATTCAAATGAGGACACGCCCTAATTTTTTAATACCTAACTCATTTTTCCAATAGTTATTTGTCTTTTGTTGAATCGTTTTTCTTACGGTTTTCCATCATGCCTCGTCCCATTTTGCCCATCATAAAACAACCGCCCTTATCTTTCATGTTTTGACATTGCTCATGCATCTGCTGACGGCAATCCTGGATAGATGCCTCTGATCGAAGACACAGAGCCATTTTCTCGTGAGATTTTGCCATCTGCTCGCGCGACTCTGTTGATGGTGCCGCTTGAGATTCCTTTTGGACTTGTGAGGACTCGGCAGCCAAAGCTCCTGCGCTAAAAACTAAGACCATTGAGATTGTTAGGATATATTGTTTTGTTTTCATACTAACTCCTTATTATTAAATTCAAATCTTGCATTGCCTGTGCCAATCTCTTTTCCATTCAAAATCACTCGATATTCAATCGGGAATGCCTTCGAAAGCATTGCGCTCACGCCGCAGTACTTTGTTTGAGAAAGCTTAACGGCTTCATTTATTTTTTCTGAATCCACAGCACCATCGATAGTGAAGGTTAAAATCGCCTTTTCAAAGACGATAGGATACGAGCCTGTTGATGGCGCAATTTCAACATCCACGCGAAAGGCCTGCGGCGGTTGTTTATACTTTTTTAAAAGTGCAATAACATCCATGGCGGTGCATCCGCCTAACCCCATGGCCACGAGTTCTTTTGGGGAGGTTCCGGCATTTTTTCCTATAGGTTTTTTTGCGTCCATTCGAACAATATGATCGTCTGCAACGCCGTCGAACTCCATTCCATCTTTCCACACTACAGAAGTCTTCATTTTTCACTCCAGTACTTATATAGAGAGCAACTAATGAGCCAGATAAGCCGGGCGTTTAAGACCTTACCAAGCTTTCTTTGAGCCAATTTGTCTCTATGGGATAGACAAGTTGGCTTAGGATCAAACTGAAACACGATCAGCTAACATTTTTAACTGCCGGCGATTTGGCCGTCGACGAGATTGATTTGGCGGGTGGCCATCTCGGCAAACTCTTTGTCGTGAGTCACATAGATGATCGTGGTCTTGCGTTCGCGGTTGATGCGCACAAAGAAATCCATGGCCGCTCGGCCGTTCGCGGTGTCCAAATTTCCGGTGGGTTCATCGGCAAATAGATACCCTGGCTCCATAACCAACGAACGAGCGATAGCCACGCGCTGCTGCTCGCCACCGGAGAGCTGGCTCGGCAGCCGATCCGCCTTGTCTTTCATACCAAACTCTCCCAATAATTCTAGAGCAAAACCACGCCGTGCCTGCTCTTGCCCGGTCTTAATTGCTGGCATCAACACATTTTCCAATGCCGACAGTTCTGGGAGCAAATGGTGAAACTGAAACACAAACCCCATCTTCTGATTCCTAAACCTGTGCACCTCTTGGGTGTCCATTTCAGAAATCTTGCGACCATCAATCAGCACATCGCCAGACGTGGCCGGGTCCAAGGTGCTGATGATATAAAGCAAGGTGCTTTTCCCCGAGCCAGAGCGACCTGTAATGGACAAGAATTCCCCCGAACCGATTTCGGCACAAATGCCTTTCAAAACAGGAGTGGCCAATTCGCCAAAACTTTTTTTCAAATTCTTTATTACGATCGACATTAGGTATTCTCGCTTCGAATAATATCAATTGGCTCAAGGCGCCCTGCAGACCTCGCAGGAAAAAAACTGGCAAAACTTGAAGATACCAAAGCCAAGAAAAAGGCCTTCACATAAATCCAGTAGTCAAAGGAAACCATCATATGGCTTCCACCCAAACCACGATCAGCCGAAACCTCGATCTGCGACATCATATAGGAGAAAAACAAACCAACCACTAAGCCAACCACACCACCAATCAATCCCAAAATGAATCCCTGAATCAGGAACAGTTTGGAGATATCCCATGGTTCAAACCCCATTGAACGCAGAATTGCGATTTCGCGCCTCTTGTGAGTCACGGCCAAGCTCAAGATATTATAAATTCCAAAACCGGCGACAATCAAAATGGAAATGGTCATTGAGTTGCGCACGATATCCTGAGTCTTAAACACAGACATAATGCCTTCGTTCGATTGGTCCCAGCTCTGCACTTTTTCTTGGCTCAAAAGGTTCCAGGTTGAGGCGGTTTCTGCGGCTCGAGTGACATCCATTAACCGAATCGCGATATCAGAAATACGGCTGGGAGTGAGATTCAACTGCTGGACGTCTCTGATGGCAGCAAAAATCGTCGACTCATCTAAGCTTTTAACTCCCAGACTGAAAATCCCCGTAATGCGAAAAGGCTGGGGCATTCCTCGACCGGACGCCAAAAAAATAGTCTCATTCAAAGAGGCGCCAATTTTCTTTGCCAATGCGTCGCCGATTACCACACGATTTCCTGAATTTCCTATTTCAGAAAACTTGCCCGTCAACATATACTTTTCAATCGTCGAAACTCTCGATTGGCGATCTGGCTCAGAACCAATTACCCGGGCGCCAACGGAGACTTTGCCATAGGTGGCAATCGCCTGAACAACCAGCTGAGGTGAGGCAGCCGCCACGTCGACATCTCTCTCGAGTCGGTCCAGCCAAGTTCGGGGAGAGAGAATATAGGCATTATCCTTTCGGCCCGAAGGAGGCTTGATCCAACTCGCAATCTGCCCGTCTTCAAACATCGACCCATTCAAGGAGTCGGCGGTAAGAAGCTCTTCTCGCGCTGAAATTCGAATATGAGAGTCGTTGTTCACCAACTGGTCGACGATGAAAGTTTGAAAGCCCAACATCATCCCAGAAATTGCGATATAGGCAGCGGCACCTAAAATAATACCCATCAAAGTGAGGGCCGTTTGCCGCTTACGACTGAGTAAATGCCGGACGGCAAGAAAGAACATCAGGGACCTCGAACCAAGATAAAATCGGACCGAGTGATATTATCGCTAGTCACTTCTGCCCATTCGCCATCGATCACACCAAGTTTTACCTGTATCTTTTCTTTTCGACCCTGTCGAATCCGTGTCACCTGACCCCCAAACACCGATTTTACCGGTATCAGCAGCACATCCGATTTTTTTCCAACTTCAATGGCCACGTCGGCGGTCATCCCGGGCAAGACGCCCGATGGCCATTTGTCTATATCAATGCGCACAATAAACTGATTGTCCCTGGGATAAACCTGCGCAACCTCACCCTGCACCTTTTCATTTCTCAGACTCTCAAAACTGACGGCCGCATGCTGCCCCTTTTTGACCCGTAAAATAGATTGCTGCTCGAGACTCACCTCCAAAAACAGAGCTTTGAGATTCGTGACAGTAATGATCGGAATTTGAGGCGGTATAATTTCACCTTCTTTAAAAGATATGGATGTCACCACTCCGGCTATGGGAGAACGAAATTGATTCTCGTCCAACTGCAAAAGCAGGTCTCCAGCTTTTACAGAGTCCCCTTCCCGAACTGAAAGCCTGCGAACCTGCAACGTGAGTCCCCCACGCACACGATAGACCTGATCGGACATCACCGTCCCAAGGCCGTAGATGGCCTCAATTACTTCACCAACTCGTGGAGCAGATTCTACACTACCCCCAGAGCGGCGAAAGTACACAGCGGCAGCCAAAGCTATGACCGCGACAACTCCTAAAACTGCACCAATTTTCCACTTCATAACAGACTAAATGCAATGAATAGTGATCGCATAAAATAACCCCCAGTGGGCGGTTTTGTACTCCCCCTAGAGATCTCAGGCAACTTTATAGTTTGAAAAGACTTAGGTTGGACGGCAAAAATAATACTTTGCTAACAAGTAAATGCATGTTTCATTTAAAAAATGGATTTTAAATGGATTAGTTTTTTTCTTTTTGGTGTGGCGGGCCTTATTCATATTGGTTTTTTTGTGTTTGAATCAATTTATTTACAAAGAATTTCGGGACAAACGTTTTTAGGATTAGATGACAAGACCTACAAGCAAGTTAAAATTTGGGCTTTTAATCAAGGCTTTTATAATTTAGCAATAGGTCTTGGGACCTTTTCGGGGCTTTATTATGTTCGAAGCCTTGAGATTAAAGTGGCCGGGGTATTAATCAGCTTTTGTGGCCTCACCATGATCATGGCAGGCCTTGTGCTTTTTTTCTCTGTGCCTAAAATGCGCAAAATGGCATTGGCGCAGTTGCTCCCGCCCTTGCTAGGATTTGTCTTTTTGTTTTTTCATATCGCCAAATACGTTTAAAAAAGTCCCAGCATTTGGTTTACCGGCACCCATTCTGAAACACAATCAGCTAACCGGGATGCGTAAATATCTTTTGCCGTTCTTCTCGGGCTTTGGAAGATGGCCTGCATCAATATTCACCTGGACTGACGGTAACAACAACTTGGGCGCAGCAAGAGAGCGATCTCGTTCCGTGCGGAAGCGAACAAAATCTTCGAGCGAAGTCTGTGCTTTCAGCTGAATGTTATCCTTCTTTTCCTCGGCAATCGTTGCCATAAATTTTAATGAACGACCGTTTGGAAGGTAATCATGGCCTGTGTAGACTTTCGTGTTTTCGGGAAGTTCATAGAGTCGGTCATGCACCGAGTGGTAGAGTTCGACCGCACTTCCTGCCGGAAAATCACATCGGCCAGTTCCATAATCAGGCATAAACAACGCATCACCAACAAATACGCTTCCATCAATGCAGTAAGAAGCGCATGCAGGCGTGTGACCAGGGGTAAAAAGCGTTTTGATCTTTACTGATCCGGCGTGAAACTCTTCACCATCTTTTAAGAGTCGATCGAACTGTGAGCCATCGGTTTTAAAGTCTTCGGGTAACCCAAAAACACCTTTAAAAACTTCTTGCACTTTCGTGATTTTTTCACCGATTGCAATTTGCGCAGTCGGAAATTCTCTTTTAATAATTTGTGAACCGCTCAGGTGATCTGCGTGTGCGTGGGTTTCCAGAATATATTGAAGGTTGAGTTCTTTTGAACGCAAGAATTCAATAACCATCTTTGCTGACACTTCACTCGTCTTGGAAGCCACCGGATCATAGTCCATCACCGAATCGATGACGACAGCATCTCGGGTTTTCTCATCCCAAACAACATAGGTGAGTGTCCATGTGTTTTTATCGAAGAATTCTTTAATCTGTGTCATGACGGTTCTCCTTTATCAAAATGAAAGGTGACGAAATTGTTCAACTAGAATGGTGAACCCCATAATGAGCACGAACCAACCAAAAGCGGTTTTTAGCTGTTGCTCTTTGATTTTGTGTGCAACTGCGGAGCCAACAACAATTCCAATTACAGCAATCGTTGCTATTATTCCTAGTCGAGACCATTCAACACTTGCACCTCTCGCAACGTCACCCGCGAAGCCAAGAAGTGATTGGAGTGCAATGATCATAAGTGAAGTTCCTATTGCAATTCTCATTGAGAGTCCCGCCAAAAGAACAAGCGCTGGAATAATCAGGAAGCCTCCACCGGCTCCGACAAAACCGGCAATCAGTCCAACAATCAAACCCTCGAAAGCGATAAGAGCCACACGCATCAATGGGCGCATCTCCATTGGCTTCCGCTCGCTTTTTGTTTTGATCATAGAGTAGGAAGCGGCAATCATCAGCGCAGCAAACGTGGCCATGATAAGAATCTCTTTAGTGAGGGCGAAGCCATTGAAGCTGACGATAATCTCTGGAATTTTTGGAATGATCAGTCCTCGAGAGATATTCACCCCAATTACACTCGGAACCGCAAAGGAAAAGCCAGTTTTAAAATCAACATCTCCTTTTCGGATGTACATGGCGCTTCCAATCAGCGCGGTCAAGCCAACCACAAAGAGCGAATTGCCCGCAGCGACCGTTGGTGAAAAGCCAAATAGATAAACTAGGATGGGCACTGTCAAAATAGAACCACCACCCCCCATAAGCCCGAGGATGATTCCCATCACAAAACTTGCGATGAATCCGAGATTTTCCATTTTTAATCCCGTAACTTTAAGTGAGGTTCAGTTTTTCTAAACAGGAGCATTCCGAAAATCATGGCTCCGACAAAAAGAACAGTTCGAACGTCACCAGAGGCCAATGAGGTCAATGCTGGCCCTGGGCAAAATCCAGCAAGCCCCCAACCAATTCCAAAAAGTGCTGAACCCAATATCAAGCGGGCAGTGACATCTTTACGTGTAGGAATATGCCATTTTGTATCGAGAAGTGGAGATGATCTTCGTTTAACGAGTGGGTAGCTTATTAAATGGATTCCGACAGCGCCTAACATAACAAA
This sequence comes from Bdellovibrionota bacterium, assembly GCA_038043185.1. GTDB lineage: Bacteria > Bdellovibrionota > Bdellovibrionia > Bdellovibrionales > Bdellovibrionaceae > UBA5009. Next base: position 14,244 of record JBBTCO010000023.1, read on the forward strand.
GAGAAGCGATGGATCCCAGTCCCACGGGTTCAAGAAACCAATGACCTTTTGTGGTTGAGTCATCCCCGATACGGCAAGCCCAATTGCAAAGAGAAAGCCGACAACGAATGAAACAGCATTTTGTTTTGAAAGATTTGATTTCATATTTGGTCCCCTAAGAAGTAACGAACAGCTTGTACGGCAAAAAATCCGAATAACATAAAGGTGATTGTTGCCATTGCTGACCGCACTGAAAATCGACTGATTCCACAGACCCCATGACCACTTGTGCATCCACTTCCCATCACAGTTCCATATCCAACAAGAAGTCCTGCAACCGCCACTAGCATCAAACCACGGCCGGAAAGGTTAACAAAAAAATCAGGACGAAGACTATGCATGAAAATTCCACCGGCTATCATTCCTGCGATAAACAACCATCGCCATAAACCTTCCTTACTTGGCTTTGAGAGAGATGAAGCTAGGATGCCGCTGATTCCCGTGACTCTGCCATTAAAGAGCAGCATCAGCGTCACGGCTACACCAATAAGGGCGCCGCCAATGAGAGAATAGAATATTGAGTTGAGTTCCATCGGTTATTTCTCCTTGCTTATCAATTTAATATATTATAATATCATAATATGAAAAGTCAAGGTAAGTCTAAATCATTGTTTAAATTGAGGCGACAAAGCGAAGAGGTAGCCGCATTACTCAAGCAGCTTTCACATCCACAAAGGTTACTGATCCTCTGCAGTATAGCTGAGGGCGAAAAGTCAGTGGGTGAAATTGAAGAGGCCTGCGGGGCATCCCAATCCGCGGTTTCGCAATTTTTAAAGGGAATGCGTTTGGAGGGTCTAATTAAACCTCGGCGCGAAGGTAAACAAGTCTATTATAAAATTGTAGATAAAAGAGTTCTGGCGTTGATAAGGTCGCTTTATCTTATTTTTTGTTAATAGCCATTTCTGCTTTTATACTTTTAATGAGATAAAATCATTTTTAGTCAAAGCTGGGTTTAAAGTTGAGAAAGTATGGGGAGTTTTACAAGGCGGTCCTTTTGATGCGAAGAAATCCTGGCATCAAACGATTGTTGCATTGAAACCCCACTAGTAGACTCAAAGTTTTTTGAAAACCGCTGGGCAAAAATTAGGTTTATAATCTGCTTGGTAAACGCGGGATTTTTTAATCAGAGCGACAACTCTTAAGTCATTTTGGCGTCGAACGGAATCTTTTTTATCTTTATCACGCTCGAAATGATAAAGTTCACTATTAAGTCTATTTCTTAATTCTTCAACTTTTTCGAGCTGAAAATTTTCATTTAATAAAATTTCTAGCGCCTTATACGCCAAGGAACTTTCTGTCGCTGAACGAATAAGTTGCTGACTAAAATCGCCAGGAAAAGCTTCCTTATTTTTTAAAATTAGACGCAGAATTTGTTTTTCAAGATCAGGGCGAAGTTCGGCAATCGCGATTAAGTTTGAACCAATATGAAAACCTGACACAAATCCAATGTTGCGACCGGTCTCTGCCATTCTCTTTAAAGCTTGACCATTTAATCTGACAATTTCCTTCATTAGATCTGGGTAAGTGGCATTTATTCTATTAAGCTCCTTACCTAAGGCTTCCCAGCCATTCACATGAGACTTTAACATGCGGCGAATAAAAACAGAAAAATAAGAACGAAAAACTTCAGGGGCAATGGTTTGATCAGTGAGAAAACCTTCTACCACCATACCAAAGACAAATCTTGAACCATTTTTTTGGCGTGGACGATCGATTTGATTGATAATGAAACTCAAGGCTTCCTTGTAACTTGTCCATACTTCGGGGCGATAGGGGCGGGCTTTAATTAGAGCTTCAAAGGCCTCAATTCTTAAAGCGGGGTCCGAGTAGATGTAATCTTTAAATTTTACCATCCATACCAGAGCTTCAAATGCGGGTTTGGATGTGCGCGCAAGCGTTCCTATTGCTTCTGTAAAGCGTTCTGAAAAAGCGGAACCCCCATCGTCAAGATACTTCATAATTTTTGTGCGCGCGACTTCATCGCCTCTTATAAATTTTAAAGGATCTAGATTAAACTCTTTTGACCATTTGGCAGTGCCATTGTCGTACAGCACTTTTTTTTCGGGATCGCTTAGGACCTCATAAGCTTCATTAATAAGTCGAAGGATTCTTTCGTTATCGGGAGAAGTTTTATTTATATCTGGATGATAGCGTTTTACCAGTCGGCGATAGGCTTTGAGAATGGTTTCCGGGTTAGCATCAAAGGGAACATCAAGAATTTCATAGTAAGAACTGCTCGAGTCGATCCTGTGTTCTTCGGGCGCAGTGGCCTCTGTGGGCATAAGAGCATTAAGCTGAGCTTGCGCCTCTGTGCCACCAATAAGGCTTAATAGCACTAGGAGCGCAAATTTGGCGCTAAGCTGTCTAGTATTTTTACGACTCGCTTGCAATAGAACTCCCATAGCTGGTTTAAGTTAGAGTTAATTCGTTTATTTCTTCTTTTGCAAACCGAGTTCCATTAGATATAAATGCGAATTGGACAAGTCGTCGCGTATCGAAATGTTCGAAAAAAATACGAAGAATGTCTTTCAGATAAAAAATTTGAGCATATAAAATTTGTGAGATTAGGGACTCAGCATGAGAATGAAGAGTCCTAATATTTTTTAAATAGAACTATCTTCTTCGACGATTTCCTTCAGCACAGTCTCTGAGACACTGAGCTTCTTCTGCATATGTAGAAGTATATCGTTTACATGTTTCTGCATCATAGGGAGACACCCTCAAAGACATACAAAGCTGTTCATTTGGATAAGTTGAGGTAAATGCCTTACAACCTTTTGCTACTGCGGGGTCCACTTGTAGTCTTAGGCATTCGGCTTCACTAGCATAGCTTGAGCTGTTGTAATAACAAGATTTTGTAGTTTGTGGGTCAGAGCCGATGCTGTTACACAAACTTTCATTAGGGTACCCGTCAGCAAAAAAAGATTATTGCTTAAAACATCGATCGATATCCCAAGCCAACCCATCAATCCTGCTAAGGTTAAACTTGTCATGAGGAACGTAAAAATATAGCAAAATCCGATTCTCCATGTACCCATAAAAATGCGAATAAAAAATAAAAAGAAAAGAATCACAAAAAAATGCAGTGACGAATCTTTTTTAAGAATTTCGTTTATGTAGTACCTAAACGTACTAGGTCCGACGACAGAAACTTTATAACTTGGATCTTTCGTCATCGAAATCCAGGTGCCTACACTTTTCGGATGGAACTCATTATTGAACTGTACTTGTACTAGGAGTTGTCGATCTCCAAGAGTGACCATCTGAAATGGACCATCTTTGTCCCATTTTTTTAGAAAATCTGATAATTTAAGTTCAGGATGAAAACAAGGATCATCAAGAACCCTTGGGTACCAGTATCGTTGTGGCTCCGAGTGAACTTCGCGTGATTTAAACACATGAAATATGGATTTAGTTTCTGTAGCACTTGCTTCGATTTGGTCTATTTTTTTTAAAAACTGACAAAGTTCTAAGCCACTTGGCGAAGAATCCCATTCGGCAAGCAAATAAAGGCTACTTGAGTCATTGAATTCCTCTCGTAATTTCCAGCTTTTCACTAGCGCAGTAAATTCACTGTTATAAGAATCGTAGAGGTCTAGCTCTACACGCAATCGAGGAAGGCCGCAAAGGCTGATAACCACAAGAAAGAAACTAAGCAGTAGAGTTAACTTCGGCTTTTCTAACGCGAACTGTACGAACTGTTCTATAAGCCGAAAAGGTTTTTTATTTTGCGTCATGTTCTGAGATTATTGGACTGCATTTTCAATTGCACAATATAATTTTAACCATGAGCTTTGCAGATAAAATTCAAAAATTTGGCCGGTCAGAATTTGTACCTGATGGTTGGTATTGGCTTTTGCAATCCAAGGATCTGAAGTCGGGGACAGCTAAACCGGCCACATTTTTAGATAAAAATTTTGTTATCTATCGGGGCGAAGATGATGTGGTTAGAATTCTCGACGCTTACTGCCCACATATGGGAGCACACCTCTGTGATGGTGCGGTCGAGGGAAATTCCATTCGCTGTCCCTTTCATTTTTGGAAATATAATGCGCAAGGAGTTTGCACGGATATTCCAGCCCAAGCTGATACAAAAGCTGTGGCAAAACTGAATTCTTATAAATGCAGCGAAAAATACGGTTTAATTTGGCTTTGGTATGGTAGTCCCCTTGATAATGAAGCTGTACCAGTTATTCCTGAACTTCAAAAATTTGAACTTGATTCTACTTTAGGTAAGCCTTTTACAAAACAATGCCACCCCAATGTGATGATGATTAACGCCATCGATGCCCACCATTTTCGTTCAGTCCATAAATTAATTGTGGACTTGGAAATGGAGCCACGGATTCTTTCGCCCCGTTGTATTCAGTTTTCAAATACAACAGCCTTACCAAAGAAAAACTTTCTTCTTCGTTGGGCGGCTCGGTTCTATCAAAAAGCATTAACCTACGAACTCACTTATTGGTGGGGGCATACGGGTTCAGTGATGGTAGGCCCTGATTTTCTTCACTTCTATATTATTTTTGCTTTACGGCCCACGACGGAAGGAAAAGCTGAAGGACAAACAATCTTAGTAACTAAGAAAAGAGCCGGTTTATTCGGGCTTGTTATCAATCCTATCCTGTTATTTCTGTCAAAATGTGTCGGGAACTATTTTGCAAAGGGTGATACGATTATTTTTTCCAGAATCAAATTTAATTTCCAGACGCCGATTAAGGCGGATAAACCTATTTTGAAATTCATTGATCATTATGAACAACTGTCATCGACAGGATTTTCAACTCACAAGGATGTAAAGCCATGGTCCCCCAAAGAAGAAATGACTCTTTAGAAAATTGGGATTTATTTGTTCTTCGTCACCAGAACTTAAAAAACGTGGCGGTGCATACGGTTTCCTGCGCCATGTTTTGGTTGGGACCTATTTTAGCCGTACTTGTTCATCCCATTAACTGGCTTATGTTTTTTGGTTCTGGACTCGTCGGCACAGCTGGACATTATTTTTTCAAAGATGGTACGGTTGACGCTAGGGAAGCGACATCTAGCCTGCAAGTCGTCGTTTTTTCAACACTGATGACGTTTCTATTCTTGCGCGGCCAATATCAACAGGAAATTCTGCGAGTTCAAAAAAAATGGACAGACTACAAAAGTGGTCTTATTCCAAGTCATGCGGATCTTGAACTTTTTGGAAAATTGAGAAGTGAGGTTTCATCTTGAATCTATCTCTTGAACAAACATATCCCCTACATAGCTTAGAAAATGATCCTAAAACTATGAAGCGTATACAAATGGCGCTTAAAAAAAGTAAAGAGCTTGATCAAGCTGAAAATATGGATTTAGCATCCCAGATGTTCCGCTACAATGAGTGCTCTCACAGCTACTGGAATCCTGAACCGTTCTCTTTACTTTATGGAACTTATCTTTGGGATCAGTCTTCACAAAAACAAAAAATTATTTTAAATCAGCTTTATTGGGTTGCCTATTACTCGCAAATAATTTCCGCAGAAATCGCGACCATTTTTTTCAACCAGACAAGCGCTGCAGCTTTGTACGGAATTGAAGACTTCAGATCTGTATGCGATACGCTTGATTTAGAGTCAGCACAAGAGCGCGCACACATTCACGCCTTTAAAAAAGTTTCTGAAGAACTAGAGTTTTCGCTTTTTGGGGAAAGAATTTTTACTTACCCCATGCGGACACCATTTGTAAAAACGATGTTGTATTCTGATCTTTCGCAATTTCAACAGTGGTGGAGAAAAAATCAACTTCGTCTTTACACCGTTTTGTCTTCGAATTCAGCTTTTATTGGCTGCCAGTATTTCACCGTAAGAGGTTTACGAACTCTTAATGGAAAAATTGTTCAGCACCAGTTATCAAAATATTATACAGAACATACAAATCGTGAGGCTGCGCCGATCCCAGCTAAAATCTCCTATTATCACTTTATGGATGAGAGCTTTCATTTTAATACCTCAACTGTTATTTCCCATGATGTTGTTAATAATTTGCCGAGTCCTAATAAATGGGAAGCTGAAGTTGCCAATATGACTTTGCTGGGATGTCAGAAGGATCATTTTAATTTTTCCACAGCGATCAACGGAATTTTTTGGTATGACCCGGCTCTTTATCCACAAATTTATAAAGTTTTGAGGAGTCCTGTTTTCGGCATGGATAAAGAGACCGCACTTTTAACTATGGAAAAAAGTTTTTGCGAGGAATCTGCTGGCGCTTTGGCGTCTGCGGAAACGCATTCCGAGGCCGTAGATTCATATAAGGCCTATTTAGCAGATTTTAAATATGTAAGTGCGAAGAACAAGGAAATGAAACTGATGAGTCAAAACTCACTGGCTCGACATCTTCGAACAAATCGTGATGAATTCAAAAAATTTAAGAGGACTGTTTGAAAGATTTTGTCATAACTTTTGAAGACTCTGAAAAGAAGCCAGTGGAGTTGAAAGAGGACTCCCTGCTTTCGGAACATTTAAATGTTCAGAACTCGCCGATTCTTTTTGGCTGTCGCATAGGAATATGTGGAACTTGTTCAATTGAAATTTTAGAAGGTTCAGAGAAACTTATTCCCCGCACATGTGAAGAGATTGAGTATTTAGAAGCTTTAGCTCCTGATAAACCCAATTGCCGTTTAGCCTGTCAAATTCGTCTTAACGCTCACATTAAAGTTAAAAAGGTAGAAATCTAATTGGACTTTAAAAACTTCTGGTACGTGGCAGCTGAAAGTCATGAGGTTAAGGGGAATAAACCTTACTCTGTCAGCATTCATGATGAGTGGATCGTGCTTTTCCGTAATTCTTCAGGCCAAGTTGCTGCTCTACAGGATCGTTGTCTGCATCGATCCTCTAGACTTTCGAAAGGTCATTTGAAAAACGGAGAACTGACTTGCCCATATCATGGATGGAAATATAATTTTGAAGGAAAAGTAATCCATGTTCCTTCTGAAGGAACTACAACCCGAAACCGTTGTGCAAAAACCTATCAAGTTATAGAAAAAGACAATTACATCTATTTGCAATTAAGCCCGAGCCAGTTTGATCTAAAACCTTTTTCTATGTCTTGCTATCAAAAGAAAAATTATACGACCATTCGTCTTCAAAATATTTTTGAAAATACGGTTACTAATTGTGCAGAAAATTTTTTGGATATTCCCCATACCACTTTTGTTCATCCCAGTATTTTCAGGAATTCAAAAAATGAGGAAATGAGTGCCGTCATCGAAAGAAAGAAAGGACATGTCAAGGTTACTTATTTAGGGGAAAAATCTGATTTTGGTTTATTTTCGTGGTTTCTTAACCCACACAAAAAAGAAATTATTCACACTGACGAATTTTTTATGCCGAATGTAACGATGGTGAACTACTGGTTTGGCAATAAACATTTTATTATTACCTCGCAGTCGGTGCCGATTGATCACAAAACGACAAAAGTTTATACCGATTTAACATACAACTATGGCTTTTGGAACTTGATCGTAAAGCCCGTTATAAGATGGCAAGGACAGGCGATTATTGATCAAGATATTGAAATTCTAAAAAATCAAAGTGAAACAATTCAAAAATACGGCGCCCATTTTCAAAATTCGCCAGCTGATCTTATTCATACTTTTATTGAATCGATCCAACATGAAATTGAACAGGGTCGCGATCCAAATTTACTTCCGGAAAAAGAAGGGAAGATTAATTTTTGGGTTTAGTTAAAAATTGGCGTCATCGCCCTCTTCAGGACAAGCTTATTGATGGAATAGGACTTTTATTTCAAGGCTGGGGTGTTCCGATTATAGCAAAGCTGCTTGCAGACCACGTGCTGCCGCACATTTTGCCCGGGACTTTGAATATTATATCTGTTCCTTCCTGGGTTCTTTTCTTATTGCCCTTTACCCTTGTTGATTATCTTTACTATTGGAATCACCGACTGCTTCATACTCGAAAGCTTTGGAACCTTCATCGGATTCACCATAGCAGTGAACAATTAGATGTTTTTGTAACTTCACGTAATTCATTTTGGACGCCCTTTTTTTTGATTTATATATGGTTCCACGCGATGCTGATATTTTTAACTCGTGATACACAAGCATATATTTATGGCTTGTGGTTAATGGCGGCGTTAGACTTCTGGCGCCATTCAGGGCTTTCAACGCCTAAAGTTTTAAAATTTCTTAATTTTATTTTTATTCTTCCGGAAGATCATGAGTGGCACCACAGTTCAGATCAATTTGATGTAAACTTCGGAGGCAATCTTAACTTGTGGGATCGTTTGCACGGGACCTATTTTAAGTCCAGCGAACGCGCCACAAAATTAGGTTCTCTGGCGCGGGGAACGCTCTGGCAAGAACTTTTTTTCCCATGGAAAATTGATCGAAGGGTAGGCCCATGACAATCCGTGGAAGAATCGTCAGCCTTTTCCCACTAGTTTATTTAATTTTAATTATCTTCTTTTTAGGAAAAAGTTTAATCGGATTTTTGTGGTGGCAAATTCCTGTGCTGCTCAGTTTGATTTATCTTTTACCACTTTTGCTATTTCGAATTCATTCCTTTTTTTCCCCGGTACAGGAAGGAACTTTTGATCTTTCTAAAAAAACTTATAGTCCATGGTGGACTTCGCATATGTTGCAATATCCATTTATTGCCTTACCTTGGTTAGAAAGTCTTTTGCACTTTGTTCCAGGTCTTTATTCTGTCTGGCTCAGGGCCTGGGGATCGAAAGTGGGAAAAAAAATATTCTGGACACCTCGAACGGAAATTATCGATCGCAGTTTGGTTGAAATTGGTGATTCAACCCTTATCGGACATATGACTATTATGGTTTCTCATGTGGTGGATACTCGCGAGGGGGTTCCTAAACTGATTGTTCACAAAGTACGAATTGGTTCAAACTGTCTTGTCGGTGCTGATGCGCAATTAGGACCCGGTACACTTATCGAAAATGGAACGAAGCTAAAACCAAAAGCCAGATTTTTTTGGAAGGGCGAATGGAAATAAATCTAACCTTTAAACTTATTCGTGTTGGACTTTCTTTAAGAACATTCTTCTTAAGGAAGTCTTTTGAAAAATCTTGCCAAAATCCGAAAGGAGCTCAAAAAAAAGTTTTGAAAAAAATATTAAAATTGAGTGGTGATAAGAAACTACCTTTGCAAGTTTCAAAATATTCAGACTATCCAGAAGGTCGTAGTTGGTCCGTAGAAAAGGAAAATTTTTTTGAAACGACTTCTGGAAGTTCTGGTGTTAAAAAAGAAATTCCATACACGCCGTCTTTAATAAAAACTTTTGAAAATATGTTTTTGCTTTGGTCGGGTGATCTGCTGAGAGAGAAAAAATTGAAAACAGGAAGAATATTCATTTCATTTTCTCCGCAACTCTCAAAGCTAGGTCTACAATCAGATAGCGAATACTTAAGCCCGTTCATGCAATTATTATTGAATAGATTTTTATCCGTTAAGCCTCAGTCATTTCGAGCAGAGTGTGGGAAAGCCTTTTTAGAAAATTTAGCTTTGCAGTTAGCTCAGGACAAATCTTTAGAAATTATTTCTATCTGGAGTCCAACTTATCTGCTTTCTCTGCTTGAGTGTTTGCAGCAAGCAGATTTAAGTTTCAATTCTGAACTACAAAAAGCAGTTCAAGAAAAAAATTGGCAAGCTATTTGGCCACAATTAAAACTAATTTCATGCTGGGCAGACGGGGCTTCTGCCTCTGCTTACAAGCAACTTAAGAAGCAGTTTGATTTTGTACAGTTTCAACCTAAAGGGCTTTTGGCCACAGAGTCACCCATGACAATACCTTGGGTCAAAGCTGATCATCGATGTATTCCACTTTGGAATGAAGTCTATTTTGAATACATCAATCAAACAGGCTTAATCAAACCACTTTATGACATGAAAAAAGGTGAAACCGGTGAAATTCTAATTTCAACAAAAGGCGGGCTACTTCGTTACGCTTTGGGCGATATGATCAGATGTGATGGCTATTTTGAAAAATCACCTTCGATCAAGTTCCTGCAGCGTAAAGGTGAGGTCTCTGATTTGGTAGGTGAAAAACTTGATCTTCAGATCTTGCAAAAAATCTGGGGCCATTCGCAAATGGGCTATTGGACTTTGATTGCCAATCAAGATCATTACGTTTTTGTCAGTGACCAAAATATTTCCGAAGAAGTAATTGAAGAAAATTTAAATCAAGTTTTTCATTTTAGTTTAGCGCGCGAATTAAATCAGCTTAAACCCACGCGCTCAATTTTTGTTCCTCAATTAAAAGATTACTATTTTCAATATTGTCAAGAGAGGGGAATGAAAACGGGTGATATTAAAGATCGATGTCTTTGGTCGCAACCGGAATTTTTGATTTATTTAGAAAATCGTGTGAAACTTCAGCCATTTTTTCTAAACTAAACGGATTAAAATTTATCCTTTGAGTTTGTTCCAGCGTCAGCACTTTAGAAATAATCTTATTCAAGCCAATTAGTTTTTCATTTGTCGTTTGCAAGGCATTAATCGAATTTAATACTTGTGCAATTTCATGCCATTCAAAAATATTTAAAGCCCGGCAAAGACTGACTGTGACCTGTTGTGGGCCAATTCTGACGAAGTCGACCAAAATTTGAATAGACTTAAGAAGTGAAGCATCCTCTGTAATTGGTGAATTTTGATATAAAATAATTCCACCAGCGTGGTGACGGCTTTCATCTTTAAGAATTCTTTCAAAAACAATTTTAATATCTTGGTTTTCACAACCCCTTAACAAATCTGCATAGTAGGAAATTCCCCAACCTTCTAAAATAATTTGAATCAAAACCAAAGCTTCTTGACGATTTTCATCTTGGATAATAGAGGAAATTAGACGAGGAAAGCCTGTGGCATGCCGACTTGGATCGACGTGATAAAAATCTTTTAAAAGCAAAAGGTGCTGCATTTCTTCTAAAGCAATCGCGGTGTAATAGTGTCTTTCTTCTTGAGTCTTCGCAGTCAAACCCATTTTTTGGGCATAAGCAATTCCTGCATGCTCGATGCAAATGGCTTCCTTTAAAAGCTCTGCAGAGTTTTCTTCAAGAAGTAATCTTTGTTCGACCTCGTTTAACTTAAGCCAATAAGCAGAATGTGAAAGATTAAAAAAATCAGATGTCCAAAGTGGAATTGGTTTTGAAGAACTTACGGCACTTCGATTAAGACTTAAATCAACCAAACGGGTCATCTTATTCTTGAATTCACCTGTGGCCTCGGGCAAAAAAATAGAATATTTCATGATAATTCTTTCATGAATATCTTATTCAAAACACGACCGGTGACTTTATGAAAAAGCGCTCTTGGCATGGTCTTCTTCATAAAACGTGTGAGTAGGGCGTCCTTGCCAAATGTGTAATTTAATTTAGGGCACGTCTTCGCTACAATTCTTATTACACCTTCTACGACATCTTCAGGATTTGGGGGATTAGGTCGAGTTGAAAGATTTTTTCTTAAATTCGTATAATTATGTATTTGAAGTGCATAGGCTGAATTTTCAGTGGACGGCTTCATGCCCCATTCGGCATTAGCATTAAAATTTGTACGGTAGGCGCCAGGTTCAATTAAGGTTACACGTACACCGAAGGGTTTCATCTCATATGAAAGTGATTCTGAAAACCCCTCGACGGCATACTTGCTGGCACAATAAAGGCTAGAAAGAGGAAATCCCATAAATCCAAAAACACTCGAGAAATTAATAATGTGACCTTGAGATTTTCTGATAGCCGGAAGTAATTTTTGCGTTAATAAAACCAATCCAAAAAAATTCACTTCGAATTGATGACGCATTTTTTCTTCGGTGCATTCTTCTGCTGGCCCAAAAACAGCGAAGCCAGCATTGTTAATCAAGATATCTAATGCATTTTGACTAAAGTAACTGCCAATGGTTTCTCGGTCTGCAGAGGAGGTTACATCCAGATTTTTTTCAATCAAAAGATCTTTAAATTTTTCACGTTCGGTAGCTAAGAGATCACTTCGGTTTAAAAGATTTCTGCCAGTCGCAACGACACGAAAGCCTTCTTCTAGAAATCGACGAACAAGACCTTTGCCAAACCCAGAAGTTGCACCTGTAATTAGAACTGTTTTCATTTTTTCCTTTTTTGAATAAGAATTTTTTTAAAAAAATATTTTAGCGGCATTAAAATTGTCATTTCTGACAAGCACGCTAATTCAAAACCACGATCCCAGTGCGGATTCATTTTTGTGAAAAACTGAACGCGCTGATTTTTTAATAAATCCAAAGATATTTCAGCAACTTTTTCTTTTAAGCTACAGCTATGTGATTCGAATTCAATCAGACCTTTTTCTGGTCGATAATATTGAGGAAATTTTTTCGAATAAAACGAATCCATAATTTTTTGATAGCGAGGAGGGGTGGCCATTTCAAAACGGGGAAAGTGCGTTTGGAAGTTATTGGCCATTAACAGATAAGTTTTATAACCTTTTGAAATTAAAAACCAAAAAACCGGGCGGAAAGGATTTTTAATTTTTTCTATCCACAGATAGCGCAAAAAAGCGACGCCCAATGCTTTATTTCCCCAATACTCTTTTTCAAGCACAGTGTCACCGCTGAAAATACCGGTAACATGGGATCGACCTGATTTAATACTCACTTTGAGTAAAGTCGAAAAACCTTGGATCGTTTTGTTTTCCTTATCACGCAACATGATCACGTGATCTTTTTCATAAAGATCATCAAGAAAAGTATTTCTGTTGTGATTGATATAGTACTTGGAAAATATCGCATACATTCGTTCTTGTTCGATTGGTGTGATTTCTTCTACAGCTACAATTGTGGCTTCAACTTTTCGTAAAGCTCTTTTTTCACTTCGCGCCGCCACGAACGGTTTTGGTTCTATTTTTATCTCTGAACTTCGCTCTATGTGCATTACTTAAGCCTAAACTTTTATTTCGCTAAATTGCACTATGACTCAGCAATGTTAGCGATGCGTTAAGGTCTAGGTACGTTGCAAACGCCAAACGCTTTTAGGAATTTTGTTTACATACTGAATGTATTCAGTAATTGGTCGATCAATTTCCAACAAATTTTGCGGAAAGAAACGCATATTTTCGTAGACCATTCCATCTTCACCCTGCAAGGCAAAAAAGGCACGTTGAGTTAGAAATATTAAAAGGCGATTAATAAAAAAACCACGGATGCCTGGGCGTTTCTGAGTCAAATAAATTGGTTGCACTAAAGTTTGGCCACCAGAAAGAGGACGATAAGCAAAAATCATATGTAGGGTCGGAAATTTGAATTTCCCTCCGAAGAGATAAACATTTTGCATCAAAGTCAGTAAACCATTATTGGCATGATCATATCGCATTGAATAGCCATAACGTGGACCTAAGATCAGTTGTGCTAGCTTTTCTTTCCAAGTTGTTTTTGGAACAGTTCCTGTCAGAGAAATATCAATTTGTCGGCCATTTTTTTTCTCGGCAATTTCAAGAGCCATTTCAATATTAAGTCGGTGAACTGTTTTTAAGTGTTGGGGATCAATTCCGTTAATCATAGTCACATGGTGATGACAGCTTCGCGTATAAGATTTTCCCATGACGCTGGTCCACTGCGCGCTGGGTAGATTTGGAAAATCTGCTAAATCTTGATTTTCTTGTGAGTTCGGAAAAACCCAAATGGAATCGTACTTTTCCAAAGTACGATAATGATTTACCTTAGCTTTTGTTGGAATCATTTTTTGACAGGGAACATCTGTGCATTCCCCATCTTCGTTAAAACGCCAGTGGTGGAAAAAACAGCGGATTTGATTTCCTTCGACTTTGCCGACACCTAAATGAGTTCCCATATGGGGACAATAAGCGTCTAAGGCACGAACCTTTTTATCTGCACCACGAAATAAAACTAGCTCTTGTCCACAAATTTCAAAACCTTTGGCTTTTCCTGACGGTAGGTCTTCGGAGGGACAAACGAAGTACCAACCTTCCGCTACAACACCAAAATTATTAAAAATCTGCATTTGGGGAATGGGCTGAGTATTTTGATTTCGAAATTCCAGAAAATCCGTCTGCATCAAAAAATTATATGAGGGACAGCTTTACGTCGTCAATTAGCAAGCTTTGAATATCTACTTCTACATATGTGTGCCATGCGATCTCCTATGTAATAAATATCTTTTCAAGGATTAAGAGAAATGAGAAGAGTCTATAGCAGTTTTAGCTCAAGTCAGCAATGGAAGCATGTAGTCGGGAGATCTATATGAAAACCCGTTTTCTAAATAATAATAATCTAATTCAAGTTTCCGATCTGCTACAGATTCGGAAGTCATATGAGTTAAACGATGATGTTTCATTATTGATTGGTAACCGATATCAGCAAGAGCTCACAGAAAAGAGTAATCGGCTTTTCTTTTTAGGATTTGGTGCCGACGAATCACCATTTGGATATGTTCAGCTTATTCTTAAGAATGCAGATAATGATCCAGATTTGGCAGATGGAGTAGAGATTGCCCATGTGCACGATCTTCGAATTAGAAAGGATTTGCAGGGTAGTGGATTTGGTCAAGTCCTAATGAATTATCTAGAGGAGGAGGCGCAAATGAAGGGAATTAAAATTTTGACTCTCGGGGTTGAAAACTGCAATACTCGTGCTCTCAATTTTTATCAGCGATTAGGATACGTGAAATTTAAAGAGTCACCAGGTCGTAATGATGATGAGGTTTGCTATTTAATGCGAAAATCTTTAGTTTGAAAATTTTCGAGCTGTCAAGATTTCTTCACTTTCTTCCGAGACCTCTTGCTAATCTCGTTGGCATCGATCGATAATTAGACCTCATGGTATGGCTCTAAGTCGAGCCCGTTCCCCGGAGGCTTAGCAAATTTCTAAAGATTTTGCAGTTTTTTCCGAAAATTAAAAATGGCAGAAACAAATCAAAATATGGATATTCCCGAGATGATCACTGGACTTTGTGTACTGGTGGTAGAGGACAGCGAGTTTGATCGTGCGTTGACAATCGCGACACTAAAAAAGATTGGTATTGGTAAAATACAAGTAGCTGAAAATGGAAGACTTGCAATTGCTAAAATTAAGAATGCCATCGCCGTGAAAAAACCTTTCGACATTATTTTACTCGATGCCAAAATGCCCACCGAAGATGGAATGAAAGTTCTGGGTTGGATTCGCGGCGAACCCGAATTAAAAAAACAAGTTGTGATTATGATTACCGCCACAGTCAGTTCTGAAGAAGTGGTCAAGTTTATTGAGCTTGGAATCAATGGCTATGTGGTGAAGCCTTTGATTCTCGGTGTACTACAGTCTAAAATTTTTGAGATCTTGAATATTCCAAACAAGAAGAAGGAACAGCATGTCGACTAAAGACTTGTTACGTTTAGATCCATTGGCCAAAACAAACTTGAAAAGCCTTCAAATTGAGGATGAAGTCGATATTTATCAACAGTTTGTCGAAATATTTCTAAAGACTTCGGATGAGTTTTTAGGATCTCTTAAGACAGCGAATATTTCTATTGCCCAACGTGTGTCGCATTCTTGGCGATCAAGTAGTTCTGTAATAGGCGCACAAATTTTAGCCAATCTTTGCTTACAAATTGAAACTTGTAGTGATTCCAAGAAATATAAAGAACTTATTGTTCTCGTGGAAAGCGAATACAAAGAGGTTAGGGCCCAACTCATACAAAGTCAAAAAGCTGGTTGAGCATCGCATTTATAGCTCGACTGGCACGCCGCACTCCTTAGTTAATTCAACTTCAAACTTGTGTTTATTCTCTTTGGAAGTTAGCTTGCAAAAACAAAAAAATACTTTATTAATCGGGAGTGGTAGATGCTTAAAACAGTTGTGCTTTTCTTAATTTTTTTTGGCGCCATCAGTGAAGTCTTTGCTGCCAAAAATTTTGAAACCAAAATCAATCAATGGAATCAATCTAACCCATCTTCAAAAGTTAAAAAACTGAATGCATTTTATCAAATGTATTGGGAATATCTAATGACGACGTATCCAGAATGGGCGACTCATCAAGGTTACCCAGGTCAAAATGATCGATGGACAGATATTTCCTTAGAGGGAATCGAACAACAAAAAAACGAGACTCGATTGGCGCTGAAGGCTTTAAGTACAATCTCGGAAAAGGGTCTCAAAGGCGAAGATCTTCTTAACTTTCGTCTCTTGAAATTTCGCTTACAGGATGAAATCAACAATTTCCAATTTCCGGGTGAATATTTAGCTATCGATCAAATGGGTGGAGTTCATTCATCACTCGCGGACCTTTTTCAAATTGCACCGAAGCGTAATGTTAAGGATTACAATGACATGCTGGTTCGCTTAGAATCTTCGGCATTGGTAATTGATCAGACCATTGCCTTGCTCAATGAAGGTTTAAAAAAAGGAATCACTCAACCGAAGGTGACCTTGGTCGGACTACCCGCGCAGTTTGAAAAACTTTTACCAGAAAAAATTGAAGATAGTCCGATCTATAAAGCCTTCAGTGAAATTCCAGTTGGAATTTTATCCGCAGAGAAAGCCAGTGCATTTCAAGCTCGGGTCAAAACCACAATTTCTGGTAAAGTTTATCCAGCTTTAAAAAAGCTGCGAGAATTTTTAGTCAATGAATACATTCCTCGTTGCCGTGAAACCATTGGTCAGTCCGCGCTACCTAATGGCGTAAATTGGTATAATGCTCGTATCAAAACTCATACGACCGTTGATCTTACCTCTGATCAGATTCATCAATTGGGTTTGTCCGAAGTAAAAAGAATTCGCACTGAAATGGATCATGTTCGTGAACAACTGAAATTTAAAGGGAGTTTTAAAGAATTCAATGAGCATTTGAAAGACTCAAAGTTTTATTTTTCAAAAGCTGAAGATCTTATTGAACGATTTCGCAGTATCGGAAAGGCAATTGATCCTGAATTGCCTAAATTTTTTGGAAAACTTCCAAGACTCACTTATGGAATTATCGAGATGCCCACATTTAAAGCGCCATCTTCTGCAGCTGCTTATTATGAGGGTGGCAGTCTTGAAGCGGGAAGAGCTGGCAACTTTGTAGCTAACACTTATGATCTTAAGGCTCGGCCTAAATGGGCTATGATTGATCTTACTTGCCACGAGGCCGTGCCCGGGCATCATTTTCAAATTAGCATTGCTCAAGAAATCGAGGGGCTTCCTGAGTTTCGAAAAAATATGCATTACACTTCGTATGTCGAAGGATGGGGTCTGTATGCAGAAACTATTTGTGATGATATGGGTCTATATAAAAATCCCTACGATAAGTACGGACAGTTGACCGCAGAAATGTGGAGAGCTGTTCGCTTAGTCGTAGATACCGGGATTCATGCTAAAGGTTGGACGCGTGAACAGGTCGTCAACTATTTTCGCGAAGCTGGCCCTTTCGCCGAGCAAGAGATTCAAGCCGAAACCAATCGTTATATCGTTTGGGCCGGACAAGCTTTGGCCTATAAAATTGGTCAACTGAAAATCAAAGAACTCCGAGATAATTCAAAAAAGATTTTGGGTGAAAAATTTGATGTTCGAAAATTTCACGACCAAATTCTTAATTCGGGCGCATTGCCTTTACCTGTGCTTGAACAGAAGATTTTAGATTGGACGAATAAGGACAGAACAAAAGCTAAATAGGGAGAGCAGACTAAAAACTAACCACAAACACCGTACTTCCATGAGCAGCAAGTTCAACCTTGAAACCTTGCTTTACTAGATTTTTGATAGAAATCACCTGGGTCGTCTTACTTAGTAAGTCGGTAATTTTTAAATTCGAGAGCGCCTTTGACTTAGTCGTCGAGAGAAGTGTTTCATTTAGCAATCGATCAGAAATTTTTAATCTCAGCGCTTGGGCGGTTGATGTCCCGGTCTTGACGGTTATCCATAATAATTTTCGGAGTGGATCTTTGCGAGCAAACGCGACAGTTCTTTCAGAATTTTTGGATAATGATAGACGTGTTTGTACTTTTGCGCCTGCTAGAAGTGATTGTAGTAATGATCTTTTTTCTTCAGAGTCAGTCATGTTGACGTAGGCGCCTGAATTATAATTTTCAAAAATAAGCGCACCAATTTGAACAAGTTGTCCTTCTGATGTTGGGCAACTGTAGCCGACGGGTTTGTCTTGCAGGAATAAAATAGCTGCACAGCCGTTTTTTTGTATCGAGGCTAAGTCATAGGTGTAGATAGGACTTGAGGAAAAAATTTGAACTGGCAACGTTCCCATCTCAGTTGGGGATTTAAGTTGCTTTTTTGCGTTCATATAAAACGTAAGCGCTACGGTCCCTGGGCCACGTGCTGTCGAAACAGTCTCTGTGATTTGTGGATAAAGAGTGCGCGTAAAATCACTTGAAAGAAAATTAATAATCGTTTTTCCCTCGTTAAGAGATCGCGCCAATAAGCTCAAAGTTCGAGGCGAGCTATGACCCGTATCTAAATGGATGAGGGCTTTTGGTTCAGTGAAACTGATCTCGGATGAAATGTCTCCGTGAAGAATGCGGGGATTGAGATTCGCATTCATAAGATAGCCCAACAACCCACCGGACCAGTCGGCAGCAGCTTCATTGGCCGGAAGGTTCAAATCCCTAGATGGTTGATGGCTGGTGCTGTCGATGACAAGCGACACATCATCAACAACCTCGAGTGAACGCGCTAAGAAATCCTGATAAGGCGCAATAACATCAGTGCCAATCTTTTTTAAATCAAAAAAATGACCGCGTGGTTCGGCTTGACCATTGAGGGGCGAATCGAAAAATAATTCTTCGTCTTGTTGTGCGCCTGTTTTGATAATGCGTCTGACATCAAGGCCAATGAGAATTTTTTGGTCAGACTGAGCCTGCAGTTCGTTCCAGAAATCTTCAGGCAGTTGCTCGAGTGAAGTGTTGGTAAGACGTCGATCGTATCGAAGATTTTCAAACAAAGGATTTACTTTGGAGTGGGCCCATTCGACGCCCCAGTTTTCACCTTCGTTAAAGTAATAAATAAAAAAAGCTTTTAAACCATGACCTAAAACCGTCAGGTAGGTTTGTTGGCGCGACTCAGGAGTTACGTTGATGCCTTGCCACCAGCCTCCTTGAATTTCTGGGCCCATCACCCATTCTTGTCGTGAACCCAAATACGCATCGCTGGCTTCATCGGCAGCCTTTACGTCAAAGTCTGCTTTAAAAGGAAAATTCAAAAGCGGTTGGTGCGACTCTTCGAAAGTTTTTGGATACAGATTAACTGTCATCATGCCGGTTTTTGCACGGTCATTTCTTAATATAAAATTAGGCAAAAGCCCATCAGCCGGGGCATTAAAACTTTCGGCAAGAGTAAACATCACCTGGGGTTCGTGAATATCGATTTGCTCCCACAGATTCCGAATCTGCGATAAAAAGCCATAAATTGAATCGTCGGAAAACTTGTACCAATCTTGGTCTTCAAAGATGTTTTGTCTCGGAGTTGTCGGTGGTTGAATTTGATTCCACCGCATCCACTTGCGTCCGTGGGCTTTGTTGAGATCAGCAAGGTCAAGATAAGAGTCCTTTAGAAAATTTTGATAACGTTGAATAGTCGATGGACCGAAGTCATGGTTGTAAATAGATTGCCACTGATAATTTGTTTCGTTATCGATTTGCAAAAAAATGACCGGCTTACCCGGTCCGATATAGTTTTTTAAAACCTGTTCATTGAGCGCGTTAAACCAGAGTTGCGAGTGCCTCAATAGATCGGGATTATGATAATCATACAACCGACTGCGTTTCCCATAGGGCGTGCGCATGTGACTGTTCGGATATTTGTCATGAAACCACTGCGGAATTGCACCAAACCCTAAGAAACCCCATTCGGCATTTATGTAGGGACCCGGGCGTACCATGATTCGCGTGATTCCGTGATTTTCTATCAACTTAAAAAATGTAATGATATCACGTGACGGATAGTCGGGGCGTCCATCTTGATCAAGATCAACGGTGCCAGTGAAATCAAATTTTCCTTCTTCATATTCATGAAAATCCCAAGGGATATAAAAACTGACCGCGTTCATTTTAGCTTCAACGGCACGATCAAGAGCTTTATTCCAGAGGGCAATAACTTCTTCACGATTTTGATTAGCTTGGTAGCCTGCACGTAAGCGAAAATACTGTATTTCAGCACCAAAAAGTTGAGGTTGAGCTTGATTATCAACAAAGAGTTGATGATCCCGAATTTCAACGGCTTGAGCAAAACCAGTTAGAGAGAAAAAAAGAAAACATAGACTTACAATTTTATTGATCATTTCTGCCTCAATCTTTGCAATCAACCTGTCCCTGAATTCCTAAACGAGCACCAACGGCTTCACTGATACATCCATCACGATTTTGTAAAAAACTCGCGACACCTGAAAGAAAGTTACCTTCGCAAACGTCGTTTAATCGAAATCCCACTCCTCGGGCCCGGATAACAGAAAGATTTCGAAATTCGTTATTATAAGTGCAAGTGGATTGATCCTCAGTGGTGGCTAAAAACACGCCGTGGTTGCCAGAATTGCTAATCGAAACGTCTTCGAAAATATTTGAATTGGAGTCGCGCATAAAAATACCCACATCGCCGTTATCTTTAATTTCAATGTTTTTAAAAAAATTTCCATGAAATCGAATATCGAGTGAAATGCCAGCCGCAAGATTATTTTTAAGCACCAGGTCCGAAATTCTTGCACCCGTAGTTTCATATCCAGCAAAGCCGTCAAACTGACTGTCTGTAACTACTAAATGATCTATTTCAAGATCATAGCAGCCCTTTTCGGTGACGACTCCACCTGAACGGGCGCCTGTGATAAAAACATTTTTAATGAGTCCATTCGTAACGCCACGAACAGTAATGCCATTATTGCGAATAACAGAAACACCGCCACTATCACATGGGCCACCCCAACACTCGTATTTTTGATACCAACGGTTTCCATCAATAGTGATATCGACGACTTGAATATTATGAAGAGGTATCGGGGGGGTGGCGATTTCACCCATAACAATAACAGGTGTGTTGATATTGTTTCCAAGTCGTAGAGTGACACTGCCTTGTCCTCGCAAGGTCACATTGCTACGATCTAAAATAATTGGTGATAAGCAGACATAGGTGCCATTCGGAACAACAACTTCGCCTCCAGTCACAGGCAGATTAGAAATTTCTTGACGAATAAATGTACATTCATCTGCCGGTGGCGACGCGACAAGTACAATGCCCGGCGATAATAGCAATTTAGTAACTAAATAGAGTGTAAACATATTGAAAGCGTAGCGGTAAAGCCTAGGTGTAGCAATTGCAATATACGAATGAATGAAAAATATTGTAGGATAATTTTCACCACTTGATTCTGTTGCGAAGGAGTTCAAATTGACGTTCGTAGAGCAATCTTTAGTTTTCTTTGGTGCCACTATTGTCTTAGTGCCGCTCTTTAAAAAATTGGGTTTTGGATCGGTACTGGGTTATCTTATTGCGGGTATTGTTGTTGGTCCCTTTGGCTTGGGGTTTATTCGCGACCCTGAAATTGTTTTTCATTTTTCTGAACTGGGAGTCGTCCTTCTTCTTTTTATGATCGGGATTGAAATTCATCCCCATAAACTGTGGGCGATGCGCCGGCATTTAGTTGGTCTGGGTGGAACGCAAGTTATTTCCTGTACGCTTTTATTTATGCTTATAGGATTGTTCTTTGATCTTTCTTTGACGGTCGCTGTAGTTATTGGTTTTGGGCTTTCCTTATCTTCGACAGCTTTCGCGGTACAAACTTTAACCGAAAGAAATCAGTTTAATACCGAATTCGGACGAGCCAGCTTTTCAATCTTATTAATGCAGGATTTGTTTGCTATTCCAGCTCTAGCGATCATCCCTGTTTTAGCAGTGACAGAGCAAGTAAACGGAATGTCTTGGAATGGAGTGGCAGCAGGTCTTGCAGTCATCGTCCTTATCATTGTGGTGGGGCGATTCTTGATGCGTCCCTTATTTCGCACAGTGGCCTCGATGAGATCGCGCGAACTTTTTACCGCCACGACTTTGTTTATTGTTTTGGGCGTGGCCTCTTTGATGCAAAAAGTAGGATTGTCGGCCGCTTTGGGTACATTCATCGCCGGTGTTTTGCTAGCGGACTCAGAGTATCGTCATGAATTGGAAACTAATCTAGAGCCTTTCAAGAGTATTTTGTTGGGTTTGTTCTTTATTGCTGTTGGAATGAGTGTGAAACTTGATCTAATTTTGCAACAGCCCTTGCTGATCCTTTTGCTGACTTTAGGTTATTTGTTTGTGAAAGCCGGTGTGATTTATTTGGCCGGCCGAATTTTTAAATTGCAACATAACAATTCGAAGTCGATGGCCTTGATGATCGCGCAAGGTGGGGAGTTCGCCTTCGTCATTTTTGGCATTGTCGCGCAACTAAAAATGACTCCTGAAAAGACTCTGTCCTTGCTGACAGTCATCATCACTCTATCAATGGCCTTGAATCCATTACTTAATTTTATCAGCGAAAAAATTTCTAAATTTGCACAAAAAGAAATAGCTCCACGTTATGATGAAATTGATGATCAGGAAGCCATGGTGATCATCGCTGGTTTTGGTCGATTCGGTCAAATTTTTAGTCGTATTTTTAGAGCACAAAATATTTCTTTCGTTGCTATTGATCACGATCCCACGCAAATAGAATTGGTCCGAAAATTTGGTAGCAAGGTTTACTATGGTGATGCTTCAAGAAAAGATATTCTAGAAGCGGCGGGCGCCGCGAAAGCAAAATATTTTATTTTGGCTATTGATGATGTCGAGGCCTCGGTTAAAACAGCAAAACTTATAAAAGAAGATTTTCCTAATTTAAAAATCTTTGCCCGGGCCAGAAATCGGGGCCATGCTTTTGATCTGATGCAGCTGGGAGTAAAAAATATCAAACGGGAAGTTTTTGATTCTAGCGTTTATTTTGCCAAGGACCTTTTGTTAGATATGGGTTTTAGCAAGGAAAAAGCGACGACTTTGATTGATAAATTTAAAATTCACGATGAAATCATGCTCGAAGAGCAATTCAAAGTGCGCGATGATGATAAAAATTTCGTCAGTGTTTCTAGTCAGGGAGCCGCGCAACTGGCACAAGTTTTAAGCGAAGACGAGAAGCAATCGAATATTTCGAGATAGGCTCTTGCCTACTTCCAAAATTTCCATTTGAACTTAATTTTTTTATTTTCAAGTAATTCACGCCAATCGATAAATAAAAATGAAAGCATAAAGAATAAACCTGCTGCCATCAATAATAGGTTCTTGATATCGAGGGAACCTTTATACAAGTCGCTAAAATTATGTATGGCGTATTTGCCAGAGATAAGAATCGCACTGTCGCCAATAAGATTGCCCAAAAAAAATGGCGGTATGATCAAAATCTTTTTAACCCGAGCAAGTCCTGTTGCAGAGAAAAGTGCTGTTGTTGAAAGCGGAAGAAGAGAGTAAATAAAAATAAAAAAGAAAGTCATCACACCTTTTTGCGAAAGTTTTTTACCAAGAAATTTGAGATCCTCTTCTTTAACCGAGCCGATCGTTTTGTCCCCAATCCAGGGAATAATGTAGGTCACGAAAATGAGTCGGCCACAAACTGTTCCAGCTGTACCAAAGAGTGCAACAACCCATGGATTGAGATCGAATTTAAGCATGACAAGCATCATCAGTGTCCATGCGGGTGGTGCAAAGACGGGGATACAGTCCACAAGAACTGAGCTGATGTAAACAAGCAGGTAAGGGAACATTGACAATGGCATACCAGAAAATTTGCTTAATGGTATTGTTAAATTCCTACTTAGGTAATAAATTATTCCTCGAAAGTGAGAAATCAAGTTGATCTTCAAGTTTTGGAGCAGCTCATTGTGCGCGGGCTTAGAGATTTAAAAACTAAAGAAAGGTAATTTATGAGTTATGTAGATGGTTATGTAATCCCAATTAAGAAGAAGAATATAAAAGCCTATCGAAAAATGGCAACCTTAGGATGCAAAATTTGGATGGAACATGGTGCACTCGATTATTATGAATGCATCGGTGATGATTTTGCTAAATGGGGTTGGGGATTTCCTAAAATGTGTAAATTAAAGACGGGTGAAACTGTTATTTTTGCCTTTATTGTTTATAAATCCAAAGTCCACAGAAATAAAATTAACGCCAAAGTTATGAAAGATCCACGGATGAAAATGGACGGAGTTACGATGCCATTTGATATGAAACGATTTTCAATGGCTGGGTTTAAAACGGTTGTTCAGGCAAAGTAGCTTGTTCATGTTATTTGATCAGAAAATATTACTAGCAGTACAAAAATGGCGCCGTCCGCTTTTGAATAAATTATTTTTATTTCTAACTTATTCAGGTACGGCGAAGGCATGGCTAGCTGGTACTGCAGCAAAAAAATTAATTCCAAGAAATCGTCCCTCAGAAGCAATTTTTGGATACGCAAGGGTAATAGAATCACCAACTTGTGGATCCTTTCCTTCTTCACACACAGCTGCCGCTGTTGCGTTTTACTCTGCACTTCAATTTATTTCTCATCCACTGGCATCTTTTGTCGGAGTGTGGGCCTTGTTAGTTTCATTTTCACGACTTTATTTAGGTGTTCATTATTTGACAGACATTATTGGTGGTGCAGTTTTGGGTACTATTATAGCAATAATTTTTATTTGGTTTGTATTCTTATAAAATCGATTTGTTGCTAGCGATGGCGCGTCTAGGTAAAATTTTACTGTCAAAAGGGCTTGCTATTAAGCAGAGCAACTTGCCTTTCGTTCAAAAAAAAGTGAATGATCTTCTTTAATTACTCAGGAGGTAAAATGAAAAAAGTATTATTGGCTCTAGCTTCGGTTTTAGTTTTTGGTCTCAGCGCAGGTGCAGTTGAAAAACCCGCTCAAATGGATCCAAAAATGCAAGAAATGATGAAAAAGTATCAGGCTGCGGGCACACCCGGTGAATCTCATAAAATTCTTGCCGATGCTGCAGGAAAGTGGAAAACAACTTCGCAAATGTGGCAGAGTCCAGATGGTAAACCTGAAATTTCAAAAGGGACTGCCAATTTAAAAATGATTCTTGGTGGCCGTTGGTTACAACAAGAGTTTAAAGGCAAAGCCATGGGTCAACCGTTTGAAGGGATTGGTCTTGTCGGTTATGATAACGTTAAAGGAAAGTATGAATCTCATTGGTTTGATTCTATGAGTACAGCCTCAATGGATGCTGAAGGAGATTACGATGCTTCAACAAAAACTTTGAAAGATAAAGGTTCGATGAGTTGTCCAATCTCGCCAACCAAAACTCAAGAAGTTCGTAACGAATGGCAAATGATTAGCAAAAATAAAATGATCTTTTCAATGTTTGGCAAAGGTCCCGAAGGCGGTCCTGAGTTCAAAATGATGGAAATTGTTTACACAAGATAAAATCTTTTGAAAGCGAGCTCCACGAGCTCGCTTTTTTTCATTCCAAATTCTTTTTAAAAAACTCCACAGTCCGTGACCATGCCAACTGAGCTGCTGTCTTGTCATATCTTGGAGTCGTGTCGTTATGAAAACCGTGATTTGCTCCCTCATAAAGATGATGTATGTAATTTATCTTATTGGCCTTGAGTGCAACTTCGTATGCGGGCCAGCCCTTCACGATGCGCTCATCAAGTGAGGCATCATGGATAAGAAGTGCGGCTTTGATCTTCGCAACATCTTCGGTTTGTGGTTGTGAACCATAAAATGGTACGGCGGCTTTAAGGTCCTTTCCCATTTTTGTAGCGAGAGTATTGGAAATAGCGCCACCAAAACAGAAACCAACAACGCCAAGTTTACCATTGGAATCAGATCGAGCTTTCAGCCACCGTGCTGCTGCCAGAAAATCTTCAGTCATTTTTTCGCGATCAACCGTTTTGAAAAGCGTACCACCTTTCTCGTCATCACCGGGATAACCGCCCACGCTAGTCAGTCCATCTGGCGCAAAGGCGATAAAGCCTTCCGTTGCCAAGCGACGAGCGACATCTTCAATGTAGGGATTCAGACCGCGATTTTCATGAATCACCAGAACAACAGGATAGTTTCCTGCTTTCGCGGGTCGCGCAAGATGACCACGAATTTTTCCGTTACCCTGAGGCGACGGAACAGTGACCTCTTCGGTCTTAATGCGACTATCATTCTTAGGAACTTGGATTGCCCAGGCATAGTTTGGACAAAGGCCTTCCCACAGAGCAGCAACCGTAATTCCAATGGCAAACTTTTGTGCCTGATTTAAAAAAGTTCGACGATCCATCTCGCCGTGAACATAGCGATCAAAAAGGGACCAAAGTTCTTGCGGATATTCCTGAGCAGATTTTCGTTTTGTCATAAAGTACAATATAGCGGGGTGGACAAGGGAAGTGAAGCTGAAAACTCGCTGAGCCATCTGGACTTTATTTTAAGTTACCTACTTTATAAAATTAAAAATGACTTATAATTTTATTAATAGTAACTAATTATGACATGAAGATTGAAGAACTAAACCTATCCTCACTCAAATACTTTTTAGATGCTGTTGAGTTAGAAAGCATAACAATGAGTGCTGAAAAAAACCATATTTCACGTCCGGCAGTTAGTCAGGCGATTGTTCGTCTAGAGCAGTGGTATGGAAGAACACTTTTACGCCATAAAAAAAGACAATTTGAACTAACTGAAGAAGGTAAAATATTTTTTAGATTGGCTAAGCAGAATTTTGAAAATCTAAAGCTTGGATTTTTGCAAGCACAGGATCCAGATAAATCTCTCAAAATTGGATGTTCGGCATCTCTTGTTGATTTAGTTTTTCCAAAAATAATTGGCCTAATAAATAAAAGTTCTCGCCCGGTGGTCAAAATTGGACCAACCAATCAATTGCTCGATATGCTTGATCAGAAAAAAATTCATATTGGATTTTTAATAGAAAATCAAAAAATTTCACATTTAAAATCCGTTGAATTTCATTCTGGGACTTTTCAGATTCGATCAAAGTCTGGAAAAATTGGCGATACTCTGATTACAACAGAAGCTAGATCGGAAGTAGATTCTTTCTTAAAATTTGCGTTCAAGAAAAAATTGAATTTTAGTCGCCATCTTGAAGTTGAGAGCTGGACAGTGGCAAGTCGATTAGCTGAAATGATGAATGGGGCTTGTTTAGTGCCAGACTATCTTCCTGCCGAAAAACTACGACTTGTAACTATGAAGGGATGGACCTTTCCCTACAAAGCACAGGTTATTACTCAAAAAGATTCTATTCTCAGTGGACTTGAGTCAGAACTGATTCAGTCAATTACTTTAAAGTAGATTGGCCAAAGAAGACTCTAACCTGTTGTCTGCATCCCGCTGGAAATCCCCGTCACGGTTAAGCGTAAAAGATGTAGATCCTTCTTTTGTTTGGCCAAAATTTGCAGCATATTCAGCGGATGAATCATGGCCGAGCGAAGAAGAATGCTTTCGCCAAGCCATGGACGAAACCATAAAAGATCAGTTTGACCGCAAATCTCGTTAAAACATTTCAAAGTTTTTTCATATTCAGAACGAAAATCTTTTGTCGCTGTGGCAATGGCTTCAGCGGATAGATCACTTTTTGCCAAGTACAATTGCCAAACTGACAATTCAATTTTTGCCAAAGTAAAACCCAGAGCTTTTATATAAGAAGTAAAAACCGGATCATTTTTAAATGCCTGTTGCAAAGAATTTTTTTCTTCTGAGTTCATTTCTGCCCAGGTGCTGCCAACACCCCACCAAGTCGGAAAAAGAACCCGAGTTTGTGTCCAGCAAAGAACCCAGGGAATAGCGCGAAGACCTTTCACACTAATTTCTTTTGTACGTTTAGATGGGCGCGAGCCAATTTTTAAAACATTCAGATAAGAATAAGGCGTAGCGGATTCCACCATATGCAAAAACTCAAGCGATGCAATTCGTTCTCGGTATTTAGAGGAAATCTTTTTTGCGAAAGAATTCATGATGGCTCTTTTTGCAATAGCTACGGGTTCTTTTTTTAGTCCAGCCGTCGCACAAGCGGCGATTTTTTCAATTTGTCGTCGGGCAATGGCAGGTGTCGCTAGTGATCTCTCGACCATTTCGCCTTGAACTGTGACCTTGTAGCGAAGCAGCGCTGACTTTGGCCACCAGGCTGTTTGATCTTCAATCGAGCCACCGCCGCGATCGATACTTCCTCCTGAGCCATGAAAAAACACCGCCGTAAGGCCCGCGTCTTGGCAAACTTTTTCTAATTTCGGTAAAGCTTCAGAAATGGCTAAACGACTGGCTAGCACGCCAGCCTCTTTGGCCGAATCGGAATAACCAACCATCATTTCAAGCAATCTATTCCAGTTTTTAACCGCCGCTTTTTTAATTTCCGAATCCTGAGTCATTTGAGTCATGATTTTATCGGATTCCGCTAAAGCTTTGGAGTTTTCAAAAAGGGGAATTACAGAAATCGGAATGTCTTTCCAAATTGATTTTTGAAAAGCGCTTGCGGCACGTATATGTTCGATAGATTCAGCCATACTAATAATAAATCCCCGCGCGTACCAACGGGGATCTGAGCCACGAGAAATTTTTTCGATAGTAACAAGCATTCGATGAATCGCTAATTTTTTTCGATCCTTTAGCGCCGTCATTAAAACATCGGAAGATTCCCGCAGTTCCAAAGGAACAACCAAGGCTGGAAATGTTTTCAGTATCTGACTGAGGCGTTGAAACTGAGGATGAAGTGCTCCGATGCTTTCTTTGTACTCTTTCTTAAATAAAGCCATTGATTTTTTAAAAGATTCAACTTTTTTTGCATCGCCCGTTTGAATTTTACGAAGTTGATGAAGAATTTTTTCTATTTCAGAAATTCGTATTTGCAAATTTTTCGAAGGAAATAGGGACAGAGTTTTTCGAATACTGAGAAGTTCATGTGATACAATTCGTAAGATCTCGGCCCGAGACAAAGTTAAACTTTGCAACATAGTTTTTTCATCCACACCAGGATGTCCATCTTTATCTCCACCAACCCAGCTGCGAATAAAAAACGGAATCTGCTGGTGGTCATTATCAATCAGGGCGAAGAGAACATCATCGCGAAAGAGAAGGGAATAAATATGCTCAGCTTCGTCTTTGACCTTGGGTGATCGATCGCGAATGACGGGAGTGCGCCAAGCGATTTCTAAAAGATGAGTCAGGTCATCGCTCTCTTTTGCAGTGAACTCCACTGAGTGATCTGCAAGGCGATGATTCAAAACTTGAATGAGCAGAGATTGAATTTGGTGAAAGACCGCAATATTTTGTGGAGATCTAGCCTCGGTCGGATGGGCAGTAAGAACATAAATGAGAGCTTCTAACTGCGGTCCCTCTGCCACAAAATCCGACGAATGTTTCAAGCTCACCCGATGGCTGCGATAGGCGTTTTCGCAAGTATTCATAAGTTCAAGCATCAAGGTAAAAGCATGAGCAATGTCATGATGCTCTTTGGTCGTGAGCGACTCTAAATCTTTGAAGTGATCTTTAAGTTTCAGGAAGGCTTGATCAAAAGAAATATCACGAAGCATCGCCATCCCGGAACGGAGGGATTCAATTCGTTGATAACTTTTTTTACCCAGTTCTCGTTGGATAACTTGGCCAAGAAGGCTTACCGAAATATTGACTAATTTGCGGAGCTCTTTAGGTATTTCCATTAAGCGGTAGTAACAGGTTTAATACAGAAAGAGTATATTTTTACCGTATTTCCAGTAAAAATAAAGTTAATTTATATAAAAACACTGTTTTTACAGTAATTTTACAAAAATTAACCGCTTAAGCAGTAAAAAATATGAAAAATATAATAATTTTACTGTAAAAACAGTAAAATTGGTGTATATTTACTTCTATGGCAGTAATTTTAACTAATAAAAACCTATCAGAAGTTGTTAGGGCCACTCGAAAAAAAGCTGGCCTTAGTCAAGTTGAACTCGCAGAGCTGGCAGGGGTGGGGAAGACCCTTGTTTTTAATGTTGAGAACGGGCGAATCAATGCACAGTTCGAAAATCTGTTACGGATTTTTCACGTTCTGAATATTAAGCTCACAATCGAGACTCCCTAATGCGAAAAGCTGAAGTGTTCGTCAAGAATGTGAAGGCTGGTGTGTTTATTGAAATCAGCCAGTACGAGTATGAATTCGTTTACGAATCTGATTATCAGGGCAGCCCAGTATCGGTCACTCTTCCGCTAAAAACGAAACAATACAAATTTAATTCTTTTCCCGCAGTGTTTGAAGGCTTGCTTCCAGAAGGTGTTCAGCTCGAAGCTTTACTCAGGGATAAAAAAATAAATCGCAGTGACCTATTTAAACAACTCATGGTGTGTGGAGCTGATTGCGTGGGCGCAGTCAGCGTAAAGGAACTCGCATGAGTCGATGTTTGTTTACTTATGAGCTCTTAAAATCAGGAGAAAAAAATTATTCAAAAGAGGGACTAAAAACTCTTTTAAGAACTCTCAATCGACTCGAAATATTTCCCTATGATCAAGAACAGCAAATCGAAATTGCTCGCCAGATGGCTAAGAAAATTTCAATTCAAGGAGTGCAACCGAAATTCAGCGTTGTTTTGTCGTCTAAGGATCAGGCGTTCAAGGAAGTTGAAAGCAAAGGCCAATATATTTTAAAACCGCAGGTAAGTCTCTACAAAGAATTACCTGAAAATGAAGATCTAACAATGCATCTGGTGTCGCTTGCTGGAATCAAAATTCCTTGGCATGGATTAGTAAAATGCTCGGATGGCAGTCTGTCTTATGTAATTAAACGCTTTGATCGTGTGGGCAAAGAAAAAATTCCTATGGAAGATTTCACTCAATTGATCGGCGCTTCACGAGACACTAAATACGATATTCCGATCGAAAAGGTCGTTGAGGCAATTGAAGATTTTTGTACTTTTCCCACGATCGAATATTTAAAACTCTATAAACGCATTATACTGGCATTTTTATTGGGGAATGAAGACTTACATCTCAAAAATCTTTCGATAGTTACGATTGACGAAAAAGTTCAATTGTCACCGGTGTATGATTTTGTGAATTCCACCATCATCAATTCCAATAGTGACGAAGAATTAGCTTTGAGTATTGGTGGTAAGAAAAAAGATTTTACCAAGATCGACTTTACTGAGGGTTTTGCTATGCAGACACTCTTCCTTAGAAAAGAGATGGTCGAAAAAGAACTGCAGAAACTTTTGAACTGTATTCCCGAATGGAAAATAATGATTGAAAAATCTTTTTTATCAGCTTCACTGAAAATCAAATATATTGAATTAATTAATAAACGCGCCGCTCGTTTAAGGTAGATATTTTTTCACTTGCATCGCAATCGACTTGCCATTGACCTCTATACTCAAGTGTTCGTCTTGAAGCAAAATTCCCCAACGATTATTTTTTTCAAGAGAACTCTCGAGTTCAAGTAAAATTTTTGGATCGAAAGCATAAATTTGAATCTGATTGGCTTTGTGAACATCATTGTTTTTAATATCTAAAAGTAGGACTTCGGCGCTTTTGTAAGTGTAGACAATAACTTGCCGTGCGGCCTTGTTAGCCTTATGAAGTTTTCTAGCAGAGGGATTTCCGATTTCGACCCAAAGATCAATTGCGCCATTGTCCGTTATAACTTGCAATGCAGGACCTTCGGGATCCCCAAGACCTTTCGAGGCAAATTCAAGACCTCTTTGATAGCTTAGACTGTAAGCCAGAGTCCGAGTTAAAAGGTAAGGAACTGCCTCCGAGGGATGTTGTGCGACCCGAAAATCGAGTGACTCATAAATTCCACGATCAATATCCGAAAGTTCAATTTGAAAACGATACAGCATGCCAAGTGGTACCTTAATTTGCCAGGGCCCGGCTAGAGTTATTTATTTGATCTTCTTTGGCAAAACAAACACAATTAGAGCGTCTATCCAGAGTGATAGATTACTATAAAGGAGTGATACTTATGAGGATTTCCAAAGGTTTAAGTTTATTCGTGTCTGTGACAATGTCGTTGTTACTTTCGAATATTCCATCTGTCGCTTTTGCAGAAGGTATGATTTCAACAAGCGTCGTTGTTGCGGAATTAAATCGTGTCGAAGAACAAAAGAATGTTGAAAATTTCCTGCAAAGAAATGATGTGCGTGAAGAATTAATTAAACGTGGAGTCGCACCCGATGAAGTTTCATCACGATTGGCAAGTTTGTCAGCGACGGAATTGCGTATGCTTTCGACTCAATTAGATCAAGCCCGCGCTGGGGGCGATATTTTAGTCACGGTTTTATTAGTTGTGCTTATTATTTATTTAATTAAACGAATCTAAATTGAAATCGGTTTTCTTGATCGCATTCACGCTGTTTCTTGCGGGATGCGTGACGACCGCTCGCCAAACAGAAATTTTATTGAAAAATCCACCGACAAATCTTAAACGCTCGGTGGAAATTCCTCATGTTCCTTTCATTGATCAGGCCGTTGGTCATTGTGGCCCCGCGACGCTGGCTATGGTGATGAACTGGAATGGCAGGCCAATATCAGTTCAAGATCTGGCTTCCCAAGTTTACACGCCAGGCATGAAGGGAAGTTTTCAAGCTGATATGATCAGCGCCAGCAGACGAAATTCGATGATGGCTGTTCAAATTGAAGGTCTTCCCTCACTCTTGAATGAAGTCTCTGCAGGTCATCCGGTCATTGTATTTGAAAATCTCGCGCTCACTTGGGCACCTCGATATCATTATGCTGTGGTGTATGGTTATGATCTTGATCAAGAAAAAATAATTATGCATTCGGGACCCGAAATCGGAAAACGCTGGGATCTACGAAAATTTGAACGTTCATGGATATTAGGGGATTATTGGGGACTTGTTGTTTTACCACCGGGACAATTAGCTGCCTCGGGTACAGAGTTAGCTCACGTCACCGCAGCAGCAGGATTAGAACAGCTCTCGAAAATTGATGAAGCAGAAAAATCTTATTTGGCAATTTTAAAAAATTGGCCAGAAAGTTTGGGAGCATTGATTGGGATGGGCAATTTGTCCTATGAAAAAAAAGAATACAAAAACTCGGTAGAGTATCTTCGTCGTGCAGTTGCGGCCCATCCAGAATCCGCGGCCGCCAAACACAACTTGGCCTTTGCAGAAAAAGAGATTAAAAAATTTACGAAAGAATCTTCGAAGCTAAATACTCTTCGTAAGTGATGTGATTGTCATAGACCACGGTCCGATCAATTTCGATAATCCGATTGGCCACAGTCTGAATCAATTCATGATCGTGCGAGGTGAAGATAACAGTTCCTTTAAATCTTTTAAGTCCCTCGTTCACGGCTGTGATGCTTTCGAGATCCAAATGATTAGTTGGTCCATCAAGCAAAAGCACGTTAGCTCCAGAGAGCATCATTTTTGAGTACATGCACCGCACTTTTTCCCCACCCGAAAGCACAGTGGGATTTTTCAGAGCATCGTTTCCACTGAAAAGCATTTTTCCCAAGAAACCACGTATAAAAGATTCATCTTTTTCTTTAGAAAAAGGGCGCAACCAATCAACCAAATTAGAAACATCTGATTGGAAATGTTTTGAGTTATCTGTCGGGAAATAACTTTTAGAAACGGTGATTCCCCAAGAAAACTGGCCAGAGTCGGCTGTTATTTCGCCGGCAAGAATATCTAAAAGCAAAGTCTTAGCCAAATCGCTTCGACCAAGCAGTGCGACTTTATCACCAGTTTTTAAACTAAAATTGATATTTTTTAAGAGCTGCTGGCCTTCAAAACTTTTGTTGATATTTTCAACTGTTAAAACATCTTTTCCTAACTCGCGTGCGATATCAAAACCGATGAATGGTTGTTTGCGTGAAGAAGCGGGCAGTTCGTGAAATTCCAGTTTTTCAAGAGTTTTTTGACGTGAAGATGCCTGTCGGGATTTCGAGGCATTTGCGCTAAATCGAGCGATGAAGGCTTTCAGTTCTTCCGCTTTGTCACTGCTCTTTTTATTTTGATCAGACAACAATCGTTGTTTCAGTTCGCTGGCTTGCTTCCAGAAATCATAGTTGCCGGTGTAAACATGGATCTTTCCATAGTCGACATCCGCAATGTGAGTGCAGACTTTATTCAAAAAATGTCGATCATGCGAAATCACAATAACTGTATTTTCAAATTGCAGCAAAAATTCTTCGAGCCACTGAATGGCGTGAATATCTAAATGATTCGTCGGTTCATCTAACAATAGAATATCTGGTTTTCCAAAAAGAGCCTGAGCTAAAAGCACTTTTACTTTTTCACCGCCAGTCAGTTCCTTCATCAATCTTTGATGAAGCGACTCGTGAATCGCAAGTTCTGCAAGCATGACAGCGGCATCTGATTCAGCTTCCCAACCATTTAATTCGGCAAATTCAGCTTCAAGTTCCGATGCTTTAACTCCATCTTCATCCGAAAAATCCACTTTTGCATAAAGAACATTCTTGGCTTCCATAACTCTAAAGAGTTTTTCATTTCCCATAAGAACGGTATTTAAGACTGTAGTATTTTCATAAGCATAGTGATCTTGCTTCAGCATCGAAAGACGAAGATTAGCCGGAATAATGACTTCGCCCATATTAGGTTCAAGCTCTTTAGCAAGAACTTTAAGAAAAGTAGATTTTCCAGCGCCATTTGCACCAATCAAACCATAGCAATTTGACGGAGTGAATTTAACATTCACATCTTCAAAAAGTTTTTTCCCACCAAAACGCAGGCTGACATTTGTCGTGGTAATCATAGGTCGCAGAGTCTACCAGAAATCTGGATGCTTTACTAGCCCCTGATGTAATGCCGTTAGCTTAAGTCCTCTTCTGCTATTCCTTGCTCATTATTAAATTTTGCTACTCATTGGTTCAAGCTTGGGACTTCCATTCGAAAAGCGTCCTTTCTCAACCTTCTTATTCGCTTGGAAATATCGATTCTCGCACGGCGGGACTTTGCGCAACTCTCGCAAAGGTCGAGGAACAAGGCTGCTCTCTAAAAAAGAAGCTCTCCACCTTGTTTTCAAAGCTAATAAGGATTGTCTTCGTGGGGGACTGCGTACCTACCGAAGATATTTTCTTATTCAAAAAATTGTGGATCGTTATGCGCAAAAAT
>JBBTCO010000024.1:0-9066 GCA_038043185.1 Bdellovibrionota bacterium
CCGTCGATTCAAATCGAATTTAAGGCGGGGTCCATTTCATTGAACTCGTTTTTCGGTAGGGGTAGAATATTAAAAATAGAAAGCAAAAAAGAAAAATGCGGGATCTTGTGAGTGTTTTGAGTCGCTACTGAAAGCCAATATTCTGAAATGAGGGGCATTCAGCTAAGTCACGGCCTTCCGATTTAAAGGGAACCATCACCGCTTTTGTCGCCATCACTCCACTTCTAACATCGGCAAATAATTTTTCAATATCAACTGAATAAAATGTCTTCATCGCAACCCGATTGGTATATTTTGGGTCAGGAACAATTCCGATGAGATTTTCTATTTGCTCTCTGGGAATTGTCAGCTGTTCTTTAGTTACCAAATCAAAATACGTAATTGAAATTTTAGAAATCTTATAGCCACCGTCTCTAAAGGATATAAATCTTGGCATTCCCTTCGAATCATTTATAAAATTCACTTGACCAATAACCTTGCCACTAGCGTCCCAAGGCGTTTGATAACCCGAAGTAAAAATCAGGGTCTTTCGAGTTGTACCTATTTCAATAATTGCGATATCAGGTGTATAACCGTCACCGTTTGACATAACGGCAGCCAAAGTACCGTCTTTCGATATCGTGGCATCTTGATAAACATTGATCATATCATCCCACAAGCAGGTTTCACTTTGTGTTGGATTACAAACCTTTGGGTCAAAATAACTTCTAAAAACACGATATGAATTTTCAACTGAGGAGTTGAATTGCGCAAATCGTGCAATTTGTTCAATTCTGGATTGGGGATCAATACCTGGAACTTTTAACAATTCTTCAATAGTACCCATTTTGCCTACGGCTGGCCCGTTCATCACTCTAAAGTATTTATGAATTTTAACTCGCTCAGATGCAGGCAGTTGTGGAAGAGACGGATTACTTAAAATATATTGATTTGAAAGACTCTGTACCATTTTATTTGCAGGTGAACATTTAAACTTTGGTACATAGATTGTATTAATCTGGGCAGCGAGTCCCATTAAGGGAAATACGACCGTCAGCGTAAATAGATAATAATATATTTTCATTTTTCCTCCCAAATAATAATTACGAGAGTGTTCTCATTTTTAAATTTTTTGGCAATCTATTTGTAAATGACGACAGGCCCTATTTTTCGATTTTATGAACATTATTTTTTATTCGATCCAGCACCTGAAAAACTCCGACCGAATTACCGCCCTTGTGGTCTTTTCCTTGCGAAGTTACCCACAGTTGAGTGCCATCCGAGCTCACGCTTAAACCCACAGGATAGGAATCCACCGGTAGACGCGCTAGTACAGAAAGATCCTCGGCATTCACGACCACCACTTCACTGGTATTATTAACAGCTACAAAAAGATATTTTCCATCCGGACTTATTTTGAAGCTTCTGACACCAAGGCCAATGAACTTTCGCTGATAAGGTTTTTCTTTCGTCGGTATTTTAACATCCTCGCCGTTTTTATCCTTAACTAAATCAATCAGAACTTGCGTCTTAATTTTGGCGATGCTGCCCGATGAATTGCATCCCATAAAAAGACTTTTACCATCTGGGGAAAGATGAATGTCCCGAGGACCCGGCTGAATTCCAAAAACGGTTCCACGATAAATTGGTTTTTTACCTTGATCAATTTCGCGCAGATCAAATACCGCGATACCGCCGCCCTTCATCCGAGTGACCAACAAATAATTGCCATCTTCAGAAAACTCGAGACCCCGCACACAAAAACCACAATCTTTATCTCGATCTGACTTTAAATTTTTTAAAGAAAGTCTTTCGCCAACCACCAACAAGTGAGCTTCTTTAAATTCCTCGGGTTTGGCCGAATGAATATCGTAAAGACCAACCGTGTTGTCCCCCCAGTTCGACACGACCAACCACTTCCCGTTGGGTGAAACCGCGATGTATTTTGAGATTGACCCTGTACCCATGACCCGAACAATCGCATCCGTTTTTGTGTCAATGATCGCCATGGCCGAAGGTTCTAATCCCATTTCATCAAAATTTCGGCGATAATAAGTCGCCCACAAATACTTTCCATTATGAGTGGTTACCGCTTCAACAGGCTTCCCTTGAAATAACCTTGGTTTTTTATTTTTGAATTTATAATCAAATGGAGCTTGGGCATCGACTAAGCTTTCATTTTCAGCATTGAATTTATGTTTTATGACCGAAAGTTTTTCTAATCCGTTGCTTTTTAAGACCACGGTTTTGGAACCCTCGAGGGAGTTGACATAAACTTTGCTTCCATCTTTAGAAAAATTCACCGACTTCGGGGAATCTATATCTAAATCATAATGGTCCAAAACAGAATCGGGTTTAGGGTTGTAGGACTGCCACCGCGCCACCATCAGAATTTGCAAGGGACCCTCGGCTGGTTGGGACTCTTTAAGCAATTCAACTTTCGTGCGAAAAATTCGATCGCCTATATCCGCTTTGATCATCACTAAATTGTTTTCTGCTGCTGGCAAAAATTGCTGAATTTTTTCATGATCTGGTTTTAATTTGAGGGCCTTCTTCCAGCTTTCAATGACCTTTTTCCATTCCCCCAGCTTCCAATAACTCCAACCAATTTCATACAAACAATCCACACAATCAGGTTCAATTTTTAGACATTCTTGATAAGCATTCACTGCTTTTGGTGTGTTATTGTCTTTTTGCAATGCAAAAGCTTTCACCAAAAAATCTTG
The DNA here is from genome assembly GCA_038043185.1 of Bdellovibrionota bacterium. Classification (GTDB taxonomy): domain Bacteria; phylum Bdellovibrionota; class Bdellovibrionia; order Bdellovibrionales; family Bdellovibrionaceae; genus UBA5009. Next base: position 2,706 of record JBBTCO010000024.1, read on the forward strand.
CGCCTCTTTTTTTTCACAATGAAGATTGTTTGCCCAGGCCGTAGAACCGATCATCAGGAAAATAAAAAAATAAATACTCTTAGGGCCCGTCCAAAAATAACCTGGACAGAATTTTCCGCCGTGGATTTGAAATTTGGCCAAGGCGAGAGGAGAAGCCGTAGCAGAGCTACGGCGCCGACGAGTAACGACGGACAAATTTAAAAGACCAAGGAAAATGTCCAGGTTATTTTTGGACGGGCCCTTAGTGTGTGTCCTAATCACAAGAATTTTGACTTTCGATAACAGCTCCTAAATAAGGCCATTTGAGTTTCATTTTTTCGCGATTCTCGTTCAAGGGTGTTTCTTCTCTCTGAATCAATTTTTCCACATTTTTAATTTCTTTTCTACAGCGACTCGGCGAATCAGGTTTATCAGTCGCCTGACAGATGGACTGTAAATGAAGTTTTATTTCCATTAATCTTTTCACTTGTTTGACCAAAGAACAAATCTTTTTCAAATCAACAGAAATTGGTTCCCACCATTCTGTCCGCCGATCCTGAAAATCTTTGATACGAGCGTGGACAGTTTTATTCATCTTGTCGATGTCCGTCAAACTTTGTCGTAAATCCCGATATTCTTGCGTATATAGGTAGCGCCAATGCTCGGACGTCAACCATCCTGGAGGCTTTTCTTTGGAAAATTCTGAGCAACTTGGAACTGGCGACAACCTGGCGGATATTGGGGTCTGAAAACCCTCATGATTAATCCAAGCCCAAAAATAAATATCATTTTTAAAATCATTTTCAATTTGGCGAATATATTCTTCGTAAGCAAAAAATTCGAATCGAACCTGACAATTCCAAGCTTCTACAACCCGTGGCTTTATGAGGAAATGACTCAATAGGAACAGGATCAATCCAAGGGCTGGGAAGAAAAGGTGGTGTAAATAAAGTTTCGATTTTAGCATCCTCTTTCATTCGGAAAACTCGACTTTGAAATTGAATAATTTTAGGGGGTGGGTCCTACAACTCGACTTAGATCCTGTGGATTTTTTTACCAGAAAAAGGCCTCTTCTGTGGAAAACTAAAATATCTCGACTCATCAAATGAACAAAAAAATCCGAGAAACTAGGCGTATCAAGGCTTTCAGGATCAAGGAGGACTCATGCAAATCCAATTTTATGCATTTTTATCTTTATCAATAATTTCGCTTTTTTTGTTTACATCCTGCAGCCGAGTTGGGTTTCAAGACAGCAACGATATAACATCGGCTTCGAACAGCGGTAATGGCAATACGGGTGTTAAACCTCCCCCCAGTAGCGGCCTTGCTGATCAAGTAAATAGTTTAGATATGAGGACTTATGTAGATAGTGGCACCTTTGAGGGCCTACTTGTTGCCGACTTAGACAAAACAGGCAAAGGGCAACTCATTCTTCGTATTCCCTTAGGCATCACACCTATTTTCTCGATCGGAGCCGGGTCGCATCAAAAATACAAAGATATTAGCTTTTCTTTGGAAGGCAGTATTGCGAATGGTTTTGGTCTTGTCGTAAAAATTCCTCTTAAATATATTCTTAGGCTTAGCGATGTTGAGGCTGCTGCGCCCGGTCGCCTTCCGAATGGGGATGCCCTACCGGCAGTGCCCTCAGGGGAACTTCCTATGCTCAATATTGTGATAAACCCTGACAAAAAAGAAAAAATATATCTTTATTTGAGCAAAGAGTTTGTCGGAATCCTTTTTGAATCTAAGTTTGACCCGGGCATTGGGGGCTTTGAATACCCACTTACAGATAAAAATGGCCTTCGAACTTTAGGGTATTTTCACCTTATCCCACCTAAAAATAAGGCACCTACTGCATTCATGCTCTTACTTCAGCTGCCTGCGAAAGCCTCGGCCTTGCTCGATGACTACTTTATGGATTAGAAAATATTTGCATGACCTGGTGATTGTCGTTAGTCTTAGGGGGTCTTTCTAATACTTATGAAGGAGTTCCCATGGCTAAGAAAAAAACGACTGCAAAAAAAAGCAAAAAAAAAGCAACTAAAAAGGCAGCTCCAAAAAAAGCGACCAAAAAAATGGCTAAGTCTAAAAAGAAGTCGACAGTAAAAAAAGCGGCTAAAAAATCAGCGGCCAAATCGACGAAAAAAGCAGCCAAAAAATCAACTCCTAAAAAATCTTCTGCAAAAAAAGGTCACAAGATTAAAAAAGCAGTTTTAGCTGGAGGCGCTTTAGGCGCAGCTGACACTTTGAATGATCTTTCGACGGAATTTGACGATGAAGGGGATATGGATACCATGGTTGGTTTAGATAACGAACCTACTCCCGAGGAAGACGATAATTGGGATGCTTCTGAAGAAGAGATTGGTTCCGCAAAAGTCACCACACCCTCTGATGACGACGATTCTGATGAAGATGATAAAGACGATGACGACGATTTCGACGACGGCGAAGAAGGCTACTTTTAATACCTAAAAACCGCATTTGAAAAAAATTCAATAAAAAGCCACCATCTTGGTGGCTTTTTATTATCCACGGATTCATGACCAATTTTATTCTTTGACAACGCCCCTGGCTTCGATCAATTTTTCAGCCTATCGACGGAGGTTGAAATGTTTAAATCAGCTAATTTCTTAAAAATGCTTATTCTTCTTTCCGCTTTAGCTTTTTCAGCCGCAGTCGACGCCTCAGCCCTGTTTCCCCAACAGGACCCTTTAGCTTCTCCCGATTACGTGGTTTCTTCCAACGATCTTTACACCCGGCTTGAGGTAGTTAATCAGCAAATTTCTGAAAAAATTTATTCTTCAATGCGACTACCTGAAACAGAACAACGGGGCGAAAATAATGTAACCTCAAAATTTAAATCATTTGTTAACAACGCTACTGATATATTTTTCTTTTGTGGAAACATCGAAAATACTTCTTATTCTTGTTACATCCAAATTAAAAAAACGAACTCTGACCGCTTGTTTGAATCACCTTCGACAACTTCCCTAAAGCTGGATGCTAAATCTGATTCTAAAAAATGGTCCGAAGCACTTCCAGCTAGAGGCAATCCTGCCGATCGAATTATCAGCTCACTTATCATTGAAAATTTCTTAGAAACTTATTGTGAAAAAAGTTCGATGAACAACGAAGAAATCTGCCACATCACGATCTACAAAAAATAAAAAAAGCCGAACTTTTAGAGTTCGGCTTTTTATTTAAGTTCGTCGCTCTCTCTTGATAGAGCGCGCGAGATCTTATTTTAACGGCTTTGTATGAACAGCAAATTTTTCGAATTCACCATACTCGTGCAGTTTATTATAAAGAGTTTTGATCGTGATACCCAAGTTATTGGCGGCTTGAGTTTTATTCCCACCAAAATGAGCAAGCGCTTTCAAAATATATCGCTTTTCAATTTCGTGCAAAGTGATTTGCGGATCATACTCGATAGAATCTTGAGCTTTTTCTGGAGTGCGAATGTGCTCGGGCAAATCATTCACCATGATTTGATGTCCTTCAGACAAAATTTGCAATCTTTCGCAAACGTTTTGTAATTCCCGAATATTTCCAGGCCACTCGTATTTCAACAAGGCCACCATAGCTTCTTCAGAAACAGTGCGACCTCTGTTAAGATAAGCATTCTGCGAGTTACTCAAAAAATGAGTGATCAATGAAGGGATGTCTTCTTTTCTTCGACGAAGAGGAGGCGCACCGATCACGATTGTATTGATACGGTAAAACAAATCTTCACGAAAATTTCCTTTTTGAACTTCAATATCTAATTCTCGGTTAGTTGCCGAAAGCAATCGGATGTCGACTTTTACAGGGTCTTTTCCACCGACACGATAAATTTCGCCTTCTTGCAGAAATCGTAAAAGTTTAGATTGAATCCCTGGAGCCAATTCACCAATTTCATCTAAGAATAAAGTTCCACCATTGGCTGCTTCAGCTAAGCCTGTCTTTTTTGTATAGGCGCCAGTGAAGGATCCTTTTTCATGTCCAAAAAGTTCGCTTTCTAAAAGAGACTCACGAAGAGCTCCACAGTTAATTGCAACAAAAGGTTTGTTCTTTCGGTTCGAACGCTCATGCACAGCTCGAGCAATTAGCTCTTTTCCAGTTCCAGACTCACCCATCACCAAAATATTGGCTTGTGAAGGGGCTACTCGGTCGATCATTTTAATAAGACTGCTCATGATCTCTGATTGATAGATAATTTGCTTACCGCTGTCTTGGACAACTGGCTTTGCAACTGGGGCATTTCCCCAAGTCATTTGAGTTGAGTTTTGGCTCGATGGCAAAACTGTGGTCGAGGAATTCGAATTCTCGTTCATACGTACCGCCTTTTCAGTTTAAGATAATTAGCAGCAGGGAACCAAAGTGAGGGGCTAGTACCGACGTTCAATTTCAGCTTACGTGCAACCGTCTCACTTTGAAACACCGCGTTAATGAATGCAATATATACGAGACCTTGTGTTTTTTCCAAGGAAATTATTGCATGGCATTATATTTTTTCCTTAATAAAACAAGAGGAAACATCGCATTGAAACTTGAAAATAGGACCCTTGATTTGCCAGATCTTTTATCTAAGTTCTTGAAAGAACTTGAGAATATTAGATCATGCTCTGATCACACTTTAGTCAGTTATGGTCGAGATATCCAGCAAGCCTTTGAAATGACCCCTGAAAAAAATACAAGACTCACAAAGCTATCCCAAAACCAGCTTTTGCCCTTAGCACGGCTTGCGCAGAACCGTTGGGCTAAATTGAGCTTAGCTTCAAGGAACAGAAAAACGGCAACCTTGAAGAGTTTTTTCCACTATCTTTTTGATAATGAACTGACCTCTCAGGATTGGGCTCATTCTTTAGCAAGCCCCAAAGTGCCTCAGAAAATTCCGCACTTTATTTCGGTGGATGAAGCTTTAAGTATACTGGCGACTCTGAAGTCAGTCCCCGATCCCAAAGCTGAGGTGCTATTTCATCTTCTTTATGGCGGAGGACTTCGCATCAGTGAAGCTTGTAATTTAACTTGGAATAAAATCGATCGCGATCGTGGAACCATTTTAGTCTTAGGAAAAGGAAGAAAAGAAAGATTGATCGTACTTCCTTCAAAATCTTTGCAAGTCATTAAACTCTATTTTAAATCGCAAAAAAATCCGTCAAACAATTTTATCTGGGGAGAAGTTGCTCTTAATCCTCGAACAGCTTATCAAATGATTCGTGATCTTGGCGTTAAAACCGGGCTGACTCACCGTCTTCATCCTCATGCCCTCAGACACAGCTTTGCTACCCATTTGCTAAGCAGTGGCGCCAACCTCAGAACTCTTCAAGAATTGCTAGGCCATCAAAGCCTTCAAGCCACTCAAAAATACATTCATCTTGGAATGGACCACCTCGCCCAAGTCATGGAAAAAAGCCATCCCCTGGGCAGGAGAAAATAATTCCGTTATGCGCTTGATTCAACCAAGCTTGCTGACTTAACGCTGACTTTTACCCACAAGTTTTTAGAATCACATTTTATTTTTATGATCCTATATGGATTTCTTAGCATTCATGATCAACAAGCATCATTTATTCATTTGAATTAAGTCAGAAACTGGTCCGAGGGTATTAAATAGGGGTTTGGCCTATAAAATGCATTTTATTAATTTGGAATAACATGTACTTGTTTAGGAGAAATATATGACTTCTTTGTGTAAAAAGAATAGACATCTGTTGAGCCCTTTTTTGTTTTTTATATCTATAATGTTCTTCACTTCAAACGTTTTTGCTGATTTCAGATATCCAATTCAGCTTATTGGAGGAACACATCTTTTCGCGTCGGATCCGACTGGTGGTAGCAGCGGTATTCTTAGCTGTGGATCTGAATATATGGGAAATTCGCCAGGCGGGACATATACATACTATAACAATTATCTTTACTATGGGGATATTGGCTACACGAATAACGGGCGGTTTGGTTGCAATGGTGTCATCAGATATATGAATGAGAACCCAGAGGATAGATTCGAGTTGGTAATAGATGGTGCTCGGACTGCTAGAATTGAATTTGCAGCCCCAACACAACCCTTACACAGACGTGAAAAAACTCCACCTAAATCCTCTGCTCGTTAACCACTACTTAACTTGTCGCTCAATAATCATGAAAGCTCAGATCTCTGGATCAGTTTCTGATTATCACCATTAAAATGGCGCCAGTTTAATAAAGATGTGGGTAAAAGTCAGGACTTAACGAACAAGAAGATTTAGGAAATATTATGCTTAAAGATAGCGGCATTAAACTTTCACAAATCTTCACAGAGCCTCTTACAAATTCCAAAGATCAAGGCCGCAGGTCAAAAACTGACTGAGGGCGTACTTCCTGTACGTCGAAGGAGATTTTTGGCCGAGAACGCAGATATTTG
>JBBTCO010000025.1:0-14644 GCA_038043185.1 Bdellovibrionota bacterium
TTTTTCAGTGGGGGAGAAAAAATAAAACCAAAGTCCAGGGAATCAAATTCATGCAGGCTTCCAAATATGCAAGAGCACAGCTCTACTTTGCGGGGATTTGTGGAACTGAAATACTTTTCCCGCTATTAAAAAATGAGTGAGTTTTCCACCTCAACATTTCTATAAATTTCTGGATATTTCAAAATTTGGTAGGCGCCTGGTAGGGTAAAATTTCTATCAGAGTTCAATCTGCGTGATTGAGAGATTTGAACTCGGAGTTGGCAACCTAAACTGATCATGATGGCGAGTTTTAATAAACTGAGTTCATTTTTGGAACGAAAAAAGTGCCCGTTTTAAGGTTGCAGAGGAGTACCGGTCACTATTTAAAACTATTTGGTTCTGGACCAACGTGCGGGTGTTACTGAGATCCTTCATAATTTGGTAAAACAACCCGAAAAACTAAGTGTGAATGTGATTATAGGGATTCTCTTTATTTTTTTCTTCGCCAATTATTCGTTTGGGGGTTCTTTCACCAAAATGGACGGAGCCACCATCTATTTCCAAGGTATAGTCGGGCCGGGTGATGCAAGTAACCTTAAATCTTTGATGGATAGCAAAACCAAATTATTAGTGGTTCAGTCTGGTGGAGGACTATCATGGGAAGCGCAAGAAATGGGACGTCTCATTCAAGAGGCTGGTATTGATGTTGTGGTTCAAGGTAGCTGTCTTTCAGCTTGTGCAAACTCCTTGTTCTTATCGGGAAAAAATAAATATCTCTCAGATTCTTTCAAGATCGATCAGAAAATGTATGATTTCGGTGGAATTGTTTGTTTTCACGGGGGAGCAATCGGTCGAAGCGACGAGGCATTGCTGGATATGAAAAAGTTAAAACCAAGTTACCTAAGTGATATCAAAACTAAGGGACAAATTAATTTATTCGGTAAGATTATAAAGAGTGAGAAAGATTTTGATGACTTTTTGAATTACATTCAAGACGTGAATGGTAAAGAACTTGATTTCTTGAACTCCCAAAAGATAGACCAAAAAATTCTTCTAATTCATAAAACTGTCGGAGCAGATTTGGCCTGTCCCACCGCTGCTGGCTTCAAGAGCTTAGGAGTTACTGGTGTTCATGGTGACATGATTAAGAAATACGTTCCAAAAAATGCCAAAGTCTACGACGTAGAAGTAAATCGCAAGGACAAAAAACAGAATTCAGATTCCGCCCGCTAACCACTTGAATATTGATTGGGCTTTGGTTGTTTGACTAAGGTCGATTTGGTTGATCAAAAAATTTACGATTTCTAAAAGAATTCAGTAAGTCTATGCATTTGCGATCAACGCAAAAAATTTCATTTGGTATCAATTGGTAGCTTTGAAAAATAGAGGTGAAGTAAATCAGCTATTCACATGACTTTTTTCCCCTCCGTCAAACGCCACGTTAAGGAAGAAGCCGGGCGGCCTCTTGTGGAGTGGGGATTCGGCAAGTCTCGCGACGACCGAAAATACGGTAGCGGTTGGTGGCGATTAAGCGATAGGTTAAATCGCGAAGAGATCGCGGGATTAGGAAAAAGATAGCGACAAGTTTCCAAATGCCGCCAATATCTTGTAGGCATTTCAAAATGGCAGTGGAGCGTTCGTAGATGATTCCATGTTGAAAATAGAGAACCGTCTCGGGGTCATGAATAGAGTTTAGGTGGTTTGAAGATAAAGTTTTTTTTGCCGTCTCGCCTTGCAAAGAAGCAAATTTGATCTTCCCATTTTTATCCTTGCGAAGCAGCCAATCGACTAAACCGTTACATAAATTACAGTGGCCATCGAAAAATAAGATATTCATGAATAACGAGCTTCGGCGAGTTTCAACATTTCATCGACAAAGCCTTGCATGGGCAGATGGGCGGCCTCGAGTTGTTGAGGAAAAAATGAAGCTTTGGTCATACCGGGCAAGGTGTTTGTTTCAAGAAAGACTGGGCCACGGGAGGTCAAGATCATGTCCGTGCGTGAGTAACCATAACAAGAAAATAAAGTGTGGGATTGTATGGCTAACTGCTGACATTTTTTCATCTCTTCATCCGAGATCGGCGCGGGAGTTAATTCTTTTGTGCCACGACCTAAATATTTTCCTTCATAATCAAAGCTGCTGCCTTGTTCGAGCACAACTTCCGAAGCCGGAAGGGGTCTGATTTCTCGATGAGAATTAAAAACTCCAACCGTCAGTTCGCGGCCTTCAATAAATTCCTCGGCCATCATGTCGTAACGACGCAAATCTTTAATTGCGGATTCCAAAATATTTGGCGAAGTGACGATGTGCAATCCATAGCTGGAACCGCTGGCCACGGGTTTCACGACAATTTTTTTCTTCTTTTCAAAAAAATCGCGTAATTTTTTTTCCTGCAAGGCTTGAGCTTCGGATTGAGTTTCTCTTGGTAAATAGAGTTGTTCGGCCAAAGGCAATCCGGCGCTTTTAGCAATTTCCTTAGTTGAAATTTTATTAAAACAGAGCGCGCTGGATTTGGATCCAGATCCGGTAAAAGCAATTTTATTTTTTTCAAACATCTCTTGAAATTTTCCATCCTCACCTTCGGTGCCATGCAATCCAATGAAAATAGTTTTATCTTTGAGTTTAGGAATTGCATCACTTAACTGTTTGGCAAAGGAAGGTGATCGGGGTTGAAGTAAATTTTTAAATGGATTTTGATGATTCACTAATTCGTCTAATGTCGTTTCGTGGACTTCGCCTTTAGAGGAAATAAACCAAGTTGAAGGATTCTTCAGATATTTAACAATATTTTGTGCTGAAGCGGTTGAAACTAGTTTTTCTTCGGAGGTTCCACCAAAAAGAAGTACGACTTGGTTCATATGATTCCTTTCTAAGCCATTTCGACCAGCTCAGCAGCAAGTCCAGATATTCCTTTATAAACTTCATGAGGTTGCGCCTTGTACATGTAAGCGGGGCTCGTGATAATTTTTTGATCACGATCAGTAATAAAGTCATCGACAGGACAGACGACATGTTGAGCTCCGGTTTTTTTAACTTCAGAAATGATCTCGGGATCATTACCTAAGGTCAATGTGATATTTTTTTTACCAAGAACGCATGCAACAAGTGCTGGCGCAATGCAAACCGCTCCGATTGGTTTTTCTTGTTGATGAAATTCAGTGATAATTCTTTTTATCTCTGGAAGAACTTCAGCTTGAGCGCCTTTAGCTGACCAATTCGACAAATAGATAGCGGCGCCCGTACCACCGGCTAAGGCCAATCCATCAAAATTCTTTACATTGAGTTCTTCCAAACATTTCACTTGGCCCCGAGCTATGCGTGCGGATTCTTCAAGAAGATTTCTTTTTTCCAGGGTTTTGGTTTCGCCAGTTATATGGTTTATCGGTGTGATATCCAGATCAGGTGCAAAACAAAAAACTTCGGCACCGGATTGACCTAAGCTGATGATGAGACTGACCGCTTCGGTGATTTCTGCACCATCGCGATGACCACAGCCTGAAAGAATAAGCGCAATTTTTTTAGATGGTTTGGGCACTGTTTTCCTCTTAAGGAGTCGTTGCGGGCGGCCCTCGCTGAAAATCCTTCAGCTTGTGACATACACTTACCGGAAATTTTTGCGATTGGTAAGTTGTAATTCCCTCATAGCAGTACTCGACTAGGCGGGACAAAAAGGGAAGGTCTTTCGAAATTTTGAGTTTGATAATGGCTTTTGATTTCGTTTCCGTATTTGTAGTGGGATCTGTATCAGTTATAAACGCCACCAGTTGCACCCGAGTTAATTTCCAGCGGCAACCGGCGATTCCTCGACAGGTGGCGTCTGCGCGAATCTCTTCAGTAACATCTTCTTCAATTTGTTCCGTTTCCAATTTGTAACATTCGACGCCTTCTTGTGAGCAAAGAAAAAATATTCCCCGAAACATTTCGTAAGGACTAAGTTGGATTTCATCTTCAATGTCTTTTGTGTGAGCTGTATTTGATTTCAAGTTGATCGCAAAGTCCCGAGCCATTTCATTTAAAACATGGGTGGAAGCAGTATTTTCAGTATTGGCTGATCGATCAGCGGTTTCTTTACGATAGCCGATTTTTTTCTCTCGAGTGGATAATTTGGATTCCTGTCCCTGTATAATTTCTTCGGATTGAACCAACATATGTATATATCTGGCAGATGTTTGATCATCCAGGGTTACATCTTCAAGTCGCGTGACCGTCATGCCTTTTCGTAAGGTGAGATGGGGCTCAAGCGTACTGATTTTGATTGTTTTTTCGGTGGCTAAAAAATCATCTTTTGCCACTTGTTCTAAGCTGGTATTTCCCCACGCCGTGACCATTTTATCGGCGATTTCATCGGCTTCCACTAGGGGGCCAAGGTCCTCTTCCATTTTAGGTACCTTCATGCAAGAAGAATTCACGAAAAAAGTGATTAAGCTCAGACCGATGATTTTAGAAAACCTCATACCGAATCCCAACCCCAAATCCAAAAGGGCAAGGGCAAGACTTTTTCAAGTTTAGCCAGGGCGGTTTCGGAAAACATGTCTAGCGCTTTGTAACTCACGGGACCAAAAAGCAAGCGAGTCATGTCGCCTTCAGAGGAAACCGTAACAATTTCGCTGCCGATGCCGAAAAAATAAACTCCATTGCGTTTTTCAAGAACAACGTCAGAACATCCTTCGGCTCGAAAAGCGCGTTTAATTTTGGAGGATAACTGATCGAATTGTAAAATTCGAATCATACCTAAAAATCCATCGTTCATAACAAGATTCTGTGCTTTTAGTTTTTGCAGTAAATTTACTGAGTGACGGGGAACGATTAAGGTTTTGGTTGTTTGTGTTGATTTGTGAATGTAACTCAGAAGCGAAAGCAAATGAGACACCGAGCCGCCCCACTCATGAAGATAGCCACTGAGATCAGCGCCTTTGCCTTCAATAGCGTAAGCAACAAGCTGATTTGAAGCATCCCAGGCGGTGTAAACCTTAGTTTCCGGAATATTAAGAAATTTTTTCGTTTCTTCCAAGGTTCGCGCTGAAGCAACCGAGTGCTGCGAGTAGAGTCTGAGCAAAGCTTCGGGGGCAATTTTTGAGTCTGCGGAAAAACGCACGCCGGGTTGAGCTTCCCCAACAGGTTTGTCGATAATAAAACTTAATTCTGAACCAGCGAGCTCGAAATTCATTTTTCGATAGAAATCGAAAAGATTGGTCCAAAGAATTGCTAAATCACAATTTTGTTTTTCAGCAAGTTGAACGCAATCGGTGATAATTTGTTTGCTGAGGCCTTTTTCGCGATGTCCCTCATCGGTAATCACCGAACCAATAGCCGCAACTTTAAAAATAACATGGGGACTTTTTACCACTAATGGTTTGACGACAGCATGGGAAACCACGCCACTGTCGTTTTTAAAAATACGAATATTGTGTATGTTTTGCTGATTAAGAGCTGTCGGATATTCATTCGTAATTGACCAAGATTTGTCTGATCTTAAATTTTTATCTAAAAACTCGATGAGTTGTGGCCATTCGGCTTCAGCCGGTGAGCGAGGTCCGTCCATAGAGTATTTCCTCCGTGTCTTTCTTAGAGTCACCTTCTCGTTTGTGAGAGCGGCTCTAATAATTTTAGCGCGTTTTGATGCCGTTCTCAGTCTCGATTCACAAAAGAGCTCTAAAATGCGTCTTAGGTCTCGAGTCGAGTTTGACTTAAGGAGGGGAAAATTATACTTTCAGTTCTCTTAAGGAGCTTAAAAATGGCGGATATTTCGCAAAAATGGAAAGACAACAAACCTGGCAAAATGTTTGTTGACCAGTCCTGCATTGCTTGTGATGCCTGCGTACTTTCTGCTCCTAAGAATTTTAATATGCATGAAGAGGACGGCCATGCCTATGTTGGGAAACAACCGGAAACGCCTGAAGAAGAAGCCGCTTGCAAAGAAGCGATGGAAGGCTGCCCCGTTGAAGCCATTGGCAATGACGGCGGCGACAAAGCCTAAAGTTAAGGCGCCTCTTGTTTTGACTCTATTAAAACAGCATTATCCAGACGCTCATTGTGCTTTGAAACATAAAAATCCTTTCGAACTTTTAGTCGCTACGATCCTGTCTGCACAGTGCACCGACGAAAGAGTCAACAAGGTTACGCCGGCCTTATTTAAAAAATTTCCCAATGCTCAGTCATTAGCGAAAGCCCAAGCTTCTGAAGTTGAAGAATTAATTCGTTCAACAGGTTTTTTTAACAATAAAACAAAAAATTTAATTTCTTGTGCTCAGACTTTAATGGAAAAATTCAAGGGTGAATTGCCAAAAACATTGGCAGAGATGATTACCCTGGCGGGGGTTGGAAGAAAAACCGCCAACGTTGTTTTGGGAAATAGTTTCGGCTTGGCGAGTGGAGTCGTCGTCGATACGCATGTTGGACGTTTGAGTCAAAGATTGGGTTGGAGCAAATTCCAAGATCCCATAAAGATTGAGCTGGATTTGATGAAGCTTTTCGCTGAAAAAGAATGGATTATGATTCCCCACTATCTGATTTATCATGGCCGGCAGATTTGTTCGGCCCGATCGCCAGCTTGTGAGCGTTGCTTTCTTTTTGACCACTGCCCAAAAAATGGGGTTTAATCGGCTCTATGTTAGTAGCATTCCTTGAGTCAGTAAAATACACCGGGCATCTTGTTGCGATATCCTTTCTTAGAATATTTTTGGGATATTATTATTTTCAACAAGCCTTTGCTCATTTTAAAGGTGAATTTTTATTTCGACCCCAGATTGCTGAACAAATTTCCGAATTTTTGCCACTCAGTCATGCCCCCGAATGGTATCGTTTTTTTGTAACCGCGCAGTTTATTCCTCATTGGCAGGGATTGGCCTTTTTGATTACTGGCTTTGAATTTGCCTTAGCACTGTCCTATATTTTTGGTTATGTCGTCAGACCGATGGCACTCTTGGCGGTTTTCTTTTGTATGAATATGCTTTTTATTTCAGGAGCCGCACAACAAGATCTCTTTAAAACATTTTTGGCCATTCACTTTGTTCTGGCTTGGGTCGGGGCGGGTCGTTGTTTGGGAATGGATTATTACTTTTTTAAACGCCGTCGTGGCATTTGGTGGTAAAACTTTGAGGCATTTTGTTATCTATCTTATTTTAGTTTACCTCGTTCTTTTTTTAGCGGTGCTCAATCGAGAATCGAAAAAAGAATCTTTTGAAGTTAGCCAAAGTGTGCGGGTTTTTGCTTACTCTTCATTTACCAGCATCACTGGGCCAGGTCCAAAATTAAAAGCGCTTTTTGAATTGTCCTGCAATTGTCGTTTGGAATTTGTCGAAGGCAATGATGCTGGAATGTTGTTACAAAGATTGAAGTTGGAAAGCGAAAGTTTGGGAGCGGATCTGGTGATTGGATTTGATCAGTACGATTTGCAAAAAGCATTAGGGGAACACAAATGGAGAAAACTGGATTTTTCCAATCTCAATATCGAACCTGAAGTTCGCCCTGCTTTATCGAATAATTATTTTGTGCCCTATGATTGGGGTGTTTTGGGTTTTATTGCACGAAAGGGTGAGTTAAAGCTCACTCCCAAAAAATTGGATGATTTGTTGCACTCTGAGTTTACCCGAAAAATTGCTCTGCAGGATCCTCGGTCGTCATCTCCGGGAATGCAGTTTCTTTTTTGGGTGATTAAGTCTAAAGGTGAGGAAGAGGGTTTAAGATTCATTCAAAAAATGTTTGATCAGGCGCACAGCTATTCACCTTCTTGGTCTTTGTCCTATGGACTTTTTCAAAAGAAACAAGCCTCACTGGTTTATTCCTACCTCACTTCGCCACTTTATCACGAGTTAATTGAAAATGATCCCAGTTATGAAGCTTTAAGTTTCGCTGAACCTTTAGCTATTCAGTACGAATTTTTGGGTATTCCGGAATATTGCAAGCAATGTGAGTTGGCAGAAAAATTTGTGAACTTGATGTTGTCTCCGGAAGGACAAAAAATTCTTATGGAGAAAAACTTCATGTTTCCGGTTCTGAAAGATGTGAAAAAAGGGACTCCTTTCCAGGCTTTGAATGATAAACTGATAAAAGATAAAAGCTTGATGTCCTTCGAAATTCCGTCTAACACGGATATTGATCGCTTGCTCCTGCGCTGGTCTGAATTGCGTCGGGGCGAAAAGAATTGAACGCGCTTGATCGGTTTCGCGCTTTTTTGGTTTTATTTTTATTATTTCCTTTTTTAGTTTTAATTTTCTATTTTAGATTCAGTTTTGATTTATCATGGCCAGAATTCTGGTGGGCTTTTAAAAATTCTTTTTCTCAAGCTATTCTTTCGGCGTTTTTTGCTATGATATTTGGATTTTTTGTTGCGTTGGGTTTTTTTTGCATCAAAAAAAAATGGTTACGTGCCACTTTAGAAATTTTGGCCTTATTGCCTAATTTTTTGCCCACCTTATTTACTTTGGTTGCCATATTTAATTTTGTAGATCCTTTTCCATCGGGAACATTTGGTATCGTGATTGTGCATATTTTTATTTATTTTGGACTTGTTGCCGTGCTTTTGGCGAACCAAATTGAAAGTCGCTTGGGCGGATTGGTAGAGCAAGCCTGGGTGGATGGAATTTCTCGATTTCAATTTTACACTAAAGTTTTTTTCCCCCTGATGAAAAAAGATTTGTTGGGAGTTTTTCTTTTTGTTCTGGTGATGTGTTTTTCAAGCTTTTCCGTTCCCTTGGTCGCTGGTGGCGGACGAGGCACTACGCTGGAAGTTTTAATATATGAAAAAATGAGATTATCAACGGATTGGGGTGCGGCGGTTTTTTTAAGTTTTATCCAAACACTGATTGTTTTTGCCATCAGTTTATTGGCTTATCGTGGACGTGGACAAATTGCTGATCGTGCTGTTTCATTTCAATGGCTTCGCTCACGAGCTGGTTTGCTATTATTAATTTGTTTATTATCTGCATTTGTTCTGGGTTATGCCCAAGGCATCGTCGATGGTTTTTTACAAATGAGTTTTTTCTATGAATTGCGATTTGCTTTGTTCAAACAATTTTTTGGCACAATTGCTTTAGGGCTTCTCACCGGGCTTTTGACTTTTGTTCTTTTATTTTGTGTTGTGTGGGCACAGCCAGAAGCTTGGTTTCAAAATTTTCTTCGTTCCTATTTCGCGCCCAGCACGGCCTTGACCGGCTTTGCCTTTCTGATGATAGGACCAAACGAAGGCGTATGGCCTTGGTTAAAAATTCCCATAGTGATTGTTTTGTTAAGCTTAACAAGTCTATTTCGTATGAGTTGGGAAAGTTCAATCCAAGCTTTGCACTCCCAACGGATGATGGGACAAGTTTTGGGGGCCAGTCGGTGGCAAATTTTTCGTCAAATTGAATTTCCTCAATTGATTGGCCGAGCCAGTTTTCTGGCGGGGCTTGCGGCCTTGTGGGCTTCAGGGGACTTTGCTATTTCAAGAATTTTGGCTCATAAGGATTTAAGTTTAGCAATGATGACAGAAACACTTTTATCGAGTTATAGAATAAGCCAAGCTTCGATCTTAAGCTTTTTTGTTTTTCTAGTCGGAGTTTCACTTTTTCTCTTTTTTATTGGAGCGGGACGTGTCCTTAGTCGAAAACTTAGTTTATGAATATGAATCTTTTAAATTAGAGATCCCAATATGGAAAATTCTTGATCAGGGAATCACGGTGTTGTCTGGGGACTCGGGTGTGGGCAAGACTACAATTTTCCGAATTTTAATTGGCCTTGAAAAGTGTTCTCGCTTGAAGTGGACCTTTGATGGAATCGATCTGGCGAAGCTCAGTGTTCCAGAAAAAAAATTAGGTGTGGTTTTTCAAAGCTTAGAATTATTTCCTCATATGACCGCAAGACAGAATATTCTTTTTGCCGCCGAAGCGCGAAAGGTCAGCGAAGAACGTTATGAAAAAAAACTCAAGCATTGGTCTGAAACTCTGCAAATGAAAAAATTTTTGGATCAAAAAGCAGGAACTTTATCCGGCGGGGAAAAACAACGCGTGGCCTTGGTGCGCGCCATGATCAGCGAGCCACGCATGTTGTTGTTGGACGAAGCTTTTTCTTCTTTGGACGAGAAACTTCGTCAGGAAAGCCGGGAAGCTTTGAAGGTGTTGTTGAAGGAAGAGAAAATTCCGGCCTTGTTGATTACGCATGATCGTCAGGATATTGAGGCTTTGGCTGATAAGGTGAGTGTTTTGAAAGAGGGGCGGATTGTTGAAGAATGATGCTTCTGGTTTCGCCTTGACCGATTTATTTACTCAATCGAGAATGCTTAGGTAGTTTAAAATTAAAACAGTGAGGTAAAATGAAAAGATCTATTTTTGTAATAGTTCTATCTTTATTTTTTGGTGGCATAGGTTTTTCTTCTTCAGCGCTAGCTCAAGTACCTGTTGAGAATGTCACCTTAGGTGTCGTTTTTGATGTTTCTAAATGCTCTCAATCAAACACTGTTGGTATGTGTGACTCTTCTTTGTCCGCACTAAAAAATGTTTTGATTCCACTATCAACATGTAGTGAGCAAAACGGGCTTCGTTTTTGTCATGGAGAATGGGAAGAATCAATAACACGAGACGGATATGCATTTGATGCCTCGATTAGTATTATTAAAGTGACAATGGAATATGGCAGCTCGGTTTACACTATGAATTCAAGTGTCGGTCCAACTCTTAATTCCGTCGTCCTTCATAGCAGGATTTCAGTTTTAATGAATGATGGGAAATTAACTAACTCAATTGTGTTTTCAAGCGCAGCTTTAAATGTGGGCCAAGCTGCAAATGGAGATATTGTTTCTTATGTTCCATACTTGTCCCTTTCTCCGGCACAACCAATACCACCAAAACCATAGAGCTGATTTATGTGGCGCTTTTGCCAAAATGGCTTAGGCGCCTCATTTTAAAGGTCAGTAATTTTACTTCGACCAAGGTCTCATTTTGATTCGCTCAGTATTATAAATACATAATAAATTCATACACTTAATTAATATCACTCAAGTTATTACGCAGTGCGTCGATAAGACCAAAGACTGCTGAACTTAGGTCCTGAAAGTTAGTTTCTCATTTTAATGGCGGGTCTTCGTGACTGAAGATCCGCCCAACCCCTGGGCAAGGGGAAAGAGAAGCTAACAGCGAACGTGTGGGCGCAATGAAAGGTTGCTCTTATGAGAATCTCTTCGAATTCTGCGTCTTTGACGGCTCAACGTGCATTAGGTCAAACCCAAAGATCCACTGAAAAAGCTATGCAAGAACTTGCAAGCGGAAGTCGCTTTAGCACTCCAGGGGCCGATGCTGCTGGTTATGCCATTGCGGAAAATATGCGCGCCCAAATTCGCGGTTATGGCTCGGCTAAAATCAATGCGGAAAATGCAACCAGCTTCGTGCAACTTGCCGAAAGCGCACTCAATGAGCAAAATAATATATTAATTCGTCAACGGGAATTGGCAATTCAAGCGGCTAGTGACACTTACTCGGATAAAGAAAGAGAATTCTTAGATTATGAATTCCAACAATTGAGTCAAGAATTTGATCGTATCGCTCGAACCACGAAGTTTGGTTCGCAAGCCTTGTTAGATGGATCAACCAAAGAGTATGAATTCCAAGTGGGTGTAAACAAGGGGCCAGATAATATTATTAAATTTAATAATGACACTAATACCACCTCGGCAAACTTAGATATGGAAGGTTTATTTATTGATGACAAGTATGATGCCCGAGATAATCTTGAAAATATTGATGAAGCGATCACTTCCATCAACGGAGCCCGAGCTAAATTGGGTTCGATTCAAAGTCGCATGGATTCGGTAATCAATCATATTAATTCGCAAGAAGTGTATTTGACAGAGGCTCATTCCCGAATGGCCGATGCCGATATTCCCCGAGCCTTAACCGATGTGAGGCGGGGACAAGTAATGATGCAATATCAAGCGGCGATGTTAGCGGCGGCCAATGATAGTACTCAGAATTTATTGAGACTGATTGCTTAGGTTGGCCTTAAAAATACGGAACTTATTCCAAAAATCGTTTAGAATTATGGAATATGTTCCTTAGACTTATTAGTGCACTTTATAAAATAAATTTTTTGAAATTATTAAAGAGGATTAAGAGTTGTGGACTCAATTGTTCCCCGACACTCGAATTTTTCTAAATAGGTGCCATCTCGTTTTTGTTGGCTTTTGTGAAGTAAAAAAGTGGCGGCAACAAAATCAAATTTAAATATTTCCGAAGTTGAAACGTTGCGATCGAGATCAATGGAATCCAGTCGCGCACCCCAGATTTTATCATCTTTAAATACATAACGGACATAACCATCAGCGTTGGTTAAAAGACCCCGATCATTATCACAAGTTTTTAATTTATAGGGGCCTTCAATTTTTAAGGACGTGCAGGCTGCTGAAGATGTTGGAAGTAAATTCAATTTTATATCACTCACTTTGCATATTGGTTCAGAATCAGCGGCGAATGAAGTTGCTCCCAAAAAAACGAAAGAAATAATTAACAAAAAAGTCTTCACGAGAACCCCTTTGTGATTTGAGTTGCTGGAAGCTGTATCAGAAAAATGTGGCCGCGGCCAACCCAAAGTCCAGCCCCACCCAGACCAAAGGCCTGTAATTTAAAAAATATTTTTATTCCCATAATTCAGTATTTACACACACAAGACGCGTAGCGTCTAAAAAAACCAGGACCAAAGGCCTAAAGTTTACTGGACCAAAGCCGAGAAGTTTATTGAACACGTTGGAGCAACCCTTAAGGATCTTGTTCAGCAGTCAAAGAGCAAGAACCCCCTCAGGCAGGTTCCCTTACGAGAAAGACCAGTCACCTTTCTCGTAAGCGGAATAACTCCAGCCTTTAAAAATAGTATTTGTTTTAAAAATTTAATAATAACCGCCCGTGAGGGATGTGGTTGATTTGCAGCACCTGTGTGGCGACCTGCAAGTCGGTAAGACCATATTTTTTGTGGGCAACTTTTCCTAAGGAGGAAAATATGGGCTTAAGAATACAAACAAACATGGCTTCGCTCAGTGCACAGAAAGTGATGGGCAAGCAACAGGCTAGAGCCGAACATGCTTCGCAAGCTTTAGCCAGCGGTACTCGTATCGTTCGAGCTGGTGACGATGCTGCGGGCTTAGCGATTTCGGAAAACATCAAAGGTCAAGTTCGTGGTATGAGCATGGCGCGAATGAACTCATTCAATGCAGTCAGTGCCATCCAAGTTTCTGAGGGTGGATTGAATGAGATCTCAAATATCCTTATCCGATTAAGAGAGCTGGGAATTCAAGCAGCCTCTGACAATATCGGTGATAAAGAAAGAGAATTTTTAAATCTCGAAGCAAAAAGCATCATTGAGGAATCGGATCGTATCGCTAAAACCACAGTGTTTGGTGACAAACGATTACTTGATGGCTCTGGAGGTCGACAAACTTTCCAAGTGGGAGCTTTTGCTGGGCCAGAAAATCAAATTTCATACGATCTTTCTTCTGATGCGACAGCTTCAGCGTTAGGAATTGATGGACTCAGCATGGGCACAAAAGAAGACGCCCGCGATCTTCTTGGAGTCGTTGATGAATCCTTACAAAAAGTTGGAGCAATGCGAGCGAACTTTGGTGCAATCCAAAATCGCTTAGAAATAACGACTTCAAACTTAGATAATCAAATTGAAAACTTATCTGCGGCTAAATCTCGTATTTCTGATTCGGATATAGCTAAAGAGTCTTCTGAATTGGCTTCAGCTCAAGTGTTACAACAAGCAGCCGTTTCAGTTTTGGCTCAAGCGAATCAATTCCCAGCCGTAGCTTTGAAATTGATCGGTTAATTAATCCATTAAGTAGCATCGTTAGTTTTTGCGTCTTGATTACACAGTTCTGAACAGAGTGCTCAAGGTTCTCTTGAGCACTCGATTGAGAACTATCTATATGTTGAGATTTATGAGTAGTCGCCCACACAAACGCTACTCTTAAGCCCACCCCGGGGGGTCAAAAGCCTCTTGGGGTTTTTTTATTTTAAACCCATAAAAGTTCCCATTCCCCAGCTGAAAGCCCCCTGAGCCTTTGTTTGCGATAAGGAATATTCCCCAAAACTTCTTGCTCATTAAGTTTAATATAACTTCGTGTCGTCTGATAAGACTTCCAACCCCGAATGACTCGCGTAAATGGTCGGTATTTCCACAGTTTTTTGACCTTTTGTTGGGACTTCTGGTTCGAGCGAGGGGTAGCGGTCACGGTCTTTTCGCACTCCAAATTTTTTGCAAAATTAAGCAGCCCTTGTTTTTGAAACTGCTGAGCAATTTGGCCAGTGACGACTTTGAAAAATTTTTGATACTGAGTTCTGCGACTGGCTCTAATCAAAAAATGCACGTGATCATTTTGGATAGAAATTTGTTCGATTTTGACAAAAAATTTTCGCGCATAGTGATCAACGATTTTTTGGATCAAAAAGTAGCGACGATGGGAACGCAAACCACCATAGAGACATTCTTTATTCGCTTTGATTACCAAATGAATTGGTTCTTTGCACGAAAGAGGCCTTGTTCCACGACCTTTTCGTAAGTTTCGTAAAGTCCCACCGTGGGAGAAACGAAATTTCCAATTAATTTTTTCAAAATCGAATTTTTGTTGTTTTTGCATGTGACCGCTGCCCCAATGCTGTCAGGTTAGCGGTTATTTTTTCTTTTTAATCCTCTTCTAAGGTA
>JBBTCO010000026.1:0-51667 GCA_038043185.1 Bdellovibrionota bacterium
GGTACCCAGTCCTCGGGCAATATGCGAGGGGCCGGTCATCCATATCTTCTTTTGCCCGAGCGTTTTCAAGTCCAATTTTCACTCGAGACGCTATCAAATCACGTTCCAGCTGTGCAATCGCCGCAAGAATCGAAAAGATTGCAATACCAACTGCCGAATTCGTATCAATGCGTTCCGAAATACTTACGAAATGTACTCCATTTGATTTAAAACAAGTTAGAGCACTGAGAAGGTGAGTCGTGCTTCTGGCGAATCGCGAGAAAGAATGGACGACTACTGACGAAATTTCTCCTCGGTCAACTGCCGCCATCATTTGATCTAAAGCGGGACGACTTGATTTTGTCCCACTGATACCGCCGTCCGTAAATAACTCTACCTCAGTAATATTATTTTGTTCGCAGTACTGACGCAAAACTCTTACTTGTGATTCTAAACCCGTGGCTTGGTCCAGAGTGCTCGTCCTTGCGTAAAGTGCCGTTCGCTTACCCGTACTTTGAGAGTTGGATTCTATAAAATCTCCTTAAAAAAATTGATTTACCTCTTTCCCGGTTTTGGGAGCTGTGCTTTATGAATTCGCGTTCTAGTTCTTTATCCTCACTTTATCTAGGGTTTCCATTTCAATTTCCTTGGCGATTTTTCGCCTGTTGTTGCTTCGTTCATTTTTACGAGCGACGGCAGTCCTTGAGACGCCTTTGTAATCGCTTTTCTTCGAACATTGTCGTGAATCTGTTTGAGGTAGTGAGTACCCGCAAAGAGGCTTACAACCAAAAACACCGCACCAATGAGTTCCTTCATATCCATTCCTCCTAGTTATTAAAGTTTGTCTTTCCATCTTTTAAAAATACTTTGGACTGTGCTGTGGTCCCAGGTAGTTCTTCCCGCACGGTTCTTGTAGCCACGGCGGCCAAGCTCCCTAGCGGTCCAAGTTGCACTTTTCTTTTGCCGACCTACCAATTCCACTAACATCCGACAGATACGAAGCTCCGCTTTGCTGGGGATGAGTTTTCCGGCCTTGATGGAATATCCGTAGGGAGGGGTTCGACAACGATAATTTTCAGGGTTGGTCATGCGCCCCGAACTCAATCCAACGCGGACCCCAATGCCGTGAAGGCGTTTTAAAATAACCGACTTTGCCACCCCAAAGTGGCAAGCGATTTGGGCCGCCGACTGACCCTGTTTTATGTATAAATCGTGAATTTCGTGGACTTTGAGGAGTTTCGCTGAGAGCGTGATCTTAATGAAATCAACTAGATAACTGGTGTTCGTACCGTATTCGGGTTGGTCGACCAAATTTTTTCTCAATTTTATAGTCCGAATCCAGAAATGCAAATGAAGTTAACTAGTTGATATTACAAAAACCGAAGAAGTGAATTCGGTCCCTTATTTCTGAATATTTCTGTCTATTTCAAAGTTTGATGACAGATTGATGACAAGCTGATGACAGGTTTTTTACCAACAAAACTTTCATGTAGTGCTCCCCCGATTTCAAGATAATTTTTAAGCTATTTTTTGGACACTTTTCCCCCTTTTCTCAAACTCCGCGGGTGTTAGGTATTGAAGAGTTTGGTGTGGTCGTTGTTCATTGTAGTATTTTACCCAAAGATCTACGGCTTCTTTAGCTTCTTCGAAATTTTTAAAACTATTTTGCCACACGCACTCTTCCTTGAGTGATCTAAAAAATCTTTCGATCACTGCATTTCCTTTCGGAGTGTTTACCATTGTTCTTGTTTGGGTAATTCCAAGACGCCTAATTTCATCTTTGAATACCCGCGCTCCATAATGACAACCATTGTCCGAGCGTAACTCTAGTACTTCGATCGGGCGCTGACTTGCAGCTTCTGCTAGAGCCATCACGCCTCCCAGGGCAGAGCAAGATCTACTAAAATTGTAACCCAAAAGAACTTTGTCAAAATGATCGATAACCCCATGAAAATAACACCAACCATCTTCTCCGCACCAAATGTAGGTCATATCAATGCCCCACAGCTCGTTGGACCGCGTGCTTTTTGTATTATGGGCAAATGGTATGCCTCTAAAAAGTTTTTTGTGCGAGTGGCTGGGAGGCATTAATAAACTAAATTTTTTCATAATTCTATAAACTCTTTTTCTGCAGATCTTCATTCCATATCTAGCTCTTAAAACAGCAGTTACTTTTCGGTAGCCAAATACGGGATAGGCCTTAATAATCTCCTCTATCTTTGATAACACAGCATTGTCTTGTTCCATTTTTTTATTTCCCCTTTTCTTTTTAAATTCGTTTTTTAGAATAAAATAAACCCTTTGACGTGATAATCCTAAAGCCTGAGCAAGGGTTCGCACGTCGTAGTTACCTTTAAATTTTTCGATAATTTCGCGGGTTTTAAATCTACTCGTCGCTGATTTTTTTTAAGAGCTCTTTTTCTAAAGTCAGCTCTCCAATGCACCTTTCGAGTATTCTGATCTTTTTTTCAAGTTCAGATTCCCGTTGGGTTTTACCACCATTGAGCTAACTGACTTAATAGATTTTAGCAAATTCAGATACAAGCCCAAAGCTTGTACAAACATCCCCATAAAAATAGCAATGACCACAGATATAATAAGAGTCCAGTTTGTAGTGGGATGTTTTTCCATGTATAGATATCCCCATAAATTTTTATTTTCTTGATCAAAATAAATGGGAATGTTTAAAACAATTTTACCCTTTGAATAAACCCTACAAAGCTTTTCACTACCAAGGCATGGCTCAATTGGTTTTGTATTAAGATCCCCAACCCAAGGCCGTAAAACACTATCTAAAAAAAGAAGGTTTTCATTGTCTTTAATTGCCAACTCTTTATTTAGCTGAAGTTCAACTGATCGAATATCACCTGAAAGTATCTCTGTGCGGCGAGATGAGATAATCGCATTTGCCAAAGTTGCAGCTTCTCGTTCGGTATCGTTGAATAAAAGAGCGATAAAAATTAAAGCACTTAAGGACAATGTTAAAACCAAAGCTCTCAAAGTCCAGCTTAAAGCTAATTTTCTAATTTGTGATACGAGCGAAACTTTCTTCATCTCATTCTTACCTTAGAAAATAAAACGGTCTCATCAGAGTTTGGGACTTCGGATAAATCTATTCCCGGCTTTGCTATTGCTAGGCTTGAAAAATGAAATAGAGGTAAAACGTGGCCAGCTTCCTGAGCGGCAATAATTATCTCTCTCATTTTCGCCGCTCTTTCCTTCAATGTGGGCAAGCTTCGGGCCTTAGTCATTTGAGCTGAGAAATCATTGGGCGTTAACGTTGATGAGATAAAAGGTGGATCTCGTTCAATAAAGAAAGACATAGCCCCTTCAAAATTTGGATCTGCAACAGCAAGGCCTCCGGCAAGTAAATCAAAATTTCCCTTTTTCAGATAATTGCTAATCTCCGTTATCGGAATTAACGTACATTCGATCTTGACCCCCATTACCGACGAGAGAGTTTTTTGTAAGTTGTCTTTTAGTGCTACAGCATAAGAATTATCAGGAATAATAACGTGTATGTTTGAAAAACCGTCAAATTTTTCAGTCGTTTTAGGCTTCGGATCTTCTGGAGACCAGAGCTCGTAGCCACGAGGAAAAAATTGATTGGCAATGGTGTATCGGTTGCCAAAACTCCAGAACTGCAGTGATGGGGAAGTTTAAACAAGTCCCACAAGAGACGTTCGGGACGATTGTGATAATTGGTGATGCGCACTATTTCTTTGAGAACTTCCCATTCACTGTCGGCTCCTAACATTAAACTTGTTTGTTGGCCTTCGACGCTGAAGACAACTTGTAGGAATACTGATCCATCGTTTCGACTTTGTAGTGTATCTCCGTCTCGATGTGCGAAAGGTGAATGGACAAAAAATTCTACACCGTCACTTGTTAACGAAAATGACGGAACCAATGTACCGGCATCAGATATTAGGTGCTGTCGACTTTCTACCGAAAGACCATGATCAACCAACCATCCCTCCAATAGTCCCGGAGTCGAAAAAACTCTTATGCCGTCACCCAAATTTAATCGATGTCGAGCTTCCTGCCTGATAACACGCGCGCACTCATCCAACTCCGTTTCAAGTACGAACGCGGCTGGTACCCAAAGCTCACTAATTTTTATCCTGTCAGGTCCCTGATAAACAGCCGCGTGATCGAACCAAAAAAATTCTGAAGCATTTCTGATATGGTCGCGATCAGCGTGAGTGAAAAGTACAATGTCAATGTGTGTGCGATTTAGTTCTTTTAATTTTTCTTCAAGAGCTTTCCGCAAATCTACAACTGGCTCTTCGGCGTCCTCACCGACCTTGCAATGGGCGTAGTCAACCAACATTAATCTTCCATCGGCGAGTTCGATCAGGCACGTGTCAGCGTTGTTTAGTGGGTAAAATGTCAGTTGAACCATATACTCCCTTTACTTAAAAATAGGCTATCGTTTAAGGTGAATTGCTCAATGAAAATGTCAAGTTTTCTTGCAGAATTTGTTTGATTTGCTCAGAGAGTAAGCTGCTAGAAACGGCTCTGGCTAATAGCATCTCGAACTCGGTCTCGTTGACTCCGATTCGATGCCTGTAACTGAAGGGCGCTCGTTTTAGCGACCAAAAAACCTCGGTTCAGATTTCTGGCCAGGGCAGTAGCAGGATTTTTCATCTTCATCGGGATATTGGCCTGAAATGCACGTCTTAATTGGCAGAAAGCAAACCGCATTTGGTTTGCCTTCGCAATTCTATTCTGACTTTAGCAAGGATCGAAGTTATTTTGAGCATTCGGCGAATATTGCCGGATTGGTAGTTGTCTCTAGCGCGTTTTCGAAGCTCATACCTTCGGATGTTAATTCTTTAATCCATTGATCTTGATTTTCAACTTTAACAATTTCGATTGATAAGCCCATGATTTCGCGACGAATAGCTCCTCTACCATTATCGAATCCCAATGGGCCGTGACTTAGACGCTCGAGTTCTTCGCTAAGTGCTTTTCTTTGTAAAGATAATTCATTGATCACACCAGTACGCTTTTCTCGGATACATTTTAAAGTGTCATCAGCGGACTTTTTTTCTGCCCCGAATGACTGAATAGGCAGTAATGCTAACAACAAAAAAACGTAGGTAAGCCGTTTAAGTTTTTTACTGACACTATTCATACAATCTCCTCGAATAATTCGAATATATGTTTTAGTGCACATATTATACCAAGGAAATATAGGCTTAAACTGGTAAAATCCGCTCTGAAAATCTGCTTAATGTCCAAATTTAGGTATGGCCATGACAAAAAAAGTAATCAATCTAACAAACCGCCAGATCGTTTTTAAGCAGGTTTATGGCAGGACTGAAGGGTTTATCCTAGAAGACACGCAATCATGGCCTTTGTCGATATTAACGAAATCTAGAGTAGCAAAACTTGGCCGGAAAACCCCACCCATGGAATTTCGGGTCAGACCAGTAGCACGATTTTCTTCCTTCGCAAACGCTGCCGTCCTAAATCGCACGCCTTAAAGTCAAAAGGCAAACCGCAACTGGTTTGCCTTTACGAAACTACCCAGCCTTAGCCAAGTTTTGAAGTGTTATTGATAACGCATCTACAAACGAAACTTGTGAAAATTTTAAAATTTCTAAAAGAATTAAAGAGATCTGAAAGATTTTAAAGTTTGTGATTTTCATAAAAATTGAAAAATACCAACCAAAAGCTGTGCCTTTCAAAAATTATGAAAATCATTTTGAGTTACCTTTGATTGCTGAGAAATTACAAAATTTCTCGGTTGGCCACTTTTATAAACTTTTCTGATTTTTATGCTTCAAAAGGATTTATTTATCAGCTGGTAATTTTTACTATACTCAATAACTATTTCATTTATTTCGCTCTCAATTCGATTAAAATGTTTAATAGTCGGTCTAAGCTTTGCACACACCATATGCTGAATACCGTATTGGAGGTTTTATGAATTTGCTAATTACTTTGAGTTGTATATCATTTTTTTTGTTAGCTTCGTGCTCTAACTCAAAAAACGATGTGCCCGCTGGTAAAGCTCCGGACCAAAATCAAAAAATAGAGCAACGGTCATATCTTAAAAAATCTTTGTTAACTAAAGATCAATTAAATGATCAATCTGTTTGGGCTTTATACGTTAAAGATACTGATACTTATGCACATAGTGCTCCTCTTATAGTTGGATTTTCGAAAGATAACCGTATTCAGTTTGATGTGGGCGTGAGCAAAGGGCCTGCTGATAATTTAAGCACCTGTTTTTTCAAGATGATTGCGAAATATGAGTCTCTTCCAGTGCAAGATGCTGGTGAACAAATAAAATTAAATATTGAATCAATAGAGTTTGTTTTTGCACATGGTTCTAATAACCGAATAGATGGAGTCTCAGATTTTGATTCCAACAAGGACGTCAGGACTGCTGAAGAAGCGTGTTTTAAACTTGTTACTATGAAAGACATCGCAGGGGTATTCGAGCAAAATGAAACGTATCCAACCGTAGATTTTTCTAAAATCTTATCTAGAACAGAGAAACAGATTAATTTTGGTGTTAAACAACCAGCATCTGGAGCCGACAGCTTCCCGGGATCAGATGGAAAAAGCCAAGTTCCCAAAAAATACACTTATACTCTGATTTCAAATTAGTCGACCATACCAAGTTTGAAGACATTGAATTTCTCTATCTGTCGATTAAATCTCTGTTGTTTTGTTCGCGGCTGACAAGAAAAGTGAATTTAACTTATCAGCCAAAAATTCCAAAAAATTTGCGCTATTTTTTTCAGCGAAAAAGGTGCCGCGCCTTGCTCTTCAATCAAGTGGTTAATGAGTGACTACTTCAAGCTTTTTCTGGAGTTGATCGATGCACTCCTTCGCCACAGTCTCGAGCTCTAACTTCTTCACTAACTTTAGAGCAGCGATGCGTTTCTGAATTTCAGCAGCCTGACCTTTGAAGTTATCGACAAGATCCGGCCCTAAGTTTCCAACAAGAGCGTCAAGTCTTGTGATCGAGGCCTTGTTGGTTTTATAGACTTTTAAAAAATTTGTTGGGCTCTTAGTAATACATTTGCCAATTGCAATGTATAAAGCTTCCTCTTGTATTGCCGAACATGTCCTTATCGTATGGCGCACTGAGGGTGACTCCACAGGAGGTTGGAGAAGCTAATTTAAAATTCTTTGTCGCAAAGTCCACAAAGATCGAGCTTGGTACACTAACTTGAGCGTTCGTCCCTGTGCTGACTGCCGACGGGCCGAAGGCATTGTGTGTATTTGTGGGATTAGACCCGAGACTAAAACTGGGAATCTGCGAGTTCACTTCAAACCACATATTGTTGCGATGAATATTCCCTGATCCATCACCAAATTGTAGTCCCCAACTGGAAGCATATTCTGCCCCGCCATCGACAAACGTATTATTCGTGACGACACAGTTTGTGCAGTTCCCACCATTGGATGAATTGCCTAAGAACCCTGCAAGGCCATCGGTGGATCCAAAGTCATAGAAGAGATTGCCATAGATTTTCACAAGAGGCGGCGTGGATGTGCCACGAGAGTCGGCAATCGGAATGACGCCGGTACAGCCTGATGTGCAAGCATTACGAAGCACGCCCCATCGGATCGTGACATCTTCAGCGCTAAAGTACACGTTGATCGCATCGCCATGGTTGTTCCCATCCCCCGTCAACCGATCCCCAGCCCAGTATTCAATCACCGTGCGGTTCGTTCCACGCAGGAAATACCACTGGTTGCTATCGGTCGAGAGGTTCCGCGAAAAAAGTAAGTCGGTGGAGGTACCACCCGTTTCTGTATCAATAGAGTAACGGCGCTCGGCTCCACTAAATCCCCCAGTGCGTCCTTGAAGCCACACGTGCCGCATGGTGAAGTTACTTAAGGGGTTGCCAAACACGATCTGTCGTTGCGCTGAATTGTTGTTGTTAAGCACCGCGAAGCCGTAAGCACTCGTCGTGAACCACGAAAGCGGAGGATTTGATTCGTCCCGTATCGCTCCATCAAAGGTCCAATAACTGGTAGAGAATGTAATGATAGAGGCAAATGTAGCCTGTCCATCGCCATAGGTATTCACCCAGCCGGTCTCTGTACCGTGATCAGCCACAGTCGCCTTCTTGATAGTGATGACTAGGTTGCCACTTGCCGGCGTATTGAAAGTGCGACTTGAATATGTACCATCTGCTACGAAGTATGTATCACCACGTACCATCGAAGCCGGCGCACAAGCGCCCGTAAACTCTGTACATGCGTTCGTCCAATCATTCCCAGTGGCAGTGCCCGACGCCCCAGCGCGTACATAGTGGTTCGCTGCCTCGGCATTAATTGTACCGAGAAAAAATATCACCAACGGCAGAGTTAAAAACAAGATGGTTTTCAGTGAAAGACCTCTTACTTCAAGTTCAGAATACACTACAGTTGTGTCGATTTAAATCTAAAGAAAGATCTTTTGTCGTTATGAGTGGCTCGTTCGAACTGCGCCAATAGAATCTTGTATCAAAATGAGAATAAAATTAAAAACTTTTAGGAGATAGTTAAATTCTAGAATAACTATTTAACGTTAAGTCTTGTTGGTGCCAAAGGCTTAGCCGATACTTTGCGAAGTTCCAGGCCCGTGTAATATAAAAATCGTACACCGTTTTTGTAAGCTTCTATGAGGCCGTCGGCTTGTCCTACAGTGTTGTGCTTAATACGAGTCTCGATACAGACCCATTGGCCCCGAGTTAATGATTACTGAAGTACACTTTAGTTATCGTACAGATCTGATATCAACAAAAAATGCTGTCCATCCACAAGCTGGTCCGCCGGCAATGCTACCCTGCAAACAGGCTCTCGCATTTTTCTTGCTCTGAACAGCGAGTTTCATTTCGATCACGGACTATAATATGAAACAAAATTTTAGTAAATTTTTGAAACTCTATAGATAAAATTTGCCTTGATGACTAAAGTATCGACAAAAAAAACCTGGTAGCCCGCCGACCAACCTCTATTATGGCGTTAAAACTTTAGCTTGTCCAACGCAGGCGACAGGATCAGCACCAGAAAGATGAAAAAAGAAAGTCGCACACATTTCTTCGGGATAACTCAGGTCGTGATCTTCAGTGTTGTTCCAAGTGCAAGTGGTTCTCAGCATATCACCTTTAGCAACTTTATAAGGTTTATCGACTGGCCAAAAACGGATGCCAGCAGAAGCCGCTTCGTAGGGCTTAATGTTTTCAGCACGCACCACTTCTTCATATCTTCCTGCTTTACCAATTTCTATAACAACATTTGAAGCGTGTTCATGCATGTGACCCGAGGCCAAATAAATATTCATGTCTTGGCTTGCCGGGCATTCATATTGAACAGTGTATTTTGCTGCTCTTGCAGGAATTTTAAAATCTGCAGTGGCCGTTAACCACGGCGCCATCGGAGACAACCTTGAACCCGGTTTTGCTAACACGATATTCATCACATCGCGAACAAGCATAGGTGCACTGCTGTGGTTGTGATAGTGAAACTGAAAAACTAAACGTGCGCCTGGTTTTAAAACGGCGGCATAGCCTGCAGGGGCACTAAAACCACCTTTGGCATTATTGGGAAAAAGTAAAGCTAAAAAAGGACGACCCATTCGTGATTCACCCTTTGTGCAATCTTCCACTGTTCCATCAGGTATTTGCGCGGTTGTTTCAGTCGTTATCATACCAATCATATGATGGCCACCTTTACCTTGAAAGGGAACGGTCTCAATCACATTAAGCGCTTCTTTATTTGATAAAGAATAATACCAACAAAATTGTCTTTCACTTTGAGCAGGAACAAAAAGTTCTGGTGTCACCACTTGAATACCATTGACTGGCGCGCTGGGAATTGCCACTCGATTATCAATTGGTTCAGCCAAAATTACCGGCTCAGATTGATCACTCTCCTGGTCATGACCTTCATGAGCATTCGCCAAGCTCAAACCCATCATTACACAAGCCAAAAATAAATGAATGTATGTAAGCATTTTGCCTCCAAAGTTATAGCTCTTGTTAAGAGCCCTAGCTTAGAGGGTCAAGCGAAAGTCAATTTTGAGAATAATATTCATTATTCACAACCAAATGTTTTAGAAAGGTATTCATTCTCCGTGCCTTTAGGGATCATGTCTGATGTTATTACAGATACTGAACATTCATTTTTCCAAAACAAGCCACGTTTAATTTGTGCGCTAAAATAAATCACTTGCGTCTTTGTTCTGTTCGTCTTTGTTAAAGACAAGATTGCTTGCTCTCCCTTTATCATTGTTGGGAAAGAAATAGTTTCGCCATAGTGAAGTTGTTCCTCGGGCGACTTATTTTTGTTAACTATCTTTTCTGCGATCGCCAATTCGCTCTCAATTTTTTCCTTGCAGATACTGACTTGATTAACAACATTTTTTAAACAGGTAGGAATCTCTGCAAAGGCCGAGAGTGAGAACATAGATCCTAGAATTACCACAGATAAATTTTTCATTTAATTTCCCTTTATTTGTTTAAATTCTCAAATCAAAAGAGCACCTTAACAGAAATCAAACAAATTTCACCTGTGACTTAGACGACATGGATTTTTTACCTGTCAAACTTATTGACATAATTTATGGACACCCTGCAAATAAAGGCAGGCTTATAGTTTATATTTTGCAAACTAGGCATGGCGTTCTAAAAGTTTTAAAAAAGGGAGAGAATAATATGCGTTTCTTACTTTTGATTTTATCGATGTATTTTATACCGTCACAGGCTATGTCCACCGCGCAGAAGTGTAATGACATCAGGGTTAATGTATTTAGCTGTACACCGAAAGAAAAAAAAGAAAGTTCAATTAAGTTGATCGACATTTTTCTATCGGATTGCGATCTTGATCTTCAGCGTTTAAAAACGGTCAAAACTGTTTTTGAAATCATAAAAAATTCGGGAAAGTGGGAAGCGCGCACTTTGCATATTGGTGAAAGCGGCAAGAACCCGGCGGCGCTCCTTTGGAACGGCAGCTATCAAATCAAAGGTGATGAGTTAACTTATTTTATTAATTACATCAATCCAAAGCAAGCCACTCTAATGAAATATGTTCCAACTACAAATGGTAACTTTAATCTTATCGAGCAAAGCACTCTGCCAGAGCATACCAAAGAAAATTTTTCTTGCGCTCCGACTGCCGTTTTTTCTGAATAGCTTGGAATAATATCGAGACAGTTAGCAAAAAACTGTCTCGATATAAATCACCACGTATTATCTGCAAGTTTTTTTTGCTTCCCCTATTGTTCTGACCGGATCATCGTCAAAATATCTACGAACCATATCAGAGTCATTAAGATCAGCCGAGATCGGAACCAAAATGGACATTAACTCTTTATTGCAAACGTGAAAGTCACGCATAATGGGGCCTAAATACAATTTTGTTTTGGTGTATTTTCGCACTAATAAAAGATAGTGGTATTCAGCCTGCGATGACAAGGGTTCGCTCGAAGAGATGGAACTGAGAAGGCTTTCCATAAAAGTTTCTGGATTTGCACCTGCTGCTAAGAGAAGTTCAATGATTCGCGAATATTTTTGGTCCGGTTCATTGTTCACTCGAGCTAAATGAGCAAAGGTCTTAAAAAGCAAACTGTTTTCTTTTTTGCTAGTGGCATATTCGCGAAAATAGACGCGAAAATCTTGCGGGTTGCGATCATAGTCTATGTTGTATTTCATGCGAGTATCTCTTGTATTCGGATTTACTCCAGCTTGCAGAAGCTTACCAACTTTTACAACGTCTCCCCCAACTACAGCCAAAATCAGTTCTCTCTCGGCCGCAGTCCCCTGAAATGGAGTTTCGTGAGAATATTGATTAACGCCTTCGCAAAGAATTTTTTTAAAAGAATGTATTCGGTAATCAAGTTCTTTCAATTTCTTTTTCTTTTTTTCGGAAATACGTGAGCCCTCAACAGGTTCTGGTTGCCAACTCGTGTTGGGTTCCTGACATTTCTCTTCGGCACTTTCCAAGTAACTGGTCCCATAACCTCCATATTCGATAAATGTTTTACCAAAGACATTATTGACCATTCTGCAAAACTGCCGATCTAAACCATAGAGATTCATCATAATTTCTTCCATCTCAGTGGGCGCTCGGCGTTTAAATTCATCCTTTACGCTTCGATCATATTCTACGAAACTATATAACCAATAGGTCTCACTACAATCTCGCAACCGACTCATTGTGATTTCGCCGAACAATTCATTGAAGCCATTAAAAACTGAGCGTGCGGCTCTGTTTATTTTTTCGGATTCAAGAAAGCTTCGAAGTTTCATGATTGCCGGAGGAATTTCTCCCTTGATTTTAGTTTTTGTGTCTTTTTCAGTACCTTCGGTAACATTGGGAAGTTCAATATTTTTTCTAGCAAAAATATTGTAAATAAGAAGTTTAGCTCCTAGATCCGTCATTATGGCCTTGCTCTGAATACTTTGATTTCCCATGGTAATGACAGACGCCAAGGCATCTACTGTTGCTTCGTTGGCAGCTTCTTGACCTATAGGTAAGTGATGCCCTAATTCAGCAGCAATAACGTGAGTTAAATCAAGTTCGCCATAAGAAAGCACCTCTGAAGAAAAATAAATATTTGCACCAGGGGTCATGCGGGTAAAACCACGCACGCCGATAAGGTGACCCTCTTTTAAAAAAGTGGCGGATTGATTATTAGCAGGGATAAAACAGCTTTCGGGTATTTGAAAGAAATTTGCTTTATCCAGTTCGTTGTTAAATGCCTCGATAATCCATTTTTGAAATAAGGGTTCGGTCACTTGCTCGCGTATTTTTTGAATAGCCCCAGCGACATTTCCAGTTTTACTCATTTCAGTCGTGATCAATTTTTCGCTGATCTCTCTTTTGGAAAGAGATAATTCTGTTAATATCTGAAGTTGTTTTTCTGTAGATAATTGGAAAAGACTTTTGTCGACAACGACCCGCTGGTCGCTAAGTTTTGCATACCAGTAGCGACGAGGATGCTGAGCGGAATCTGGAAATTCAACAATTTTACAGTTACCTTCATATGCAAAAATTCTTTTTTCTTTTAACATTTTTTTTAAAGACTGCGCGACTTGCGCATGATTGGACTCAATTTTCTGAGCAAAGTTAAGTAACTGCGAACTCACATCGACTTGTGATAATAACATGGGGTTACCACCGCCAGTACCAACTCCACCCATCGCCCAAGACTTTGGCAGTGGGCCCGAAAAGGTCAGCAGAGCTATGCTAAAAATTATTTTAATACGGCTATAGTTTTTCATATGTTTTCCCTTGTAACAGATTGCAATTCCGCAACCAATATAATGCTTGGCACAATTCCCGACTATAGTATTGTAGTCTAAAGATAATATAAAAAATGACCGATAGTCATGCATGTCTAACGAATTGAATATATTTGAATTTTCGGACTATCGACATTATCTAAACGCCTGGTTGAAGGAGTCCAAAGAGAAAAAGCTTTTCAATCTTACTCGTCTTGCCAAGGTTGCCGAGGTTCACCCGACATTTCTATCTCACATACTGGCAGGCACTAAACATTTAAGCCTCGAGCAGGCGACACTGATCAGTGATCACATTGGTCACACTAAACTCGAACAGGATTATTTTATTATCATCATTAATTTGGATCGTGCGGGAAACGAAAGTCTTCGTAAATATTGGCGCGAAAAAAAATCGCAACTTGAGTCGCAAAAAAATAAACTTGGCGAAAGATTTGATAAACACCGACAGCTCACCCAAGACGAGCGTGCTGAATTTTATTCAAGTTGGATCTATGTGGCGGTTTGGGTGAGCACTTCCATTGATGGCAAACAAAGTCTTTCACAAATTGTTGAACGATTTAAAATAACTCGAGAACGAGCTGAAGATATTCTTATTTTTTTAACAAAGGCAGGTCTTTGCCTTGAAAAGGGCGGATTTTATTCTTTGAATGAATTGCATGTTCACGTTCCCAATGAATCCCTATTTGTTGTTAAACATCATATGAATTGGCGCATGAAGGCCATTCAAAAGATGGACACTCGCACTGCGGATGAATTGTTTTTTACCAGCCCTATGTCAATTGCAAAAAATGATTTTGACTTGATTCGAGAGAAGATCACAAAAATGGTAAAAGAAATTGTCGAGGTCGCCAAAAAATCCAGTGCCGAGGAAGTCGTTTGCCTCAATATAGATTTTTTTAAATAGTCGATCAAGCGAGCTCAAGAACCTCTAGGTTAAGCTCTGGACCATTGACCATCGCTGCCTAAAGCGACTTGTTAACAATCTTACTTTCACCTACCGTTGAGAGATGCAGACATCAACAGCAACACAAAGTCTCTCTTTTTCTCCCTATCAAAAACTTGTCATCGCCTTGATGGCTTTTTTGCAATTCACCATCATTCTTGACTTCATGATTATTTCTCCTTTGGGTGCGATGCTAATGCCAGCGCTCAACATTTCGACTCATCAGTTCGGTTTAGTGGTT
This sequence comes from Bdellovibrionota bacterium, assembly GCA_038043185.1. Lineage (GTDB taxonomy): Bacteria > Bdellovibrionota > Bdellovibrionia > Bdellovibrionales > Bdellovibrionaceae > UBA5009. The sequence goes on from JBBTCO010000026.1 coordinate 14,423, forward strand.
TCAGCTTACGCTTTCAGTGCTGGAATTTCTGGAATTCTTGCCTCTGGTTTTGCGGATCGCTACGACCGGAAAAAACTTTTGATCTTTTTTTATAGCGGTTTTGTATTTGCGACTTTGCTTTGCGGTTTGGCACAAAGTTATCAGTTTTTACTGTTCGCAAGAATTTTGACCGGGATTTTTGGCGGCGTTATTGGCTCTATCATTTTGGCAATCACCACCGATCTTTTTCCTTTTCAAATGCGCGGACGAGTTATGGGACTTTTACAAACTGCATTTTCAGCTAGTCAAATTTTAGGAATTCCTCTGGGTCTTTATTTATCAAACTTGTGGGATTGGCACGCCCCTTTTATGATGATTGTAGCAGCTAGCCTCGTAGCAGGTGTTATTATTATCATTTACATGAAACCGGTTGATCAGCATCTCTTAAACCGAGTGGACCGAAAAGCCTTCCATCATTTCTGGATGACTATTTCCAATCGCAAATACTTTCCTGCTTTTGCCACGACCGCCCTGCTTAGCACGGGCGGATTTATGCTGATGCCTTTTGGTAGCGCGTTCACAGTGGGCAATCTTGGAATCGACATAGCGCGCCTACCGATGATCTATCTGATCACCGGCATTTGCGCTCTGATCTTCGGTCCCCTCATCGGTAAGGCCACTGATCAATTTGGCAAATTCAAAGTATTTCTATTTGGAGGAGTCCTGAGTATCGTCATGGTGATCTTCTATACGAATATGGGAATCTCACCGCTTTGGTTAGTAATTTTGGTTAATGCGATTATGTTTGTCGGCATTTTTTCCCGTATGATACCCGCTCAGGCCATGATGTCGGCCATACCAGAGCCTGAAAACCGCGGTTCTTTTATGGCGGTGAGTTCATCTTTACAACAAATCTCTGGCGGTCTCGCTTCTGTTATTGCCGGCAGTATTGTTATCTCTGGTGCTAATGGCCAGTTAGAACACTTCGATACTCTTGGTTATATTTTAGTTTTTACGACTTTAATAACTATGGTTCTGATGTATTCGATTTCAAAGTCGATTAAGGTAACAGCGAATTGATTGTATTTTGGCAGACTCGATAAATTAATTGTCTAAACCAAGAGTGAGCCTTATCACGATGAGATCGTTCGTGCCAAACTTGTATAATATGAATCCTTGGTATTTCAATGGGCAGTTCATGTATTTCCACAGGAAGATATTTTCCATATGAATACGCCAGTTTTCTTGGGCAGGTTAATAAATAATCAGTTGTAGTCAGTAACCACCCTGGGGAAAGAAAGCTAGAAACCCCTACTCTGAACTGTTGGTTTAAACCTTTTTTTGCCAATAGCTCTTGTGACTTTGACTTCATATCACCCTGCAAAGAAATCAGAATGTGTTTTTCATCGGCATATTGAAAAAGAGATAAAATTTTTTTTATTCGCGGATGATTCTTTCGCGACACGCAAACAAAGTCATCATCAAATAGTTTTTGTTTTAATAGTCCTTCAGGTAACTCACCATAAAAACCGGCTATAGCAAGATCATAGTCGCCTTTTTCAAGTTCCAATTTTGGCAAAGATCCTAATGTCGGTTTTGATAAGACAGTGATCCCTGGCGCTTCTTTCTCTAACACTTTTAAAATACTTGGCAGAGCCACTTGCTCAAAATAATCTGTCGTTGCAATTTTAAAAGTTAACTGAGATTTCGCTGGAATAAATTCATTTGAGCCAATTAATACATCATCAAGTTGAGATAAAAGGTTTAAAATAGGTCTTTCCAAATCAAGCGCTCTTTGCGTTGGGACTAATCCTCGAGAGGCTCGAACAAACAGAGGGTCTTTGAATTGATCCCTTAGTCTGGATAAGGCATGACTGATAGCTGGTTGGCTTAAACCAAGGCGTTTTGCAGCCTTAGTGGTATTTTTTTCTTCACAAAGAGTTCCAAAAATCACGAGTAAATTTAGATCTATATTCCTTATATTCATAATATGAATAGCTTATATTATATCTATTCATTTTTCAAATTTAATCAATTCAGTTACAAATCATTCAACAAATTAACAAAACCGGGAGGTTTAAAATGAAAATAGTTAACAAACAAAAAAAGGTACTGATTGTTTTAACAAGCCACAATCAAATGGGCTCAACAGGAGTTGAAACTGGATATTATCTACCCGAAGTCAGTCATCCACTTGCCGAGCTAGAAAAAAGGGAGATCTCTGTTGATATCGTAAGTCCAAAAGGTGGACTTGCCCCTATGGATCCAAACAGTCGCAATATGAACGATCCAATCAACAAAGCTTTCCTTGATCGATCAGATTTAGTTGCAAAGATTGAAAACACTTTGAAACCTGCAGATATCAATCCTAATGAATACAGTGCAATTTTATATGCTGGCGGGCATGGCACAATGTGGGACTTTCCAGAAAACGTCGAATTAGCAGATATTGCCTCTCAAATTTATGAAAATGGTGGAATCGTCGCAGCTGTTTGTCACGGACCAGCCGCGCTCGTAAATATTAAGTTGGGTAATGGACGTTATTTAGTTGAAGGTAAACATCTGACCGGATTTAGCAATGCGGAAGAAGAAGCTGCAGAGTTAACAGATATTATGCCATTTTTACTTGAATCAAAACTCATCGAACAAGGGGGAATTTATTCAAAAGCTTCTCTTTGGCAAGAGCATGTAGTTAATGATCAACGATTAGTGACTGGACAAAATCCTGCATCAGCAAAAGAAGTTGGTAAGCAAATCGCAAAGTTTGTCAGCGCTAGGTGATTCGACGAGAGCGTCAAAAAACCTGTCAAATAAAATTATTAAAATTTTGTTACTATGGGACGCGGCAATTATTCGCCTCAGACAGCAAGTGTTCCATGAAAAAATCGATGATATATTAAATAGATGTGTGCTAATATCCCGGCGTGATGAATTCCGCCCAAATGCGAACTCAATTTAATTCCCGGTATATTTTGACAGTTGTTCTGCTGGCCCTTGTTTATTATTATTTAGCAAAACTGGGATTAACCATCAATGCTGTTAATAAATTTGCGACTCTCATTTGGCCACCGACAGCAATCTCACTTGTTGCTCTCCTCATGTATGGTCGTCGTTACTGGCCCGGTGTTTTCATTGGCGCTCTTTGCGCAAACTTTGAAACCGGGGCTTCACTTCCTGTCGCCTGTGGAATTGCTTTAGGAAATACTCTTGAAGCCCTCATCGGCGCATGGATTCTTTTGAAAGCCCCGAACTTTGATCGTTCTTTGCAGCGTCTTCAAGATGTCGGGTGGCTTGCTGTTGGTGCGGCACTCGTAAGCACACCGATCAGCGCAAGTTTCGGCGTCTTCAGTTTGTGGATGGGAAACTCCTTAGATAGCAGCCAAGTTTTTTTCACCTGGCTGCAGTGGTGGGCCGGCGACCTCACTGCCGTTGTGACTGTAGCTCCTTTGTTATTGGTTTTTCTGAATAGCCCACCCAAAGAAGAGTCAGACAAAGACACTCGCAGTCTGGCCGAGAAAATCGCTTTAGGAATTGTTCTTACCATCTTTAGCCTTAGTGAATTAAGTGGAGAAACGAGCGGTCCACTGCAAAGTTTATCCCGATCTTTTTTCTTGTTCCCTCCTCTGCTCTGGGCGTCGATGCGCTTTGGCCAAAGAGGAGCAACTCTGGCTGCCTTTATTATTTCGGGAGCAGCCATTTGGGGTGTTGCTCATCATCAAGGACCCTTCGCACTCTCTACTCCCGCTATTAATCTTTTACAGTTGATTTTGTTTACAATAACTATATCACTCACCGGCTTAGTGTTAGCGGCTGTCAGCACTCAACGCAAACAAGCCCAAGAAGCTGCCGAATCTGCCAATGCAGCAAAAAGTGCTTTTCTTGCAAACATGTCGCACGAAATTCGCACTCCCCTTGGCGCCGTGCTTGGTTTTTCGGAATTGCTCCTGACTCCAAATTTGGGTGTGGCCGAAAAACAAAACTGCGTCGAAGCCATCAAACGAAATGGGCTCCTTGTCTCGACCATCATCAATGATATTTTGGATTTATCAAAAGTTGAGGCTGGCAAATTGGACATCAAAAAAATTATTGTTTCTACCAGTGATGTTATAAAAGAGGCTTCTTACTTACTAGATTTAGAAGCGAATGAAAAAGGTATCCTCTACTCGGTCAATATTGAGAAAGACGTGCCCGCCAAGATAAAAACCGATCCCTTGAGATTTCGCCAGGTTTTACAGAACGTCGTTGGCAATGCAATCAAGTTTACTGATAGGGGTTCAGTTCAGGTCAAAGTTTATCGCCTTAACGACAAACTGGCCTTTGAGGTTAGGGATACTGGTCGTGGAATGAGCTCCGAGCAAAGTAAAAAACTATTTTCTCCTTTTAGCCAAGTTGACGTTTCAACGACACGAAAATTTGGCGGCACAGGTTTGGGACTCGCTTTGTCAAAAAAACTGGCTCGTGCGCTTGGTGGCGATGTTGTGTTGCTCGATAGCCAACTGAAAATTGGAAGTAATTTTTTAATTACTATCGATCCTGGTCAAGTTTCGCAGGATGTGGCCACCACCAATCGCACTGAACTTACATCACCCCACTCTGACGTTAACTTAACAGGCCTTAAGGTTCTTATTGTGGATGATAGTTTGGACAATCAAGTGCTTGTCAGTCGTTTTTTAAAAATGGCAGGGGCCGAAGTAGTTACTGCAGCCAACGGAAAAGAAGGCGTGCAAAAAGCTTTGGAAGGTGATTATGGAGTTATCCTTATGGATCTTCAAATGCCAGAGATGGATGGATATGAAGCTACTCAAAAACTGAGGAGCAAAGGTTACAAAAAAACTATTTTAGCTCTTACGGCCCATGCCATGAAAGAAGAACGCCAACGCAGTTTGGAAAAAGGCTTCGATGATCATATCACAAAACCAATTAACAAAAACTTGCTGCTCGAAATGCTCTTGCACTTTTCAACTACGGCATCAATGTCCAATAAGTTAAATATATAAGACGCCGTCTACTATCTTATTTTATGCCTTTTGCGCTTTCGTCTTTATTATATCTGCTCGGCTTATCTTTTGCCTTTGCTTTTATACGCTTTTCTTCCTGTACATATTCTTTCACTTCTTCATTAAATTTATCCAATTTTGGGTCGTTCGCACAAACGGAATTTAAAAGTTTAAAAAAACGTTCTTTCTTTATATTTGGGAACACGTCGTAATAATTACGTACATTACTTTGATTACCCGCGTTCCTACATCTCGATTTAAGATCTTCAGAAGTATCAACAATACGTTTAAGATTACCATTTACATCACCCTGGTGCTTGCAACCGTACCCATCCGTAAACTTAGTGATTTTTCCATCTTTCCCATATTCAATCTTCAGCGGTAGAAAAGGATAATCTAGAGAACCTTCTGATGAAGTTTTAGGATAACCAGAGCCTGTGTCAACTTCAGTCGGTAGATACACCTTATCTTTCTTAGGCCCATGGAGTGTACATGTGATTGACCTTACGTTTCCATCTTTGATTAATTCTTTTGCGTCAGAAGGAAAGGCCTTCTCCCACATATTACCGATTGCCGTCCAAATAACAGCAATATGGCCAGCATCACCAGTAAACTCACCAGCATTTGCCTGTGGAAGTAATAAATCAATGAAAGTTCGTTGAGACTGTTTTTTCGACATGAGTTTTTGAATATTTTCATAAAGCATTTCACGAGATGTCATTTTTTCAAAATCAAGCCGTTGATTGTTTATCCATAAAGATAAATCGGATTTTTTAATATCAAGGGTATGGTCATCATTTAAAACAAATCGGATTCCATCAGCTTTTTTTTCCATTTTCATTTTTGGCAGGTTTGTATCATACACTTTCTTATCAGTGGCTTTTTTTATTAAAAAGCTTTTATTTTCTGAATCAAGGTCCGCTGAAGATATAAAATCCTTAAATGTTTTTGCAGCTTGATATTTATCGTTTATAGCATTTACCCTTTGATCAAAAGAAACCTGATCCAGTGATTCAGCATTCGCTAAATAAGTAAAAAAGTTCATTGCTAAAAATAAAATCAAAAATGTAATTTTAAACACAGATTTTCCCTTCTGAACACTATCCAGACCTTTGTTTTATTTTAATAGAATGACACAGAAATTTGAATTTAATTTGCCCCGCTTTGACGGGAACTGCACCAAAGCCAACCAAGACTTTTGTAGGGGACTCTGTAAACCCATCGTAATTTAATCATTTTCTTGTATCCTTATCGCAACCACGGCAGAAATAAATCATCAGGTTGGTAAATGAAGAAATTAATCACAATTTTTATTTTTTGTTTTTCAATTTGTACAAATGCACAACCTCTACAAGCTCAATCGATTCTTGCGCTACTCAATAAAATCGAAACCACTCGATTTGAATTTAAAGAAAAAGGCTTAGTCTTTGGTTACAACTCAATTCAAAGCTGCCTTTACATTGGAAAAGACATTGCGGTTCTTAAACATTATTGCTATCCAGAAAAAAAATATCCCGCCAAAGGATATAAAATAATTTCGGGCCAATTTGGTGTCATCGATTTGTACGAAGAACAACTTCCAAATGGTACTAACAAAAGAGATATTCTTATATCGACATTTGGCGAAGATTTAAAAAATTATTTGAGTTTCGACTTAGACAGTTCCACTGTTCAAAATTTAAATTCACTTATCGAAAAATTATATTATAAAAATACACCAGCCTGTTGGTCATCAAATTATTCCTTCTACACTCGGCTGCCCGAAGTCACTTGCCGTGCTGAAAATGTGCAAAACTTTGAATTTTGGTCGAAGGAAACTCAAGAGATCACCGGTAATAAACAGACTTGGGATCTTATGTTGAGAAAAATAGATTCTGCTCTTTTAAATGAAACTCACTGAACACGTCGGATGTGCGAAAGAATCGATTCAACGAGTTGTTCTGGATTCACCGGTTTAGGAATATGATCACTAAAGCCAGAGGCTAGAACGCGGTTTCTTTCCTCTTTCATCGCGTGTGCAGTCAAAGCGATAATTGGTTTTCGAAAATTTTCACGCCGCAATCTTGCTAAAGCTTCGTAACCATCAATACCCGGCATTTGGATATCCATCAACACTGTGTCGTAGATATCTTTCAGCGCCATTAGCACTCCTTGCTCTCCACTTGCAGCTTGATCAATTGAAGCCCCTTCTCGCTGCAAAAAAACATCTATCAGAGTGCGATTATCCGGAGAGTCGTCCACCACCAGAACTTTTACCCCTTGAAGACGCCCTTTTGTTGATTGACGATAATCAGGTGAAGCGGGGCCAATAGTCGCTTCCCAGGAACCACATTTTTTCGCAACAATTTCAAATCTGAATGTACAACCTTCCCCGGCTTTATAACTTTTGAGAGAAACATTACCGCCAAGAGCGCGCCCCAGTTTTCGGGACAGCGCCAACCCAAGTCCGGTTCCACCATATCTTCGAGAGCTTTTTTCATCACCTTGAGTGAAGGGTTTAAAAAGCATGGAAGCTTGCTCCTCGGTCATTCCTATTCCGGTGTCAGTCACACAGAGAGAAATCTTTACATTGCTATCTTCCATCTCTTTGAAGCCACCGTGGACCGTCACGCTACCCTCAGATGTAAATTTGATACCGTTGCCAATAAGATTAACCAAAACCTGTCTGATTCGAACAGCATCAGAACTAATTTTGAATTTCGGAAAACCAGTGGCATCGAATTTAAGTTGTATCCCTTTACCCGCCGCTCGATCCGAGAACATCGCAAGAATATCCTTTGTAACTTCTGAAAGACAGACCGGAGTATGTTCAATGGACAATTTTCCAGCTTCGATTTTAGAAAGATCTAAAATATCATCAATGATTTTAACTAAGGCCTGTCCGTTTTTTGTGATAATTTCAAGATAGTGATCGCGCTCTTCTGTACTTGCTACAGATGTTCTTAAAACATCAGTAAAACCTAAAATAGCTCCCAATGGAGTTCTGATTTCATGACTCATATTTGCAAGGAATGCACTCTTGGTTGCATTTGCATTTTCGGCACTCGCCTTCGCCGCAAGAAGTTCTTTGGCTTGTTCAATTCTTTCCGTAATATCAAAGCCCGATGCACTTATTTCTCCGACCTCCCCGTTTTCCTTTAAAATAGGAATCAACGACAGATCCACCCAACGAATATGAGGTTGGCCATTAATAATTGCCGTGTATTGAGTATCGAAACGGTGTGATTCCCCTTTCGCGGCCCGAACCAGTGCTTCTTTTAGTTTCACAATTATTTCGGGTTGATCTTTCCACCAAGCACACTCCCAAAAATATTTGCCTTGGATGTTTTCTTTGGTTTCTTCAATAATATCCGCTGCAGCTTGGTTCACAAGAACCACAATACCATTCACGTTCAAAAAACCAGCAAATACGGGAACTGTATCGAGAGCCGTCTGCAAGCGCGACTGCACTTTCTTTTGATCAGTGATATCCATTATAAGACCAGAAAATAAAGGTGTTGTTAAAGCCTCATCGTATTGAGCAGATCCTCGCGATAAGATCCACCTCACTTCGCCATCAGCACGTAAGATACGATACTCACAAGAAAAAGGTTTTTTATCACGAATGGATTCACTCCAAATCCGATTAGTCTTATTTCGGTCCTCAGGATGTGTTCGCTCAAATAACAATTCTGAAATATTACCAGAAGTTCTGGTAAGTCCCAAAATAGCCGCTGCTCTTGGAGAAATTTGCACTTCATTGGTTTCTAGACTAATATTCCAGGTTCCCATTTGCCCAGACTCAAGGGCAAGACTCAGATTTTTATCGCTCTCTTCCCATCGTCTTCGAGCTAAAACCTGATCGGTAACATCGGCTATGGCCGCCGAGACTCCTTCAACTTCACCCTCGGCATTTTTAATTGGTTCGTAAACAAAATTAAAATAAAAATATTTTTTAGATCCCTTATCCGGTGGGGAAAACTCGAAAAAAGTTTCACTGCCAACGTAGCGCTCTCCTGTTCGATAAACATTGTCCAATAAATCAATAAAGCCTTGGGTCTTTGCATCTGGAATTAATTCTGCCACAGTTTTTCCAATATAATCTGGGGAACCAAGAAAATATTTTTCGTACAGCAGGTTGGCAAACTTAAACCTATGCTCGGGCCCTTCGAGCATAACAAGTGGAAAGGGTGTTTGTTTAAAAATAGCGTGAACTTGTTCGGGGTCCTCTTTCTTTCTTGTCTCGCCAAAAGCAAAAGGAGAGTTATCCGTACAAATAGCCAGGATTCCTCCAATAGTTCCATCTTCATTAAAGATCGGCGAATGTTCACAAGTAGACTCACCGCCATTCATAATCTCATCTATCTGTGGCTTTACACGTGGCCAAATATCTGGCCAACATTCATTCCCACTTTGACCCATGGCCTGAGGATGTTTGCCCCCGTCCATAATCCGAGTCATGGCGTCGTTATAAAATTGATAGAGATTCTTACCCCACCAAATGAACATCGGCTGCTTTGAATGGAACAAATTATTGAGGGAAATTTTAAGAGCCACGGGCCACATTTCAGTTGATCCCAGTGGATGTTTTGACCAATCAATAGAACGAAACAGATCTCCTGTTTCACCACCTCCAAAGATTTGAAAGCGCGTCTTAGCTGAGTCTTTATTAAAGTTACTCAAAGCCATTGGTCCTTTCAATGGAATATGATTTGAGTCCCCAAACTCATCTCGCAAATTAACACAACGATTGCGAGAAAGCATCATATTAATCAAATGTTAAATTAATTTCATTATCGAGCATGAATCACGCCAAGAATATGGGGCAAATTTCTTCTAAGGTAACTAAACAAATTTCAGATTATACAGTTATCTTTGGCGATGAAATTGCAATTAAGCAAAATTAAGCTCAACAAAAGCTTTTACAGAGGTGCTAAAAATGGATGACAAAAATGAAAATGGCAGTGTCTCACCTTGGATGGCGCAACTTATGCCAAAGGCAAGGACGTTGGAAGCTAATACGCAAGCGGAAATCTGCGTTATTGGTGGTGGGATTGCAGGATTAACAACAGCTTACCTTTTACAAAAAACCGGAAAGTCTGTGGTGTTGGTTGAAAATAACGAACTTGGCAGTGGCCAAACAAGTCGAACGACAGCACATTTTAGCTATGTACTTGATAATCGCTATTTTGAACTTGAAAAAATTCATGGCGCAAAAAACACCAAGTTAGCTGCCCGCAGTCATCAAACAGCTATAGAACTAGTTGAAAAAATAACGAAAGATTTAAAAATTAACTGTGATCTTCAACGAGTCAGTGGTTACTTATTTGCAAATGAAGACGAAAGAAAAAATATTTTACAGAGTGAGTTAGCTGCTTGCCATCGCTGTGGTCTTTTTGATGTTGAACTCACAGCAATGTCACCCTCGATTTCCTTTGACATGGGTCCATGCCTTGAATTCCCAAACCAACTTCAACTTCATCCTTTGAAATATCTTTCCGGTCTAGCAGAGGCTTTTAAAAATTTGGGTGGGAAAATTTACACTCACTCGAGAGCCATAAAAACTCAAGGAGGGCCTGCGAGCTTCGTATTAGTTGAAAATGGAAATAAAATTACTTGTGATTATATTGTTATCGCAACAAATACTCCATTTAATGATCTTGTAGCTATTCACACTAAACAAGCGCCCTATCGCACTTACGCTTTAAGTTTTAAAATTCCGAAAGCAAATAACGAAAAAGCTTTGTATTGGGATACTCTTGACCCTTATCACTACATTCGTTTTCAAAACGGTGATGGAAACTACGACATTCTTATTGTTGGCGGAGAAGATCACAAAACGGGACAAAATAAAAAAATAGATCCACTTAAAAGATACATTGAACTTGAAAATTGGACCAGAGAGAGATTCCCTATCGCCGGCGATGTTCTTAACCGCTGGTCCGGCCAAGTCATGGAATCGGTTGATGGCCTAGGATTTTTAGGACGAAATCCTATGGACGAAAAAAATGTTTTCGTTATCTCTGGTGATACTGGCAATGGGATGACTCATGCGAGCTTGGGCGCCATGATTATAAAAGATCAAATTCTTGGAATAAAAAACCCTTGGTCTGAATTGTATTCTCCAAATCGCCTGGCTTTGAGATCAAAAACAGAATTCCTGAAAGAAAATCTGAATGTTGTCGCCCAGTATGCCAGTTGGATAAAACCTTCTGCTGAATATGATTTGGATAAGCTTCAACCGGGTTCAAGTTTAGTTTTTAGAGATGGTTTGAAAATGATCGCTGCTCATAAAGATGCCGAAGGGAGCCTTAGCTTATGCTCGGCCGTATGTCCTCATTTAGGTGGCGTGGTCAAATGGAATGATGCGGAAAATTCTTGGGACTGTCCTTGTCACGGCTCGCGCTTTAATTACCAAGGAAAAATGATCGAAGGGCCTGCGCATTCCGATCTAGAGCAAATTTAAAATTACGACATCAAACGAAAACCATTTCCCTTAGGTGGAAACTTCGTCCCGTCGTGGGGCAAAAACTCGTCCCCTTGCGTTTCATATTAATATTACACCACAAAGAGATGGTCATGCTCTTGCATTCATCATCAGACGTAAACGTAACAAAGCTAAATTGAAAGGATAATTTATGAAAATTTCAAGTGGTATTTTGACAAGCGCAGTTTCGGTATTTTTGGTATTCCCCGCAATGAGCTTTGCTAATGATCGAGGGGAATCAAAACAGCCCGATACTGGCAGTACGAAACAATTTGATGAATTTAATCGCGGCTTAACTGCTGGTGACCAAGGCAATTCAAGGAGTGATATAGAACTCACTCAAAAAATTCGTCAAGCTATTGTCAAACGTGAAGCGCTTTCAACCGAAGCAAAAAATGTTACAGTTATTAGTGCTAACGGGATGGTGACACTTAAAGGACAAGTTAAGTCATCCAGTGAACGTTTGGAAGTTGGTCAAATCGCAAAGGATGTGGCTGGCAATGGACAAGTAACCAATCAAATTGAAGTTCGATAATTAACAGAAATAAAAACAGAGGAGAAACAGATGCAATCAAGAAAAGACAATCACAAAGCAGTTTTTGGTATCTATTCTAGTCGGTCCGCGGTTGAACAAGGCATCGATAGACTAAAAGCTGATGGATTTGCCAGCACGGAAATTTCGGTTCTCATCCCTGCACAAGGCGGATCCGAGCAGTTTGCGCACGAAAAAGGAACTAAAGCTCCCGAAGGAGTTACAACAGGCGCAAGCACAGGCATGCTTGTTGGTGGAGCATTAGGTTGGTTAGCGGGTATAGGCACAATCGCGATTCCTGGAATTGGTCCCTTTATCGCTGCTGGTCCAATCATGGCTTTGCTTGCCGGAGCTGGCGCAGGAGCGGCGATCGGCGGTCTAGCTGGTGGATTAATTGGCATGGGTATTCCAGAATACGAAGCTAAACGCTACGAAGGTTATATTAAGGACGGTGGAATTCTATTATCTGTTCACACAGGAAATACAGAACTAACCAAAAGAGCCAAATTAGCCCTTGAGCAAACTAGCGCAAAAGATATTTCATCAACAGATGAAGTATCAGCTCCTTATAAAGCGGCTCCAGCACCTTACTCTGAACCGCCAAGACCTCTTGTGTAAAAGACAGCTCGATTATTTCTTATGGCCTCTAGCGAGCGCCATAAGAAATGTTTTTTCAAATTCAACATCTGACATGTTCATCGCATAACCATCACTTCCTTTGATTTTATCACTACCGTTTTAACCAAGATAAGATACAATTTAAGGACTATGGCATCTAAATGGCTTGGTAAAATCAGTCTTGTAAGTCTTATTATCACTCTCATTATTGTTTACCAAATTTTTGATCTTGGACAGTACTTGTCTTTAGAAAGTCTTAAATCAAATCAAGCCTTGTTGAATTCTTATTATCTGGAAAACCCCGCTTATGTCATTGGACTTTATCTTTTGATTTATATAATTTCCACTGCGGTCTCATTGCCTGGAGCTGCCATTTTAACACTTGCCGGTGGAACCATTTTTGGTTTTTGGATGGGGCTTGTTATTGTTTCTTTTGCCAGTACCATTGGCGCCACTTTAGCTTTTTTATCTTCTCGTTATCTATTTCGAGATTTAATTCAAAGCAAATTCAATGACAAACTAGTTAGCATCAATCATGGAATTAAAAAAGAAGGCACGCTGTACCTTTTTACTCTGCGTCTTGTTCCTGTGTTTCCATTTTTTTTAGTCAATCTTGTGATGGGTCTTACTTCCATAAAAACCTTAAGCTACTTTTTTGTAAGTCAATTGGGTATGTTGCCAGGAACAGCGATCTTTGTAAACGCGGGAACACAACTGGCACAAATCAATTCACTTAAAGATATTTTTTCTTTGAATCTGCTTATTTCTTTTGCGCTTATTGGAGTGTTGCCGCTCTTATCAAAAACAATTATTTCCTGGATAAAATCACGAAAACATCTTGGAAAATTTAAAAAACCAAAAAAAATTGATTATAATATGATTGTCATTGGCGGCGGTGCCGCGGGACTAGTTTCGTCCTACATTGCCTCGGCGGTTAAAGCCAAAGTGGCTCTTATTGAAAAACATAAAATGGGTGGCGATTGCTTGAACACCGGTTGTGTCCCCAGCAAGGCACTGATTCGTTCTGCAAAAATTTTGAATTATTTTAAACGCGCAAATGAATTTGGGTTTGAATCTTTGACTGTTAAATTTGAATTTTCTAAAATCATGGAACGCGTTCAAAAAGTCATTCATGAAATTGCTCCTCATGACTCAGTGGAACGATACACCCAGCTCGGTGTTGACTGCATCAAAGGCGAAGCTCAAATTCTTTCTCCCTATGAAGTTCAAGTAAATGGTCAGATTTTAACAACCAGAAATATTGTCATTGCCACCGGGGCTGGCCCGTTCGTCCCGCCCCTTCCCGGTCTTAATGAGGTCTCCTATTTGACGAGCGACAATGTATGGAATCTTAAACTGCTTCCAAAAAAATTGATTATTCTCGGTGGCGGCGCAATCGGTTGCGAGTTAGCCCAAAGTTTTGCGCGATTTGGCTCACAAGTTTCTATTGTTGAAATGTCTCCCAGAATTATGGCTCGCGAAGACGAAGACGTTTCCACTTTGATCTCTCAAAAATTTAAAACTGAAGGGATTTCTTTATTTACTAGCCACAAAGCTCTTCGCATAGAAAAAGAAATAAAAGTCTTGGTCTGTGAACATCAAGGAAAAGAAATTAAACTTCCTTTTGATGAGATCCTAATTGCACTTGGCCGCAGGGCTCATGTAAAAGGATTTGGGCTTGAAGCTTTGGGTGTGGAAATTTCTTCACATGGAACAATTGTTGCCGACGAATATTTACGCACGACAAATTATCCAAATATCTTTGTTTGCGGCGATGTCACCGGCCCCTATCAGTTCACCCATGTGGCAAGTCATCAAGCTTGGTTCGCTGCTGTTAATGCCCTCTTTAGTCCATTTAAAAAATTTAAAGTCGATTATCGTGTAATTCCTTGGTGCACATTCACAGACCCCGAGGTTGCTCGAGTTGGCTTGAACGAAAAGGAAGCTCAAGAAAAAGGAATTCCCTATCATCTAAGCCGTTATGGGATTAACGACTTAGATCGCGCCATTACCGAGGGCGAAGCCTATGGTTTTGTTAAAGTTCTGACGGTACCTGGTTCTGATAAAATCTTGGGTGTTACAATTGTCGGCGACCACGCTGGGGATATCATTTGCGAGTATGTTGCTGCAATGAAACATGGTTTTGGTTTAAATAAAATTTTGGGAACTATTCATATTTATCCGACTTTAGCTGAGGCAAATAAATATGCAGCTGGAGTTTGGAAAAAAGAAAATGCACCAAAAAAAGCCTTAGAATTTTTAGCTTGGTTTCACGAATGGCGACGGTCTTAATACTTTACTCAACTCCAACTTTTCTGACTTGATCCGTTGAAGAATATTTAAACGTACTAAAAAGCAAATCGAAAATAGAAAGCGCTTTTCCAAAATTTGTTCGGGACTCTTTAAAATCAAGGCTATGATGCCAACGATGCAGCTCGGCGGTGTTAAAAATATAATTAAGTGCTCCAGCTTTGAAATTAATATTGGCATGTTCCATCAAGCCCGTTACAGCTGAAAAATACAGAACATATTCAAAAGTCATTGGATTTGTTTTTAAAAATGCAAATGGCAAACAATAGATGAAAAAGTTTAAAAATAAATCAATCGGATTGAAAGCACCTGAATTCATCCAGTACACTCGTTGAACTGAATGATGTTTGTAATGTACTTTCCAAAGTAAGGCTTGAGTATGGAAAATACGATGCAACCAATAAAATAAAAACTCAGCGGTTAAAAGACATAAAAGACACTGAATCCAAATTGGAAAGCTTGATAAATTCCACATTGTCAAAGATGCGGGAGCTGACTGAACCAAGTATTGACAAATACTCACAACGAGTGGAAATAAAATCATTGTGTACATAAAGTCAGATAGAATATCCCCCTTTGAAATTCTCCAATCTTTCCGGAACGGGATAAGATACTCTAAAGCAGCGACGACCAAAATCGTGACAGTCAAAGCCAAAGAAGAAATAATTTTGAAATCAAAATTTAAAACTATTTTGAAAGTCGCCAAAAGAGCGAAAGCAAATAATAAAACACCTGGGTAAATTAATCTTTTAAGGCTTTCCATCGTACTCTTCATTTAAATTTAAAAGTTGAATATTTTTTTCCAAAAGTCCTCGGCTAGATAAGGCTTGAGGAGCAAAATTAGGAATAAAAGGTACATAGAAATTTTTTAAATTCAACGCTGCATCTAAAATGCTAAAGAGTTCAGACACACAATTGGGTCTGATCGTATTATAGGCCCGCGTTGTGCTCCAGTAACTTCCTCTATTTAAAGATTCCATAAGAACTATGTAAACTTGCTCAGGAGTGAGTGCTAAAAGTTTTTGGGAAACAATATGTTTTTGTTCAGAAACCATCCATTTAAATTTATCATGAAGAGAAATGGCCCTATAAGCGATATTGTAATGGCCCTTCAAACCTTTAAGTGCGGCAAACTTTTCACCATATGGACCAATGTTTTCAACCGAAAAAATCATTTTCTTCAGCTCAACATGAGTCGCGCTAACAAAAGAATTTTTTACCTGAGGCGCTAACAAAATTTTAGAACCTTCTTTAAATTCAAATAAAAACTGTGTGTGTGCGATATCGAGCTTTGGAAATTTAATTATTGGAAAATATTCGATCTGCATCTTTAGCTTTTGAACCTGAGCCACTGGAATTTGCGCCACCCAAAACTTTCCAAGATGACTGAAGTTTGCAACTGTAAGGGTTCCTGCCAGCGGAATAAAATACCGAGCGGCTTCGAAATCACTAAGAATTTCTACGCTTCTTCTTGTCAGCGGGTTAACGCAAAAATCTTTTAACGGGCCAGCTGTCATTTTAACATCCGGCTCATATGGGTCATTGACATCGATAATACAGCTGTTTGGCAAATAGGTTGGTAAAGTCAAATTTTCAGATTGAGCTTTATTCAAAGTCAAACAATCTAAAACTAAACAAATTGCTATTGAACTAAGAAAAAGTTTCATTAAAGCCCTCGGTACATTTATATGATCCAAGTCTTTGTAAGCACTTCTAATGCCACACCAGAGGAAATATACCGAAGATGAAGAGTTTCAACTGCTTAAAAAATTTCCAGTTTACAAGAAAAGTCATTTTGTATATATTGTTAAGTTAATGAGATTTTTAGTCCTTATATCCATGATACTACTTTTCTGGAAGCTTCAATTGGCCGAAGCTAGCGATTTACCAAAATCCAAAGCAAACTGCCTTCGTCAGCATGTTCAAGACGCAATTACTTTAAATCAACTGCGAAAACCTCTTTATGCTCAACTTACAAATGGTCGATCGATTTTTATTTCTGAACAACTAATTGCATTTGAAAAATCCATGATTATTTCCAGTTGGCTCGCTGATTGGTGGGCGACTCGATTTCAGAAATTAGGAATACCAATACTTTGTGATGATCTCGTGGATATGAAACTAACACCTCCATTTTCAACAGATTTACCTTACGCAAAAGTTCCACTCGAAAAAGATTTTGTAGATTTTGATGCAAAAGCGCTGCAAAAAAAGTTAACAAATGCTCTTGATTCCAATTTATCATCTTTGGCAGAATCATCAAAAAAATACCTCGTGGAACTTCAAAATGAACCGCGCCTAAATTGCATGATAAGACATTTTTTAGAATCGATTTATGTTTTTTCTGTTCACGGAAAAACTTACGTGCAGAAAATTAATTCTTTACAGAAAAACAATCTACGTCTCTTTTTGAGACGCCTTTTAAAATCACACATCTCCTATCTTAAAACCGCGATTGTATTGGATAAAATGGGTTTACCCTTGCAGGTTGAAGGCGTCCCAATTCTTTGCCAAGATCTGCCGCCGTATATTCTCAGTTTATGACCGCTCCCTTTTAGGGCTGACAGGTGGATAAACTTTCGTCACTGAAATAATCTGACTTCGATCTCAGCGCAGGCCCAAGCTTTGCTATATCTTGTCTTATGCGAACATTAATCGTCACTTCTTCGATCACATTTGTACCGGAAAACTATGACCAGATGATTTGTTCAATGGCAAGCCATCCCTCTGTTGTCGGATTATTAATACTCGAGAATCGCTCCATTAGTCTTTTAATTAAGGCTTTCGCCTTAATTATCACTTTTTCAGCCCCAAGACTTGGATTGACCATGATTAAAAATTATTTTGGCAATTCTTTGCAACGTCGAAAATCTGCCTATAAAATCGCAAATAAAAAAACTTGGATTTTGCCTGATATTAATTCCACCGAAGCCCTTGAACTTCTTAAAAATGAAAAAATCGATCTTATTGTTAATTCGCGCACTCGCTCTATATTTAAAAAACAAATCCTTAATCAACCGAGCCTAGGCTGCATCAATATTCATCATGGCCTTTTACCCGACCAAAGGGGACTGATGTGCGACTTTTGGGCTCATCTTGAAGGCCAAGATTTTGGCTTTTCTATCCATCAGATGACTTCAAAGATTGATGATGGTCCCATTCTTCATGTTGAAAAAATTGCGGGCAATAAAAATAGCTACATGGAAAGCATCTGGTTGGCCTCCCAAAAAGAAGCTCAAGTGACAAAAATTATTTTGGACCAAATCTCTAATGATGGTTCCTTCAAAGCTATCATCAACAACAGCAGCTCAAGTATTTTGTATCGCAAAAACCCTTCTCTGATTGACGGGTACCGAATGCAACGGAAAGGTGTAAAATTATGAGTCAAATCTATTTTCTACATGGCAATCCTGGACATACAAGTGATTGGGATATTTTAATCGAAAAATTACCGAAAGACCTTTCGATAAATAAAGTCGATAGTTATTCAGATAAGTGGATAGATGATATTAAAAATACCTCAGGCAAAGTCTTAGTGGTCGCCCACTCATGGGGCTGCTACCGTTTATTAAGTCATATAAAACAAATCGAACATAAGATCGAACGAATTTTTTTAATAAACCCTTATTTGATTCAAGAAAAGCCTTTAAGTTCCGTTGCCCAATTTTTAATGAGCATGCCTAAAATTGGAAATTCCCTTCTTGAAGCAAATCATAAAAAATCTTATGCCACCTTTGTAGAAGAAATGATTTATCCACAGTCAATCAAAGATAATCTTTATTATAACAAAAAAATGGAACTCCTTTCCGATCTTGAAAGTTGGAAAAAAGCAGTTGTAGGAAAACAAATGCAGCAAAAATCTCCTATAGCACATGATTCAAAAGTTTTAGGCTTTGCCTACATTGGAGGCCAGGACAAAACCCTTAATCATAACACTCAAAATGCAGCTTTAAAAAAATTTACTTATATTAAACAAAATGAAATCAAAGATGGCGGTCATGGTATTTTGTGGTCCCATCCCGAAATTATCGCAAGGGATATTCTTTTTTGCGCAAAAAAGGTGGGCTATTATCCAAGCTCAACTGTCAAAAATAACGTCTTTACTTTTATGGAAAAACACATGGAAGAATACGGTGAAAAAATTGCTTTAAAATGGGCTAATCCAGAGGCTTTAAACTCTTGGGATGGAAACCATGCGATAAGTATTTCACATGATCAAATCACCTTCCGCGAACTTGAAGATCGCATTGCAAGATTTGCTCAAGGATTACTCGAGATCGGAATTAAAAAAGGTGAACGAGTTATTATTTTTCTTCCAATGAGCGTAGACATGTACATTTCTATGTTTGCTGTGCAAAGAATTGGCGGTATCGCTGTATTCTTGGATTCTTGGGCGCGCAGCCATCATCTTGGCGCCAGTGCCGAGTGTGTGCAGCCCAAAGCCATGATCAGTTTTGATATGGCTTTTAAACTGATCGAACAAGTTCCTGAGTTTTCGTCGATGCCCATCCGCGTGCTCTATGGTCCTGGTGAAAAATTCACCCACAAATATGCTGACTTATTTAGCAAGCAACGATCATCCATTGCTGCAGTAGAAAGTGAATTCTCGGCGTTAATTACCTTCACCACAGGAAGCACGGGCAAACCAAAGGGTGCAAATCGAACTCATCGCTTCCTTTCGGCGCAACATTTTGCTCTTACGCACGTTATTCCCTATGTAGAAACAGATTTTGATATGCCCGCATTTCCAATATTTTCTTTAAACTCATTAGCCACCGGCGTGACTACAGTACTTCCTGCAATTAATTTAGCACAACCGCAAGCTTTCGATTCAGCTTTATTAGCTTGTCAGATCCTCAATCAAAAAATCACATGCACTACACTTTCCCCATCCATGTTGGTGGGTCTGGCTAAATACTGTAAAGAAAAACAAATCCAGCTTACAGGTCTTCGTCGCGTTGTTACAGGTGGAGCACCAATTAGCAAAGATGATGTGCGTGAATTCTACCAGATTGCACCACAAACAGAACTGTGGATTTTGTATGGCTCAACTGAAGCCGAGCCGATGGCCCACATCGAAGGCCGAGAAATGCTTCACGCGGAAATTCGTGGCGATGCTGAAATTGTTGAAAATGGCGTTAATGTAGGTGAAATCAGCGAGGACATTGATTATAAATTTATTCGAATTGAAAATGGTCCAATTGAATTTAAGGGTCGTTCTTGGAACGAACTTGAAGTCGGCTTACATCAGGTGGGCGAATTTATTTGTACCGGAGATCATGTTTGTCGAGAATATTACAACAACACTGAAGCATTTAAAAATACCAAAATCTTAGATGATAACAATCGAGTTTGGCATCGCACCGGGGATTTAGCCTACATTGACGATAAAAAAAATCTGTGGATAGTTGGTCGAACAAATAATGCTATTGAGCGAAAAGGATCCTATTATTTTCCTGTACGGTCCGAAGTTTTACTTAAACGTCTGGATTTTACCGGCCGATGTGCCTTTCTTGGAATAGCATCAACTGATCAAAAGTTTGATCAAGAAACATGCGCTGTTGTGGAACTAAAATCCGATATTAAAATTGCAGACTTTGATTTTTCTAAAGCAAAAACAGAAATTTTACGAATCTTTAATAAAAACGATATTCCTTTAGATCATATTAAGTTTGTAAAAAGTATTCCCATGGACCCTCGCCACCATTCCAAAGTGGAATATGCCATTTTACGAAAAATGCTGCTCGAAAACCCTGAGGTGATCATTGCTTAAAGGTCTTAAAGCAATTATTTTAGAACGATTTCATCCGGCTCAATATTTGCCGATGATTTTCGTATTTACATTAAGCAATGGACTCTATTTAAATTTTCGCGAAAACACCTCAATGAATTATGTGTCTTTATCTTTTTGTTTTCTTATTATGCTCTCTGCTTTTTTTCGCTTAAGACTTTTCGATGAGATTAAAGATTACAAAACAGATTTAAAAATTAACCCACAACGACCTTTAGCTCGCAATGCGATTTCTATTAGTCAAACAAAACAAATTATTGCCATTCTTATTTTATTCGAAATTTTTCTTTCAAGCACGATGGGACTTTTTCCATTTTTTGTTCACCTTGCAGCGATTACTTATTCGCTCCTCATGTTCGAAGAGTTTTTTATTGGCGACCGCATTCGCCCCCACCTAACGACCTACGCAATTACGCACACTCTTGTCAGTGTCCTTTATGGAATTTCTGCAGCCGTGCTTGCTACAAAATTTAATCTATCTGAATTAAATAAATTTGATTATTTTTTCTTTTTGATGAATTGGGCCTATTTTAATCTTTTCGAATTTGCTCGAAAAACCTATGCTCGCCAAGAGGAAAGACCGGGCGTGGATACTTACTCTAGTTTGTTTGGCCCGGTCGGTGCGGGTTTTTTATGCTTGTCGCAAGTTTTTCTAGGCCTCGCCTTAATTATTGGGGTAGTGTCTCAAGCTCATTTTACAATTCTTGCAGGCTTTGGTCTTTTTTATTGTTTATTTTGCCTTTATTATATGATTCATCCCACTTTAAAATCAGCAAAACTATTTCGAAATATTTCTGGAGCTTATTTATTAACCCATTACACCATTCTTGTTTGGATTTTTTGGAGATAAAAAATGTTAGTCACTTCTCGTTCAACAAATTATTTTGCAAAAAGTGAATCTGGCGGCAAAGGATATAACTTATATCTTATGACAAATGCCGGCCTGCCAGTTCCAGAATGGGTTGTATTTGGAAAAAAATATTTTTATGATTTTCTAAAAACACATCAACTAGAAAATAAATTAAATGAAATTTTAAATAAATTTATAAATGCTGAAATATCAGCTAAAGACTGCGAATCCTCTATTTGCGAGCTTATTTTATCGCAGAACACAACGAAATTGATGCGACAAAGTTTAGATGAAGCTCTTACCCTTTTACCAAAAGGCGTATTTTCAGTTCGCAGTTCAGCCTCGGATGAAGACGGACTTTCTCATTCATTTGCTGGACAACTTTCCAGTTACCTTTACGTTTCGAATTATGAAGAAATATTAAAATGCATCAAGCTTTGCTGGGCTTCGGGCTTTTCCGAAAGAGGTCTCGTCTATCGTAAAAATAATAAACTTGATCTAACAAAAATTTCTGTGTCTGTGGTTCTGCAAAAAATGATTGATCCGGAAAAATCTGGCGTGCTTTTCACTTGTGATCCGGTCGGCCAAAAGACTGATCGTTTTGTTATCAGCAGTGTTTATGGTGTTGGCGAAGGTTTAGTTTCTGGCGCCTTACAGGCAGATACATTTTGGATTGCAGCAGATTCTGGAAAAATTGTTGAATCTGATATTGTTGAAAAGCAAGGGATGATGAAAGCCGGCGCCGAAGGACATTGTGAAATCGTTTCGCTTGATACAAACCAAATGTTGAGCGCTTCTGTAAGTAACGAAGAAATTCTTGAACTCTGGAAGTTGGGCTCAAATATTAATCAATATTTCAATCGCCCCCAAGACATCGAATGGGCTGTAGCTAAAGGAAAAATTTATGTTTTACAATCCCGCCCTGTAACCAGTCTGGACTCTGATCTGATCGGATATCCAAATCTTTGGGATAATTCCAATATTATTGAATCCTACGGTGGTTTAACTTCACCGTTGAGTTTTTCATTTGCCTTAAGAAACTACAAAGCTGTCTATGTGCAGTTTTGTGAAGTCCTTGGTGTACCAACAGAAATAATTAAAGAGATGGATTCTTATTTGGCATTTATGTTGGGCTCAATCAACGGTCGAGTTTATTATAACTTATTTAATTGGTATAAACTTGTTGGTATCTTGCCTGGTTTTAAACAAAACCGCCAATTTATGGAAACGATGATGGGAGTGACTGAAAGTCTTACCGATGAGATCGCAAATCGCATTAAACCTCATCCTTCTTGGGATACTCTTTCCGGAAGATTTAGAAAATTTATATCGGGTCTAAATTTTTTAAAATATCATATCACCATTCAAAAGTTAGTGGATGATTTCTTAACAACATTTAACCACGATTATGAAAGGTTCCGCGCCATGCCCTTGCGAAGAATGCGTGGCGATCAACTTATTCGTGTGTATGCCGATGTTGAAACAAATATGATGGGACGATGGAAAGCACCAATTATTAATGACTTCCTTTGCATGGTTCATTTTGGTCTTCTACGTCAACTCACTTTAAAATGGCTAAATGGCTTAGATTCCACAATTCAAAATGATCTTTTGTCGGGCGAAGGCGGACTGGAAAGTGCCGAACCCATGAGAGCTCTTCAGCGAATGGCTTTTACTGTGTCCGTAAATGAAAATCTTAAATTATTATTTCTGAATACGGATGCTTCGGATCTTATGGAAACTCTGAACCAAAGTTCTTATCAAGAGTTTTATCAACAAGTTCTCAACTACATCGATAAATATGGCTTTCGGTGCATGAGTGAAATGAAACTTGAAGAAATTGATTTAATGACGGATCCAACTTATCTCTTTGTTTGTATAAAAAATTATTTGAAAAGTAGCGATTTAAAAGAGCCTAATGAAAATCATGAACAAGAAATTAGGAAGGCCGCTGAACAAAAGGTAAAACAAACCTTAAGCGGTATTAAAAAAATTGTTTATTTTTGGGTTTTGAAACACGCTCGCAAAGCGGTAAAAAATCGCGAAAATACCCGGTTTGCTCGCACTCGAATTTATGGGGTAGCCCGCGCAATTTTTCAGCACATTGGCGAAGATTTAGCTCATGTTGGAGCTCTCAATAATAATCGTGATGTTTTTTGGTTAACCATCGAAGAAGTTATGGGCGTTTATAATGGAACATTACCCAGTTACGATCTGAATGCCTTAGTTAATCTTAGAAAAAATTCTTATGATTCATTTTCCAATGAGCCTGACGCAAGAATTCTTACACGAGGCGCAGTTTACTGGAAAAACTCATTTACTAAAGAAGTTGAGGCACCTAATTTTGAAGGTCAAGATTTTGATCTTAAAGGACTTCCCTGCTGTCCAGGGATTATTGAAGGAATTGTGAAAGTCATTTCATCACCGCAAGACAACTTGGACCTGAATGGGGAAATTCTTGTTGCGGATCGAACAGATCCAGGATGGGTACCACTTTATCCCAGCATTAGTGGGCTTCTTGTCGAACGCGGAAGTTTGTTGTCTCATTCGGCCATTGTAGCAAGAGAAATGGGAATTCCTACCATCGTATCAATACCAGGATTAAAAAAGAAATTGCAAACAGGAATGAGAGTCCGTCTTGATGGTAAACTTGGAACAATCAAAATCCTATCGGAGACCTCATGAGAGTCTCAGTCTTAATAAACCCAAAGGCCGGCACAGTAAAAGAAGATCTGATTGAAAGAAAAGTTCGCGAAGCTCTTTTTCGGTGTGAACTTAATTTTCATTCCGCACCTTCTACGGATTCCATGAGCAATTTTATAAAAAAAGAATTGGCAGAGAAGACTGATGTTTTGATGATTTGTGGTGGCGATGGAACAATTAGCACCACACTGCAGATTTTAATGACTAATGAAAAAAATATTGAAAATCTTCCACCCATTTGCATTATTCGCTCGGGCACAGCAAATGATTTAGCACATGAAATTGGCATTACAGAACGAATTGATAATGCCGCCCGCTTGATCCTTGAAGGAAAAGAAAAAAAAATTGATGTGATCGAAATTGAAGCCAATGGAAATAAAAAATATATGCTCACCAATGGAGGCCTTGGAGTACCAGCAGAAACTGCAGATAAAGCCAATAAACTCAGGTCACTTTTACAATCGATCGCCGCAGATCAAAATCAAGTCTTTTTTTCAAAAATTTTATCCCAATACTCTTACCGTTTAGTTAAAAAAATGGGATCCTTCGTTTACATAGCTCTGTTGTTAGAAACTCTTAGAGTTTGGCAACAACAAGGTTGGGATTTAGAAATCGAATTTTCAGATGGTCGAAAAATTAAAACTATTGCACCCTTTGTCCTTGTCAACAACCAACCCTTACTTGGTAAAAATTTTTTAACCGCGCCCTACACTTCAAATAATGACGGATTAATTAATCTTCTTCTTATACAAAGTTCAACGCGACTGTCACAACTTCAAGAAGTTTTTAAAGTTTATACTGGCCAACTCTACGAAAGTGATATCGTAAAGATTCACGAATTATCTGAATTTACGATTCGCACTCGAAATAAGAATCGAAAAATTACATTTTTTGGCGATGGTGAAATTCTTTTTCGTGACGTCGATGAAATTAAAATACGAGCTCTTCATCAAGCTCTTACAGTGATGGTACAAAAATGAATAAGCGAATAAAAATTCTTATGACCGGCGGGACTGGATTTTTAGGAAAATATGTTCTAGAAACTCTTCGCACTGATGCTGATATTGAGGTTGATGTTATTTCCCGCTCTAAGACAACTGAAATCCAAGGCGATTTAACAAAGTGGAATGCTGGAATTGATATTGATTCCTTGGCGTCAAAAAATTATGATGTTTTTTTAAACCTCGCTGGACTCTATGATTTAACAGCTTCACGCAGTGATGTTCTTATTAACAATGTTGTCGGCACCAGCACGGCACTTCGTATTGCTGGCCTACTTAAAATTCCTGTTTTTGTAAGTACAAGTTCTATCGCTGCCGCCACAAATCTTTCTGCTTTTGAAGTCGGTCCATACGATGTTGATTTTTCTCGGCCCTTTCATGATCCCTATGCTGAAAGTAAAGCCTTAACCGAACAACAACTTAAAAATTGTCTCAGTCCTATTCGTATTAAAATTAATCTTCGCCTAGGTATTTTAGTCGGAGACTCTGTTAACGGGAAGATTATGCGAATTGATGGTCCTTACCACACCGCAAGTACTTTTTCTCAATTAAAAAAATTCATTGAGTCTTGGAAGTTACGTTTACCAGTTCCTGGCAATCCTGATGTTCGTCTGCCCCTCGTTCCAGTAGATATCGCTGCAAAAGCCTTAGTTCAAATCGCCAAATGGGGCATCGGTTCGAAAGAAACTGGATATAAAAGTTTCCACATAGTGCCAAACGAAGGTTTATCCATAAAAGAACTCTACATTTCGACACTTCAGCATCTTGAAATTCACCATTCTCAATTGCTGTTTATAAAACATATCCCAGATAGAGTGGCCATGAAAATTAGCCAGCATGCTTTGGGATTTCCAGAGGAACAATTGCGATATGCTCTGCATCTTCCGCGATATAACTCTGATGACACATGTAAAATATTAGGAACCCACTGGTGTCCTGAATTTTCTAACTATGAAAAGAATTTTTGGAGTGGTTATGAAAACTATCTACAGAATCGCTGAAATTAGCTTTGGTCATTCCCAGTGGGATGCAAGTTATGAGTTCGAATATAATGATAACACTTTTCAAGTTCAACGTTATGGTTCTGATTATTCTATTGAAGCCATGAGAACGCTTATTTCAAACTTGCGCGCCGATGTTGACGCTTTTGCAATGGTCGCTTTTCCATCGCCTATATGTCTAGGTAATCAGAGTTTTATTCACCGCCATTATTTTGAAATCATGAATATTCCTTCATCAGTTCCACTTTGCGATGGCACTGGAATTCGAGAAATTTTAAATATCCAAGGCATAAGCGAAGCTTTAAACAATGGACAATTAAAACCAGAAGGTGGATTTTTTTTCCCCGCAGCTTTACTCAATACGGAAATTGAAGAATTTATTCGTAATTATCCTGGCGCTAAAGTTCATTTCGGCGATCTCTATTCCATCTTTGGCATACCCTTAGTATTAAGTCCCTTCCCAGGATTAATGTCTATGGCAAAAGTGGGACTCAATATTGCAACAATCAAAAATATTAAGAGTAGTTCTTCAAGCTGGGAACGCCCTAGTCAAGAAATGACAAAAAATTTATTGGCTTCACAAATTAAATCTTCACGTTATATCGTCGCCGACCTTACTCATCTTAGTTATTACGAAGAGATAAATGAAATTTTTAAAGATAAAGAACTTATTATTTGGTCTCATCATGCCGGAATTGAAAAGTACTTGGAAAAATTCAACTTTAAATCTATTCATAATTTATTTCCAAAAGAATTTCAGTTAGCTGAATACATGAATTACAGTGTACTTGAGGCGACAATAAGATTGGCCCACAAATTCGACGCTAGTCTTTCATTCGAAGAATGGAGGGAGTTTCTTCAAACTTCACCAAAAATAATGTCGTCTGTTCGAAGATATGCACTCCCCAGGAAAGACTCGTCGCAAATCAAGATTGCAAAAACATTTCACAAGGTGAAAAATGTCATTGCACCTGAAAGAGCAATTGATTTTGCTTTCGTTGGTCATGCTTTATCTCATCGCGATTATGAAAAACTTCCTGTCATTAAAAATATTCTTCAAACTATGCCAAAAAAATGGAATGATTCATTTGATAAAGCAATTTCACATGCTCCTCCTTTTGTTTATGGACACATTAAAAATATTGTGTCCCAAGAAACAGGTCGTAAGGTAAATGGAATTATTTATATGCTTTTATCTACTCCGAAAGTTTTAAAATCAATGGATCCGGAAGCCACTTACGCACAAATTCAAAAATGCTGTTATGATGCCGAAGCACGAGGCGTAAAAATTATTGGATTAGGCGCTTATACAAAAGTCATTGGTGATTCTGGTGTGACAATAAATAAAAACTCGCCAATTCCTGTAACAACAGGAAACAGTCTTAGTGCTTCCGCTACTCTTTGGGGCCTATATGACGTGGTACAGAAAATGAAATTATTAAAGACTGATCCCCAAGATGGAAAAGTTATCGGCACTGCAATGGTTATTGGTGCGACAGGATCCATAGGAAAAGTATCCGCTAAGTTATTGAACTTAGTTTTTAAAAAATTAATTATAGTAGCTCCTCGAATGGATAAGCTTCTTGAACTCAAATTAGAACTTAATAAAATGAATCCACAATGTGAAATTATTTGCTGCCTAGACGCGAATGAATTTGCCTCAGAAGTTGACGCCCTTGTTACAGCGACTTCAGCCTATGATCAGAAAATTATCGATGTTATGCGCCTAAAGCCAGGTTGTGTTGTTTGTGATTGTTCTCGTCCCCTTGATTTTTCTAAGGAAGAAGCAAAGAAAAGACCCGATATTATTATCATGGAATCTGGTGAACTTATTTTACCAGGATCTTATGAAATGACTTGTGATTTAGGTTTGCCAGGGAAAACTGTGTACGCCTGTTTAGCCGAAACATCCGTTTTAGCTTTAGAAGAAAAATATGAAAGTTTTACTTTAGGAAGAGATATCGATTGGCTCAAAGTAAAAGAAATTTATAAGCTCTCTCGCAAACATGGCGTAAAGCTATCCAGTATTCAGGGTCATATGGGAACTTTGACGGACCGGGAAATTGCTCTGACCCGTGAATTGGCAATTTCAAAAAGATTAAGTGGTTCTTAGCAAGTCTGGAATACTTTTCCTTAATAGTTTTAAAATAGGCCAAAGACTGGCTAAAACCGCTGTCACTGCAGGCAAAATCAAAGCTTGAATCAAGTGACTTGGCATAATCTCGAGGTAAATAAGGTACTGTCGAGTAATCCCTGGGCCCGGCGGCATCGGAATTCCCTTAGATAACATACCCCACATAATAAATGCGATGATCACACCGACCACACCACCCAAAATTCCAATAAAACTACTTTCAATAATAAATATTTTAAATAAGCGAGATCGACTTTCACCATTTGCTCTTAAGGCACCGACCTCGCCACCACGCTCAAGAAGCCCTACCGCAATTGTGTTAAATATTCCAAGCGCTACGATAAGAATAATGATGGCGCGAATAAAACCGAATTGTGCTTGAAGAAAGTCAATCGAGTTTTGGTAATATACCTTATCCAGGATTTCAAATCGAATGGGCTCTAAATTTGGGTTTATACTTACAATGCCACGAGCAACTTCATCCCAAAAATTGACACCTTTTGTATCTAAGGAAAACGATTCAATACGATCCGTGTTTAAAAGATCTTGAGCTGTCTTCAAATTCAATCGAAAATAAATATCATCGATTGTCTTAACTCCAGTGTGAAATATTCCCGACACACGCACATCGACTCCATTGAGCTGTCCATGAATTGTTTGCGCAAGCAAAGTTATTGTATCTCCGACTTTGGCATCTAAACTTTCTGCCAAACCTTTGCCAAGAACCAGCCAATCCCCTTCTTGTAAATTTTCGCCAGCAATAAAATTAAGCTGATTAAAAAATTTATTCTCTCGTTCAGAAAGAATCCCATCACCATGACCACCAAGAGTAACTCCACCTTTAACCAGAAAAGAATAAAATGAAACTCGAGGAAAAGTTTCGTTAACTGCTGTTACTGATTTTATTTGTTTTTCAACTTCGGGCCAGTTTTCAATCCAAGCTTCCCAGGGTTTTTCTAAAACTTTTTGATAATATCCACTCGGGAAAACTTGTCCATAACCATAATGGCCGTGGATCGTATTCTCGCGATATTGATTCATGATGCCTGTATTAAATCCTTGGTAGACTAATAAGCCTGCAGCGCCAAGGCCAACTGTAACAACACTGGCTAATGTCCGCCTAGGATTTCTAAATAAATTTCGCCAAGCCAGTTTTAAAAGATCATTCATATATCAATCCGTCTTTCATCTTTAAAACATTCTTTGCGTAACTCACCAAATGCGAGTCATGAGTTGCAAAAATAAAACTGGTATTTTCAGCACGCTGCAATTCTTGAAACGCCATCACAATTTTATCTGCTGTCACGGAATCCAAATTAGCCGTGGGCTCATCTGCTAGTATGACTTGGGGACGCTTTGACATGGCTCGGGCTATTGCGACTCTTTGACGCTGTCCTCCTGACAATTCAAGTGGTTTTTTGTGACGTTGATCGGCAAGACCTAAAAGATCAAGTATCTCGCTGGCCCACTGATCTGCTTTTGCTCGATTCATTCCCAACGAAGGTAAAAAGTAGGCCGCATTTTCGAGCGCGGTTAAGGTCGGAATTAAATAAAAACCTTGAAAAACAAAACCAATGTTTTTAAGACGTATTGCCTCTTTGTCCTTCTCGTTCATTTCTGAAACGAGCTCATCGCAAAAATGGACTCGGCCCTTGGTCGGGTTTTCAATTACCCCCATAAGATTCAGCAAGGTCGTTTTACCAACTCCACTCGGCCCCACTAAACACGTGAAGGATCCCCGAGATACCTCTAAAGAAATGCCCTTTAGAACAGAAATCTGTTGTTGATTCCAAACATAACTGTACTCAATATCCTCTAGCTTATAAAGTAGACTCATAATTTTGAGTTTTATTTAATTACAGGGCAGGTGTCATTATGAAATTGATCTATTTATTAGTTTTCCTTGCTGTGCCAAACCTTCAAGCCGCAACAAACGCAGATTTGCTGCTCAAGAAAGCAGATGATATCAGAAACCCTGCCCAGTCCTATGCAATGACGGTTCAGGTGGACGATGACGGAAATCAAACAGAATTTGAAGTTTTTATTAAAGATCAGGATAAAACCATCATTGTAACAAAGGCGCCAGCTCGCGATCGTGGTCGAAATATGCTAATGCTTGATCGTGATTTCCAAGCTTTTATTCCCAATCTGAAAAGGTCTATGCGATTATCCTTAGCACAAAAACTTTCAGGTCAAGTTGCTAACGGCGATATTTCTCGCACCCGTTGGCACGGAGACTACAGCGTCACTTTAGAAAAGGAAACTCCGCAAGAAGCCCAACTTCTTTTAAAAGCCAATAAAGAAAATCTAACCTACGCCTGGATTCGTTTATGGATTGATAAAAAAACGAACCGACCACTTCGCACAGAATATTTAGGCTTAAATGGAAAAACTTTACTTAAGAAAGCTTATTTCGAAAATTACAAGGAAATGGCAGGTGATACTCGACCCTCTGTTATCCGGATTGAAGATACCAATAAGAAAAGCTCACAAGTTAAAATTATAAGTATGACTCCAAAAAAAATCGAGGACTCATTTTTTACAGTTCGAAATATGGAGTCACTTAAATAGATGCTAAAATGGGCCACACTGATTTTTCTAATTGAAAGTCAGTCTCTCGCTCTGGATGTTAATTTCAATCCCCGATACGATCTTATCAGCGGCAATGAAATTCTTTTTAGCCGAGGACTGATGCAAACTGATATTTCATTTCAAAGCCGACGTTTCAAATTCTTTATGGATGGTTTTGGTGAGGCCGATTTCGCGCCCGAAGAACAAAAAATCTGGCGTCGCAGTAAAAATGCCTTTTATTTGCAAGAGCTCTATGGAGAATTTTCTGGCGATATGATTTATTTTAAAATTGGGCGGCAGGCAACGCGATGGAGTGATTCCTGGGTTTCTCCTTCTCTTGATATCTGGACAGGAAGAAGATATGAACGTCTTTTTATCGATCCCTTGTCCATGCAACTGGCCCATTCAACGGGAGGTTTACTCAGCATTGTAGGCTCATCCTGGTCCGTTGATTTAGCCGCAATGTGGGATGTCGCGCAAGATACCTTTCCTGAACCCTATCCCAATCCACAGGAAGTTGCCGAAAAAGAAAGTGTCAATCCAGGATTACGAGCCAAACTTGCACTTGGTGGCATTCAATCTAGTTTTGTTGCTGCAAGAACACTTCGTAAAAATACGTTTGGTATGAGCGTTAATTATGCCTTTGAAAAAATAGTTCCAAAAATCGAAGTTGGCGGAACAATTAACGAGCAAAAAGATGCAACTCTGAAAAGCCGTCGAATGGCCTTTAGTACATTCGGGATGGATATTTTTTGGGACCAGTGGACCCTAACTCCCCAATTCACTGGATACAGCAATGAAGATTTAACTTCGGATGATTCAAGTCAATTTATTGGTTACATGTCGGCCACATATTCCAATGGACAACACGAATTCCAATGGCAGAATTTTTCAAATAAGGATTACACCAGTACTTTTTATAGCGCAGCTTACACTTACGCACTCAAACAAAACTGGTCCTTCTCTGCCTTGATCCAAAATTATCAAGGTACAGGTTTAAATTTGTCTTCCCTCGTCGAACAACAAACAGGTGGAACTCTTGTCGGAGTTAGAGTCCAATATAATGGTTCTTTAATAGGAAGGAAATAGCGTGGCTCAAGAATATTTTTCGGATTTAAATTACACTTTATCAAATGAAGACACACGAGTGGAATATCAACTTCTCCCAGAGAAAACCGATATCGTATTTAGCATCGCAGGATCTGGCGCTCGCTGCATACCTTTAATTGCTCGCGAACCCAATCATCTTCATATTATTGACATGAGCCCAGCCCAGATTCATCTGTGCGAATTGCGATTTGAAGCGATGAGACAGCTTGATTACGAACAATGGTTATTCTTTTTGGGGTACCGCGGAGGTTTGCAAAAGGGAAATGACCACGGTGATTCCAGAATTGAATTATTTAATCAGCTCAACCTGAAACCCGAGACTAAAGCCTATTGGAACGAAAGAAAGACTGGCTGGGAAAAAAGAGGATTCATTTTACTGGGGCGTTGGGAATCTCATTTTCAAAAATTAGGAGTTATATTTCGAGATTATCTTCAATGCGACTTTTCATTTTTATTCAAAGCCCAGAGTCTTGAAGAACAAATGTTACTTTATAAAAAAAGCTGGCCCCATTTAAGATGGAAATCTTTTCTGCGAATTTTAGCTAGTGAGTATGTTTTTAACAAGTATCTTTATAAAGGTCACTTCAGTGGTCAAGCAAACCATCGAACCGAGCACCGCCCGCCTTATCAATTTATTTGGGAAGAGTTTGAACGAGTTTTTAAAACTCAACTGGTACGCAAAAATTACTTTATGCAAATTTTATTTCTGGGTGAAATTCGTTATGAGGAAGGGCTTCCTCTGGAAGCTCACGAAAATATTTTCCATAAAAGTAAAAAATCAAATACAAAAATT
This sequence comes from Bdellovibrionota bacterium, assembly GCA_038043185.1. Classification (GTDB taxonomy): domain Bacteria; phylum Bdellovibrionota; class Bdellovibrionia; order Bdellovibrionales; family Bdellovibrionaceae; genus UBA5009. The sequence goes on from JBBTCO010000026.1 coordinate 47,279, forward strand.
CACTATCATATAGGAAATCTCTTGGATATCTTACCTACCGAGCCCTTTGATTTTATCTCACTTTCTGACACCATTTCCTATTTACCGACAGATGAAGCGAATAAAATTCTTCAAAAACTTCACAAAGACACCAAGAAATCTTCTTGTGTCGTGATTCGTTCATTTATGAAAGCTCCAACCGAAATCGATCAGAAAGGCTGGTCACGCCTTGCGGAAAAAGAAACCTGGGCGCATCAAATGGATGGAACAAGTGTTTATAAATTTCATATTTTCAAAAAAACAATTTGATTAGTACACGCTCTGGTTCGTGTCTGCGTTTATTCTTTCACAAAATACGATTTCATTCTTTAACCACTCTACAACGAGGTTTTGAATTTCGTCTGCTGCAAGATTCATCGAAGAAATCAATGAAGAAAGTTCTTGAAGAGTGCTTGAGGTCTGCATTTGTTCAAAAAAATTTAATTCAAAATCACGACATAATTTTACTTCAACTTCATCACGACACTGAAATGCAATATAAATACTTTCTTTTCCTATAAAAGATTGCAGTGTCGGATTGGTTTTCAATTTAAAAGGAACACCCTGTTGAATTTCCTTTGCAGATAATTTATTTTTAAAATCCATTGATCTTGCGTGACCAGAAAGAATTTCAATCCAATCAATCGAGGCCAGTTCAAAAAGTTCTTCAGAAATTAATTCTAGATATTTTGGAAAGTGTTGGCTGACTTCGGCCAAGCTCGCGAATCGCGAAGGATGTACCTGAATATAGGACCAGGCTAATTGATCGAATTCATTTTCGCCAATGTTCTCTTGCACACGTGGGAAATCCTCTGCAAGTGACTCGGTCATCCGTGCTCGATAAGCATCGCGATAAATCTCTAGCCTATCTTGAATTGAAATTGGTGGTTTTTCACAAACTATGGATGAAAGTTCACTTGAAGGCGAACCTTCTTTAATTGTTTTGGCTATTTTTTTTTGAATCTCAAAGAGACTGAGTGAGCTTTTCATTTCGAATCTCTCCAATTTTTAAAACTTCCTGTTCCAAAACTTCCCATTCAGGAATATTCCCATCTCTTTCAATCATCGTGCTGATATGTCCTAAGTCTTGAGTAAACCAGCGATAAAGCTGCCAGACGGCCTCACAAACAGGTTGGTCGTGAGTATCGATAAGATAGGAATCAATCTTGCTGTGGCCAGCAAGATGAATCTGGCCAATTTTTTCTATGGGAATATTTTTTAAATATGTTTTTGGATCAAACCCATGATTCACCGAGCTAACGTAGACATTATTTATATCCATTAAAATTCCACAACCAGATTTTTTAGAAAGTTCACTCAAAAAATCCCACTCTGTCATTTCCGATGACTGAAACTCTAAATAACTTGAAGCATTTTCAATTAAAATTTTTCGACCAAGATAATTTTGGACATTGTTAATTTTATTACTGATCAGCTCGAGAGCCTCATGAGTGTAGGGTATGGGTAATAAATCATGTAAATTTTCCCCCTCCACGCCCGTCCAACAAAGATGATCGGAAATAACTTCAGGCTGCACTATATTTATGAGCTCCTTTAGTCTTTTAAGATAACTCATATTTAAGTTATCCGCCGAACCAATGGAAAGTGAAACTCCATGAAGCGCTACGGGAATGTCTTTTCTTAATTCAAGCAAGATTTGATGAGCATCACTGAGCCCGTGATTTTCCCAAGCCATAAAGTTTTCAGAAATAACTTCGACCCAAGAAATTGATTTTGGAATTTTTTTCCTAAATTGGGCATAATGGGGTGGGCGTAGTCCTACGCCCACCCCAAGATCTTTAAAATCAGAAATCACTATTTTTTCTCTTCTGGAGTTTCCGCTTTAGGCGCTGCATCTTTAGCTTTATGCTCACAGCTGTTACCGCAACCATCCTTAGCACCCTTCTTCATTTTTTTGTGCTTAATGCATTTGCATTTATTTTTATCGTGGCCCTTGCAGCAATCTTTATTTGCTGACATTTCGCCATTTTTTTCGGCGGGTTTGTCTTCGCCTCTCGCCATATTTCCAGCAAGCATACCTGTAACGACTGCTGTCGTTAATAGGGCTGTAAGTTTATTATTCATTCATCCTCCATGGTTATAACTTCAATCCTCGGGACTGAAGGGTTAATTCATTCTATCTATAGCAATATCCGTAGAAAACGGTTTGATTTGGTAATCCTTTATAACTTGTAGCCTCAAAAACGATATTCTGATTTTTTCGGAGCTTAAGCACGAACGGAGAATCACTCAAAGTTGCATGATTAATTTCTTCAATAATCTCAGTCGGACCAACTGATTTTTTTACGTGCTGAGCGACCTTGCCCCATAATGCCGTATTCCCATTTCGAGCAGTCTCTCGGTTTATGATGATCACACTTTCAGTTCTATCTGGAGTTCCCGGAAACAAGGGGCCATTGGAAGGTTCTCCAGCAATGACCACATCAAATCGAATAATATTTCCCGGAAGTATAGTTTCCATTTCTTTTTCGAAAACCAAAGAACATCTTTGATTGCTTTCAGCAGTTGCTAAATCCACGTCGTTTTCATCGATTGGCATGGCTGCCGTATTAAAAAGATTTTTTAATATCGAATAAGGCGTCGGCGCCGTTGTCGCGAAACTTACACTTGTTAAACATAAACCTGCCAATACAAAAACTAACTTCATAAAGCTCTCCCTTTAAAATTTATTAAGATTTAACTTAAATCTCTTGGGATATTCAAATATAAACTTGATCCCTTTAACAATCTTGCGTTTAATACTCTCTGGAGGTTTCATGAAGCTGTTCTGCTTGTTATTTGCTGCGTTATTTTTGTTTGGTTGTTCAACCCATGGCCCATCTGGAAAAAATGAAACTGCACAGAAATTAGCGAAACAACCCGGACGAATAAAAAATAAAACTGACGTCGAAGAACGACCCGTTTGTGGGAGTCTTAAAAAATGGGAAAATGGAGGCTGGTTCAATATATGTGAAGCACAAATGGAAGGTGGCGAATTTGACTCAACAGCCTTATCCATTTGTGAGAAAATTGCTCCCTATTTTGAAACTCCAGATGACCCCTTAAGGTGTCTGAACCAAATCAAAAGCACCGATTACAATAAAGTCGAATATGACGAAGCCGCACTTTCTGTTTGTTCCCGCTTAGCTCAATGGGAAAAAACAAAATACGATGCCATTTGGTGTTTGGGCGTTATTAAAAATAAAAAATATAGTGCCGCCACTATTAAAAAATGTCTAAAACTGGCCAAGCCAGGAAAACAACCTCGAAAATCTCTCTATATGTTGGATGTCGAAGGTACAAAAATCTAGATGTCGCCGAAGACGAATTCAAATTTTATAAAGAAACTGAGCGCTCTTTTGAAATTATTCACTCTTGAAAATGTAATCGCCGGGCTTAACTCATAAAAGATCCATTTGTTCTCGAGCTGGCGTCGATACGTGATACTGGGACCGTAACTATCCAAGGTCCAATTGAAACGTTCAATCACGCCATTTATACGAGCATCATAAGAGATAGAAGCTTGTCTACTCAGATTTTGAATTAAAGAAGGTCCATGCGAAGTGCTAATCGCATTTGTATAAAACAGCCAATTTAATTCGTTGCTGAAACGAAACAGTATACTCTTTGTTAAGTCATAATCCGAACTGAATGAGGCCAGCTCTTGCCAATAAGTATCACTGGCCCAACCAAACTCATTATAAAATCGATGAACAAAAGTACTTCCCTGAAAATTTTTTCGGATACGAAATTTAGAAAAAAAAGCTAAAGGGGTTTTAACAATAATTCTGTTTTCTAAATTGTAATTCCATCCCCATTGCTCTCGAAGTTGGCGAATTCTTTTCTGCTCCTTATCGTATTCGGATTCAGTCAAACCCGCACTTTTGTAGTCAAGCTCATCCTCTGGTTCTTCTGGATGGGAAAATAATTTTTCCTCAATTGCCTTACCCTCTTTTTCAAGATTTAAAAATTTTAAATTTAATCGAATTTCAAATTCATTCACAGGCGTGTTGTACTCACTCACTCTATAGGTTGGCGTTAATCGCAAAGTGCTTCCATTTTTTTCATCATCTGCCCGTTTGGCACCAAAAAATGAATCCAGTTGGTTTGCTAAGCTGACAACTCGCTTTGAAACCCCTTCTTGAACTTTTTCCGTAATAATTTTTTCTGGTACGGGTGGACCAACAAAAGGTTTTTTAGGTTTTCTATATTTTTTCAATGGGGCTGGTTTTTGTAGGTTTTGTGAATTTTGTGCTAAAAACACCGGTTCAAATTCTGCACGAGCAGAATCGCAAAAAAAACTCATAAGTAATAATAAATAAACACCAATAAAACGTTGACTAGAAGCGGTCTCATAAATAGTCAGCCGAG
>JBBTCO010000026.1:51767-70600 GCA_038043185.1 Bdellovibrionota bacterium
TCATGCAAATAGTCTATTCGTTCTTGAACCCAAGGTTCATGGACAATGGTATTTTCTTGAACAGGCGGCATACTGGGTTCAAATGAAGCGTACAACAAACCTTTTTCGACAAAAAAGGCTTTGGTTTTCTCGAAACATACTTTTCCAATGACGCCTCTGCGGATAATTTCATCATAGGACTTCATCAATTCTTCAGGGGTAAAATCATAATTGCTAATCATGTCTTGGATAACAGTATGCAAACCAGCCAAGTCAATTTTTTGATCTTGAAATAAGTCCAAAGCAACTTGAAAAGTATTTTCGGTTGCCAAAGTTCTTCGACCGAATTTTAGATAATAATCCGAATCCGTATCGGTCGCTAAGTTGATATAAATTTTTTCAACTGGGTCGTTTTCAGGAATTTCCGATTGAAGAAGCATAATCGTATCCACCTGATCTCCTGTGACGTACAGCTTTTCTAATACATTTCGTAAATCCATTGGGGAAATTCGGCGCGAGCAAATATCGGAATAAAGATTATAAATAATAGCGTCGCTTTCCGAGTCATCGCCCCAAAAAACTTGCCGCACATCCGGGTGAAGTCGTGTTCGAAGCTGAAGCAAGGCTTGAAGTTTATAACCGACTTGTTTAGTTAAGCGCCAAAAGCGGCGGGGACGAAGATTTTTTAAATTATCTTTATAAAAACATCCCAGCGGATTGATTTTGTCGAATTCAAGCTTTTCCATAATTCTTTCCTCCATCTGCGGAGGTGATGCCGTGATAAAATAAATTGGGAAAAAACTTTGCCCTTTAATTTTCGCACGATACTGAGCCAAAGCTTGCAAAAGAGTATCAGTTCCTGGAATATTTTTTTTAGTCATGGCTTTTTCTAAAATGGTTTGCAAAAGACCACTCAATGAATCGATAGAGGTATCAAGATAGGTTTTATCCAAATCCCAAACAAAAACTTCTTCGGAACTTTTTTCAAGACCAAGGGGAGCGTATCTAAAAAATACGACATCGCCGCTGATTTCTGCTCTTTCTCGCCAATCTGACATTATTTGAATATACACAAGGCCCCACGTCCTCACAATTGACTTCATTCATCGCCTATGAGAACACCCTGACGATGAATGTCATTAAACGGTCTTTAGTAGAAATTCAGACCCTCAAATCGGATCTGCAGTTTCCCGAATTTCCCAGTCCCACAAGGGCGCCAGGAAAGAGCATCCAAGTTCCTTTGGCTTGGTCCATTGGCGATCAACTGATCTCGGGATTTACGCTATCAAAGGGCGCACAGGCCCTATCCATCCCTCTAAGCGACACAAAATCCAATGTGGATTACTTTTATGAAGTGAACCCCAAGTTAAGCGTCCCGCAAGTGTGTTTTTTAATAAATTCGCCCGTTTTTTCGACACTTTTCGATACTGATTATTTTTTTTCATGTTGGGGTAAGGGGCAAAAGGAAAATCTAAGTGCCCTTGCTACTTCCCTTATCACTTTTCCTATGGAACTGCTGTGCTGGATCCATGAAAAAGATGTCGGAGTTCAAGACTTGGCTCCCCTGAAAGCCATTTCTTTTGAACAAATTCATCATTTTATTGAATCTTTTCTTAAAACTCGACCAAGCAAAACTGAAGGCGTACAAATTTTAGAATTAGTGGTGGATTTGACCTTATTGGGAACTTCCCAAGAAGAAATTTTATCGGCCATGGATGGGGGTGCTCATATTGCCCTCAAAAATCTCAAAGTATTACGTTACCCAAACACAATGGATCGGGATCAAGATTTAAAAGGAAAACTTTTATTGAGCTGGCCTTCAAATATCCAAACCAAGTTTCAACGTCGTGGTGATAGAGCTGGATTCGATTTGCAGCTATTTGTTTCAAGCTCGACTGAACTAAAAAAAACCGTAAACCATTTAGAAAAGGTCGTTGAAGAGTGGAAATCCCTGTCCCAGAATCGCTGATTCAACATTTTGAAAAAATCTTTATTGATATAAAATCTTTAGAGTCACCAGTTGCAAAACGCGCAATCAAATATTTTCCTAAAGAAAAAATAGAAATTGTTCATCAAGAACCTTGGTCGGAACATACCGGCGAACTTACAGCCTCCCAATTTGATCGCAGCAAAAGAAATTTATTTCTCACTCCCTTTGCTGGACAGTTTTTTAAACGATGTCCTGGCGCAACTCAAAAAAAGACCCTCACTTGCTGCAATTATTACGTGCTGAATTTAGGCAGTCAGTGCAACATGAATTGCAGTTATTGTTATTTGCAAAGTTATTTGAATTCTCCCGTAATGAAAATTTACACCAATATCGATCAAGCCTTAAATGAACTGGGCGAAATGGCTGAAAAACATTCCGAACTGCCTTACCGAGTGGGCACTGGCGAAATTATTGATAGCTTAAGTTTGGACGAGATCACTTTGTATTCTCGGGAATTGATCGAATTCTTTAGAAAATATCCTCGTTGGACTTTGGAATTCAAAACTAAATCGAATCGCATTAATCAATTTTTAGACTTAGCCCCTGCAAAAAATGTGGTTGTCAGTTGGTCAATCAATCCCCCAGAAATTATCAACTCTGAAGAGCATGGTACAGCTCGATTTGAAGAGCGTATTTATGCTGCAAAAAAATGTGCTGAAGCAGGTTTTTCTTTAGCTTTCCATATCGATCCCATTATTTGGCATCCTAACTGGAAAGAAAATTATTCTTATCTGGTGAAAATATTGACCAAAGAGTTTAGTCCCGAACAGATCAATGTAATTTCACTTGGCACACTTCGTTTCCAACCCGAACAACGACATATGATGAGAGAAAGATTTGGCTTAAAAAGTTATGTGACTTCAGCTGAAATGTTTTCTTCCGAGGGCGGCAAACTTCGTTACGACGCTGCTCTTCGCAATGAAATGTTTCAATTTGTGAAAAATGAATTTTATGCAACAGATTCGCGTTGGAACATTTTCTTGTGCATGGAAACTCCCGAGACCTGGATTCAAAGTTTTGAAAAAACTCCGATGCAGGTGCCGGGGCTGAAGGATTTTTTTCGCCCCTTGCCGGCGATAAGTTAGAGCCCGCCCTATCTCAAACCGGAATTTTAATTCCTAGATCAGTGATATTACGCAGTTAAACTTGGCTTACTAAATGCTCATCTTATTAATTCTTTACTTTATGTACGCAATAGCGTATACTTATCTTGTCCTATTGGAGGACCAAAACATGGCCAAAACAAAGATATTAAAAAGGCAAAAAAAATCCTCCAAAAAATTAAAAGCAATAACTCTATACCCACTTAAACTTTTAGACGAAAATATTCTAGATCGTGAAACTTTAAAGTCTTTGTTGATTGAAGCTTTAATTGACGGTGATATCGAAATGTTAAAAGATGTTTTGATCACACAAATAAGACTTCAAAACAAAGCTGAACTGGCAAGAAAATCAAAACTAGGCCGCCAAACGCTGTATGATTTGATCGAAGGCAAACGAGAGTTCAATCCGACTATAAAAACTTTAAGTGCCTTGCTAAAAGTAATTGCAGCTTAGTTCTTTTATCAGACCGAAAACCAATCGAAATTAAGACATCTTAAAACTTTCGAATCTAATGATAGTGTTAACATGAGCACTTCAAACGCTGATGATTTTGGTCCCGCACGAGTTTATCTTCATAGATTTTCAAGCTTAGACAATTCTGAGTTTAGTACTTACTTAAATGTAGAACTTTTTGAATTTAAAATGCCGCAGGGTTTAAGCTCCAGCGCAACCCTGCTTCAAAATAACTGACACGGCTTGTTGACAAGCCTCTCGATACTACCCAGACTTATTAAATGAACAAATTCACATTATTTACATTTATATTCGCATTTATCTTAGCCCTTCCAGTAATCGCAGAACTTAAACCCGTTGATGGCCAAACTGCTTTCGCAGTTGATTTGTATAAATCCATTTCAAAAACTCCTGAAAATATTATTTTTTCTCCATATAGCATTGCTACGGCGCTAGCCATGACGGCATCCGGTGCGGATAAACAAACTTTTGAGGAAATGAAAAAGGTTTTGCGATTAGGTGCAAATTTTGCGTCAGATTATAAAACTTTATTATCTGGAATTCAGCCGTCTCAAGATTATGAACTTCTTGTAGCGAATCGCTTGTGGATAAAAAAGGATCAATCCTATTTTCCTAAATTTATTTTGGATTTAAAAAATAATTTTAATGCTGATTTTATTCAATTGGATTTCAAAGGACCTCCAGAACCTTTAAGAACTCAAATAAATACTTGGGTTGAAGAAAAAACCAAAACTAAAATTAAAGATTTAATTCCCGCAGGTGTCATTACTCAAGAAACTGACCTGGTTATAACCAATGCAATTTATTTTAAAGGAATCTGGCAAGAGCAGTTTCTTAAAAAATCCACAAAAACAGATGATTTTTTTATTTCGAAAATTCAAAAAAAACCTACGGACTTTATGAATGCCCAAAGAGAATATGAGTATTCGAAAGAACCAGATGCACAAGTTTTAGAAATTCCTTATCAAGGCCGTGAACTTAGTTTTATTGTTGTGTTACCTAACAAATCAGAAGAGATAAATAATTTTGAAAATAAAATGACGGCGAAGCGAATCCAAACTTGGATGCTTCCTAAGGGAAAACAAAAAATTAAACTTTCCTTACCAAAATTCAAAATAGAATTACCACTTGATTTAGTTCAACCCTTACAAACTTTAGGAATGAAAAGCGCTTTTTCCAGTGCTAACGCCAATTTTACACAAATTCGACCCTTAAAACCCAATGAAAATCTTTACATCTCGGCGATTCTACATAAAGCCTTTATCGAAGTGAATGAAGAAGGAACAGAAGCAGCCGCCGCTACAGCCGTGGTCATGACGAGGGTCACTTCGGTCTCTATGGATCTTCCAATAATCTTTAAAGCCAACCGTCCGTTTATCTATTTTATAAAACATATCCCCACAAACTCCATTTTGTTTATGGGACGATTTTCCCAACCTTAAACTAGATTTTTCCAGTTAAGATTCTCAGTGGGCACTTCGACCCAATCTTCATTTTTCGGAAAATTCTTTGGTCTTGCCTCAGTCAATCCTTTAAACTTCAAAAATCCAGTCAAAGCACACATAAAAGCTTCAAAGGCGTGATTATTTTCAGTCATTAACTTTACGTCTTGCTCGTAAACAAAGGCAACATTCGAGGAACTCAAGGCTTGTAATATAGCTCGGCGAGATTCATTCCCACCAACGGAATGCTTATGATGACGTAAATGAGATTTCATCACTTGCAAAGATCTTCCCAAGCGCCAAAGGGTTGCGGTGGGAAATGTTTCAAGAATAGGAATATCCAAACGCTTTTTGAGGTAAACGGCTCGGGCCAATAAAGGAGCCTGGTTGGCCCCAAGGGCATGAGGCATAATAAATATTTCCTCAAACTCGGTCGCCAAAACCATTTCGACACATCTTTGCGTGTAAGGAGTAAAGATTTTCTTTGGTTTTTTCTTTTTACTTTTTTCACGAAAATATTTCCACATCCATTCAATATGAACTTCCTTACAATTTTCGTATCCTGGGCATTTCAATTTGCACCGCAAGCAAGCAGGAAGTCTTGATGGCGTATCCATGGTCAAACTTTCGGTATTTTCTCGCATTTGCTCGATGAGCTCATGCAGTTTCAAGTCAGCGGAAATATTTTCTTCAGACTTAATTTTTTCAAAAATTTTAGTTAAAAATATTTTTTTATATTTTGGAAAGTATTCGATGACGGCCAAACAAGCTTTATCTGATTTGCCACCAGCAATGGATAATCCCAAGAATCGGTGCATCTCATCGTTTAGATGGGATCCACGGGGCGTGCGTTCAGTGTTTGAAAGCCGGCTTTTTGACACTCCGAAATCACTTTCTGCCGATGAGTCGGGGAAACCCAAACCAGTACACAGCCCCCACCACCCGCTCCACATATCTTAACTGCCTCAGCCCCGGCTTTCAAAGACAGACTGTGAAGTTTTTCGATCTCTGGACTGGTAAAAGCGGCAGACAATTCTGTTCTGTACTTATATTCCTTTTGAAAGAGACCTGGTAACTGATCCCAAGAACCTTGACGGCAAACTTTTTCTGTGTTGATAGCTACTTCTTTTAGATCCCTTAAAGCTTGCAAAGTTTTTTTATCTTTTTGTACAGCCAGCTTTAATACTTCAAAGTTATTTAAACCCGAGTGATGAGCTTTCCCGGTATTCACTAATAAAAAATTCTCGTCTAAAGGGGAGCCCTTTACTGATAAAACTTCCTGCTGAATTCCAGAAAAATCGTAAGTCAAAAGATTCAGGCCACCAGAAACCGCAGGATAATAATCCTGCGTGCCTGTCGGAGTGTTTAGAATTTCAGCTTCAATATTGTGAGCCAAATGGGCAATCTCGTGACTGGTCCCCAGTTTGCTTGAATGCAAAGAGGACAACGCTTTAATCAAACCAACAACTAAGCTTGAGCTTCCGCCTAATCCCCCGCCCACAGGACTTTGTGACTGAGTTTTTAAAGTAAAGCCCCCTTCAGGTCGAAAATGTCGAAACAAGGGACGAAAGAGCGCCATCTCTGGCTCAGTACCTGAAATTATTTCTTCAAAATTAGAAAATATTTTTTTAAAATTTAAATCAAGTGAATTGATCTCGACAGATTGATCCGAACGAGGCTCGATATCCACTTCAGTCCAAATATCAATTGCGACATTAACAGTTTTTGCTCCACCGATGAAATTATACAGAGGCCAAAGATCCAGCGTGCCGCCGGCCAAATCAACACGTGTTGGTGATTTAATATTAATTTTTTTCAAGGTTTTTCTTTTGTTTTTGTTAAATTTTGCAAACCCAAACGGCCAAAATTAGATTCTTCAATAGCAAAAGTTTCATCCGAACGAGAAGTTTTTGCGAAACGAATATTTTGTTCGATGCCATTGAATTTTTTCTTTAATAATGGTCCCCATATAAATTCAAAAATCAATTTTCCTTCACTGTCATCTAAGCGAATTTGGTTTTCATCTTTAAAAGTCGTCATTTCATTTTTTGCTAAAAAATGACTGGCTTCAAAAGTTTTCAAACGATCAATAAGATCTTTCACTTGAGTCTGCTGGACCTCAACATTGGGATCAGCTGGCTCTAAAGCCCAATCAGTTCCATTTAAAATAAGTTTGGATTTTTTTGTTACAGATTTTAGATTCATTTTCTTTACTTGAGTTTTATCGAAACTAAATGGCCATCGTACATCACGTAAAGTTAATAAATTCACTTCATTAAAACGATCAAAAATAACTTTATCAATTTTAACAATATGACCAGGGAACGAATTACTAGCAATTGCCGAAGACTTATCCTTAGATAAGGCCAATTCGGCTAACCACGTTTTACCTTCCCCTTTGACTTTGAGTTTCATTTTTATTTTAACCGTCGGCGCTTGCAAACCATTTTTTTCTTTGTCTCTTAAATTCGAACTAAGAACTTCTTGGACTTTCAGATCTGAAATTGCAGATAATACCTCGCGAATTCGATTTTGATCCAATAACTCTGTTGCTATATTCGAGCTTTGCCACTTCCCTTCTTTGGAAATAAGTTTTGTTGTGCCTTTTGGATTTTGAAATTCAACTTCTTCGACTTCTGCGATCCTTGCACGTAAAAATCTTTTATCCCGAAAGTCGGAAAAATTTTTCCCTGCATATGATTGCCAGCTGGGGTTTGCTACGAAAATTTTTTTCTGATTTTTCATCCGTAGAAAAGGATTTCCTTCAAAATTCTTTTCTGCAGAGACTTCGGTCTCTTCCAGTGAGCCCGTTGTCGATTTCAATGAAATGATGCTAGAATTTGGACCAAAACCATAAGCTTTATCATCACTGCCATCGCCTTCCTTAATCATCTCTTTGGTGCGCTCTTCAAGTAAGCTTCCAATAAAGCTTTCAATACTTTCGTTATCGGCAATATCCTGGATGGGCTCTTTAATTTCCCAGCCATCAACACTTCGCTCAAGAATCATTTTTTCTTTTGAATTTTGAATCGTGATTAAATTAACTTGGTCTTTCGATAGACTAAAGATCTTTGATTCTTCATTTTTTCTTTTTTCATCATGATCTTTTTTATATATCTCAAAAAAATAAGTGTAACTACCCAGGACAACAGCAAGGATAAATAAAATCCATGTGCTAGAAAATTTTTTCATTTAAATCCTTTCTTAGGCATGCCTTCTTCTAAACCATAGACCAATACTGGTCACCAGCATCAACAGCGGCAGTGGAATAACAAATCCAAAAAAGAAAGCAGCTTGTTTAAAACTGGATGGGCTTAATTCAGTTCTGGTGATCTCTTTTGGAGTGATGCTGATCAGGTTTTCTTCTTTGCTTAAGAAGGCCAAAGTATTTAACATTAAATCGCGATTCAAATTTTGCATCAAAAATTGATTATTAAAAAAATCGGCATCACCGAAGACAACGAGTTGAAATTCCTTGGCCCCTTCTTCTGGGTTACCGGCAGTTACAGGAAACTTACCTTTGGCAGCAATCGCTAAAGTAAATGGTCCTCGCGGTCCGCCCCCACCCATTTTTAAATCTTTCATTGAAATTGAATTAGCTGAAGTTTTAACTAGCTCAGTTAAGGTTAAACCCGTGGGAATGGTCGTCGCTTTGGCCAAAGACATTGGTCGTTGATACAAAGTCATTTCATTTTGAATAAATACTTTGGTAATTTCATGTTCTTTCGAAAATTCATTTGCAAATGTCACACGAGGATCGACTCCTCCCTGCCCACCCAGATCCACAATATTGAAAATAAAGTTTTGTTGAGACTCAATACCTACGAATTTTAAAAAATCCTCAAGGCCGGCTGGGGTTCCTTCCAGCGCAATCAGAAGATTCCCTCCACCCTTAAGATATTCTTTTAAGGCTTTCACTTCAAATTCTAAAAAATTTTGAGTAGGTCCCGCAACCACCACAAGATCAGCATCTGCTGGCGCTTTTGGCTCACTGTTGATCGCCCAAGTTTTAACTTTATAATTATTTCCTTCCAGCAAGCCTTTCAGCTGAAATAAACCATTGGCTTCCCGGCTCTCGTCTAAATTGTACTCTTTATGGCCCATAGTAAAATAGACATTTTTTTCATTTTCCCGAGAAACTTTAACTAAGGCCGAAGTGATTTCTTGTTCATCAATTTTATCAATACGATTCTTTTTTCCCTTATAGGTCAAAAAAACAATCCCTGTGCCTTTATCAACACCAAATTCTTTGGCCATATCAGGATGCTCATTCACCTCGACGAAATCCAAGTTAATTTTGCTGGTAAAATCCTGATATTTTTTTATAAGCTCACGGAAAGCCGATCTATTTTCTTCGGCTCCCTCTTGCCCCTTTTTATAAAAAAAGATTACTTTTAATTCCGAGTCCAAATTTTTAACAAGCTTAATGGACTGCTCTGATAGGGTATTCTTTTGTGCTGCTGAAAAATCCCAGGTCGCGATATTGCGAACACCCAGGAAATTAATTACAACCATTAAAAAGAAAAACATCAAAATCATCACGCCTGTATTCATTCCGTGTTTGGTCGTTTTCATCGAAAAAATTTCTTTAAAGAAAATGCGATCAACAAATAGTGCTGCCGCAAAAAATAAAACAATCAGACCAACAAAAATCCAAAGATAGGGAACCCAGGTACCCAAAATAAAACGGGCGACACCAAAAGCCAATAAGGACAAACCTGAAAAAAGGAATGATAATTTACCAAGTTTACTCACAATTACCTCCACCGATTTGATTCAACAACTCTTTCGCATAAAAATACGAAGAGAGCGCAAATACTAAATAGAAAAATGATTGCACTGGAACGAATTGTTCCTTCAACCAGTCCCGCCAAATGAGTATTTAAAGAAATGTGTTCGAAAATCTGACGTGCTGTTTGACCGTCCACGGCCTCAACGCCCATACCCACCAGCCAAATAGAAATATTCAAAAGCACAGAAGCCACGTAAGCGATCAAGATACTCTCTGTAAGACTAGAACAAAACAAGTTCATCGCCGCATAAACCGCTCCGACAAGGAAAATACCAAGGTAAGCCACAATCAGTGGGCCCCATTGGACCGTCGCAAAAGTGGCCGTCGCCAACGGGTAAAGAAAAGCTAAAAAAACCAGAACAAAAACAACACCAAGTGCTGCAAAAAATTTTCCAAATACAATATGGAGGGAAGTCACCGGAGACGTCAGTAATAAATCAAAGGTTCTGAGTTTTTTTTCTTCAGCAAAAAGCTTCATCGTCAAGGCCGGCACAACAAAGATCAGCATCAAGTTTAAATAGGACAACAAGCGAAGAAAAACTCCATAATGGATATTCATCTGTTGCGATGGCACTCCTGGTGCTGCCACCATGGCGCTCATATTTCGGATAAACTGCGATAAACTTAATGAATAGGTTAAACTAAAAATTAATGTGAAAAGAAATGCGATTAAATAAAAATTGGGGCTTCCCAAAAAACCTTTCAATTCTTTTTGGCAAATGGTCCACGTGCCTTTCATACCTCGCCCCCTTTATCTTTCCCATAGGTCAATTTCAAAAAGACGTCTTCTAAATCCATCCGAGTTGGACTGAGCTCAAGCAAACCCAAACCTTTTTCTACTAGTCGTGAACTAATGGCTTCGATGGTCTCATCTTGTTGACCACCCAAATCCACCTTCCATTCACGATGACTGGCTCCGCTATCAATATTCAAAACTCCGGCAATGTCGGCGATTACCGATTTGAGGTCAGTCACTTCTTTACGTAGTCGAATAAATAATCGACTTTGTCCTTTTTCCAATTTTGCAAGATTATTGATTGTATCTTGAGCGACGATTTGACCTTTACTGATAATAATTGCTTTTTCGCAAACCGCTTGCACTTCTGATAAGATATGTGTCGATAAAATAATCGTGTGCTGTCCTCGCAACTCTTGAATCAATTCACGAATTTCAGCGACCTGTTTCGGATCCAATCCAACTGTTGGTTCATCCAAAACTAAAACTTCAGGATCTGAAACAATAGCTTGCGCAATCCCAACTCTTTGTCGAAAACCTTTTGATAAATTTCCAATTAAACGATTTTGCACAGAACCCAAATTTGTTTTTTCAATCGCTCGTGAGACAAAAGGTTTTATTTTATCTTTGCTAACTTCCTTAAGGCGAGCGACGTATTCAAGATAATCCACCACATACATATCTGTGTACACCGGCGGCACTTCAGGCAAATAACCAATACGCTTTTTAACTTCGATTGGATTTTCATACACATCGAATCCTGCCACAGATGCTGAACCACTTGTCGGCGCCATAAATCCTGTAATGATTTTCATTGTTGTTGACTTACCAGCTCCATTTGGGCCTAAGAAACCAACTACATCACCTTTTTTTACTGTAAAATTGAGATTATTGATTGCCCGGTAGGGCCCGTAATCTTTGCATAAGTTTCGCACTTCAATCACGTGTTCTCTCCTCTATTTTTGATTATTTGGGGCCTGTCCTCATGAGGACAGGCCCTAAGATCTTCGTTTTGATGTGGTTTTCTTGTCAAGAGCTCTTTTCATAGTGAAAATTGAAGTTTTTTTCGGAATGATAATTCACTTTTCCAGTGGCATCGCCTTTAATTGGCCTGACAAATCTTACTTCAGCCATAATCACATTTAATCGAGCTCCATTTTGTAAGCCTTTTGAACCTAAAGATTCTTCAGCCAGCCACCGCGACACCTCTTGCAATTCCTTGGGATTTAAATTTTGATTTTTCTCGCGATGAATAATGGCATGGGCTCCAGGATAATCTCGCAAATGGAGCCAAAAATCCCAAGCTCGTGCTCGACGCAATAGGGCCAAATTATCCTTTGCCGATTTTCCCATAAAAACCACCACTCCCGAGGGCAAAGTTTTCTTCCGCGATCGCACGCTCTCTTCAGAATCTGAAATCTTATGTTTCTTTCGCTGGCCCTGCTGAAAATTTTCACTGCTAAAGGGCTCTGCAATGATTTCTCCGCCTTCAATCCTCGAAATTTTAGATTCTAAAACATCGATTTCAAGTTTCAATTTTTCTAATCGCAGTTTTGCGCCTTCATTTTTCTTCAGATTTGATTTTGCTTTTTCAAAACATTTTTCTCGATTCCAGGTTGTGGATTTTTTGAAATCCAAAAAAATTTCCTGCGACGTGTTCTTAAAATTTTCCAAAGACTTCATTTTAAGCTCTTCACCAAGAAGATATAATTTTTTTGCCTCATCTTCATTCTGTAGAATTTTATTAGAAATTTCTTGAGTGGCTTTGAGCTTTTTTTTCAAATCTTTTTTTATCCCCTCAAGGGGATGCGTCCCTCGCTTCATATTGACGTTTGGCTTTTGTTCAGCATCGAACCACTCCTGAAGCAGAGTCTCGGGACCTCGCAAGCCTTTCATATCTCCTTCATCCATGTCGTATTTTGCTTCGAGAGCCTTCCATGGTAGCCACGAAATAGTCTTGCCTTCAGCACTTATCCTTAAATTGGACCTTCGGGGAACAAGATGCATTTCGAGGTCACAGGACTTGTTTTTGTTTTGAAATGAGATTTCTACAGCTCGACCAAACTCAGGGCGAACAGCGATTTTGCACAGGTAAAGATTTTTGCCATGAGAGTTCAAAAATAGTCCGGCTGGCCTGGTGATTTTCGTTTTGAGCCAAGAACTTTTTTCAGATTGAATTAAAGCGATAAAGGGACGTTGATTTTCCAAATCCAAGATGAGCCAAAAGGTTTTTTGCAAATAAAGGCCAAGCACTAGCCCCCGTTCATGCGAATAAACCTCTTGTAGCTGGGCTCCATCTACTCTGGGGGCTATCCATTCAATCAACTTTTCTAACTCGACTTGGTTCATACTTTTCATTCCTTCAATCTGCCTGACCAAAATCGACAAGACTATGGTTGACGTAAAGCACACAACAAATACTCCGATAGGAGTTGCATGGAAAATCGTGATCGACTGCTACATCTGTTAAGCGAAGCTCTCAGGGATGAATCAAATCCTCATGAAGATGGAGGCGAACTTGTTCATCGAGTCGTACAAACTTACATCAAAGATATTATTCAATCAGGCTACGTTCCGACCTTCGCATTAGGTGAAGTGATCGAAGACCTCGAAATTGAAGCTGTCGGCATGTACCGAAAATTGACCTATGGTCATTATGACCTAAAAGAATTTCGCTTAAAAAGACGAGAAACATAAAGCGGACCAAAACCACAGCGATCTGGTAAATAAATCAAACCAAACTTCGTCTTCTCTGCTCCCGATAAAGAATCAGAATTAATTTCGTCGACTTCAACAAAATCGCCACGCTTTTCAAGAAGCCTTCCCACCACTCCGTCATTCTCTTTTGGATTCAGTGAGCAGGTCGAATACACCATTAATGATTCAGGCTTCAGCGCAAGGAAGGCGGCACTCAACAAAGCATACTGCCTTTGCTCAAGCCCCTTTGGTCGCTTCGGTGACCAATCCTTTATGGCCTTGGGGTCGGACAGCACATGTCGCTCTCCAGAGCAGGGAACGTCCAAAAGGATTCGATTAAAACTTTCCGGTTCACGCAGGCCATACTGAACACCATCTTGTCCTTTAATCCAAACACGTGATCGAATCTGGCGAGGGACATAATTCTGTATAACTTTCTTAAGTCTTTCGCGGCGGTCAGTGGAAACATCATTGCAAATGATTTCCCCAGAAGTTTTTAACATTTCAATTAAAATTAAACTTTTTCCGCCGGGAGCCGCGCACATATCAAGAACGCGATGACCGTCCTCGACCTGCAGTGCTTTTGCGGCGAAAATACTAGCCGGATCCATGACATAAAAATCAAGAAGATCACTTTCTACTCGATGAGGAACAATTTTTTTTTCGTCAAGAAAGAATCCTTCTAACAAAGAATTCCACTTCTCTGAAGAAAGTTGATGAAAATCCTGTTGCTGCGATTGTTGCTCGGTCAACCAACCATTCCGCCGAGCCATTTGAGTTTCGCCTTTAAGTAAAGCTTGATTTAAAATCGGCCAACGTTCTTTAAAAAGCTCAAGATAGAATTCTTGAAATTGATCATGGCTCACGACGACTCTCTGCTGAAGGCAAGGCCAAGCCAGTTTTTTTTAAAATTGGAAACTGGCAAATAAATTCGGCGCCTTTTCCCACCTCACTCTTCAACTGCACACTCCCACCATGACTTTGCATAATATGTTTAACAATGGCTAGGCCCAGCCCCGTTCCTCCGTGATCACGAGAACGACCGCTGTCAATGCGGTAAAATCTTTCAAATAATCGCGCATGATGCTGTTCGGGAATTCCTGGTCCATCATCGATTACATGAAGAATGACCTGAGCACCGACAACTTCTTCCCACTGCACGTGAATATTTTTGCCATTAGGAATATATTTAATTGCGTTGATAATCAAATTTCTTAAAACTTGTTCGACTTTTCCCGCATCCGCTTCGAAAGGTTGGACGTTTCCGCGAACATGAATAACTTGGTTCTTTTCTCGCGCTAACATAGAGAGCTCACTGATGACCTGTTCAGAAATTTGTAAAGGATGAATGCTTTCAATTTTAAGCTCGGAATTCGCTTCAAGTGTAGATAAACTCAACAAATCATTCACAAGATCAATAAGTCGATCGACATTTTTGCTAATGATTTCAACGAAACTAAATGCCTGATCGGTGTTTTGTTGTCTTAAATCATCTTTAAGAGTTTCCACATAACCTTTAATCGAAGTCAGCGGAGTTCTGAGCTCATGAGAAGCATTTCCGACAAATTCAATGCGAATTTTTTCGGCTTTCTTTAAATCCGTAATATCATGAAAAACTCCAAGCACGCCGTAAATATCCATGGATTTGTATTTTCTTAGTGGCGCCAAGGAAATTGAAAAATCTCTTGGTAAATTATCCAGCTGAGTAGTGAGTTTTAAATTCACTCTTTGAATTTTTTTTTCATCAATCACACGACGAAAACTTTGATAGATTTCTGGCGCGCGAAAAATCTGCGTGAGTTTCAAATTGGCTTGCTGCATTTGGGATGCGTTCAGAAAATTCGATGCAAACTGTGAATTAAAATAAAGAGCTCTTTCGTCAAGGCTTACACTCAAAAGTCCTTCCTGCACCGCGCTCATAAAAGCTTGAGTTTCTTCTCGTTCTCGTTGCAGCTGTTCTTTTTTCTTTTTTAATTTACGTGAAATGTGATCTAAAGCTCGTTCAAAATCCGAGAACTCTCCGTCTTTTTGATCAAAAATATCTTCGACGTCCAAAGTTGGCAAATCAGCATATTTTTTTTTACTCGATAGACGTAGCGTTTTAATCAAAAGTCGGTGCACCGGAAAGGTGAACCGAAATGAAGTCATAATAGCCACAAGCAAATTGACGATAAAAAATGTAATAAAGAAAAACCACAATGTCTTTGGTTTTTCATCACTTAAAGGAACCAAAGCGATAAATAAGAAAACCAAAATCACATTGTAAGCTAAAGTTTGAATAATGAAATATCGAAAATAGATTCCCCAAGGAAAACGGATCATCTTCATGTCAATTCCAATTTGACTCTGTAACCAACTCCTCGAATAGTTTCGATATGCTCGCCCCACTCCCCTAACTTTTTTCGAAGACCAAAAACGTGGGTATCAATCGTGCGGCCAACAACACTGATTCCTTCTCCCTGCACATTTTCAATAAGGTATTCTCGAGTTAAAACACGTCCCTGATTTTGCACCATGATTGAAAGAAGTTTAAATTCTGACGGAGTCAGATGAAGTTTTTCTGAATTCATTGTCACTTCGTAAGTGGCAAAATTAATCGCCAAAGAATCCAGCTCAAATAGGTCCTTTTGAGTGGCTGCATTTACGTCAGCTCTTCTCAATAAGGCTCGAACTCTGGCCATAAATATATTCGGATCAAAAGGTTTTGTTAAATAATCATCTGCACCTTTTTCAAGTCCTTCGACAATATCCAGAGGTTCGGTTTTTGCGGTCACCATCAGCACGCGCGTATCTAATTTTTCCGTACGGATTTGTTGCAATAGCTGAAGGCCATTCGCTCCTGGCAACATCCAATCGAGGATCAAAAGATCAAATTTGGTTTCCAACATTTCCTGTTGGGCTTGTTCGACGGAAGCACTTTCACGAACCTTATAGCCCTGTCTTAACAAGTGCAGACACATCAGTTCGCGGATTTCCTTTTCATCTTCCACAACCAGAATATTCATTAGTCTATCGGTCATAAATTCCACCGTGACGAATGTCTTGCCCTGTTATGGCGTAAATGACGTCTTCGGCGATATTGGTGGCATGATCGCCCAGTCTCTCAAGATTTCTTGCCATCAAAATGACATCCAAAGAGGCTTCAATATCTTGGGAGTTTTTTTTCATATGTTCGGTGAGGTCATTAAAAACTTGATTCTTGTTTGTATCAACTTCATCGTCCATAAGAAGAATTTTTTTGGCAAGTTCGACATCGCCACGAACAAATGAATCCAAAGACTCCTTCACCATTTTCCGGACCACTTCCGACATTTTCACCAAGATTTGAGCTTGGGGAACTGGACTTCGTTTTAAGTAATCCTGCGCCGTGAAAGCGATATTCGCTGCTTGATCGCCCATTCGCTCAAGATCTGTATTGATCTTGATGATCGACATAATCATACGAAGATCTTTGGCGACCGGACTTCGCTTTGCAAGAATTTGAATGCAAAAATTATCGACGCGGACTTGATCTTCATTGATCTGGTCTTCTATCTTATGCACATCTTGAAAACGATGCTCTTCTTTTTTTAAGAGCGCCAAAATCACTTCATGAAGTGCTTTCTCGACGTGACCGCCCATCATCAGGATATGTTTTTTCAATTCATCTAATTGTGCATCAATGGCTCTTTCCACGTTGTCCTCACCCCATGGAATTAAACGCAGTTAAGAACAAAAGTAAATCACCTTTTTGTTAGGGTGTGGCTAAGACGCGCCCTCTAAAAATGCATGCCCAAGGCAATCATGGCTTTTTCCGAGGTTTTCGAGATCAAAGAATGATTTGGCCCCAGATCAGTACGCAAATAAATGAGTGAAAAGTTTGTCCCTCGAGCTGGTTCATAGGAAATAGCCACAATTTGTGATTTGACGTCTGAAGCATCAAGTTTTGTGGCCGGATTCAACTGATCTGCACGCAGTCGCAAGGAGTAAAAATCATTGAAACTCCATCGCAAAGTAAAGCTTCCGCCCTGACCCTCTATTGACTGGTTTATGATGCTGCTTAAATCTAAACCTTCAGCAATACCCAAAGCCTTAATTGCTCTTGAGCTGTCTCGCGTTTTATATAACTCAATAGCAGCCTGAATAGGCTCCCAAGCATAGGCAACTCGAAAAAGCTGTCGTTCCTTTTTGCTGATTTCGGTATCATCGTCATCATAAGCGCCCTGCAGATAGCCCGCAGAGGCCTGCCATGTTTCATCTTCAAACCACAGGATCAGCTGAATGTCTTTTTTGGGCCCTTTTTCAGCTTCGACGGCGGATTCTCCATTCATTGCTGATAAACTAAGTCCGAACCTTTCATTTATATTCCAGTGGGCATTAAAACCCAATTCTGATGTCGACAAGTATTTATAGCGCCGAAGGGCCGGGAAACTGGCATCACCCCAAAACTGAAAATCCCAAAGTTCCTCGCTGACTTCGTTCCAAGGATTCCCGATCAATCCGGCCTCGATCCAAAAAGAGTTCGAAAAAAAGGATTTCAATATAACTGCCGCTTTTTGGGCTTCGACTTGAAATTTTTTACTCGTCGCGTCCCGATTATCTGTGCCTCGGAGGACAAGCTGAAAAGAATTCCCTTCGGCCCGAGTGACTTCGAATGAAGCTTTTAAGTTAGGAATTTCAAATACCGAGGCCCCTCGCATAGCAGTGGGTTGGGAAACCAAATTCAGGGCGACTCCCACTTCCAGATCGGATTCGAAGTTAGATTGATCTTCTAAAGGATCAGCCCACAATCTTGGTGAAACCAAACAGGTTATTAAAAATAATTTTATATTCAAATTTTTTATAAAATTAACCGTTGTTCGCATTTTAACCTCATCCCCAGTCTGCCGAATATCTCGGCGACTTGCAATCACTGTTAAAATAGGGCATCAAAAAAGGACGGCAGTACGGAGGTTCTTTGAATCAAATCTTATCGGCAATCGATGTCGGGTCTAATGCAATTCGCATGATGATTGCGGCCCATCGCAATGGTCGCATCGTCGAGATTAAAAAATTCCGCTCTCCTGTGCGTCTTGGTCGGGATGTTTTTGAAAATGGTTCGATTACGGAACAAACATTTAAAGAAGTCGCTGAAACATTTTTGCAATTTGCTCATTTGAATAGGAAGTACAAAGTTCATTATGGCCGATCCGTAGCCACAAGTGCGGCTCGCGAAGCTAAAAATGGCCAGCAACTCGTCAAATATATTCTGGAAAAATCTCATATCAAAGTTGAAATTATTGACGGAATGGAAGAAGCAAAATTGATTTTTAAAGCCGTGCAGAAGGAAATTGATCTTGAGGGTCGTCACGCGCTACTTATCGATATCGGCGGAGGCAGCGTTGAAGTCTCTTTGGCTCAAAATGCAAAAATGAAAGTGACGCAAAGTTTCCCAATGGGAACGGTACGCATTCTGGATCAACTTAAAAAAAGAAAACTGCACGAAAAGTCTTTAAAAGTTTTAATTGGCGATTTTATGCCACCCCTTTCTCATTTCATTGAAAAAAATATTTCCGGTTTACCAATGGATTTCGCGGTCGGAACCGGCGGAAATTTGGAATGCATGGCCCGCCTAAAACTCGACTTACTTCACAAAACACC
>JBBTCO010000026.1:70700-115269 GCA_038043185.1 Bdellovibrionota bacterium
CCCTCAGACTCTCTAAAAATCTAGATCCACAGCGCCAGCAGGCGCGAGGACTGACCGAGGATTTTTTGAGAGTCTGAGGGGCCTTTTAGGTAAACAAATCCGCATTCATTCAATCGCAAATAAATTTCGGCTGAACAAGCCACAAAAGTTGCGAGTGAGTAGTTTCTATTTCTGCCAGAGAACCAATCTCGACTGCGGCCATTCCAGATTTTTTTATTTCCACAAAGGATTCATTTTTTGAGCTGAGTAAATAACTTAAAAAAAGCGACAAATGAGGTTCATGCCCAACGGCAATTACATTTTTTTTATCTTTAGCATGAGCTTTTAACCACTTCATAAAAGATTGAGGAGGACTATGCGGAACAAGCTCTGCGGCCTGATCAATTTTTATTTTACTCCATATCCCTTGTAAAATCTCGGAAGTTTGCATGGCTCGGACATAGGGACTGGAAACGATCATATCAATTTCACCAAGCAAAGGCGAAATCCAATCCAACATCTTCACCATTTTTTTACGACCCTTAACAGTCAGAGGTCGTGAACTGTCTTCCAAATTTTTTTTGGCAAACTCTTCGCGATCTTCAGCTACAGCATGACGGACCAATATCAGATTCATGAGTCTTTCGTTTCCGGGTTATTTTCATCGACAAGTTTAACTCTTAATTTAGATAAATTCATCAAAATTTGATGAACCCCCTGATCCAGGGTTTTTCTTTGTTGAAAGTGACCTTCCGAATCCATGTCCCATGCTGATCTTTGATCTTTCAAACAAA
This sequence comes from Bdellovibrionota bacterium, assembly GCA_038043185.1. Taxonomy (GTDB): domain Bacteria; phylum Bdellovibrionota; class Bdellovibrionia; order Bdellovibrionales; family Bdellovibrionaceae; genus UBA5009. The sequence continues at coordinate 71,474 of JBBTCO010000026.1, forward strand.
ACTGCAACATCTCCCAACATTTTTCTCTTAATGAACGATCCAGAATAGGCACTATAGCTTCAACCCGTGAGTATAAATTTCGATACATCAAATCGGCTGAACCTATATAAAATTCGCCATCAAGCGGATCCTCGGCCCCATTTCTAAAGTAAAATACTCGAGAGTGCTCAAGGAATCGTCCAATAATAGAAATCACGCGAACTCGGTCTGAAATTCCAGGCACCCCTGGACGCAAACAACAAAATCCACGAATGATCATATCCACGTCACAGCCTTTTTGTGAAGCTGCGTACAAGGCTACACCGATGTCATTCTCTTCCATATTATTGCACTTGATGATGATCTGAGACGGTTTACCCAGTTTGGCATTTTCACCTTCTCGTTCAATCATCATTTTGAACCTTTGAAACATATTTACCGGAGCAATTAGTAATTTTTCATAATTGGTCTTCAGCGATCTGCCCGTTAAATAATGGAAAAACTCAACGATTTCGTTAGTAATTTCTTCTTTCGATGTGAACAAACCCAAATCCGTATAGAATCGAGCTGTGCTGGCATTGTAATTTCCAGTGCCGATGTGAGCATAACATCTCAGTCCGTCTGGCTCTTGCCTCACCACCAAAGATGTTTTAGCGTGAGTTTTTAAACCGACGACTCCATACACCACGTGCACACCTGCATTTTCCAAAGCTTGAGCCCAATAAATATTTCTCTCTTCATCAAATCGCGCTTTCAATTCCACCAAACACACAACTTGTTTGCCTTGTTCAGCAGCTCGAATTAAAGATTTGATAAACGGACTGTTTTCGCCGGTCCGATACAAGGTCATTTTGATTGCCAAGACCTTGGGATCTAATGAGGCTTCGCGAATAAAGCGTTCAACCGTCAAACGGAAACTTTCGTAAGGATGGTGAAGTAAATGATCTTGGTGACGAATAACCGTAAAAATTGATTGGCTCTCATCAGCAAATGGCATCGGCACCCCAGCTACATAGACTTCATATTTCAACTGAGGAATATTTAAATCACCAATGATATTCAGTTCGGTATAATCAAGCTCGCCAGGATGCTCGTAAAGATCTTCATTCGTAAGTTCAAGCTCGTCCTTTAAAAACTTTATCATCCAAGGATCAGGATTTGGGCCATGCTCTAAACGTACGACTTCAGCAAATCTTCTTTGCCGAAGCTCTTCTTCAATAAGTTCTAACAAATCTTCGGCATCTTCTTCATCGCGATCAATATCGGCATTTCGAGTTAAACGAAAAGGCATCACTTGCAAAACTTGCATCGCTGGAAAAAGATCAGATAAATTTTCTTTAATGACCTCAAGAAGACTAACAAAAATTTGTTCATGATTTTCATTCTCGACAGGAATCCATTGAGGTAAAACTTTTGGAATTTTTACTCGTGCAAAAAGAATTTCTTCGCGTTCGGGATGCTTCAATGTGATTCCCAGCGAGGTTGATAAGTTTGAAATAAAAGGAAACGGATGCCCTGGATCCACCGATAAGGGAGTCAATACCGGGAATACATTTTTAATATAATATATTTTGACGTTTTCTTTTTCTTTAGCCGTTAATTTTTCCCACTTACGTAAAAAAACTTTTTCTTTATCCAGTTTAACTTTCAATGTTTTGAACACATTTGCCATTTGCTGCAGCATCGGCAAAACAATTCCACGGATCATGTGCAATTGTTCGATGGGGGTTTGGCCATCCGAAGACTTTGGCGTTAAACCAAAAGCCACATGTCGTTTCAAACGGCCAACCCGCTTCATAAAAAACTCGTCCATATTTGAACCACAAATTGATAAAAACTTTATGGCTTCCAGCAAGGGAGTGCGTGGATCTTCGGCTTCATGAAGAACTCTTTTGTTGAAATTGAGCCATCCCATTTCACGATTGGTAAAGTCTTTAGCTGAAGTTAAAGGATGGTCGGCCGCTGCAACTTTTCGACGTCGTTTTTTTAAATTCTTTGTTCTTTTTTCGTCCATCTGCGTTTACAACCCCTTTAGGGCGTGTCCTCATTCAAATGAGGACACGCCCTAAATTCGACCTCAAATTAGATTCAAAGTCACGTTTTGCTTTTCTCATTTTGAGGCACATGCCATAATCACTACAGTGAGCTCTTTTTTGAGAAGCGATTCTTTGCTGAAAACACTTAAGGTTCCCTAGATTTTCCTCCGATCCAGTAGGGTATGACCCAAGGCTTTGCTCGATATCATGCTCGCTCACCAAGATACATTTTGGACACACAAGATGATGAACTTATACGCGTAGCTGGCCCTCGCCAAGTTCCTTGGGAAGAAGGCACGGAAATCCGAAATGTTTCACTGACGGGCCTTGCTTTCACCGCCCCTGAAGACTTGTGTCCTATCCTTGGTGAAGTCATAAAAATTCAATTTCTTGTGCCCGGGGGAAAGCAGATGGCCTGTCATGCTATCGTGACTCGCCTTGATCCTGACCGGCCTCATAAAATCCTGGTTGGCGTGCATTTTTACAAATTAGAAATGCCTCATCGAATCGCATTGGCTCAGGGCTTGACACAAAAACTCAAATTGAATCCACACTCATCCGAAAATCTTGAAGACGCGAACTTACGCCCTCTCAAAGTTGTAGGACAAGTTTTTATGATGAGTTTTTTGCTCAGCATTTGGTCGTGGCTTATGCTCACATTTCTCGAGCTTGGCTATCATGGTTACCTTCAGCTGTTTACTCAACTATTTAATCAAAAATGAAGACGGGTCTGATTTTTTTAGCTTCGATGTTGTGGCTCGCCAATTTATTTTTGATGATGCAATGGCGCTTTTCACCTGCCTGCCATGGAGAACTCAAAAACAATCAACGACAAGGCTCATGGATTTGTCGCGATGCTCGCGATCACAAATCCGCCGAGCTCAATTACGTCGACGGCAAAAAAGAAGGTGTAACCCATTTTTGGTATGCTGATGGGAATCCCGATACAACATCAACTTGGAAAAATGGTTTCATGGAGGGCGACTTCCAATCTTTTCACCGCAATGGCAAAATTCATGTTCGCACAAATTATTTAAATGGACGTTTTCATGGAAAACTCAATGAATGGAATAGCCGCGGACAAATTATCACGGACTGCAATTACGAAATGGGTCTCAGACAGGGCTTCTGCCGAACCTGGCACGCGAACAATCAGCTGGCGAGCGAAATTAACTACAAAAAAAACAAAGCTCAACCACCAATAAAATTTTGGAACAAGTCAGGAGTTTTGCAAGTGGCGCCCCAAGATTTCGACCAATAAGATTATTTTTATTTAACCCAAAATTATTTTTACCCACACTGAAAATCCTCGGTCAGTCCTCGCGCCTGCTGGCGCTGTGGATCTAGATTTTCAGTGTGGGTAAAAATAATTTTTGGAAATCAAACTAATTTGTGTTGGGTTTTGGACACGGTTTGTTGTGACTTATTTCACAGCAAAAATTGTTGTTAATTTTTTTGTTAACTTTTAATTGTAAATTAAATTAACTTATATAGTTTGCCAAAACTATGAAAAATTTAATTGTATTGTTTGTTTTATTTTTACTTGCTGCTTGTGCCGGATCTCCTCAAAAAGACATTTACTTTCGAATGAGACCACCCACCTCTGAAGTGCCAACCTTTCATAAAAGCAATGGCTTTGGCTTCAAGATGCAGGCAGAGACCCAAAGATTTACCGTTAATCCAACGAAGAATCTTGTTAATAATTTTAATTTTGATAACAACTTACTTTACGCAACTGATTCAGAGAATACCATCCTGGGTCTTGCTGGACTTGATCTCTCTTTACTATATACTCGATATATCTACGATATTCCTTTTGAACTCTCTATTGCTCCCGATTTTGCAAAAACTTAAATTTAAAGTTATTGATCTCCGAGAAACTGGAAAAGGTGTTTTTATCACTGCCAATTTAGATCAATCTGTTGTCGCGGCTTATAAATCAACAAGCTCTTGTGGATTCTTGTGTTTTGATTCGGTTGGATCTGCAAAAAACACTCAAGTTGAAAATGGCATTGAAGCAGGAGCTAGTGGTCGAGAAAATAAAATTGGCACAAGCATTGGTTATTACTTCAACGAGCAACACGGCGCTTTTGCCTCCTACAACCGTTTTGATGCAAAATTATCCATGTACGCAAATCGACTTACCGCACCCGAAGCCAATATAAATTCTTCAGAAAATGTCGGCGCGGTTTCAACAGGTCTCGGCTATTTCTATCATCTTGAAAAAACGGATGTCCTATTGGCTATCACTATGAACAATGTCAATATGGAATGGCGTGATGAGAAACTTTCCGGTGCCGTCCTTGGCATCCACTACACTGCATCTTTTTAAAAACCTTACGCCTAAAAAAATTCCTCGGTCTGAATATTTGCAAATGATTTTGCACAGTCAGCAAAGGAGCTAAGTAGATTTTCTTTCGGGCTTTAGATTAAGATTTACCCACACTGAAAATCTAGATCCACAGCGCCAGCAGGCGCGAGGACTGACCGAGGATTTTCAGTGTGGGTAAATCTTAATCTAAAGCCCCAAAGAACTTACTTCCCCTGCTGACTGCGCAAAAGCATTTGTAAATATTCAGAACGAGGAACTTCTTTGCCGCCCATTGCGGCCACAACAGGCGTCACCATTTGCGTATCCATCCAAGTCAATCCCAATTCTCGCAGACGATTCACCGTTTGAAGTAAGCACCACTTCGAAGTGTTATTTTCTTTATGAAACATGCTTTCCCCACTAAAAACTCCTTGGACTAATACTCCGTAAAGACCACCAACCAATTCGCCTTCGCGCCAACACTCAACGGAATGAGCAAAGCCCTCTTGATGAAAATCCGAATAAGCTTGTTTTAATTCAGGCAAAATCCACGTGCCCTTTTGACCCGGGCGAATTTGCTTCTGACATTCGGTGATCACCTGATCAAAAGCTTTATTGAAGCTAAATTCATACTCAGAACTTTTCTTTTTCCATTCTTTTTCTAGACGATCCGACAGATGGAAATCTTCAAAAAAAAGAACGCCGCGTGGATCGGGCGAAAACCACAACATCGGCAATTCTTCTTGTGGCCATGGAAAAATACCATGATAATAAGCTTGAAAAAGCGTACTCACGTCCAAACTGCCGCCCACAGCCACCAACCCCTCAGCCAAATCAAATTCGGCCAAGTCGAAGTCTAAAACAGCTTGGTAATCTTTAGGATCGACAAATGTCACACTGTTCACATTCTACTCCTTGATGACCAAAATATTTATAGATCTTTTGCAAACGACATTGTTCTTTTTCTTTAGCATATCTTAACATTTCAAGTAATTTTACATTTTGCGATTTTGTCAGCAGCACCGAGTCCTCGAGCAAAAACATTTCTTCAGTCGGCTCGAAATGCAAGATCCAAGTGCCGTCATCACCTGATTTTTCCAAACAACCCCAGCGCTCGAGGATATTCACAGCGGCCTCAACACGAAAATCTTTTTTATTTTTAAAGCTGATTTGTTCTCTTAAGAAATCATTTCCTTCTTGTTGCCAGCGATCTTTATTTTTACTTATCAGTTGATAAATTTGACGAATGTAAGATTCTTCAGGATGGGACCACTTGATAAATTCCATTTGAATATGAACATCTTCCTCATCAAATAGGAAATGGCATTCCGAAGTCTTCCCATCCCGACCGGCTCTTCCTGATTGTTGAAAATACTCTTCCAAAGAAGAGGGGACTTCAAAATGAAAAATCTGCCGAATATTTTTTTTATCGATACCAAGCCCAAAAGCGGGTGTCGCGACCATGACACTGTTCGGTTGGCTCATAAAATTATTTAAAGCTCTTCGCCGCTGATGCGCCTGCAAATCTCCGTGATAAGTCTCGAACGGGATTTTTTTGCTGGACAAAAATCGCGAAATTTGCTGCACAGTATGAATCAGCACGCTGTACAAAATCACCGAACCTGAACCTCCTGATTTTTTAAACTCAAGATAAAGTTCATGAAATTTTTCTAGCTTTTCATTTAAACCATAAACTTCATGAACATTAAAAGCTAAATTCGGCCGCTCAATTCCAGAAAAAATAATTTCCGAGTCCTGATCAATCCCTATTTTTTCTAAGATGTCTTTTTGCACATCCGGCGTTGCTGTGGCGGTCAGAGCCAAAACCGGTGGATTCTTTAAAAATTTTCTAATCTCAGGAATTTTTGCATAATCGGGACGAAAATCATGACCCCACAAAGAAACGCAATGAGCCTCGTCAACCGCCAATAAAAAAATCTCTCGATCTTGCAAGCACTCACGAAATTCGGTTTTTGAAAATCGCTCTGGAGTGACAAATAACAAATTATAATTTCCTGCTTTTAATTTTTTTTGCCGTTGAATTCTCTCTTCACTGCCAATATTCGAATGAATTTCTGTCGCCGAAATTCCTAATTCTTCCGCTTTCGCTTTTTGATCTTGCATCAACGCAATCAAGGGTGACAGCACCACCACTAATTTTTTTTGCAGTTTCGCGGGATATTGATAGCACAGGCTTTTCCCCGAGCCCGTCGGCATCAAAGCCAGAGTGTTCTTCCCACCCCACACTCTTTCAATGATTCGGGATTGATCTGCACGAAACTCGGGATAAGGAAAATGTTGTTTGAGCTGAGTGAGTCGTTCTTTCGCATCCATCTGCTGAATTATCCCAGAGGCGCTTCGAAGTGAAAAGCCGCACTTGGCGATGTCCTTTTTTGCATTGCGTAATTAGACAAACATTTCTTCTTTTGCCCTCTCACCTAATTAGTGATAACCACGATGGTTCTTTCAACAATTAACCCAACGAACAAGGGCTAAAAATGGCAAATAAATGGGACATCACCAAAGTTCGAAATATCGGTATTTCCGCGCACATAGACTCGGGAAAGACGACACTCTCTGAACGTATATTATTTTACGGCGGAAAAATTCATCAGATCCATGAAGTTAAAGGCAAAGATGGCGTCGGAGCCACCATGGATTCTATGGATCTTGAAAGAGAAAAAGGAATTACAATCCAATCTGCTGCGACTCAAGTTTACTGGAAAGATTTCACAGTTAATTTGATTGATACCCCGGGGCACGTGGATTTCACCATCGAAGTTGAGCGTTCATTGCGCGTATTGGATGGAGCGATTCTTGTTCTTTGTGGAGTTGCTGGAGTTCAATCCCAATCCATCACAGTTGATCGTCAGATGAAACGTTATGGAGTTCCGCGCTTAGCTTTTGTTAATAAACTGGATCGTCAAGGCGCCAACCCTTTTCGCGTATGCGAAGCTTTGGTTGATAAACTTCGTCTGAATGCCGTCATGGTGCAAATTCCCATCGGCTTAGAAGAACATCACAAAGGTTGTGTGGATCTTGTCACCATGAAAGCTTTCGTCAACGAAGGCGCTAGTGGTGAAGTCATAAAAGAAGTCGACATACCCGCAGATCTTGTTGATCAAGCCAAAGAATACCGCCAAAAAATGATTGGTAAACTTGCTGATATCGACGACGCCATTGGTGAAAAATTCTTGATGGAACAAGAACCTACTCTCGATGAACTTCGTGCTGCTATTCGAAAAGGCGTGATCAGTTTGAAACTTTGCCCTGTTTTCTGCGGATCCGCTTTTAAAAATAAAGGTGTTCAATTATTGTTGGATGCCGTCACTTATTATTTACCAACACCTCAAGAGAAAAAAGAGCACGCTCTTAATTTGGATAAAAACGAAGAAAAAGTTGATCTAACACCAGATGATAACAAACCTCTAGTCGCATTGGCTTTTAAACTTCAACAAACTCAATTTGGTCAGCTCACTTACATGAGAATTTATCAAGGTAAAGTTTCTACTGGTGATTTTATCACGAACACAACAGATAAAAAATCCCTTAAAGTTCCTCGCTTAGTGAGAATGCATTCTGATAAAATGGATGAAATTAGTAGTTCTTTGTCAGGCGACATCGTTGCGGTGTTTGGAATTGATTGTGCTTCAGGTGACACTTTTACAGATGGTAAACTTAATTTTGCCATGCAATCGATGTTTATTCCAGATGCAGTGATCAGTTTGGCCATTGCTCCAAAAGACAAACAAGGTTCGAACAATTTTTCGAAAGCTTTGCAAAAGTTTAGAAAAGAAGATCCCACATTTCGAGTTCACCGGGATGAAGAATCTGCTGAAACCATTATTTCTGGAATGGGCGAGCTTCATTTGGAAATTTACGTCGAGCGGATGAAACGGGAATTCAATTGTGAAGTTATTGTTGGACAACCGCAAGTGGCTTACCGTGAAACGATCGGCCAAGGGGCCAAGTTCGAATACACTCATAAAAAACAAACGGGTGGTTCGGGACAATTCGCTAAAATCAGCGGTGAAATTGTTCAATTGGAAGAAACTGCAGAAACAAAAGAGAAAAAAATTACTTTTGCTTTCGAAAGCCGCGTTGTCGGCGGTCGTATTCCAAAAGAATTTATTCCTGCGGTTGAAGAGGGATTCGAAGAACAATGTGCTAAGGGCCCATTGATAGGTTTCCCTATCGTTGGAGTTCAAGTTTACTTGGATGACGGCTCTTACCATGATGTCGATTCCAGTTATATGGCGTTCAAAATTTGTGCGATGGCAGCTATGCGTGAAGTTTACATGAAAGCTAAGCCAACAGTTCTTGAGCCTATTATGAAATTGGAAACAACTGTTCCCGAGGAATATCAGGGACCAGCGACAGGCCAAATCAATCAGCGACGTGGTGTTATCACTGGCACAACTTCTTTCGAAGGCAGTGTCGTTATCGAAGCGGAAGTTCCTTTAACTGAAATGTTCGGTTATTCGACTGATCTTCGATCTGCGACAAAAGGAAAAGGCGAGTTCTCGATGGAGTTCTTAAAGTACAACGCCGCTCCTCGAAATGTCCAAGAAGAGCTGTCTAAAAAATATCAACAAAAGCGTCTCGACGAGCAAAAAAAATAATTGAAGCTGACGGGCTATCCTATTTTTATCAAAAGAGGGCTAGCCATTGAGTTCAAAATAGAATCCCATAAGCATCACAAGCGCGATTGCACTTAAATAAATAAATATTTTAATGCCATTATTCAATGACCTGCTCCTGCTACCTTCGCTTATCGGATTTTCAAGGTTCGACTTTAGCATGTCCTGCCGAACAAAAATTATTTTGTAGCCATCTCAACAAAGAGCTGGGGACTCATTACCACCAGCTGAAAGAATAAAACCACTGCAAGAGTCAAAGCCCCCAATATTAAGAAAAGACTAACAGTTTGTAGATCTGATCTCTTTTTGTCTTGCATCAATTAGTTTCTCCCACCAGAAATGCTTCTCAAAGGTCTTTGAAAAGCATAATTTAAGCCAAGCTAAAGGAGCCAAAATGACTCGAGACCAATTAGGCAAGGCCATTTACGATATATCCCATCTTACTGGCAGCTTTAAACTAAGGTCTGGGCAGGTTTCCAATGAGTATTTCGATAAATACAGATTTGAAAGTCAGCCGCAATTATTAAAAGCCATCGCTCAACAAATGACTTCCTTGTTGCCCTCTAACATTGATGCGCTTGCTGGTCTTGAAATGGGTGGCATCCCAGTGGCCACCGCCTTGTCTTTTGAAACTGGACTCCCCGTTTTATTTGTACGAAAAAAAGCCAAAGATTATGGCACCTGCCAATTTGCCGAGGGCTTCGAGCCCAAAGGAAAACGCTTTTGCATCGTTGAAGATGTCATCACCACCGGCGGACAAGTTTTACTGAGCACACAGGATCTGCGAAATGCTGGCGCCTTTGTTGACCACGTCGTGTGCGTCATTCACCGGGGCCAAAGCCCAGATACCAAGCTACAAGAGCTGGGGCTGCAAATGAAGAGCCTGTTTACAATGGCCGAACTCAATTCTTTTAGAGTTTGAAAGTTATTTCTCGCAAAAGCAAATGCGCCTAATCGTCAATTTTAGCTATTTAGTAGTTTTTTAAAATTTTGTTTTCTTCTCAAAAGCGACCTCGGCGAGGCAGGATGCCGAAAGCCGGCAACCATGGATGGTGAGTCGCTTTTGAGAAGAAAACAAAATTTTAAAAAACTACTAAATAGCTAAAATCGTTGGGTAGCGGGAGAACTTTTGCGAGAAATAACTTTCAAACTCTAAAAGAATTGAGTTGGGAGTATTAAACAGGCTTGTGTTTAAGGGAAGGGCATCGCAAGTAGCTGGGCTTGGGTCTTGGGCTAGGTTTTAATTTTGAATATTTTTGGTAGGATAATAGAGGAAGATCATTTTTTTTGCTTCGGATTGAGCAAGGGGAAAATTATGTTGAAATCGATACTTATTATTTTTGTGATGCTTTTTGGGGTTGGTATAAATGCGTTGGCTGCACCACAACCAGCACCAACACTCATGCTTGAAGATGAGGATGACAGCACCTTTTATAATGTCACGCGCTTAAAATGCGTTAGTGGTGGAGTTCATAAGCTAACTGGTAAAGATCCTTCAGAGAGATACCTTGCTGCTTTAGCTTTACAAGCTCGAAATACTCCAATGGATGCAAATGCAGCGAGCTTGGATCATAGACTAAGTGACAGGGAGACCATTAATAGAGTTCGATATAGTTACCTTGCAAGTGTTGTTGATTACGTTTCGACTTATGGCGTTTGTTATTATAACAAAGCCGATAAAGGATCTTACAAGGAGAACAAGACAAATATGAAGCCTTTGACGAATTTCATCGTTAGCAAGCCCGAAAAAACCGATACCAAGGTAAAAAGAGAAAATCATGAAGCTAAACTCAATCAATTAACTGAAATAATCTTTGGCCAAAAAAACTACGAGCTTCTTGATACACTCTTTCCCAGAACAGCTCAGGAAGATGACGAAGAGAAGGAAGAACACATCTTCAAAAACCTTAAGCCAGAAACGCAAAAGCAATTGGCTATAAAGGGTATAAAAGAAGCTAAGTCGGAACTAAACACGCTCATTGGAAAAAATGATCCATTTTTTGGCTGTGTTGAGGAGCTAGAGAAATATCAAGAAACAGGTGGCCTAAAAAGCTCAGGAAAACTTGTAACACCCTATGCTCTCTGCACGAGCATGATGACAAACTGTGGATATCCAGCCCCTGCTTACTGCAAGAAGTTTGACGACAGGAAAGATGCCCCAGCAGGAAAACAGGAAGGCCACAAGGGCGGTAGCTAACCTTACTTTTCCGCGACAATATAAGCAATCCAACTATCGCAAGGTTCTCCCTGCTCCGTCCTTGTAAAAACTCCGTTCCCCTCGCCTTTTCTATTCGTGCCTTCCCAATAAACATGGGTTTTGCGAAAACCAACCTCGTCCATCAATTCACGAAGTTCGGGGATTGTCCAAAGACGCCAATCGTAAGAAAAAACTTTTTTAATTTTTTTACTGCCAACGGTAAAATGAATATAAAATAAAGCTTCATTAGAAATCGGATCAAATCCGACTTGTTCCCAACGATAACTGAAACCTTTAAATTTATGGATGTCCATAGCGGCATCCTGGCAGGCGCCACCACCAAACACATCGATGAAAAATAATCCATCTTTCTTTAAGCTCTTCAAAACTTGCTGAAAGTATTTTTTCATTTGCTGACGAGATTTAAATATAAAATACGAAAAATTCACTGCTAAGGAAATATCGGCTTCCGGCAATTCAATATCTAAGACATCCCCCTCGACCAAATGAAGACGATTCTGCTGAGGCGGTTTAAGTTTACTCAATAAATGACGACGTCCATAATCCACTGGCTCGGGATCTAAATCCACACCCCAAGCTTGATGTTTGGAATTGAGCTTCACCCACTCGCAAGAAAGCGCAAAGGTTCCACAAAAATCTTCTCTTAAAATTTGTGCTTTCTTTCCCTTAAGATCTTTATAGGTATCACGTAAAAACTCGGCATCAGCGTCGGGTGATTGAACCGATTTCATATAAAGATCGTATTTATCAAAATTAATAAAATGGGATTTTTTTTGAACTCGCTTACGCGATGGAGCCGATTTCTTGGACATTTTTAGGGAACCTCAGAAATAATTTCTCGAACCGCTGCCGCGATTTCGGATTTCTGAGGAACCGAGTTATCTTCAAGATAAGGATGAAGACCAATGCCAGGAAGATTTTTTCCGGCAAGAACTCGCGGGCGCGCCAACAAATGGTAAAACATTTCTTGAGTTGTTCGATAAGCCAAATGTTCGCCAAAGTTTGTCACTTCGGTGTCTTCATTCACGAATAAAATTCGCCCAGTTTTTAAAATAGATTCTTTAATCATTTGCCAGTCATAAGGATAAATTGAACGAAGATCAATGACCTCAACCGAAATATTTTCACGAGCTAACTCATCAGCGACTTCATTACAAATCAATAACATTCGACCATAACTGACGACAGTAATTTGTTCGCCCGAACGAGTGATCTTTCCCTGACCAATAGGAATCATGTGAGGTTCAAGCTTTGGCCATTTTGGTTTCCACTGACTGCGATCACCAATGGGAGCATCAATCATCGCTTTCAATTGTTTTTCTTCGCTGGGTTCGCCAGGAATTAACTCTTCTCCACGAACACGCATCAAAGCTTTTGGCTTCATAAACAAAACGGGATTGGGATCTTCGATAGCCGACAACATCAATCCATAAGAATCTAAGGGTGTTGATGGCATAACCACTTTCCAGCCAGATAAGCGCGAGGCCCAAGCATCAAAAGAATGGGAATGATAAACGCTACCACGAATGCCTGCACCTACCGGAGTCATCACCACCATCGGTAAATTGTATTGTCCGTTTGTACACCAAAGAGTATTACCAGCAATTTTTAAAAGATCGATGGTATTGAAAATATAATCACAAAATTGAATTTCAGCGACACAACGATCGCCTGTCATGGCAATCCCCATAGCCATGCCAATAATTCCACGCTCATCCAAGGGCGTGTTCCAAGCGGTTTTTAACCCTTGAGTTGCCGTAAAAACTCCACCCAAAGGAGCCCCCACATCTTGACCAAAAACATCTTTTAATCCCAGGTGCGTTTCACCATAATGAAGTGCCATGCGAATGGCTTGTGCCATATTGGACATTAGAATTTCCTCCAATCGGCATTTTCATTATGAGCATAAATATGATCCCAGACACTTTCCGCTGTCGGAAGAGGTTCACTTCGTGCAATCTCGACCGCACGTAAACCTTCTTCTTCATATTTATCCCATACAGCCTGGGCCTTATCTTTCGAAATGTAACCATGATTAATTAATTTTTTTTCAAACTCTTTCACACAATCGATCTCGTTGCTCACAGCATTCGCGCCGCTGGCCGAAGAGTGCCCATACAATCGCGACACTTGCGCTTCGATAAATGCAGGTTTGCCTGTTTTACGTATATACTCCATGTCTTCTTTAAGTGCTAAGTAAGACTCAACTGGATCATTGCCGTTAATCACTCGCGATTTAATATTAAAAGCCCGAGCGCGATCCGCAATTTCTGTCTCGCCATGTTGTCCGTCGAAACAAGTTGAGATTCCCCATTTGTTATTTTGCACTGTGATCAAAAGTGGAAGTTCGTTACCTTTTCGTGAGGCCCAAATTAAACAAGAAGCGAAATCACCTTCAGCTGTACCAGCATCACCACCGGTAACAATTGAGATCGTTTTTTTCCCGGCCCGTTTTTGCGCATGAGCCGTCCCACAAGCAATTGAATACTGCACTTCGATGGGTGAAGTGACGGAAGCCAAATTCCACTTGGGAAAACAATAATGATTTGAAAAATTTCTTCCACCCGTCGAAGGATCTGTCGCACGATTCATCATCAAGCGAATAGAATCAACCATCGGCATCCCCAAAGCAATCAGAGTTGGCGTGCAACGATAGTGCAGATGAAAAAAATCATGATCTAAACCTTGTCCCACTTTAGCCAATAAACCAATGGGAACACCCCAAGCCTCTTCCCCCGGCCCCCCGATCCAAAAATACGATTCACCAGCACGATAAATTTTTATCAAACGCTCTTCCAATACACGAGACTTCACCATTAGGTCGTGCATCTGCACGAGAAGCTCTTTAGAAAGACCCGAAAAGGCATCTTTAGCAGAGCCAGATTTCGGCGTTTTTAAAGACTTCTTTTTATTTAATTGAAGCCTCGATTTTGGCGCTATCTTTAAGCCCGATTTACTCGATGTTTTCAAACAAAACTCTCCTTAGGGGAAGTCCTTCTTGTATCGGCATCTCTTCGTTTTGTCTGCGCTTTTTTATATGTTGAGGCGCGTAAAAGCTGATCTTAAGTAAATCTTAATTTCAATAGCTCAAAAGTATTAAAAGCAATGGGACAAACCTTCAGGTTTCCCAGTACATTTCCCAAACGGGCGATCACATTGTTTTTTTCCAAATGAGGATAAGTCCGACAAGTTTTGGGCCGACTATCATAGGCAGAGCAAAGTCCATCCTTCAGCAAGGGACAAGGTCTTTGCTTAAAAACCATGTCACCCTCTTCATCCCGTTTCATGTATTTTCTTTTAAACTCCAGAGTTTCCAGCTCTAGGGCTGCCGCTAAATTTGAAATATCTTGGTAATCAGGCGATACAGTTAAAGAGCGACAGCAATTTCCACACTTTTTACAATCGATTTGCCGAGACACCGACTGGCTGAGCTCGGCTACAACATCATCAATTTCAGCAGAATTTTGTGTTTTTAGAAAGGTGGCAAAGGCTCGATTCTCTTCTGTCATCTGATGACTGAGCTTTTCGATCTGTCCAAGATCTACGATAAACGCAGATCTTGGTTCTCTTTGCATTTCCATCATCAATTATTTGCCTGAGGTGGCAGCTTCGTATTTCCAGTCTGGATTAAGTCCAAAAGCACATTTGACGCTTCTTGAATGTCAGCGCGTTTCAAATATTCTTTAGTTTTTTCATCCTTACTGAATTTCTTTTTTGCTTTATCTTTTTTATCTTTTTCATTTTTATCTTTTAAGACTTCGCTGACCTTAATGACTTTGCCACGCTCTTTTGATTTTTTCATTTCCTCTAGAACTTTTTTGAAATCATCTGATTTTTCCACGCGCACATGAGACTTCTCTTTCAAAGATTTTAACCAATCCGGTTTCACTTCTAACCACATGCCCTCTCCTTCATGAACATAAGATTCGCTCGATATGAAAGAGTCGATTTTTTTTGGGGGCAAGCTGTAATCCAAAGATTTTTCACCAATTTCATCAGTACTATAAGGTCCAGGCAAAACCACATCGGCCTCAACCCCTTGATGTTGAGTGGATCGACCACCAGGGATGAAAAACATTCCCACTGTTACTTTAATTGCTCCAAGATTGCTAGGAATTGGCATTACCGATTGAACGCTGCCTTTTCCAAAAGTGTGATCGCCGCCAACGATGACAGCTCGTTTGTAATCTTGCAAAGTTCCCGCGACGATTTCAGATGCACTTGCACTGATTCTGCTTGTTAGCACAACAAGAGGACCTGACCAATCAACAGCCGCATCTTCATCAGCCAAAGTTTGTTCAGCTTTACTTTCTCCCTTTGCTGATTGTTTAACAACATTTCCTTTTTTGAAAAAAAGTCCGGCGATTTTAACAGCGTCTTCTAGGCTTCCACCGCCATTATTCGACAAATCCAGAACCAATCCATCTGCCTTACCTTCTCTGGCCTCTTTAATTATATTTTTTAAATCAGTCGCACTCGATCTTCCCCCTCGTCGCGAATCCGCATAAAAGGATGGGAAATTAATTACGCCCAATTTTTTCTTAACGCCATTGACATCTTTATTGATGTAATGAATTTGCGCAGCTTCATCTTCCAAGTTCACTTTATCTCTCGTTAAAGTCACTTCGAATCTTTTTTTGCTATCACTGCCTTTTCTCATGATTGATAACTTAACTTTTGTTCCCTTTTTTCCACGAATTTTTTTAACAACATCCTTTAAATCTTCATCGATAACATTTTCCATTGAACCTGTTTCTTGTCCAACAGCAATAATTTTATCTTGTGGTTCAATTAAGCCCGAGCGCGCTGCTGCTCCCCCTGGAACCAACTGTTCAACAACGGTGAAGCCATCTTGCGAAGAAAGAGTGGCACCGATGCCCTCTAATGAAAGTCTCATTTGAATTTCGAAATCATCAAGAACATCCCGAGAGAAAAAGCTAGAATGAGGATCTAATGCTCGAGCAAAACTGTCTAAATATCCAGCGTACAAATCGTCTTGATCAGTTTCTCGAGTTCGCTTCAAGGCTCTTTCATAGTTTTTTATAACGTTGGATTTAGCCTCATCCAATTTCATATCCGTCGCTAGATAATTGGCTATTTGAAAATGAATGTATTTTTTTAAATACTCGTTAGCCTCGTCTTTGTTTTTAGAAAAGGTCTTATGGTCAGGATCATAAGAAAATTCTGTTTTTGGATCAAATTTATAATTTTTCCCTAAAAATGTTTTAGCAAAATCAGCACGATCACGAACTCTTTCTAAAATAATTTTTTGCGATTCTGCTAAAAAGCTACAATCATTGCTTTTAGTTTTATCAAAAACCCCAGTCATCATTTTTTTTACTTTAGCAACGTCATCTTCGGTCAGATAAATTTTTGTGGCGTCTAATCTTTTGGTGTATTGATCAATGAGCTGAGTTTCCAGTTCTTTGTCACGCTTGCTATACTTGACATGATTACGCAAGAAACCTTCCTCGATCATTGGAAGATATCGGCACTCCAAATTGCTTTTACTCTGAGCAAAGCTAAAATTAACCGAGAGGACCGAAAATGAAAGTAGCAAAATCGAAAAGTTACGTGGTTTCATCAGAACCTGCCTTTATCTTATGAGGATAATGGACTCATCGGAAAGTGTCCTGAAAATTAAAGCGACCACGACTTTTGGCTACAGTGTTTCAAAAAGGCTCAATTGATGATGCGAAAGTACAATTGACTGCGTCGAGGAAAGAGTGATCTCGTGCTTTATAAAATCACCATTGTGCGTCTCAATTAAAAAAAATGACATTTGTGGATAATCTGACTTTAAACGCTTCATTTCATCGTATATGAGCTGAAGATTTTTAGGGTCATCGTCTGACATGCCAAATCGATGGTGATCATTGTAACCATAAATTTCAACAGCACGTTCAACCGAAGCTCGAATAGCTTTCTGTTTTAGTTGAGCCGTATTCATTATAAATTGATCATCACCTAATTCGAGACGCGTCTGATTATTACTCACCGCGAATAAACTCAAATAATTCGGTTCTAATGGCAACACTTTATTTTCTACAAAGATCCGAATACCTTCTTTAAGAGTTTCAGCACTATGTCCCCTCGCTGTAATTACAGAAATTGGGCGTTGATTAAATGTTGCATGGTAGAAACATTCCCAGGATGGTCCTTTCCAGTCGAAATCAGGAAATTTCAGAATATCTTTTACATCCTTAACAAAAATTTGATGTTCATAACCAAGACGTTCTAATTCGCTAAGCTCTTGATCGCGAAAATAGCGGAAGGTTCCAATACGATCATCAAAGCGAATTTCGTAGTCTTGATAAATACCTGAAAGCCCAATTAAGGAGTGAGCTTTTGCCCATTCTCCACTTGAAATGTGAAGCTCTTGATCTGTTTTCTTATGGAAAAGTACAAGTGGAGTGGTCAGGAATGCGATATTATCATCGAAGTCGAAAAAATAAAAACTACGACCACCCAAATGGTGATTACGATCCTTTTCACGGGCTCTTTGCATGCCTAATTCAAGCTGACCTTTTCGTAGATTATTTTCCATAGCCCGTTGGTTTTATCATATTTGCACTCTGCAATCTATGGCTGGGAAGAGTCTACATGTTTGTCTGAAAGTTTGACACTTCTGACTTTGAAATGGTCTCAATTTGAGACAGTTTTAATTATTTTATAAGATCCAAATCAACTTGGTCTTCAAATTGAAATTCACTAATGAAAACATAACAAGAGGACTCTATGAAAAACCTTATTTGCATTATGATGATTTTAGCAGTGATTTCACCCGCTCTGGCGGCTAAAAATGAGTTTAATTACAACTCAAGAGCTCAATCCAGCAAACAACTGTACAAAGAAAATACAGGTCATTGCTATTATACGGAAGCTGTTCACAAAACCAATATTGGTTGGAAATCTAACGAAGAAATCAGTCACATGTCCCCTCGACAAAGAGAATTTATTAAATTCAAAAAAAATGAGGTTAATTCGCGAAAAGTTTATGTAGCGAAGTCGTTATGTTCAAATAAAATGGCCGTACGTAATCTTAAAAATCGAATTTAGGTTTTTAGTTTTGTAGCTTTTTTAGATTTGTATTTACCTTTACCAGCGACTCACCATCCATGGTTGCCGACTCTCGCCCTCCTGGCTCGTCGAGGTCGCTGGTAAAGGTAAATACAAATCTAAAAAACTTAAAATCCAAAAATCTAAGTTAGTATTGCGTAGCATTTATTAATATTGATGCTTCAAATTTAAAAGTTGCTTGTCGCAAAAGCCTCTCCCCGTACCCTACCCACCAAATCTAGTTATTTATATTTTTAATTTTTTACTTCCTTCTTAACGAGCGACCTCGGCGAGGCAGGATGCCGAGAGCCGGCAACCATGGATGGTGAGTCGCTCGTTAAGAAGGAAATAAAAAATTAAAAACTATCTAAATACCTAGAGCAGTATCATTTTGAGATCGATCCATCTTATTTTGATACTTTTTTAGAAAAATGCTGTGATACCGATTTAATTACGTCAAAATGTCTATGAGACTAGTTCTGAATGGGGGAGACATTTGAAACAAGCCGTCTTATTCTCTATTTTAATTTTTAGTATTAGTATTCAAGTTTCAGCGCAAGTTGAAAATCTAAGTGAGCTTGCTTTATTTAATCGCTGCTATGCCAATATAACAGGAACACGACTTCCATTTAAACATCCACTCAGAGCGAGTGTTGTTAGCAGAACCCTAACTGCAGTGAATGCCTGCATGCAAGTTCTTGATAGTGGTAAACTTAACTCATCACCTGCAAGCGCTGAGGGGCGTATGGCTTCAGATACACCCCAAGGGCGATTGGTTTTACAAAGATTTAACGATTTTCATCGAACTTGGTTTCCGACTGATGATTTCGGTGCAGCTCTTCCTCAAGGTTTAACTTTTAATGCATTGACGCGTTTTATTTATGATCAAGGTGAAAGTGCGCTTCATGTAACAAGAACTTTATTTACTGCTGGAGTAAACTATTCAGATGTTGTTGTGGGAAAATACTCGATGGAAGCTTTGCGAACAAGTGGGCCAATCCAAAACCCAGGCGCCCCACCAAAGCCTACTCCCACCACTTATTTTGCTAATAAGAGTATCGGATTGAAAATAGCTTTAGCCCAAGCTACATCTTATACTGACCCCACTCGAGTTTATTTGCAGACTGAATTAGTTCAATTTGGAGATCTTTTAGGTCTACGACCGATTAATCTAAACCCTGTGAAATATAATTTAAGTGTTATCGGGACCCATAAAGAAGGAAACTATCCTCGCTATATGGCATCGATTAAGACCCACGAAAGTTTGGGTGGTGGATTTTTAGGTACTAAATCCTATCTATTAATGAATCTTGGAAGGTCGGAATATTCACCGATGGATGGCGGGCTGCGGGTTCCACGCCGCTGGGCTCGAGCCGCTATTAACACATTATTGTGTCGAGATCTTCCTGTTATTCGTCGTGCAGATTCTGAGCCTTTTGTGCAAGCAGCTGGAATTCCTTTCAGACAAAGTACCAATTGCATGCAGTGCCACGCCAGTATGGACCGGTTCTCTTACACCGCACGTAATATTTCTTACAATACAATTCCAATGCTGACTGATGCGGGCAATATGCAAGCATCCGTTTGGCCTGCTACAGAACCAGCTGAAACTGGCCAAGTGACAGCAGATAACAAGTTTCACTTGCGGCCAACAAATGGTGTTTTATTTTACCGAAGTTATGATGGTCGTTTGATTGATCAAAATGTAAAAAGTATTGCAGAGCTAGGTAATGCTTTTGCTGCCAATAATGAAATGTATGTTTGCGCAGCTTCTCGTTATTTTAAATTCTTCACAGGCATCGACGTTAATCTCAACGATATAGGTGACACTTCTAAGCCCACTATGACTGCGGCTGAAATCAAATATCGAGACCTGGTGATTGCTTTGGGTATCGAGCTTAAGTCGACACAAAGCTTAAGAATTTTGATTCAGAAAATTTTAAGTTCTGATATTTACCGGAGGTCATCTTTAGAATGAGTAAACATCAAAAAAAGCAAACCTTAATGAGTCGTCGAGATTTGATGAAGTCTATGGGCCGCATTGCTGCGGGTGTTGCTCCAATGCAATTATTGATAAATGGTTTGGTTGATGGGCTAGTCAATAAGGCCTATGCTCAATCCGTTAATACAAATCTTCCTCCGCGCAACTATTTATATTTGATGATGGGCGGAGGCATACCTCGATGGCAATGGGATCAGCCATTAGTTCCATATGAAAGTAACACGAGTATTATCCAATCCAATCAGAGGTTGTCACATGTCTTTACAAGGTTCACCGATAACGGCGGCACTTATGAAAGACCGTACTATGCAACTAAAACCATTACGCGAAATGGGGTTACTCTTAATATGCCTCATATTTGGGGCAACTCGATTCCAACTGCTAATGGCGGATCAGTTCCCATGGAAAATCTTTTAGACAATATGCTAATGATGCGCAGCTTTGACGGACTTATAGATTTTCATGCAGAGGCACAGTCTATTCAAATTAGACCTTCAGGCTCTGCGCCTAGTCTTGATGGCTTGGTGGCAGATCGCTCAAAAAAGCCCTTACCTGCAGCTTCTTTTGGAGGCGCTGATAATTTTCGATCAGGTAAGGGTGCAGGAATTGCAACTTGCAATGGCAACGATGCCTTGAATCAGCTCATGTCACCGTTTGCCCGTTCCGGAGATTACAATCCGTTTCAACAAGGAAAAACTGTAAATGACGGGCTCTCATCTACATTTTTATCACGACGTGATGCGATTGATTTGGCAGTTAAAAATGCTCTTACTCAGTTGGGAAGTGTAGCTAAATCACGTTACCCGGGGTCAGAGGCATTATATTCAGTACGAAATTTAGCTGAACCATTGATTAAACAAGGTATTACGAATTTACTTCCGGTGTATACAGGGCTCGTAGCTAAATATAAGGCTTTGATTACTCGTGTAGCCAGCGTTGGTATGCCAGGAATTACCGACAAATCGGTTTCTACGTCTAATCTCGCACCTGAAAGTGGTAACGAGGCGAAATATAATGGTTATAAAATTCAAACAATGATTCCAGATATTATTGAAGTTCGTAATCCAAACCTTGCTAGCATTATTCAAGCGAGCACAAATATAACAGAACTTGCAGAGAGCTTTGCTGTAGCGGAATACTAATTACCAATGGCTTATCGAGTTCTGTCCGAATGGGCCTTGGTGAAGTTAAAGGTTTATTAATTCAAAGTGGAATTGACTTTACAACGCTTCAACCAGTTTCTAAAAATGGTTATTGGAATAGTGATTCACACGCCGGTGGAGCTTGGACGGGGCTTATTATAAATTCATTTATTTTTACTTCGCTATCAGCCTGCCTCTATGAATTGATCGCACAGCTTAAAGCAAAAAATATATTTGATGAAAGTGTGATTCAACTTTCGTCTGATTTTGGTCGAGGTCCAGGTTCAAATGGTGGAACCGGGCACGAATCTCGAAATTCTACAACAACACTTATTTCGGGAGCTATTAAAAAGCCAATGGTCCTTGGTAATTGTTATCATGCTTACAAGGATGCTTTTGGTAATTCTTGGGGCAGCTGGGGATTGGCTGCCCCCGTTGCAATAGATGGAGCAAATACAACTCTAGGTATTGGACATATTTCATCGACAATATCACATTTGTTACGGGTTGAGCGGATCAATCCAAATAATAATTCATTAGTACTAGAAACTACAAACGGTATCGTGGGCAACGTAGAGTTGGCAAAAAATAAGTAAGACCGTAAATATGGGGGATTATGAAAAATAAATTTAATCCAAAAATGATAATAACGTTTGTTGTATCAAGCTTCATACTATTATTTGGTTTCCAAAACTGTGGTGGTGAGTTTACAACCAAAGATCCTGAGCAGACAAATCTGTCTAGCCAGGCATCAACAACACCGCCTGGTACAAATTCTTCCCCTACTGCCGATCAATTGCTATTAGCAAAAAATATATTCCGGACTACTGTTCACGCAGTGGCTCTAAAAAACTGTGCCGGTTGCCATGGGGCCAATCAACAACCATTATTTGCGCAAGCTGATGTGGAAGCGTCTTATGAAATATCTAAAGCTGGGGTTAATTCTGCAAGCAAGAAGTATGCTGATTTTGCTAACGTTTTGAACTCTTATTTTATTGAGCAGTCCAAAAATAATCATTGTCGCAAGAGTGAGCTTGCTAATGCCAAATTTTGCACAACCGATGGAGCCGAGATGTTAGCTGCAATTAAAACTTGGGCTGATTACGAAAATAAAAATATTAGTGGAGGAGTAAACCCTCCTCCTCCTGCTGGTGGAGTGGCCGGTGTTAGAAAATTTGTCCGTTTAGAAACGCGAAGTTATGTGGCAACAACTTTAAATGAAATTTTTGGTCCCACCGCTGTGCCCTTAACTAATTCTGCAATCGCAAATGATGTGATTAATTTTGGTGGCGCCTGTGATTCTTATTCAAACAATTGTCGCTCAAATGAAAGTCAGGGGGCCATGATTCCATCCATGACAACACCACGTGCGGCATTGGTCTATCGTATCTGCGATAAGATTTTGTCTAATGATGCGGCTGTTGACTATGCACGAGCCCTTACTGGTGCAGCTTCTAGCACGACTTTGCCAACAGCACTTAATATTTCTGGAACTTATGGATTATTTTATGTAGGTCGAACACTTTCTGTGGCTACGAGCGGCGCTTTGCAAAGTGTTGTCGATCAGACCACCAGCCTAGCTTATCCCGCAATTGAGGCGTGGCGGGCCTTATTTTTAACTTTGTGCCACTCGCAAGATTGGCAAATCCCGTAACTAGAATTTAATTTTTGGATTTTGCATTTTTAGATTTCTATTTTCCTTTACCAGCGACTCACCATCCATGGTTGCCGGCTTTCGGCATCCTGCCTCGCCGAGGTCGCTGGCAAAGGAAAATAGAAATCTAAAAATGCAAAATCCAAAAATTAAATTCACTCCGTGAATAGTGATAATCCACGACTTAAGTACTACCAAAGGGTTTAAAATTTTAATATTTAATCGCGTTTTCCGATAAGCTTTCTGAAGGATCGTCTGGCGCAAAGGTCTAGATACAAAAAAATTGAGACAGTCATTTCTGGACCATCGGTTGGTATACAAAAAAGCTGAGAAAACCGAATAGTCCATGTATGAGAAACACTAAATTGCTATTTTTTTTATTACTATCATTTTCTACAAAATTGGCACTTGCAGCTGATTCAGCAGTAACTAATTCGCTGGAGACATCACCTACTTGTGATCGCGAATTTGTAAGCGCCTACCAGGCAAAAAAAGAATGTCTTTTTAAGAGTGACGAGAATCAGTGCGTAAAACTAGGTTTATCAAATAAAATTCAAATTGCTGCCGCAGGAGGCCTAGGTTTTCTTGCCGGTAAATTCCTTGATAGTTCTTTAGAGGTTAATCCCACCACCAAGGAAAAGTTTCTCACTGTCATTAACGAAATACGTGCGGCAAATAACGACTATAGAAAAGCCGTCAATATTAAGAACGCTTTGCAGGATAATTTAGCCAATGACCTTTCAAAAGGAAAATATAAAAAATTTGATGATATACCTATGAGGACAAACGCCTGGCATACAAAAATAGTTCCAACCAAACAGGATACTGCGTTATGGCATAAGGCTTATGATCTTGCGAATGAGAAATACAAAAAACTTACTGAGGTAGAGACGAACGCAAATCTCAAAAATGCTATGAAGGGTGTCGCATTTAGTTGGAACATTGCGGATACCTCGGAAGCGCGCGTGTTAGCTAAAATTTCTGAAGTCTTTCCTGAAGAGTATAATAAATTAAAACCCTCCCTTGATGACAGACAAAAACTATACGAAGAGAACATGCGCAGCAACGAATCAGCTAATGATCCAAAAAGTTATGAGAAATTTAAAGAGGCAAGTAAGGTCTCGGCAGAGAAACTTAGAATAGTGATGGAAAAATCTCCTCAAACAAAATTAGTCTATGATCTTTTGGAAAAAGGCTGGGGTAGTTCGTTTAGCCAACAATCGAGAAATTCGTTATTCAAAACCGCAAAAGATGCTGTCAGTAAAGAAACCGCAAGTAGTATGTTTAGTAAAGCTTCTAAAGTCGCAAAAAATCTTGGCTGGGGGGTGGCTGTTGCTGTGGGCTGGGATTCAGCAGCATCTTACACCCACCACAGTCATTTAACCTACTATTTAAATTCCTGTAAAACAGCTTTGGGTCTATCTACTGACGAGATAAGTTTTCTTAGTAATTATCACCTTATTGGCGATCAAAGTATTGTTTATCAAGGCGCCGAAGGGATGAAGTTGGATTGCAAGAAATTTAGCTTCAATCACTCTGAGGTAGCAATCGAAGATGCCTTTGAAAAATTTGGTGGAATTCCAAAAGGAATATGCAACATGATGGTAAAGGAATCTAATTCTCTTGATGCACTGGCTGCAGAAGGGCCACCAAAAATTAGTTGTAGTCATAACAAGTATGTTGAAACAGTCAGTACCGGAAAAATTTTTGGTAATGTTGATATGTTCCGCGGTGGCGGCGCTGTAGCACCTTATAGTGAGGAACTTCAGTGGCCGTATACACGATATATTTCTCAAAATATTGGGTTTGAAGATTCTAATAAAAACTCACCATGTGTGGTGTCCCCCGATTTCAGTAAGGAACAAAATCAGGAATGTATAAAAATGCAAATTGTATCGTGCTATGGGGTTAAGGATAATCGATGCAATGTCGTAGCAGAAGCTGTCAACAACCGAATTGGCTCAGTAATGGGATCCCACCTGTGTCCTATTGAAAGTAAAACCGCAAAAACGAAAGAAAAATTGACTCCAAAGTAAGTAGGATTTTGATTCTGAAATCTAATCCTTCTAACTCTTACAGATACAAACACACCAATTGACGTTGATAAAGGCATTGGAACTTTGATTAACGAAAGTGAAGCTTCCCCGACTTTCAAAAGAACAAGCTCAAGATGAAGTTTCGCCAACTCGTTTCTTTTGTTACAACCGATTCAAAAAAATATATGCCCCAAATAAAGTATTTGAATCACAATCATCCAATAGAAATTTTAAAAAAGTAACTCTACCAACCAAATCCGAACTTGCCGACCTTGAAAAAATTAAACCCAAAAAGCTGTAAATAAGCTAATCCCCTCAAACTCAAAAGTTGCTCCCGCAAAAGCCCCTCCCCGTTCCCTACCCAAACAATTCTACTTATTTATATTTTTAAAATTTTGATTTCTTCTCAGAAGCGACCTCGACGAGCCAGGATGGCGAGAGTCGGCAACCATGGATGGTGAGTCGCTTCTGAGAAGAAATCAAAATTTTAAAAACTATCTAAATAAGTCGAGTTGTTAGGCTCGTTTGCTTTTACGAGAAACAACTTTTTTAACTCCTAGGACCTGCGCTTTTTGCTGAGGAGTTTTCGCTGTTTTTAGTTGTGACTTTGGATTTTTTTTCTTTTCGGTCATAGTGAGTTTTTTTGCGATCATATTTTTAACAACCTGCTTGATAGGTTCTTTAATTGCTTCCTCAGTCGAGGGTATTTTCGCTAATTTTTTATTTGATTTTTTCCCGGCAGATTTCCCACTGATATAACCGCGATCTCTTAAAAGATCGACGGCTTGCTCGATGGTTAATGTATCCGGCGTTGTCCCTTCGACCAGCGAAGCATTCGTTTTTCCACACTTAACATAGGGCCCATAAGGTCCATTCATAATTTGGATTTCATCTTCAGAATCTGGAAATTTTCCCATAACTTTTAAAGGCGCCGCACGACCACGGCCTTTTTTCGGCATATTTAAAAGTTCCATCGCTCGTGCAAAACTCACTTCGAATAAATTTTCGCCTTTAGGGATCGAACGATAGTCCCCGTCATGAAAAATATAGGGGCCAAAACGTCCCAATCCCGCTTTGACTTCTTTCCCGGTTCCAGCGTGAGCCCCTAAAATTTTTGGCAATGACAAAAGATCAATCGCCATTTTCAAATCAACATTTTCAGGAAGTACACCCGTCGGCAAAGAAACCCGTTTCGGTTTTTCTTTTTCATCTGAAATTTCGCCCAATTGGACATAAGGTCCATATCGCCCACTCAAAACATAAATGGCTTTTTTCGTTTGTGGATCTTTACCGATGCTATCCGCTCCATTTATTTTTTGATCGATCAGTTTTTCAACAATTTCCGCAGTCAAATCAGCCGGAGATTCTGAATCTGGCAGTGAAGCACTGACATCGGCACCATCTCTTTTCGCAGTTAAATAAGCTCCATAACGACCAACATGGAATTCATACTTTTCCAGGCCTTCTAGCTTTATCGTGCGAGCCTCTTCGGGATCAATTTTCTTCTCTTGAGCTTCGACCTGGGATTTCAAACCTTTAGCTCCGAAATAAATCGATTTTAAATACTTTTCCCAATCCAGTTCGCCATCCGCAATGTGATCCAAAGATTGTTCCATTTCCGAAGTAAATCCAAGATCAACATATTCAGGTAAATAATTTTTTAATAATTTAGATACAACGAGAGCCGTAAATGTTGGTGCTAAGGCTGTCGCCATTCTGCGAACATAACCTCGATCAATAATCGTCCCGATCACAGAAGCGTAAGTAGAAGGTCTGCCAATTCCTTCTTTTTCCATAGTTTGAACCAAACTGGCCTCGGTAAATCTGGCCGGTGGTTTTGTTTCGTGGGAAGTCGGTTCCAGCTTTTGGCATTTCACTTTTTCTTTTGCTTTTAAAGACGGTAAGCGAACTTCCCGATCCGAGAGTTCCGCTTCGGGATCATCACTTCCTTCAACATAAGCTCTTAAAAAACCTGGGAATTCAATCGTCATTCCAGAAGCTGAAAACAAAGCTTCGCCGGATTGTATTTTAACTGAAACTTGTTTTTGTCGAGCGTCGACCATTTGTGAAGCGACTGTTCTTTTCCAAATTAATTCGTAAAGTCGCAATTGAGTGGCCATCAATCCGGTTTCATCGGGATCTAAAAATTTATTCCCGGCTGGTCGAATCGCCTCATGGGCCTCTTGTGCCCCCTTAGCTTTTTTCCCTTCGTAAGTACGTGCTTGCGCGGGTAAATATTCTTTGCCAAATTTTTTCTGGATGCAAGAACGGGCGGCCCCAATCGCTTCTGTCGAAAGCGAATTCGAATCCGTCCTCATATAGGTGATAAAACCCTGCTCATAAAGTTTTTGCGCGACTTGCATGGTTTCACGAGAACTCAATCCCAGTTTGCGATTCGATTCTTGTTGCAAAGTTGAGGTGATAAAGGGCGGTGCTGGTTTGCGATTGACTGGTTTTTCTTCAACTTCTTGAATCACAAAATCATTATTGGTTAATTTTTTTTGTAAATCTTCCGCTAACTTTTGCTCAAGAATAAAAACTTCTTTTCCAGCAAGCAATTTTCCAGTCGTACCATCAAAGTCTTTCCCCGTCGCCACTCGTTGATTATTATAGGTTAATAATCGGCTTTCAAAATCAATATTATCTTTATTCAGTTGAGCAAGGAGGCCCCAGTAACTTGATTTTTTGAATTTAATTCGCTCGTGTTCCCGCTCAACAATGAGCCTAAGAGCCACTGATTGCACTCGCCCAGCCGACAAGCCATAAGCGACTTTCTTCCAAATCAGCGGAGAAATCGTATAACCCACCAGGCGATCTAAAACTCGCCGAGCCTCTTGAGCTTTAACTAAATTGAAATCAATTTCGCGGGTGTCTTTTAACGCCTTCTCGATCGCTTCTTTGGTAATTTCATGAAACACCATTCGCTTCATTGGAATTTTTGGTTTTAGAACTTCCACTAAATGCCAACTGATACTTTCCCCTTCACGGTCTTCGTCCGTCGCTAGATAAAGAACAGAAGCATCAGCCATTTTTGCACGAAGATTTTTTACAACTTTTTCTTTGTCACGAGGAATACAATAGAGGGGCTCAAAGTTTTTATCGACATTCACGCCCAACTGCGCCCATTTTTCTTTTTTTACTTTTTCAGGAATGTCCTTTGCCGATTGTGGCAAATCGCGAATGTGTCCCATGCAAGACTCGACAACATAGTCTTTGCCTAAAAACTTTCGAATTGTCTTGGCTTTAGTCGGGGACTCGACAACAACTAATTTAAACCCACTGGTCTTTTTTGACATCATTTCAAAATGAGGGTTTTACGGCGCGGGCGCAAGTCGATTTTTTTGACTTTGCGCTTCAGGTAATTGCTGGACTATACTTTAATCATGAAAAATATTTCTGAATTCAAATCAAAAATTAGTTTTTTGTTTACGGACATCGACGACACCTTAACCGAACATGGCCGACTTGGACCTCAGGCTTATCAAGCCTTGTGGGATCTTTCCAATGTTGGAATTCATGTCATACCTGTAACAGGAAGACCCGCCGGCTGGTGTGAAATGATTGCAAGAGTTTGGCCGGTCACCGCTGTCATCGGCGAAAATGGTGGTTTTTACTTTAGATATGCCAAACAAAAAATGCATCGGCACTTTCATTTTGATGAAAAAACTCAATCAGAAAATAGAAAAAAACTCGAAATTATTAAAACAGAGGTCTTGTCATCTGTTCCGGGTTGCGCCGTTGCCAGCGATCAATTTTGTCGACTTATGGATTTAGCTATCGATTTTTGCGAAGATGTCCCCAAATTAAAAGAACAAGACGTCGCAAAAATTGTGCAAATCTTTGAAAAACACCAGGCCGTCGCAAAAGTGAGTTCTATTCATGTCAACGGGTGGTTCGGAAATTACGACAAAGTTTCTATGGTTTTGGAGTTCCTTGAAAAGGAATTCCAACTGAAGGGGCAACAAACGCTTGAGCAATGCGCCTTTGTTGGTGATTCACCCAACGATGAACCGATGTTTGAGGTCTTTCCACATTCTTTTGGCGTAAAAAATATCGAAGACTTTGCAAGCACCATCAAAAAAAAACCGGCTTACATCGCCGGTCTTCGCGGAGGACTTGGTTTTTCACAAATCGCTCAACAGATTTTAAAAAATTAACCTCTTTGTTTCGCGCGAATCATTCTTTTCTTTTTTGTAATTCTTTTTGCCTTTGCTCTTGCGCCCTTTTTTGCTTTTTTTGCTTTTTTTGCCATGAGATCTCCTTTTTAGGTTTATTTTTTGTTGTTTATATTTATAAGCCCAGCAAAGGGATTATTGAATGGTTGCGAACTTCTTCGCTGATCGCGATTATCCCGATTGTCTCGAGGATTGCGATTATCCCGACCACCTGCTTGCTGAGTTGGACGATCCCCACGCGACGGATTTGGCCTTCGATCGCCTCTACCGCCGCCATCAGGTCCTCGTTGGCCACCTCCACCCGAAGGTCGTGGACGATTTTCAGAGCGCTCTTGAGTGGGCGTTGGCCGCTGCGTGGAACGTTGCTGCGGAGGTCGTCGATGTTCAACTGGTGCTCGTTCTGGAGCCGCTTCCAATTTCATCGTCAAAGAAATCTGATTCTTATCTTGATCCACTTTCAAAACTTTAATTTTCACTTGATCGCCGGGATTCACATGCTTTCGAGGATCCTCAACAAACTGGTGGGACAACTCAGAAATATGCACCAATCCATCTTGGTGAACACCAATGTCAACAAAGGCCCCAAAATTAGTAACATTGGTCACAATCCCAGGACAAATCATGCCTTCTTTTAAATCTTTAACTTCAAAAATATCATCACGAAATTGAAAAATTTTAAATCCGTCACGAGGATCTCGACCTGGTTTTTCTAACTCTTTCACAATATCATCGAAAGTAAATTCACCAACCAAAGCCGCCCACTTAGTTCGTTGAACCAAAAGTTTTTTAGCCCCTTCACCAATGAGTTCGCTCATATGAATTCCCAGATCCTGAGCCATATCACGCACCGCTGGGTATCTTTCGGGATGAATCCCGGTGGAATCCAAAATCATTTTTCCATTGGGAATTCGTAGAAATCCGGCAGCTTGTTCATAAACCTTAGTAGAAAATTTGGTTACTTTTTGCAACTCACTGCGATCAGTAAACAAACCTTTAGCTTTGCGATGTTCGACGATGTTTTGAGCCAATGCGGGACCAATGCCTGCGACATAAGATAACAATGCTGATGACGCTGTATTCAAATCCACACCAACATTATTCACGCAGCTTTCGACGACCGCTTCCAATGATTTTTTTAAATGCGTTTGACTGACATCATGTTGATACTGCCCGACACCAATGGATTTAGGATCGACTTTCACAAGCTCAGCCAAAGGATCTTGCAGACGCCGCGCTATTGAAATGGCTCCCTTAACAGTGATATCTAAGTCCGGGAATTCTGCTCTAGCAATATCTGAAGCCGAGTAGACAGAAGCTCCTGATTCATTCACCATAATAACTGGTATTTGTGAGTTCAGATCCTTTAGAATTTTGCGCAGAAAAATTTCAGTTTGCCTTCCCGCCGTACCATTACCAACGGCAATCGCATCAATCTGAATTTGTTTTAGCACTTCTGCAAACAAAGCTTTGGCCTTCACATCAACGCCTTCGCCCAAGATTTGCAAAACCGTATGAGAAATAAAATTACCGCCTTTATCAATCAGCGCAACCTTACAGCCCGTTCGCAGTCCAGGATCAACTCCCAAGACACATTTTGGACCATAAGGTGATGCTAATAATAATCGTCGCACATTTTCTGCAAAAACTTTTATCGCATCCTCATCTGATTTTTCTTTTAAAACCCGATGAACTTCATTTGTTACAGAAGGAACAACGTAAACAGTTAATGCGGTTTTCGCAGCGTTAGATAAAAATTCACCAAATGAATTGTCGGTGGTCTTGGTCGCAAATCGCACAAAGGATTTTAATAAATCCTCGTCCTCGGCCTTAATATCCACACTCAATTCTTCTTCCTGCCAACCCCTTCGCATCGCCATGTAACGGTGAGAAGATTTTGTTTCCAGCAGACTTTTCACGGCCTCATCAAATTCTTTGTACATTTCAAATTTAGAGTGAGGTTTATAACCCTTGGCCGCTTTTGAAATCACTCGGCCTTTTTCTAAATAATTTTTTTGCACGAGAGTTCGCAAATCAGGTTCATTAGCGATTTTCTCGACAAGAATATCCTGAGCGCCCTTCAAAGCATCTTCGTAAGTTTGTATTTTATAGGACGGATTTAAAAATGATTTTGCCTTCATCTCCATCGTCATGTCTTCTTTTTGCACACCATGACCAACATCCCAAATCCAATTCGCCAGAGGCTCCAATCCCGCATCGCGGGCAATTGTGGCTTTGGTTTTTTTCTTTTTCTTGAAGGGTCGGTAGATTTCTTCCAAATCCCCTAAATCCCAGCTTAAATCAATTCGCTTTTTAATTTCGGAGGTCAGATTTCCCTGTTCGCCAATTTCTTTAACAAGAAAAGTTTTACGTTTAACAATTTCATTGTAAGTCTCATGCGCTTCCAAAACCGAGCGAATTTGAACTTCATCCAAATTGCCGGTCTTTTCTTTTCGATAACGGGCGATGAAGGGAACAGTGCCGCCTTCCGCTGAAAGCTCAATAACTGCGTGGGCTGATTTAGCAGCAACTGTTGGCAAAATACGGGAAAGATAACTCTGTAGAGCCTGATCCATTAAAACCTCAAAAATAAATTAATTCTTAAACTATTTATGACGGTACATGATCAGACCATGAGTAGGATCATAGGGTGATACCCCTACGGTCACTCGATCTCCGACCACGACACGTATGTTAAATCTACGCATTTTCCCACACAATTTGGCAGAAATTTCGACATTATTGTCGAGCATAATTTTGTAGAGCCCTCCAGCGAGGGCATCCACGACTTTACCATCCAATTGAGCCAAATCTTCTTTTGACATTATTTATTTGTTTCCTGTGCGTGCGTTAAGATTAACGAGGTTTATAATTACTGATCAACATTCTTTTTCCATCTTGGAAGATGACTTCAAGTCGATCATTCTCAACGGACATGATCCAACCCCAACCTAAAACCTTATGTTGCAAAGGCTTGTGAGCTTCAAACTGCGATTTCATATCATAGACCTGAGGTTTCTCAGAGCTGTGTTTCTGATGCAGATCCGACCAATGAGCTGTGGAATCAGCTGCGGCCTTATCTGCTTTTCTTTGGGCAGCTGAAATTCGCTCTGGTTTTATCTTTGGCACTTTTGGAACTTTTGGGGTCTTCGGAGCTTTTTCTTGAGTTGCTTCCGTAACCTCAGTCATCTCGTCAGCACCATCTGCAACTACAGTCAGCTTAGGAGCACGCGCTGCTTTTTCAGCTGCTGGTGCTTTTTCTTTCCCGGCAGATCTGTTTGCTTTTGGTGTCGCTAATTTAGCTGACTCCTTTAATGCAACTTTGCCTGTAGTTTTTGCGGCTTTCGGTTGTTCTTTCGATTTAACTGCAGATCCTTTTTTGGCGGCTTTTTTGGCCATCAATGTCACCTTCCCTTTAGGTCTTTAAAATAACTGATGCTCTCTATGAGTAAATAGACTAAGACTAGATTAGAGACCAACTCTTTTTTCTATTTTCTTACGCGGAGCAAAACTATTTTTGTGGAGATTCAGGAACACGAAATTCAAGGAAACCAAATTGAAAAGGCTGGCCAGGGCGTTGTAAATTGGGTTCAAGGGCCCCAAAAAAACTCGGTTTTCCAGGTATTACCGCCTGATCATGCCGGCCCGAAAGATCTCTCTTTTGTATCCAATTCATCTCAGCTAAAGGAAGCCCTCGAACGTCATGTAAAAACCCTGATAGTTCACGAATTTTGCCTAAAGGAAACTCCCCAGCTTCCTGTCGACCTACTTTTATTTAAAACAAATAATATTCCGCGAGCCATGTCGGTTATCTTACCTCTTTTTGATGATAAAAAACTCCGCTTTGAATGGGGATCTGACTATCATCCCTCTTCTGTTATTCATCAAACCGCTCATCTTGGCAAAAATGTAAAAGTAGGCCCCCTTGCTGTTATTGGCGCCCACGTTAAAATCGGCGATAATAGTATCATTGGAGCTAGCTCTGTGATCGAGATCTCTGCCCGAATTGGCGCCCGCAGTCTGATCCACTCACAGGTCTTCATCGGAGCTCGTTGTGAAATAGGGAACGACTGCGAAGTCCACCCCCACACAAGCATCGGTTCTGATGGTTTTGGTTTTGTTAGCGATGAAAAATTCAAACATCACAAAATTCCTCAACTTGGCCGCGTCGTCATCGAGGACAAAGTCGAAATTGGCGCCAATTGCGCCATCGACCGAGCCACACTTACTGAAACTAGAATTCGATCGGGCACTAAACTCGATAACTTTTGCCATATTGCACATAATTGCGATCTTGGTGAAGATAGCCTTTACGCTGCCGGCTTTTTTGTCGCTGGATCGTCAAAAATTGGCTCTCGGTTTATGTGCGGTGGAAATGTTGCGGTTACCAGCCATGTTGAACTTGTCGATGGCGTTATCTTAGCCGGTCGCTCAACTGTTACAAAAGATGTTACTGAACCTGGTCAATACGGTGGTTACCCTTTACAGCCCGTCAAAGACGCTCTTAAGACAATTGCAAATTTATCCCATATTACTGAAATCAGAAAACAAGTTCAAAAAATATTAAAACACCTTCAACTGTCCGATGAAAAATAAGGAGATCACATGCTATCCTATGAGTTCTATAAAGTTCTGCATCTTTTGGGCTTACTTCTGACCTTCACCGGGCTTGCCGGAATTTTTATGGCTCGATGGAATAGTCCTGAGCTCAGAAAACCCGTCCGATCTTTAGGCGCAATTGCGCATGGTGTGGGTCTGTTATTTCTTCTTGTCTCGGGCTTCGGGCTCGCCGCTCGCCTAGGATACATGGGTGGACTTCCCGGTTGGATCTACGGGAAAATAGGAATATGGCTCTTAGTCGGCGCCTTGATGGTTCTCGTTAAAAAAAGATCAGACCTTGGGTGGGTTCTTTATTCTCTAATTGTAGGAGCTGGATTTTTGGCTGTGTTGCTTGCGGTAAATAAGCCTTTTTAGTAAATTTATCTATCCGATGAGCAGGTCCTATGTTGAGTTCCTGTTTTTAAATATTAAGTAGGACTTCAATCTACCGATAACTCCTTTACTGAAGGAGTTTCAACGTGAAGTCCTTAAATAAATTTTTCTTTATATTTTCTATGATACTTCTCCTCTTTGCTTGCGGAGGCGAACCTCCTGTTGCTAGCTCTGACTCCTCTTCCAACGGCGACAACCCCAAAGTAGGACAAACGCAAGAAGACGCCGCCTGGGTCATTGTTCGAGACGATAAAACATTTCCGTTTTTTATGAATAAATTGGGTACTTTTGGCCAAGCTTGTGAAATTAAGGCCGGAGCTGCCAACCAAAATTTAGATTGCACTGTCGATATCAACGAACTTGATTTGTACTATCAAGGCCTCACCCTTCAAGCCAATTTTCCAACCTCTATGTGCACCTATGTTGTTCATAAACCTTATTGGCATTACAACTATGAAACTGGCATTGGTCCTGCAACTGTAGCTATCACAAAAACGACACTCAACGGAACCGCCACAGGCACCACATGTTTAATGGATGGTGTCGCGGGATGCAATGGTACCGAAGTTACCTACAGCGCAACAGAGGGACTCCAGTGTATTTATAATCACACAAAATTTGAGGGTCCAAATTGCTGCTTAGGTAAGTACACTTACTCGGAAACACTCAATGAAACTGGAGCTACGCCTACAGTAACTACAACAAATACAATTAGCTCCTGGGGTGGAAACTACAGAGATTGCATCGGTGGCCAAGCAAAAACGGATTGGGAGCTTTTTGCAAAAGATGGTTTTCCGATTGGTGAAATATCCTATGCCCAAGGAAAAGGCTACAATAAGGCCTACCAATTGAAATCAATCCTTAAAACAACTGGCTCCTCTTACAGCCTTGCCATTGCAAATAACTATAAACGATACGACGTCGCAACCCCACCCAATCATCGACATACGGGCTATGTTGTTGCAACCTCAACCGATGTTCCTTATATGGTTAATCCTGTCGACGATCGAAACGGCACCTCGATGCCTTCAGGCAATATTGCTTACGCTTGGCAATGTTTAGATCGTGATCACGAGGTTGCTTACTCAATCAATGTGTATGTAAGAGAGTGGAATACTTACGCTGAATTTTTGACATACGGCACAAGCCTAGGAGTTTCAGGAAACCCTGATATCACCGGAGTTGAGGGCACAAATTGTGATTATACCCTGGGTTCGGGACAATGCGACGACTACTATGATTTGGATACGGCCACACCCTATAATCTCTTTGGCCCCCATACGAGTGGAAATCGATCTCTCTACTTTCCTGCAATACCCTACATTAACTAAAAACTATAAACGCCGAATTATACCCCTGGTCAAAGGTCGTGGCATTTTTCTTGTGTCGATTTCCATGTTCGTCTAGCCTCTCCGCAGGTTAAAAACACAAACTCAACGGAGGGGTTCTTATGAAGATACTATGGACACTGGCTCTTGTTTTAATTTCTGGAGTTGCCCAAGCGCAATTTCAATATGGTTATCAAGCTTATGGAATGCGTGGCGGAAAATGGGCTCTTCCACCTAATAATTTGCACAAATTTGATAATCCATCTCGCGCTGCGAACATTACAGAAGAAAAGTTCAATCAGATCGTTGATGACGTTATGAAATATTGGACTCCGATTGCTCAGGCCAAAGGGGTTACTCTTGTTGGCACTAAAGCTTGGAAAGATTCAACCGTAAATGCCTATGCTAGCCAAAGTGGTAAAACATGGACTGTTGCTATGTTCGGTGGACTCGCTCGCCGACCTGAGGTCACTGAAGATGGTTTTGCTTTAGTTGTTTGTCATGAACTTGGTCACCACTTTGGTGGATATAACTTTTATGGCAAAACGGACTGGGCTTCAGCAGAGGGAGAATCAGATTTCTTCGCAACTAACGTTTGCGCTAAAGTCGTTTGGGGAATGCAAACTCAACGTAATATGGCTTTCCGTGGTCTAAGAAATGTTCCGCCATCAGTAAAAACAGCTTGTGATACTGTATGGACTGGAAATCCTAATGCCCAAGGATGGTGTGTAAGAGCTGCAGCGGGTGGATTTTCACTTGCATCTCTTCTTGCAGCCCTTGGTGGCAGCCCCGTTCCTAATTTCGATACTCCTGATCAAACAGTGGTCGCAAAAACAAATGTGGCGCATCCTAAGGCTCAATGTCGTTTAGACACTTATTTTTCCGGAGCATTGTGTACAAAAAAATGGGATATGAATATTATTCCAGCTAAGAATTTCCCACAAGGTCAAGACACAGCTCCTGCTGAACTTGAAGCAATGAAATTCTCTTGTTTCCAAAAAGAAGGATTTAAAGCCGGAACCCGCCCAAACTGCTGGTTTAAAGCTCTGAATTAACATTGTAAAACTCAAGGCGAAAGTTTTTTGCTTTCGTCTTGAGTTTTTTTATTTTAAAAATGCAAGGAGTCCCTATGAATAAATCGTCGATAAAAAATCTTTGTGCCATTCTTGCCATCGCTTGTTTCACTCAAAACTCAAATGCCCACGATGGACACAATATTCCTGCAGAAGAAAATCGTGCTGTTAATGTTAACTTCTTTGGCGGGATCACCGGCTTTGATCAAAATGCTTATAAAGCGCTGAAAGCCTCTATGTCCACACTGCTCGTTGAAGGGACCATTGATCATTACGTCACCACAGGTCACGGCTTTGAGGGTGGCACATCATTTTGTGTCGAGCTCACTAAAGATCCAGCACTTACAATCAATAAAGTGACTGATCTTTTGCAAGTAATTAAACCAATTGATCAAAGTATTTATACTTATTCAGTTACAAAATCCTGCACCAAAGAAAATTAATACTCAGATATTTGAGTGGTTTCAATCTTCCTTTTTTGCTGAATCAACCATTCAGCAAAAAGTTTCTCTAGAACATCCATAGGCAAAGATCCATGGCGCAAAACTTCATCGTGAAACTCACGAATGTTAAATCTATCTTTAAGACTTTTTTGTGCCTTTGATTTCAACTCTAGGAATTTAAGTTGACCGATTTTGTAGGAGAGGGCTTGCCCCGGCCAAGTGATATAACGATCAATTTCATTCTCTGCTTGAAGCCGATCTTTCGGAACATGCTCCATGAAATAATCCAGGGCCTTTTCTTTCGACCAAGATTTCATATGCATTCCTGTATCAACAACTAAACGCACGGCTCTCCACATTTCATAACTGAGCTGTCCATACTTGGAGTAAGGATCAACATAAAGACCAAGCTCTTCTCCCAAGCTTTCTGCATAAAGACCCCAGCCCTCAGTAAAAGCAGTGTAACGGCCGTGTTTCCTAAATTCGGGCAATTCACCCATTTCTTGAGCTAAAGAAATTTGCAAATGATGTCCTGGAACTGCTTCATGTGAAGTCAGCACTTCCATCTCCCATTTTGGTCGTGAAGTTAGCTGATAAGTGTTGGCCTCAAAATAGCCAGCTCGGCCCGTGGCTCCGCTTCCGGGCATATAATATGCTGTTGGAGCATTTGGAGCTTTATAGGCTGGCATTTCTCTTATCCCATACGAGAGCCTCGGCAATTGTCCAAATAATCGGGGTAATTCAGGATCAATTCTCTTGGCGATATCTCTGTAGACCGAAATTAAATCTTTTGATTTCTCAAAAAAGAATTGCGGAGACGTTCTCAAAAAGTCATGAAAATCTTTGGTGTTTCCTTTAAACTTCACCTGATCTCTTACTTTTTCCATTTCGCTCTTTATTCTCTGTACCTCAGAAATGCCAAGATCATAAATTTCTTGAGGTTTCAGATTTGTGGTGGTGTGTATACGTGCTAAAAAAGCATACCACTCGGCGCCCTTGGGCATGGACGACCAGGCAATGTCTTTGCGACATTTTGGAATGTATTCTTTAACTAAAAATTGGCGCAATTTTTGGAACGCAGGATAAACTTCTGTTTCAATTATAGCTCGAGCTTCCTTGAGCGTGTCTTCACGAAATTTTTCTGGAAAAGAATTCGGCATTTCCAAAATGGCTTTGTAAAGAGGGCTTTCCTCTAATACAAGAGGAATAATCACATCTATTTGTGCGGGAACTTTCTCAATTAAAAATCGAACTGGTGTGATTTTTTGCTTCAGACCTTCTCTCATTAAATCTATTTGCTGCTGAATAGCTATCGGCGCTGACTTCAGTCTTTTCAGACGATCTTCATAATCAAATGTCTTTTCTTTAGGAGCTGCAAACAATAAATCCGCAATCTCCAATTGAAATCCCGACATCTGATCAAAGAGCATATATTCGGCAAAAAACTTTTCTTGTTCTTTGTTTTCATTTAGTTTTTTAAGTGCCAACTCAAAAGTCAGCTGATCATCTTTTCCAAGTTTATCTTTTGCAATTCCCTGAAAAGTTTTTAAATAACATTGGTTTAGTTTCTTGCGCATTTCTCTGGCTGCTGCGGAACGGTCAGTCCACAAGTGATTATATCCCGAAACTCCAACATCGGTGGCTGACTCTGGCGATTCAGACATCTCAGTTTTCCATTGTGTTTCCAATAGAATTTTTAGCTTTTCACTATCGCTTAATTTGTTGATCGCCTTAGCCGTTGCCTGACAAATATCCAAGCTGGTTTTAGTTGGACCTGCCTCAACTTTTAACGAAAATAAAAGAATTAAACCTAAATGTTTTAACGAGAATAATATGTGTTTCATCCCCCCAAAGTCTTCGAATTTCAAAAGGGAGTCAATAAGATGTCTCACTCAAAGCCTAATATCTCCAATAGGCATCTAAAAATGCATAATAACCATCGCTTGGCGATAGTTTAAAGGATCTAATATTTGTAGAATTTATACTGAATTGCAAATGAGTCCTATCCCAAATCTTAAGATAGGAAAAATATCCACCAACACTTTTTTTCTCAAAATTAAAATTAGGCCCGACCAGAATGCGACTCCAGTCATTCATAATGAACTCATAACCCGTCTGCAAGCTACTCGTTCCTAAAGATTTAATGGCGCTAGCATCCTCAGCTTTCTGATACGAAACTACAGCCAAGGTCATAAAGTTATGGGTTATAAGATCTTCATTTGAAATTGAATCCCACATAAAGTTAATATTAAATGTTGCTGAATCTGTATTGGGAATTTTTGTATAACTAAGACCCGTCGAAACAATATTTGTGGCTGATCGGTGCAGGCGAATCTTTAAAACGCCATTCGCCGAGCCCACTAGATTCAATGGCAGGACTGTCCCAATAGAAATAAAATCATAAACTCCATAAAAAATTTGACCATAGTAAGTAAAAAGAAATTCATCTTTCCACAAAGTTTCCGCTGTTTCACCGATACTTAATCCTTGCGTAAATAAAGCCTTATAGCGGGACGAAACAGCATCACCAGCTCCTCCGCTAATGATGTGATCGGCACGACCTAAATAATTTTTTTGCTCTGAACTCAAGTCTAAGCGAACAATTTGATCGCCAACCCGAACGGTGTGTTTCGGCGAAAGTGAGATGATTTCCATTTCACCTTCAAATTTTCCATCTGGCATTGAACTTATTCTTTTTACAATTCCAGTTCCATAAACAGCTATCTTTTTGTCTTCAGAAACAAAGGATAATTTTTCATCAACCAGGGGTTTTATAACTAATGAGATAAATTTCAAACGTGTATTCGAAAGAATCTCTGTGACTTTTGCCAATTCCTTTGGATCTGCCTTACCCAAGTCATAATTAGAAAATATTTTACTATCTTCCTTTTCTACGGGTTGGTGGGTGCAGGAAATTTGAACCAAGCAAAGAAGCAATAAAAACCTGATCATGAATTTAACATTAAATTAAAATAGATCAGACAACAAGCCTTCATATTTGAATGAAAGTTTCAAGAATTAAGCAGTTTTTCTAATTTGTTCAATTTTATTTTTAAGGTCGGCTAACTCGTTTTTAACCAAGATCAACTCGTTCTTCATCTGCTCATTCTCAGCGCTCAGTTGATGAATTTTTCTTTTCAAGGATTCATTTTCTTCACGTAAATTTTCTGTGCCCAC
The DNA here is from genome assembly GCA_038043185.1 of Bdellovibrionota bacterium. GTDB lineage: Bacteria > Bdellovibrionota > Bdellovibrionia > Bdellovibrionales > Bdellovibrionaceae > UBA5009. Next base: position 111,736 of record JBBTCO010000026.1, read on the forward strand.
GGCGGCAATTCCACTCGCGACGAGCTTCGTCGACGAAGGTGCTACAATCGGACTAGACTGTTTTTCAACATTTTTTGTTTTCACTTCAGCAGGTAAATTGAGAGTGGGCGGAGAACTCAAGCTTTGAATCAGAGCCTTTTGCTGTAACTTTTCTTCAATATTTTCTGGAATAACCAACTCAGGATCAATTTTTTCCATTTTCAAAATTCCCGCTTTCATAAGCTCTCGAACTTCTGCAAATAATTTCATAACGCAAGTTTGAATTTCATTCGGCGAGGGATTTGTTTCAGTGATAATATTCTGAATCTTGCGTTGCTCACTTTGTATAAAACAATTTAATACCTTATCCATTTGAGGCTTAGGAAAATTTCTTAATGCCACCGCTATGGTTAAAGGCTGAACTCTAGAAAAAATCTCGGAAAGATAAATCGAATCCCAAGAAAGAATTTTATCTATTGTGAGTGTTTTCGATTTGATGACTTCTACCCAGTCAGGATTTTCCTTTGCTATTAAACTAAGAAACTGCTCCTGCTTTTGTTTTGTTGAAGTTTCAATCAACACAATAAGCTGGATAAAGCCGCCTTTTTTTTTATATCTGTCTAACATTGCCATGGGATATTTATCGGAGTATTTGAGAAAAAATAAACGAAAAAAACTCAATCAAATTGGGCAAGAGTACCGATATGATACAGACGTCCCCACCGGAAGTTTTTTATTAAACTTAAGAGTTTTTCCAATCATTGAATGAGTAATTGTGGAATCCGATGTTGATAAGGTTACAACCAAATCTGTAGGGTTTTCACATCCCAATTCAATACTATCTTTAATTTGCCCACTGATATTATCAAAAATCTGTTTTAACTGAGTGGTATAATCATTTGAGCAGATATCACCAGCAACCATTTTCGAAGCTACTACGGTACCACCCATTGCATCCATAGCCGTTTGCGCCAAGTGGACGGCATTGTTATATTCGTAACCATAACTTGCGCTCACAAGACCTTGTGTTTGGGCATTCTGCTGAGATAAACAAGCTGCACTTTTCACAATCATAGCGTGAACTCCAAAAGATTTTCCCGGATACACTGTTTTTATATTGGTAATTAAGGAGGACGCCTTGTCCGAATCATCAAGCCCGTAACCAGGTTGATTAAAATAATAGAGCTGACTTCGCACATCTTCATCTGTCAAAAATATTATTGCTAGATCCGCCTCGGCTCGCAAAAATGAATTAGGATTATTTTTTAATACTAAGTTTGCTGAATAAATCCCTCGTTCATCGGTCGAAGGGCAGTTGGCGATATATTGAGTCGAGTAATCAAGCGAATCGAGGCTGTTACCGTTGTTCACCCAGTTCAGGATAAAATTTTCGCAATTCAAGGTTTCTTGTCGATTGATAACAGAATTAAACCAGCTTGCACGCTGTGTTAAATCTCCATCCTTTTGCGTCGCATATTTGCTTCCGTTTGGAAAAGTAATCAGTTGGCCATCTTGCAAAGCGCCATTTTGGTTGGCCGCCCGAGCTGGATTCCCAGAAGAAGACACATCGGTTGTGGTTACCGCAATCCGATAGTCCATTGATTTACCGTCAAGTAAGCTTATAAAGTTATTAAATCGGCCCGCTAATCTTGCTTGTTCATAGGACATCGAGGCCGAATTATCATCGACAATAAGAATGTCTACTTTTCCGCCCGCAACGAATTCCGTTCCTTCACAGTAGACTTTAGTATCACCTTGTTGCTGGCAAGTAGCGCCGTATGCACCTGCATATTGAGTAAGGTCGACTTGTTTACTGAAGCGCACTCCAGAACAAGCTGTATATGAACCTACAAAAGCAATGAGCCCTAGCCAGACCCAAAAGATTTTCATAAAATACCTCTACCCTTAAGGATACAAAGGACATACCAACTCATTAATAATTTAGTAACTATTTGATATTTATTGATTTTATTGATTTTATATATGCCATAACCTGGCTGGAAATAACTGTTAAAACTTTAGACGAAAAAATCGGCCTATTTTAAATAAATTAGTATTTTCAATATGTTAATAGGCTTATAAAAAAAGTCACAGGCCCAAAAAAAGGCGCTCCTATATAGTCAGAAGACTAGAATATTCACCTCCCAAGATTCAAGTTATCGCGAACCCGAAGAATGAAATATCCTATTAACTGTATGACATCAGATGCAAACCCTCTCATAAATCAGGAAATAAAGAAGAAATCTTTTTCTTTTAAAAGAGTTTTTTTATCAGTGATTTTTTTGAGTTTTTTTATCGGTGCCATTTTTTTCATCGAAGAAGACCAGGTTTTTCTTGAAGATTTCTCAAGCACATCTTCAACAACAACCACACTAATGAGTCTTATGAAATATGATTTCCAAAAATTAAAAAAATCAAATTCACTTCCACCCACCCTTTATAATGTAAAACAAATTCAATTTTTCAACCGTTCAGAATCATTAAATCTGGAAAAGAATAAACTCGAAAATTTTATCAACCTCAAACAAGCAGGAAAATTTAAGCTCACTGTCGAGTTTTATCCATTTCCCGAAGATGAATCGGCTCATCTGGTTCAATTTAATTGGATCAACGTAAAAACAAAAGATAAAGTTTGGGAAGTTAATCGAGTCTACAAGCTGAATCAAAAACGTTAAAAATTTTAAACAAAAAAAAGCCCGGTCATTTCTGACCGGGCCCAAATTAGAGCTGGCATCGTGCTACTCTCCCACATGGTTGCCCATGCAATACCATCGCCGCAAGCGGGCTTAACTTCTGAGTTCGAAATGGGATCAGGTGTGACTCCGCTGCTAAAAACACCAGCAAAATATTAAAATGTATTTTGGTCTTTAAAAGTTGAATGATTGATTTAATTGATTTTTAGCAAAAAGGTTAATTCCATTAATTTCGTGTTAAACTAGAAAAACTAATTTTCTGTAAAATTTGAAATTAAAAAAGCCTCACGACCTATTAGTACGGATCAGCTCAATCTATTACTAGACTTACACCTTCCGCCTATCAACCTCGTAGTCTCCGAGGAGTCTTTAGGGGGCCGAAGCCCCAGTGAGATCTAATCTCGCAGTTAGCTTCCCGCTTAGATGCTTTCAGCGGTTATCTATTCCGAACATAGCTACCCTGCACTGCCGCTGGCGCGACAACAGGAACACCAGAGGTTCGTCCATCCCGGTCCTCTCGTACTAAGGACAGGTCTGCTCAAATCTCATACGCCCACAGAAGATAAGGACCAAACTGTCTCACGACGTTCTGAACCCAGCTCGCGTACCACTTTAATTAGCGAACAGCTAAACCCTTGGGACCTGCTCCAGCCCCAGGATGTGATGAGCCGACATCGAGGTGCCAAACTCCGCCGTCGATATGGACTCTTGGGCGGAATAAGCCTGTTATCCCCGGAGTACCTTTTATCCGTTGAGCGATGGCCCTTCCACGCGGGACCACCGGATCACTTTGGCCTGCTTTCGCACCTGCTCGACTTGTAGGTCTCGCAGTCAAGCCCCCTTATGCCAATGCACTCGACGC
>JBBTCO010000027.1:0-76893 GCA_038043185.1 Bdellovibrionota bacterium
CGCTATTTTACCTTGTGAGGACTCACCATCCGTGGTTGCCGGCTCTCGGCATCCTGCCTCGCCGAGGTCCTCACAAGGTAAAATAGCGAATTTAAAATTCTAAAACTTCCACAAAATAGAAGCCCGCAGGAAGTCGACGTAGTGATTTATGCGCGAATCAATTATTTGCTCAACGTCATCGCGATTAATTCGAAACATAAGTTGAACTACTTTTAAAGTCATTGCAGAAAAATTAAATTTCGAATTTTACGTTTTTAAATTTGCTTAAGTATCTTTGGGAAGCCTCGGCGAGCCAGGATGGCGAGAGCCGGCAACCATGGATGGTGAGCTTCCCAAAGATACTTAAGCAAATTTAAAAAAACAGCTTCGAAAAGACCTAATTCTTCTGCAATGACTTTAAAAGTAGTTCAACTTGTGTTTCGAGTTGATCAAGATCGCTATTGTTGTGGATGATGAATTTGGCTAGTTTTTCTTTTTTAGCCAAAGGAAGTTGTGCTTTCAAGCGGGCTTCGATTTCTTCGTCGCTCCAGCGGTTTCGACTTTTCATCCTCGACCTTTGGAGAGTTTCTGAGCATGAGACTAAAACAGTCGCGTCAAATTGCGATTGTAAATTTTTTTCAAATAAAAGTGGAACGTCATAAAAAGCGATTTTAGTCCCTTTTTCTTCTAATTTTTTCCGAGTTTCTTTTACTTTTGCCTGGACTAAAGGATGGACGATAGCTTCTAATTTTTGCAGATCAGAGGGCGAATTAAAAACGACCTGAGCCATTTTTTGGCGATTCAATTCCCCGTCTGAGCCAATGAGATCTTTCCCAAAGGTCTCGACGACTTTTTGCAAACCCAACGTTCCATTCTGCAACACATCTTTAGCGATTTGATCCGCATCTAAAACAGAAAATCCTTTTCGTCGCAAAAAATTTGCAACGGTAGACTTACCGCTAGCTAGACCACCACTCAGACCAATCCACTTCATGCGTTATATCCTTTAGAAGCAATAAAATACGCCGATGTAATCAACATAGAGGAAACCGAGTTTCATGGCAAATACGTTCGAAAAATTCGGGAAATACGTACTGCTCGAGAAGATGGCTTCAGGCGGTATGGCCGAGATCTATTTAGCTAAATCGCCGGGGGCGAATGGGGTGACCAAATTTTTGGCCATCAAGCGTATTTTACCGCAATTTTCTGACAATACCGAATTTATCGACATGTTCAAAGAGGAAGCGAAAATCGCGGTCAATTTGAATCATGGTAATGTCGTTTCGATTTATGATTTCGGAGTCGAAAAAGCTCAATTTTATTTGGTAATGGAATATGTCGAAGGTCGAAACCTGCGACAAATTATCAATGAGCTAAAGAAAAAAGATATGGTTTTTTCTGTTGAGCAAGTTGTATTTATGATCAAGGAAGTAGCGGCCGGTCTTGATCACGCTCATCGTTGCATTGATGGCTCTACTGGAAAACCTCTTAATATCACTCACCGTGATATGAGTCCGCAAAATATCATGGTCAGCTTCGAGGGCGAAGTCAAAATCATCGACTTTGGTATCGCCAAAGCAGAAACCCAAATTGAAGTTACAAAAGCAGGAACCTTAAAAGGAAAATTCGGTTACATGAGTCCCGAGCAAGCCGAAGGACATCCCATTGATTTACGCACAGACATTTTTTCTTTGGGTATAGTTTTGTGGGAATTACTAGCCAATGACCGACTATTTACCTCGAACAGCGAAGCCGCAATTTTGCGAAAAATTCGCGACTGTAATATTACGCCAATTCGAAAAATTAATCCCACTGTACATCCCGAACTTGAGCGTATTGTTGCTAAGTCACTGACAAAAGATAAAAGTATTCGTTATCAAACTGCAGCCGCCTTCAATCGTGATTTAAATCGTTATTTGAATACTCAATATCCTGATTTTGCACCTGAAGATTTCAGTGTCTTTATAAAAAATGCATTTTCCGAAAATTACACCAGTCAAAAAAATAAACTCGTTGAGTATTCAAAAGTTCAAGCTGACTCGATCGAAAGCACAAATGATAGCTCTTATGATGCCGCCTTTGGTAACAGCAACAGTGGCCAAGCAGTTGAAAGCCCTGACCATTCTTACAGTGAAATTGGCCTCACTTTACCAAGCGACACAAACGTGGCACCGATTGATTTGAAAACTCTAATCAAAGAAAAACCAAGTGATTCAGGCAAAGATTATCAAAGTGGAGTGACGAAACGAAAAACAATTCCCGGAATACCTTCCGCCCGTTCGACGACAATATCAGGATCAACTGGAACTGGTGTTCCTCAGTACACATTCAGCGCTTCCAAAGTGCGCCGTCATCAAAAATCACAACAAAATTCAAGCAGCACAGTAGCTATAATTTTGACTTTGATTTTTGCTGGTGGAATTGGTTTGTTTCTTTACAAAAAACCAATGGAAGGCAGTGTGGCCCAATCTTCTTTGAAGTATCCGGCGAATAAAGCGATACCAGAGGCGACGATGGTTCCTCGGGTTCCAGGTCAAAATGAAAGCATTCCGGGGCCAGATCCATTGCCAAATCGAATTAAAAATACCGGACGAAAACAGTCTGCTGTTGTGTCCATATTTTCCGAACCATCGGAAGCAGAAATTTATCTTGATGGTGAATTTACCGGACACAAGACTCCTTATCGTTTTACAAAACTAACCAATCAAGATTATCAACTGAAACTGATCAAACAAGGATATTTACCTCTTGAAAAAACATTTTCTCTGACTCGTCTAGTGAACACCCTTGATAATAAACTTTCTTTGGAACGATACGGTTTTATTAATTTGAATGTGATCGGCGGAGGCTCGAATCCTGTTGTCGAAATCAACGGAAAAATCGTTGATAAAAAACCACCAATCACAATGCAAAAAGTCCCTGCCGGAGTTCCAATTACAATTCGAGTCAACAACGAGTACCTGAATATGTCTGCTGCAGAAACTATTACCGTAAATGAAAATCAGAAAAAAATTGTCGAGCTTGTCTTAAAATCCAACCAATAAAGAATATGAACCATAAAAAAACTATTGTTGATGCCATTCTTGATTTTCCCAACCGAACATCAAACCCAATTGCAGTCCAATTTAAAAAGCAGGAACAATGGGTAGTAAAATCCTGGCTTGAATATTATCAGAATCTCAGTCAATTTGGCGCAGCACTTTTGCACCTGGGCCTTAACAAAGGTGAAAAAGTTTCAATTATGTCGAACACGCGGTATGAATGGTCCGTCGCAGATGCAGGAATACTGGCCAGTGGTGGTGTCGTTGTCCCCGTTTACACCAACAGTACTTCCACTGAAGTTGAATACATTTTGAACCATTCGGAAACAAAAATATTACTGATTGAAAATGATCTTGGCTTGCGCGTTTGGAACCAAATTCGTTCTCAATGTCCTCGCGTTGAAAAAGTCATAATCATAGAAACTCGAAGTGCTTTAGCTGAAGGATACGTGACTTGGAACGAGCTTCTTGACATTGGAAGTAAAATTCTAGAAACAAAACCAAATTTTTTAACTGACCAAGCTCGACAAGTGTCCGCTTCTGATGCCGCAACCATCGTCTACACCTCTGGAACAACGGGACTCCCAAAAGGAGTGTTACTGACTCACACACAAATTGTTTCAGAAGTTTCAGAGGCATTTCCCTTGTGCGGGGTAAGCGAAAAAGATGTTTCATTGAGTTTTCTTCCCTATGCACACGTGCTTGGCCGGGTCGAACATTGGGGACACCAGTGGCTAGGTTTTACTATGGCTTATGCGGAAAGTATTGATCAAATCCGAGTCAATTTAAAAGAAATTCAACCGACAATTTTAGTTGCTGTTCCCCGTATTTTTGAAAAAATATACTCGGCCATTTGGGCCCAAATGGAAAACCAAAAACTAAAGGCAAAAGCTTTTGACTGGGCTCTTAAAGCGGGACTTGCCGTTGGAGAATTAAAACAGACACGATCACAAATGCCATTGAGTTTATTGGCAGAATTTATCTTAGCCGACCGCTTGCTTCTTTGCAGAGTCCGAGACGCCTTTGGTGGGAAATTAAAATTTTGCATCAGCGGTGGTGCTCCCCTGAGTTCGGACGTAGCCCTTTTTTTTCATGCCTGTGGAGTTCTGATTTTAGAAGGTTACGGACTCACCGAAACAACTGCCGCCATCTGCGTAAACACTCCGTTCAATTATAAATTCGGCTCAGTGGGAAGGCCCATTGGGGACGTGGAAATCAAAATTGCCGAAGATGGCGAGATCCTGATAAAAAGTAAAAAAGTGATGAAAGAATATTACAAAGATCCTCAAGCGACCTCGTCCACTTTGCACGATGGCTGGTTTGCCACTGGGGATATCGGTGAAATTTTATCAGGTGGGCATCTCAAAATTACCGACCGAAAAAAAGATCTTATTAAAACCGCCGGTGGAAAATATGTAGCTCCGCAAAAATTGGAAAATCTTTTGAAAATTTCTCCCCTTGTTTCCCAAGTCCTTATTCATGGAGATCAAAAAAAATACATTGTTGCTTTAATCACTGTTGATCGATTGCAAGTGGAAAGAATGGCAAAAGAAAATTCATGGAGCTTTGATCAGTGGCAAGATCTAACCCAAAAACACGAAGTCTACGAAGCTGTCAGACGTGCCTTAGCCGAAACAAATTCTAAACTTGCAAGTTTTGAAACAATAAAAAAATTCTTAATTATCCCCACTGAATTTACTGTCGAAGGCGGCGAACTGACGCCCTCTCTTAAAATCAAACGAAAACATCTCGATCAAAAATACCACAAAGAAATCGACTCCCTCTACGAATAAGTCAATATAGCCAGATTCGGAAGCCGACGCTGATGTAGGCTCCGCTGAGATCAATCATACGATTGGCACCCGTATTATCCACAACCACATCGCCAGCAGTGATACTGCCATTAAAAGCAGAAGCAACATTCTTACTGTATTTAATTTCTTTAAATTTTAAATCACGGTAACCCAACTCGAGCATAAAGGTCGTTGTGTCCATCATATAAAGCTCTGTAAGAAAACCTCCACCCATTAAGTTTGCTGCGGATTTTGATTCAAGACTAAAATCTGCATTGGGTGCAATGGTCAGTAGACTATAATCATTCTTCATAGCTAAGCTGGCGGTACCACCATAGCCAAAGAGGGCCAGTCGCAATGTTGGAGTTTGTTTCACAATAAGTTCAATACCAATTTTTGGGATGTAACAACTCAAGTCGCTTTTGACTTGATAAACTTCCGAACCCCCAAGGGTTGACGAAACACCACTAAGTGCTGTGGGCTTGATAACTTCAAAACCAAATCTCCAGGTTGCACGGCCCGTGAGATAGGAAAAACCAAATTCCCCGCCGGTATTCAAATTATAAGCACCATCATAAGCCGTGGCGGTGCTTTCGTTAGCAAAAGCTTTATCTTTGATCGCCGAATTTCCACCGGTCAGTAAAAAATATCCACCAAAAGATTCCTTACCCATCGAAAAAACCCGCGAGTATGCGGGCTTAACAAATGCTAAAATAAAAAATAAGAAGAGGAAGCTCGGTTTCATTTAAAGCGTCAAATCCAAAACAACTTTGCTGGTGTTCTTAACTCCAGAGACCTGAAAAACTTTGGCTTTAGGATTATTTTTAAGAAAAAGAACTACGCTTAAGCTTTGGTCGATAGGATCTAATGCCAATTCGGTTGATTTAATAAACATCGATCCTTTTAAACGTTTTTGAATTTCATGGGCATTTACTTTGGACGCGGGCATTTGGGAAAAATCAATCACCAATCGACTTGGATTCTGAAGCATTTGCGCATGATAATATCCCGGAAGACCCTTCAAAGTTCTTCCTTGTAAGTTTCCAATGTCAAAAACCACTCTTTCAACTTTATGTTTAATATCTTGAGATTTTCGCAAATCCAATAGGCTAAATCCCTTGCCCGCGACGCCTCCAATGATGGATCCGCTTCCTTGTAAAATTTTGGAAGGAGTGGCTTTGGGCTTGTTTATCGCTGCATAAACAACATCACTTAAAAAACACAAAATAAGTGCCATTAAACATGCAATTGATAAATATCTCATGCTTGACCTCCGTTTTGAATTTCACCAGGAAGGAGGGCTCTATTCAAGTACAATTTTCAAAATGAGTTAAGTTTAAGATTTAGTTTTTAGGCCTATCGAAAAACGAGTTCGCATTGGCCGAGCCCTTGCGAACCTAACCCAACACCCCTTACTCAACCCCAAACCCTGCAAGGGTGAAGGCCAAGCGCTTGTCTGAGCTTTTTCGATAGGCCTAAAAACTAAATCTTAAACTTAACTCATTTTGAAAAAAGCCCACGTTGATTGTAGGCTTCAGTAATGAAATCAAAGGGAGCAGAATTATTGTTCTTTTTGGCAAACAATATCATTTTTCTTGCAAAAGAATCCGTCGTTTCTAGAGCCTGTACTACAAGATTCCGACCAAATAGAACCTCTTAATGACCGAGGCATAAAATTCCATTCTCCTTTAATTAATTTTTTAACGAATAAACCGCTCCCACTCATTTTTTGAAACGATAAGCGGGTTAAAATATATTTTTTAGGCCTATCGAAAAACGAGTTCGCATTGGCCGAGCACTTGCGAACACAGCTCAAAACTCCTACCCATCCCCCACGCCCTGCAAGTGCGAAGGCCAAGCGCTTGTCTGAGCTTTTTCGATAGGCCTAAAAAATATATTTCAACCCACAAATCCCTTCAAAAAACCGGCATAGCCTGTGCTCACTATTTAAAGATCAGTTCATCAGTTGACCTCTAAATGCTGTATAAACGCTATCGCAGTAATTTTAAGGCCACAAATGGGCACGTGTTTAAGTCTTGTACGATCATCAGCGGAGTAAATATGATTAAACAAATTTTACGACTTCTCTGCTTTACTCAAATCGCACTTACTCAGATTGTATTTGCGCAAACGAATCAACCAGCAGAATCGGCAGAACCGACAACAGCTTCATCTTCTTCACAGACCACTCAACTTCCCATGTTTGGTCCGTTTCTGCCCAAACCAGTAAAAAAAAGCAAAGCACTTTGTACTCTTGTGGCACACGATAGCTTAACTGCTGTTTACATGAATGATAAAAGAATGGCGCGAGACTCTAATTTCAATGAAAGTATTCAACAACTCAAATCCCTCGTAAGTAACAAACTTTGTATTCATAAAATTCAAACATGTAGTGTTATTGGTGGAGACGGTGAATCAGCCGTTTCAATAGATGACAACCCCGCAAGTCCTTTTAGTAATAAGCCAAACAATGCGGCTAGAGATATCAAGCTTCTTACAGATGCAAAAATTTGTAACTTTGATGAACCCACTTATGCCGTTCTTACAGTTGACGGTCGAATTGCTGTTTATATTGATGGCAACAGAGCCACTCCCTTCAGTGCCAACGCCAAATCGGCTGAAGAAGATCTTAAATCATTTACGAGTGCTTTCAATAATACGTCAGATGTAATCTCAAGTGAAAGCGGAAACGTGGCTTCTTCAAACTTGACTTCAGTCGAACAAAAAACAAATTCCGAAAAAACAGAACTCAACAAATTAAAAAACCTAAAATGTTGGAAGGGTATTTCTGCCAATACTCAGGATAAAAATAAAATTCTTTGTGAAAAGAAGATGAAATCAAATCAAATTTGCGAGTCCAGCATGTACTTAAACGATCAAGCAGTTTTTGATGTTTGCCTCCAGGGATTTGAGGGCAAACCGAATCGCGTCGTCAATTGCATTAAGGGCACCAATCTTAATGAACAAACTGAAAATTTAAAACTTTGTAGAACACAATTACAAACTGGGCAAATCTGTGAAGCAAATCTTCTTACACATGAGCACGCTAAATATGATGTTTGTATTATGGAATAACCAGGTGTTTGCAAAAAGCCGAGAGCTACCTCGCTCATCATAAAAACGATCGCATGAAAAATTCCGCAATCCGGGGCGCTGGAAAAGGTGCAATGCTTGGTGGAGTTGTCGGACTTCTTTCTGGAGGAAATCTTCAATCCACCGCTGGCGGAGCTGCTCTTGGTGCCGGTATCGGTGCTGCCGGCGGAGTAATTGGTGAGGCTACGAAGGACAAATGGGAACCCGATGATTTGAAACAAAGATACGTTAAAAACTGTCTCGAAAGAAAAAAGTATCAAATTATTGGCTGGAAATAACTCTGTAAAAAAGGCGCAAAAACGTCACTGTGTAAATGCTCTTAACAGCCATTAATCAGCTAGTTACGTTGCAAAGCCTTTCCAGATGGACAGATTTTTGAAAGTAAAAACGGTGAGGTGTTTATGAGTTTTATGTCACTATTCATTGCAAGTACATTATTGGTGCTATCGCTTGTCGCTTGCAATAAGAGCAGTGATAACAATTCTGGAGTAGCTGCTCCGCCGGTAGCTGTGACAACAAATCCAAACTGTGCCAACCCCCAGGTTTATGACCCCAATTGCACGGGCTATAACCAGTACAATCAGTTCGGATTTCAAGCCTACGGAGCTAACAGCTTCTATGGAAATCGCGGCTACTGTAATTGCCAACCTGGCTTCCGACCTGTATGGGGACAAATCGGAATGGGTTGTGTGCAAATCGATCAGATTAGACCCTTCGCAGGAGTTTACCTTTACGCTGGAAATGCTCCAAACAATTATCAAACCGTAAATATAAATCAAATTAGCAACTATACCGGTTACCCACAGTCGCAATCAGCGAACTGTTTCGATAGCGTGGCCTACAGTTGCTTAATCGATCGAGCTAACTACTGCGGTCAAGGCCGTCTTTGCCGACCCACAGCCCCCGGTTCACGAATGGGAATTTGCGTAGCACAATAATTGCGACGCGTTAATCCTGCGCCCAAGCGATTCTTAGGCCATTTTATTAATCTCCTGTGATAATTTCGGACGGTATCCTTCAAATTACCAGGAGTCCGATTTTTGATGAAAAACTCAAGCCCAACTCACAATCCCCTTTTGCAAACTTTTACCAACTACGATCAAAGCGTTCCTTTTTCAAAAATCAAAGTTGAGCATTATCTTCCCGCTTTGGACAGCGCCTTGGAAATCGCTCGTGAAAAGCTTCAGGCACTGAAGACCTCAAATGCAATTGCTGATTTTAACAATACAATCTTAGCTCTTGAAACATGCTCTGATTCTTTAGAAAGAATGATGAGTATTTTTTCTAATTTGGAAACAGCCGAGGCCGGCGAAGATCATCGCCTTTTAGCTAAAGATATTTATCCCAAACTTTCCACCTTTCAGTCCGATCTTTCCTTGGATCCCGAGTTGTTTAAGCGAGTAAAAGCTGTTTACGACAATCGAACAAATTTGAATCTTGATCTCGAAAAAAATCGTTTACTTGAAAAAACTTATTTGAGTTTTGTTCGCAACGGCGCGCTGCTGAGCGCATCTGAAAAAGAAAAACTGCGAAAAATTGATCAAGAACTTTCCGTACTTGCGCCGCAATTTTCAGAAAATGTTTTACAAGCTACCAATGCTTTTGAAGTCATTGTATCTGATCCTAAGGAAGTCGAAGGATTACCCGAAGGCGCTCTTGAGGCTGCTCAAATGTCGGCAGAAGCCAAAGGCCACAAAGGCAAATGGCTTTTTAATTTGCAAGCGCCAAGCTATATCCCCGTTTTAACCTTTGCAAAAAACAGAAATCTACGCGAAAAAATGTCCAAAGCCTATGGCTCGCGTTCGTTCAACGACGCCTTCGATAATCAAGAAAATATCAAAAAAACCGTGCAATTAAAATATCAGCGTGCCCAACTTTTAGGTTTTAAAACCCATGCCGATTATGTTTTAGCAGAACGCATGGCCAAAGACACCGCAACTGTAAAACAGTTTTTACAAAAACTTTTGAAGGCCAGTAAAAAGGCCGCGCAACATGATCTTGATGAAGTCAAAGAGTTCGCAATGAAGACCGATGGCTTGAAAGAGATTCAGCCTTGGGATTTTGCTTATTACTCGGAAAAACTGAAAGAAGAAAAATATTCTTTCAACGAGGAAAGTCTTCGCCCTTTCTTCAAACTTGAAAACGTAGTGACTGGTGTTTTCGAACATGCTCGCAAGCTTTACGGTCTTGCGTTCTCGGAAAGAACAGACATCGAGGTTTATCATCCCGATGTGAAAGTTTATGAAGTTAAGGAAGAAAAATCAGGAAAATATATCAGCTTGTTTTACACCGATTTTTTTCCTCGTGAGACTAAAAAAGGTGGCGGCTGGATGACCACCTATCGCGACCAAGGAATTATGTTTGACGAAGTTCGCCGTCCCCATGTCAGTATCGTTTGCAATTTTACCAAACCGACGACAACTAAGCCTTCTTTACTTTCCTATGACGAAGTCAGAACTTTATTTCATGAATTTGGCCATGCCCTTCATGGCATGCTTTCGGATTGCACCTATCGATCAGTTTCGGGAACCAATGTCTATTGGGATTTTGTCGAGCTTCCGTCGCAAATTATGGAAAACTGGGCCAGCGAAAAAGAAGGCCTTGATGTTTTTGCCAAACATTATGAAAACAACACCCTTATCCCAGCCGATCTAGTAGTAAAAATTAAAGCTTCACAAAAATTCCAAGCCGGCTGGATGTCCCTTCGCCAATTGCAATTTGCGATGATGGACATGGCTTGGTACACCACTGATCCTAATACCATCACGGATGTCGATTTGTTTGAATCCTTGGCCACGGCCGAAACTCGATTGCTACCAAAAATTCCAGGTACAAATGCCTCTTGCTCTTTCAGTCACATTTTTGCAGGTGGCTACTCGGCTGGATATTATTCTTACAAATGGGCCGAAGTTTTAGATGCCGACGCCTTCGAGTATTTTAAGGAAAAAGGATTGTTCAATCCCGAAGTTGCAAAAAAATTCAAAGAAAATATTTTAAGTCGTGGCGGCACGGAACACCCGATGGAACTTTATAAAAAATTCCGCGGCAGAGAACCAGATCCAAATGCGCTTCTTCGTCGCGACGGCCTGATCGAGGAAGGTTCAAAAAATTTATGAAATCTTCGACGACTGACATCAAAAAAATTTCTTTGAAAGAAAGTTCACGGGTAGCAATTGTTTACCGCTCTCATTCCGAGAAAGCTGTAAAAATGGCGAAAGAAGTCACCAAGTGGCTGCAGAACCGAAAAATTGAAGTCTATACAGCTCCAGGACAAAAACTTATTGGTAAAACAAAGTTTGTTCATGGCCAACGCATGATTTCTTCTTTGTCATTTGTCGTTGTTCTTGGCGGTGATGGAACCTACCTTCGTGCCGTTAGTCTTATCGACGGCAGTCAAATTCCAGTTGTCGGTTTCAATATGGGTTCATTGGGATTTTTAACCAGCTCACCGGCTGACAAAATATTTGATATTTTATCAAATCTTCTTGAAGACAAAATGACGGTGCATTCGCGCATGCTTTTACAAGCTCAGGTTTTTCGTAAGGGAAAACTTAAACTTAAAGCCATCGCCTTGAATGATGTCGTTATTGAGCGAGGTTCGTTTTCACAATTAATTAATTTATCTCTGTCGAAAGAAAAAAAATTAATCAGTCAAATCAAAGCCGATGCGGTGATCATCTCAAGCCCAACGGGTTCAACAGCTTACAATTTAGCCGCGGGCGGACCGCTGCTTGATCCCGAGGTCAAGGCCTTAATCATCACGCCCGTAGCGCCTCATTCCTTAACAAGTCGTCCCTTAATTTTTCCTGCTCATCGAAAGTTAAACTTTCGCATGGAAGGCACAACTCAGAAAGCAAATCTGATCATCGATGGGCAAGAGGCCACAGCATTAACCTATGAAGATGAAATTGTTGTCGAAAAATGTCCCTCTGATCATTTAAGAATTGAGTCCCCTCAGTCTAATTTTTTTCATTTACTGCGGGAAAAATTAAAATTTGGAGACAGAGCCTAGGGCGTGAGGACACGCCCTAAACATCAGGAGTCACTATGTTAGTTGATTTAAGAGTTTCAAATTTTGCTATCATTGAAAATCTGCACATCACATTTAAATCTGGATTAAATATTCTTTCGGGGGAAACAGGCTCGGGGAAATCAGTCCTACTTAAAAGTTTAGCTCTTTTGATGGGCGGGAAAGCTTCTCACGAATCAATTCGTACTGGTCATAAAATGGCCGTTGTCGAAGGCTCTTTTGATCTTTCGAAAAGAAAAGATCTTCTTAAACGTCTAGAAGATCTTGGACTTGAAATTGAAGATGACTTGCTGATCGTGCGAAGAATTATCAGCGCCGAAGATAAATCCCGAGTTTATTTAAATGGTCAACTGAGTCCCCTATCTGATCTTCGCGATCTGGTGGCTCCTTTGATCGAAGTGACGGGCCCGGCTGCCCCCCTGATTGAAATGACTGGGCAACACGAAAACAGAAACTTACTGTCAAAAATATATCATTTGGACTTACTTGATTATTACTGTGGCACTTGGGAAAAGCGATTTTCATTTGAAGAAAAATTCTTACGGCGGAAAGAAATTGAAAATAAAATTACTGAACTTGAATCCAACAGCCCAAACAAAGCTCAACGCTTAGATTTTTTGATTTTTCAACGAGATGAAATTACTGCTTTAGATTTAGCTCCCGGTGAAGAGCACGAATTGGAAAATAACATTCGAATATTAAAAAATGCTTCTCGGCTGTCTAGCTTTATGGATATGGCGGACAATGCTTTGTGTGCCGACGATGATTCGGCCACACAACGAATCAATGTGGTCTTAAAGAAAGCCATTGAAGTTGGTCAGCTGGATCCTAAAATTCAACAAAAAATGCAAAACCTGGAACAAGCTAAAGCTATTTTGGATGATACCGTTTACGAACTTCGCTCGTACGTCAGTAAAATTGATGGCGACCCAACCAAATTAGATGAGCTCGAGGGGCGTCTGAGCCAACTCAGAAAATTACAAAAAAAATACGGCTCTGAAGTTGGTGATATTCTACAAGCACTCGTAGAAATTGAAACTGAAATTGCTGATTTACAAAATTCTGAAATTCGCATCGAAGCTTTAAAAAAAGAAGCTGCAATGATTACCAAAGAATTAACTGTGTTAGCTGCGGATCTGCACAAACGACGATCACAAGGAGCAAAACTTTTAGCCGACAGCGTGAATGCAGAATTAAAATCATTAAACATGAAGGGCGTGATTTTCCATATTCGCAGCGACACCGCTGCGGCCTTATCAGCAACAGGATCCAGCGATATTGAATTCATGACTCAAACCTCGCCGAAAGAGCCCCCGCGAGCTTTAGCTAAGTTCGCTTCTGGCGGCGAGCTCAGTCGTATTTTACTCTCACTTAAACGTGTTGTAGGGGCTTCTCAGCAACCTCGCACCTACCTATTTGACGAAGTTGATGCCGGCGTTTCAGGCGAAACTGCAGAACGTGTCGGGCAAAAACTTCGCAGCATCGCCAAAGGCCAACAAGTCATCTGTGTGACTCATTTGCCGCAAGTTGCAGCCCATGGAAATGTGCATTTCTATATTCAAAAATCTCCTCAAAAAGATTCCGTGAATATGGAAATTGTTGAACTAAAAGAAAAAGAAAGAATCAAAGAAATTGCCCGCCTTATTTCTGGCGAAAAAATTTCGAAAACCAGTCTTGCCCACGCCAGTGAGCTTTTGAGCCAGGTGTAAGGGCCCGTCCAAAAATAACCTGGACAGAATTTTCCGCCGTGGATTTAAAATTTGGCCAAGGCGCGAGGAGAAGCCGTAGCAGAGCTACGGCGCCGACGAGTAACGACGGACAAATTTAAAAGACCAAGGAAAATGTCCAGGTTATTTTTGGACGGGCCCTAAGCGCATTTTCGTCACTCAGATTGTAAAAAAAGGGTGACCAAAATTGTGACACTATCGGAAAATTCATTTTTAGATTATGACCTTAAGTTCCTGTGAAAACGGCGCTGCACAAGCCCGAAAAAATGGGAAACAAAAGGGGGATTCAAAATGAAGATTATGGTGCAATTAATTGTCATGCAAATTTTAGGTGTGCTTCTGCTCTACTCATTGGCCAATGCTGCCCCGACGACGCTTGTAACCTCTATCCTTTCAAGTGAAGTTGTTCAGCAATTGGAATCCCAATTCCCCAAAAATGTGCACGTGTCCTTAACCCGCGTGGAACAAGTCCGATCCTATATATGTGCAAATTGTTATGATTTTAAACTCACTTATTCAGGGGTTTCATCAAGCAAACGACCCATCAAATTCGATAAACTCGTTCGCGCTAAAGGCCTAGGGCCTACCGTTGAAGTTTCTCTGATCCATCCTTGACAGCTACAAGATAAAAAATTCACCAAGAAAAATTAAGAATCTTTTCGTACCAAAATAAGGCCATCGCTGTTTTCACGTCCGATATTTTTCCTTGTTGCAAAAGCTGAAAAGCCTCTGGGAAATCAATTTCAATGATATTGAGAAGCTCCCCTTCATCGGGTTGAGCCTCGCCAAATGTTAAATCCTTTGCTAAATACAAATCTATAATTTCATCTCCGTAACCGATCACAGGATGGATCTGGGTCATTAATTTCATGTTTTTACTTTCAGCACCTACCTCTTCTTTGAGCTCACGATGAGCCGCTTGCAAAGAGGTTTCACCACGATCAATTTTTCCCGCTGGAAATTCCAAAAAAACCTTTTTTAAAGGATGACGATACTGTTCAATCATTACTAATCGACCATCGTCCAGAACGGGCAGAATTAAAGATGCGCCGGGATGAAGAATATATTCACGAAATGATAGTGTCCCATTGGGTAACCGAACTTCATCTCTCTGCACTTTAAGCCAGTTTCCTTTTAAAATGAGTTCTGACTTAACAATTTCCTCTTCTAATTTCTTTTTTGGACGCACATTTTCTCCAAGGGATCGACGGGCTTCAGAATACGCCCAAATTTTAAAAAGGCAAGACTGGACGTCAATCAAGAACAAGACTTTCCATCTCTTGCCCTTGATTGGCAAGTATTAGACCCTTAACTACAGAGGAGCATTTATGATTAAAACTATTAAAATTGTTCTATTTTTTTCACTCACTTTATTCCTATTTTTACTAACTTCCGAATCCACTGAAGCTAAGAGTGGTGGCGCCAGCATCAAGGGGGATAGTGCAATCAGTTTTGGATTGAGTATTATTTCATCGCAACAAAAAGATCTCAATTCATTAGTCGACTTTGTTAACGCCAACAGCGGCGGAGTATCCACCAAAGCAATGAATTCAGCTTACGATTTTTATGGACAATATATGTTTCGATTTTCAGGCTCGATGTTTGGTTTAGCTTTTCGCCCATCTTACTTTATGCAGTCAAGCACCGGAACTGGAGCCAGTGTCGGCGATTATAAACACGAACTTACTGGATATACTTTCTTTCCATTACTTCGCATTTATCCTCTAGAAAATAATTTTATTAAATTTTTTCTTCAAGCCGGCGTTGGCTATGGCTACCTCAAAGGAAAAATAACTCAAGGATCAAATGCTCTTGAATATTCGGGTTCTAACTTTGGTGGTCAAGCTGGTTTGGGTGCCGAGTTCTGCTTTACCGCAAGCCAATGCATAGGAATAGAAGGAAACGTGCGCTATTTACCAGTCAGCAGAAATGTGGTTGATACCTTAGCTGGCACTTTTCCCGCAGGAAGCTCGGGGCTGAGTCAAGCCGAGGCTAGCCGCGAACTGGAATATGATACGAATGATCTTGCGACAACGATGTCGGGCATTCAAGGCGTGGTTTCTTATATTTTCAATTTTTAAAATCATGATTATTTTATAGATTGTCCAAGGACGGTGACTGGCTATGATTCATTTTAAAAAAGATGAAGTCATTTTTAGACAAAATGAGATCGGTGATCGCGCCTACATCATTGAATCTGGCCAAATCTTAATTTATCTCACGAAAGATGATGAAGAAATTCCTTTAAGCCTGATCGGGCCCGGAGAAATTTTTGGCGAAATGTCACTTTTAGATAATCAAACCCGATCGGCTTCGGCCCGGGCTATGGAAGCCACCGTTTTAAATGCCGTAAACAGAGAACAAGTCATGGAGCGAGTCAACAGCTCTGACACCATTGTGCAACTTCTGATGCGCGTCCTGCTGAAACGAATTCGCAATCAAAATCTTAAAATGATGGCAACTAAAACAGAAACTTACGCCTATGATTTGACCGAGTGGGCTGCTAACCCTGATCGAAATGCTATCGATAAAATCAAATTGGAAATTCGTATTAAAGAGGCCTTTGCCAATAAAGAATTTCGT
This sequence comes from Bdellovibrionota bacterium, assembly GCA_038043185.1. GTDB lineage: Bacteria > Bdellovibrionota > Bdellovibrionia > Bdellovibrionales > Bdellovibrionaceae > UBA5009. The sequence goes on from JBBTCO010000027.1 coordinate 16,247, forward strand.
TTGTATTATCAACCCATTGTTAATTTGCAAACACGACAAATCGTAGGTGCTGAAGCGCTTTTACGATGGCAGAGTCAAAAAGAAATTATTTCTCCGAATGTTTTTATCGATTTACTCGAAAATTCTTCAATGATGGTTCCTGTTGGAGAATGGATCATCGAACAAGCTTGTAAAGATCTTAACGAATTTCATCAATTTCATCCTGAATTTGTTTCCAGCATCAACGTTTCTGCCCGCCAAATCTTGGCTCCTAATTTTTTAGATTACTTGGAAAATGAAACTAAAAAATATGCAGTTTCACCAGATAAATTAAAGCTGGAAATGACCGAGAGAATTATGATGGAAGGGGCCCTTGCCATAGAGATGTTGAAACAATGTAATAAATTGGGGTTTCAAATTTCCATTGACGATTTTGGCACTGGTTTTTCAAGTCTACAATACATCTCGCAAATGCCGATCAATGATATCAAGATTGATCGATCTTTCGTCATGAAAATCACTCAAGATCTTAAGACTCAAGCCATTGTTGAAACTTTACTTTTTTTGGCTAAATCATTGAACATCAATGTCATTTCCGAGGGAATTGAAAATCAGGATGAAATGAATTGGTTAAAGAACAAAGGCTCTCAATATGGCCAGGGTTGGTTATTTTCAAAAGCGATTCCTAAAGATGATCTTATGGCTAAGTTGAAAACAGATCTTGTTTTATAAAAGCAATATTATTAATTTATCTTGTTCTGACAAATTCCCAATTGAGAAAAAATTCGGATTTGTTGAGCTGCAAAATGTGCAGAATCACCAATATAATGATAAAGGTAATCATTTCCTCTTTTAACATGGTATCTTTGTCCGTCTTTTACAATCTCACATACACCTGAATTTAGCTTTTTACATTGTCCGATACTCAGCGCCGCTTTAACATCGCTTAAGGCACTGTCCATAGATGTATGAGAAGAAAAGATTCTTTTTCCAATATAGACATTATATGAGTAAGGCTCTGTTGAATACACATGCTCCATACGAACATCACATCCTTGATCAGAACCGGCCAGAGCCGTTGAAATATAAAAACTCAAAGCACAACTCATTAAAATAATTATTTTTTTCATACCTTACCTTCTTTCTTAGTTACTTGTTTGCAAGCCTAGCGTGAGATACATGATATAGTTATTTCGTGCGTACTGCCTGAAGGCGCAGATCCGCTCGGCTCTGTTTAATTGAACATCATTTTGTGACATATTTGCTGAAACATAGGCGGATAATTTTTTGTCGTAACTGACGTTGAGTAAATTTTCAAATTTTTGTTTTGTTGCAGGACTAAGATTATCAGATTTAAAATCACTTTCTAAAATAACGCCTTTGCATAAAGGTTTAAAAGATCTCCAGTCCGCAAAGGTTAAAGACTGAATGCAATACAGCTTGTGCATTGTTTTTGCGGCCTGAAATTCTGTTAAGTCATTATTTTTATCGGACGAGGTGGATTTAAAATAACTATTAGCACTTTTGCCTAACTTTTCGAACAAAGGAAACCAAAAATACGATTGAATCTTTTTAAGCCTTGAATAGCTATTTTTTGATTCAAGAGGTTTTTGCTCAAAATCTAAAGTATCTAACAAATCAACACTTGGTTTTGCTTCAGCTGAGAGTTTCATTTGTTTAATGTTCTCTAAAAAATAGTCTTTAATCAATGCTTCAAGAGCGCTTATATTTTGAAGTTGGGTAACCTGCGCGTTGGAAATGTCCAGATTAATCATCGTTGGATTTCCGCCTGACATAATTCGCATATTTTCAAAGGCCGCTTCGCCAGTAGCAAAAAATATTTGTCGCAAAAGAGCTTGGTTCCGAATCGGATCTTTCTCGCTTAATCTGACTAGATTTTGAATGTCAAATTTAACTATAGCAGTTAGACGATTTGATAAAAAGCCCGAGCGCGCGATATAGACGCTAAAATTCTCATAGATAGTTTTGATTATATTCATGTGCAGTTGCGCACCCTCTTTTTTGAGGGCATCAATTTCAGTTGGATTTTTTTCAATTTTGAGTTTTTTTCCAACTTCCGTCAGCTGATTGTATTTAGCTAAAATGTTATTAATTCTATCCTTAGTTTCAATTATTGTCGATAAAACGGACGCATCCTTTAGTTCATCGTTTTGTACTTGTTCAAAAAGATCACTTAAATATGTTCTTACATTTACTAAAACTTCGCGTACATTGTACCGTACGTTTGTTAATGAATCGACAAATAATCCTGGCTGATCATAGATGTACCAATTATTATAGTATGAAACCGCATAACCTTTCGCTTCCTCTATAATCAAGCGAAGATTTTTTTCAACATTTTGAGCTAATTGCATAGGATTTTTAAAAACAGGATGCTTCCTTCCAGCCCCTTGTACCCATGTTCTAAAATCAAGAGGAGTTACTGATCCATCTTCACCAGTCACTCTCTCGTTCGGCGTAATTCCCATTAACCTAAACGGCACCAATAGCGCCGATGAAGATGTTGTAAAAAAGTTTTGTTCCTCTTGGGCATTTGGTGCGAAGTTACTGCCAATAATAATATCAGACAGGCCTAAAATAATTTTTGTGATCTGATTTTTTTGTGCAGAATCGTCATTAGATCGAGGCAAAGCTTCTAGAGTTTTTTTCTCACTATTAATGTAGGACAATAAAATATTTTCTTTTAAGAAAAACTGCATTGTCGTTGTAATCGTTTCATTTTTTTGCGAAGCATCCGTTTTTAGCATGGGTTCAACACCACGTTGAACTTTTTCTAACCAAGCTGTTACAATAGGAATTTGTTGCGTGAGTATATACAAGCCCTGCAAGGGACTATCCGAAATCCCACTGATTACTTTTTGTTTTGCTGCGGAAAAATCGCCCTTTCCATCTTCTTTAATTATATTTTTTGACATAAATGTATCGTATAAAGTTCTTGCATCAAGCGTACTGCAATAACTTTCCGAAGTGACTTCAAGCAGACAAGATAAAGAGTTTCGAAATTGAATTTGATTCAGTTTATTAAAAACTCCAGCAAATCTGCGGTCACGCATAAACATAGAAAGTTTATTTACAAACCGAGCTGTTCTTTGACCAAAAGAATCTTGTCGAGAGGTCACTACAGAACTTGCGACCGATACCATGGCACTAATAATAGGCCCAGCCATATTGCTGGAAGAAAGACACTGACTTTCTGTAAGTAAACTATCCAAAACATTCGTGGCCGTATCTAGACTCGAATAGGCTGCATTGCGAATTCTTTTACTAGTACCGATTATCGCAGCCGCTGAAGTTCCAGCAGGTCCAAAAGCATTTAAACTCGCATTTGTCATCTTGGTCTCAAGCAAATTTTTAGCGACAAGCGAAGTTACTTGATTTCTGAACTGCGAGGACCCCATTAGAAAATCTTTTATACCAGATCCTTCTTTAACTAAAGAACCAATAGCCATTCCGTCTTCAGAGATGCTACTCAATTTATTAGCTGTTTCTGCATTAGCGCCTAAATCAATCATACGTGGTTGTAATTCAGCATAGTGCTGATCAAGTTTTTTCGCTAAACTATTGCAATTTTTGTCGTTCTTTAATTGCTCAGCAATATTTTGCAATGAACTTGTCGCAGACAAGGCATCAGCTGTCCAAGAACCTTGGGATTGGCATGCTCCTCCAAAAACGTATGGTTTGGTATTATCGCTTTCCTGAGCAAAGCCCAAGCTCGATATCATTAAGCTAACAAAAATTAAGCTGTTTATCTTTTCCAAGCACTACCCGACATCTGAAATTTCCTTAATATATAAAATCAAGTTAAGGGACCATTCCCACTCAAAGCAAATAAATTACCACTTTATAAGCATTCAGACCGGGGCAGATAAAAAAACCTTGGCTAAGTCTTTTACAACAGCCGGTATTGGTCACCATCGTCGTAACCGTGACTAATAACGGCTCATTGCAAAAAGCTTGGCCAGCACTTTTTTATCAGTCTCATCTGAATGCCTATAAAGTGGTAATTTATTTGCTTTGAAATGAAGTGGTATTCATAACTCGACTATTATTTAAGGAGATTCAAATGAAAAATATTTTATTTATTTTAAGCTTATCTTTAGTATCACTTTCTTCTTTCGCACAAAATACGATTGAGGTTAATTGCTGGACTCAAATTCAAAACAAAAACCAAGTCATTTCTTTACGAATCGATAATCAAGGGAAACTTGTTTATTGGGCAAAAAATCAAATTGCAAAGACAGATAAAAAATCTATCTTTGGAATTTTGGCAGAGAATGTTAATAAATTTGGTTTTGAATTTATCAATTCAATACAAGCACCAAATGGATACAGCATTATTCAAGCTGGAACAACTGCTGATGCAATAAGCATCGGTGTTTCAAAAGATCTGACAAAAGGTTTTTATACCTATAGAGACCATGGCTCTGGCAATGGAAACCAAAATATCGTCCTCGCCTGCTCAAAAAAATAATTTGAAAATATAACTTTTAATATTCATAATCATTATATGAATATTAAAAGTTACGTCTTAGCCCTTCTCTGTCTTTCAGCCGGCCTAGGATGCGCAAGCAAAAATAAATTAGTTGAAAAGTATCCTTTGAGTGAAATTTCGCGCCCCTACACTCTTCCAGATAATATTAACAGTTGGAGTGTGCTGGCTTTTCCCTTTGAAAGTACATTCCTGGTAAATCCCCTCTATTGGGAGATGTCTTTTTCAGACACTTTCTCTTTGGTTTGGGCCCCTCTTCCTTTGGGTCTGAAGTGGCAAGCTTTAAATACTGAAAATCATCGTTTGGGTGTTTCTGCCATGTATCTGATCCTGGGGGGATTGGCTAATATTAATTACCGCTATAAAACAGCGGGCTCATGGGCTCTGGATTTAGATTACAACTATACGTCTTTCGACGTTTATCTTATAAAATTAGACATGTCGACCGGTTCCATTGGCCCTCTTTATCAGTTTACCGATCGAATCGCAGGTAAGCTTTTTATCTCAACATTTACAGGTCGGGTTTCTTCGGGGCTCGTCTCAGATATTCTGGATACAGCCTTCGGCGGTGTTCGTTCAAACTCAAGCCTTGATTTTTCGGGCACTGGCGCAGGCTTAGATTTATTCTATTCATTCAACCATCAATGGAATATGAAAGCTGGCGTATCACTTCTGAATGTCAAAGGCATCGGAAGCCTCACGCCTTCAGGCAATCTTAGCGTGACTCATTTATGGGATTGAGCTGAAATTTATTTTTTTAATGCGTCAACAATGCTGCTAGCACATTTTTTGAACTTTGCACTCGCATTGGGAGCAACTTCAAGATTAGATCTTCCAGCCCAAAGAACATATCTAAGATCGCCACAAACAACCCTGTTTCTCAAAACCTGGAAAGCGACTGTACAACTGTAAAGATCTCCATTGCCCTGAGAAGAAATCACCGAACAATTCGCATTCGTTGCTTTAACAGATCTGATACCACGACTTTGAATATCATTATTCCAACTCGCAAGAACCTGCACGTCTGCCGAAGCAGCATAGCCCCCACCTTTTGCAAAAGCCAAGCTTGCTAAAATCATAGATAAGAAAAAGATAATTGGTTTCATTGGGTAAATCTCCTAATATATTTTTTTAAATTTCAGGCTTAATATAGAAGAAATAAATAATATTAAAACTGTAATAAAGCTGACATGTATAATATATCTGTCAAACTTCTAAACACGGCATAATTTGATGCTCACACATAGCCCACACAACCCCTAATTCAATAAAACCCATTCCAGCTTTCCCTGATCAATCTTTAAAATCTTAGCTTCATCAAACCAGCTTCCCAAATTCACGGATCGCACTTTTTTCGAATTAATCTCAAAAGTAAAATCGTCGCGAATATGCATGTGACCTGAAATAATCACATCGAAGGGATTTTCATTATGAGCGCGATGGGCGTGTTCGCGAATCATTTGCAACAATCGAGTTTGATTAACATTCCGATACCGATCGCTTTGTTTACGACTCAGGGAGCTTAAAAAATCGCCAATATTCCACCAAACTTTACCGGGAATGCGATGACCTAATTCCTCGACAAAAGAAGTTCTTAGGAATTTTCTTAAACGCAAGTAAACTTTATCATCGAGATTAATCAAGTCGCCGTGTTCACAACGAACTTTCAAGCCATCGAGATCAAAGATTTGCGCTTCAGTGTAAACAAAGGCGCCCAGCTCGTCTCGCCAATAAGGATGAATGTGCATATCGTGATTGCCTTCAAAAAAATAAATTTCGCTTCCTGATTTTTTTAAAGATTCGAGCTCGGCTAATAGATCGTGGTATTTGTTCTTGAAAATGTCGTGACCAGAGACCCACAAGTCAAATATATCGCCTAAAAAAAATAACTTAACTGGTGGTTTCTTTTGCAATGAATGCAAAAAGCGCAACAGAATTTGTCCATTGCGCTCGTTGATTGATTTAAGATGTAAGTCCGATAGAAAATAATTTTCCACGAAGTTTATTCTTTATTAGTCTCCAGATTTTGTCTTTTACGAATAAATGCTGGAACTTCTAGGTTCTGATTACCAAATGGCGAGCTTAATACCTCGCGGGCCATTCTGCGTGCCTCTTCCAAAGAAGGATCAGATTCCATATTCATCGCCAGTTGTTCGGGCTGATTGTATTTTGCTTTTAGCTCTTGGCTATCTTTGAAAGCTTTTGCTTTCGCCAACAAAAGATCCCGAGAATTCACTGCACTTTCACTTGGTACAATCGGAGTCGCCATATCCATTGGCGGGGTAACAAGTGGTGGTGGATTCATAACCGGCATCGCTGGCTGCGGCATCGGCGCGGCTGTAGGCACTTCATTTTCTTGAGTGTAATTCATCACAGTATTTTGAACTTTCGCAATGGGCGGAAGCTCAACTGACATTGGTGCCGATGGCATTGCTGTCATTGAAGGCATTTGTGGCAAGTTAGCCATGATTGGATTCGAATTTAAAAAACTCTGCATCTGAGCCAAAGTTTCAGTGGTGATTGATCTTTGCTCGTAGCTAGCAAATCCCGTCGCAATAACAGTAACCCGAACTTCATCTCCAAGGCTCTCGTCAATCACTGCTCCAAAAATAATTTCCGCATCTTCATGAGCGGCTTCCGTAATTAAGGTCGAGGCTTCATTCACTTCATAAAGACTTAAATCAGGTCCACCCGAAACATTAATAATGATTCCAGTAGCTCCATCGATTTTGATATTCTCGAGCAGCGGAGACGATATCGCCATGGTTGCGGCGATAACCGCGCGATTTTCGCCGCGAGCAGAGCCAGTTCCCATGATGGCTTTTCCTTTTTCGCGCATAACTGTGCGAATATCGGCAAAATCCAAATTGATCAAACCACGAATATTAATTAAATCAGAAATTCCTTTTACGGCTTGTAATAAAACTTCGTCCGCTTTTTTGAAAGTTTCCAATAGTGGAGTTTTTTCAGCAGCGATAGTTAACAATTTTTGATTTGGAATAACAATTAGGGTATCAACATTTTCTTGCAGTTCTTGAAGACCGCTTTCAGCATGCTTGCCGCGACGTTTTCCTTCGAACATGAAAGGCTTAGTGACAACACCAATTGTTAAAGCACCTAACTCGCGAGCAATTTTCGCAACGATGGGAGCGCCACCAGTTCCAGTTCCGCCACCCATTCCTGCCGTCACAAATACCATGTCGGCGCCTTCTAACTTTTCTACAATTTCATTGTAAGATTCAACAGCGGCCCGACGTCCGATATCCGGATTCGCTCCGGCGCCAAGACCTTTTGTTAGATCCAAACCCAATTGAATTTTAGTGGAAGATTTATTGGCGTTAAGAGCCTGGATGTCGGTGTTCGCGACAATAAATTCAACACCGGTCATTCCTCCCTCGATCATGGTTGAAACGGCATTGCTTCCGCCTCCACCCACTCCGACAACTTTTATATTTGCGCCGATACTGATATTTTCTTCAAGTTCAAACATTCACTCCCCCAATCAAAACATATTACCAAAAAAATCTCTTACTTTTCGAGTCAATCCATCCAATGAATCGCCTAAATAAATCTCACCCGTAGCTATACTCATCAATTGTTCTCTTTTTTCATTCAATCCATAAAGCAAAAGCCCCACTGATGTGGCATAGTCTGCTTGTTTTACCACGTCAGTTAATCCACCCACTTTGGCGGGAATTCCCCGACGCACTGGAATTTCAAAAATGAATTCTCCCATTTCTGTTAGACCTTCAAGCTGACTAGCCCCGCCAGTCAAAACAACTCCTGAACCTAAAAATGGCATCAATCCACTCATTTTAATATCGTGGGCAATCAAATTCAGAACTTCTTCAGCGCGAGCTTCTAAAACATCGGCCAAATCTTTGCGAGGAATCTGCCGAGGGTTTCGTCCTCCGACTCCTTCAACTTCGATGCTTTCATTTTCGTTAATGATAGAAGCTAAAGCACTGCCATATTTTCGTTTTAAAATTTCTGCAGAAACTTGTGGAGTTCGTAATCCCACCGCGACGTCATGGCTAAAATGATAACCACCAACAGGAATTACTGATGAGTGCGCCACACTGCCGTTAACAAAATACAATATATTGCAAGTGCCACCACCCATATCAACAACACAAACACCAAGTTGTTTTTCGTCCTCGGATAAAACAGCTATTGAAGAAGCCAACGGATCAAGCACCAGTCCGTTGACTCTTAAACCTGCTTTTTCTACGCACTTCAAAGTGTTATTCAGAGCGGTTTGTCCGCCAGTCACAATATGAACTGCAGCTTCAAGACGGACTCCTGACATGCCGATGGGATCAGTAATTCCATCTTGGTTATCCACTTTGTATTCTCGTGGTAAAACATGCAGCACTTGTCGATCTGCTGGAACGGCAACGGCCTTAGCCGCTTCAATCACACGATCAATATCCGAGTTATGAACTTCTTTATTTTTAATTGCGACCATTCCTTTGGAATCAAAGGATTTAATATGAGTACCAGAAACTCCGACCCAGACCTCGTGAATTTGATATCCCGACATCAGTTCAGCTTCTTCTTTTGCTTTTCGAATTGAATCTGTGGTGGCTTCAATATTAACCACGACACCTTGGCGTATTCCTGTGTTCGGAGCCTTACCGACTCCAACGATTTCAATCAATCCATCAGAATTGAGAGTACCAATGACAACCGCAACTTTTGTTGAACCAATATCTAAGCCCGCGATAAGCGGAGACCGTGGCTTGTTCGTACTCATCCGTAAGTCCTCAGTTCTATTTCCCTAGGCTTGCTTTCAGCAAGCTTCAGCTGGACTCATCTTAAGTCCTTCAGACTTAAGCTTAGGGATCCTTACGCAACCTGACAAGAACTTTTTGAGATAAGGTCGCATCGATGACGCGCGCCTTAAAATCAGTTGTACCGAGATATTCGAGCACTTGATTGACTCGTGCGCCTTTAACAACGAATTGATCTTCACCCATCTTGATTTGAATTCCAGATTTTACCAAAGAAATCCAAAATCCATCTTTTGAATCATATTTAATTTCGGAAATATTCTGAGGACTAAAAACGCCTTTATCGGGAATTTCTTCCAACATTTGAATCACTTTTGATCTCAATTGCGGTTTTTCAAAAAAAACCTCACCAGTCAACAATGCCACATCAGGAGCCATCGATGGACTAATCGGATCCAGCAATCTTCCATCACCCATTACTGGAATTAAGCTTCCCCTTTTATTCATAAACAAAAATTGAATATTTTGCGGAATAATTTCTACTCGCAAGGACGAGGGCCATTCTCTGGTAACTTGAACTTGATGGATCCAATTGAACTCAAACAAATCTTGATCAATTTTTTTCAAATCAATTCGAGCCAAAGACATTCCTTTAAATTTCGATAATTGGGAGTCGACTTTTTCAATCATGGGAAAAAGATAAGGCGGCGTGGTGCGATTTGAGCTTTTAATAATAATATCTATTTTTTGTAGACGGAAAAATCCTTCAGAGTCGAGCTGACGATAAACCGTTACTGCAACTAAGGGTATAATGATAAAAATCGAAATGAGTTTTAAAAAAATTCTAAGCACTCGGCGGCAACCTCACTTGTGAATCAAGTTTAACAGCCGATGAATTTTTTCCACAGACAAAACAAATGGAATTGGCCTTAAGTCTGCCAACGTCCCAAAAGCACGACTTCAGTTTGAAGATCTATCGATTTTTTTTCTTTGACCACATTTTTAACATGTTGAATGACTTGCCAAATTTCTTGAGCCTTCGCTTGACCTAAGTTCACAATAAAATTGGCGTGCTTCATCGATACCTGCGCATCACCGATTTGAAAGCCCTTCAAGCCGTTGGAATCGATCAACTGCGCCGCTTTGTGCCCTTGTGGATTTACAAACACGGAACCACAACTGGGTTTATCTAAAGGTTGTTTTGATAACCGCACCCGATTGGCATCACGAACCTTGTTTAAAATGCTTCCATCTGGTTCATAGGGCCACTGAAAATGAACTTTTGTAACTAGACCCGGTTGCCATCCCCGTGAGTGCCGGTAAGACCATTGCACTTCAGAATGCTGATAAACTTTCGCATTCCAATCTTGGGGCGAAGAAATCACTTCAATGGCTTGAACAATTTCGCAAAATTCGCGAGGTGAAAGATTTTCTGCGACACCAGCATTCATCACAATGCCGCCACCAACATCACCCGGTAATCCAGCTAAAAAAAGCGCTGGCGCCAATTTGTATTTTAGAAAAATTTTAAGCAGCTCGCCTTTTGAAGTTCCTGATCGTGCCGTAAATTTAAGATATTTTTTTTTGCCTTCGACAATTTCTTCGCCTTCAATGCCAGAAAAATTTTTCAAACAAATCAGCAGACCTTCAACTCCTTGATCAGAAATTAAAACGTTGGTGCCCCCACCAAGGAAAGTGACCGGTAATTTTTTTTCAAGAGCCCAAGTCCATGCCTGTTGAATTTCATTTTCAGTTTTAGGGCAACAAAAATAATCAGCAGCTCCCCCCACCAACCAAGATGTGAAAGGTGCTAAGATTCGATTTTTTTCGATGAATTCAGGTTGAGACAATTGATTTCCTTTTAGTTTTCTTTTAGCTTTTCAAGGATTTCCATCCCTAGCTTCCAACCATCACCCGCACCTAAGGTTAAAAAAACATCGCCGCTTTTAAGTTCAGACAAAATAATTTTTGCCATTTTATCCGACTTAACTAGGTAATGAGCCTGAGGATGAGAAATTTCTTCCAGCAATTTTACAGAAGTGATTCCTGGAATTGGCTTTTCACCGGCCGGATAGATGTCGGTTAAAAATAATACATCAGACAATTTGAAACTTTGCACAAAATCAGTCCAACAACTTTGCGTGCGGGAATAGCGGTGCGGTTGAAAATAAACGACCAATCTGTTCTTTGGAAATTTTTCTTTAAAAGCCTCAAGAACTGCTCGCACTTCTGTGGGATGATGTCCATAGTCATCATAAACAATTACTTGTTTACATTCGCCCTTAAATTGAAAACGTCGATCGACTCCACGATAGTCAGTGATGCCTTTTTCCACTTCCTTTGAAGTCAAACCTGCGTTCAGTCCGGCTAAGGCCGCAGCGGTGGCATTTAAAGCGTTATGACGCCCTGGAAGTTGAAGTTTTAATTCCCCCAACAAATAACCATCCTTAGTTAATTTAGCATTTGTTTTAAAAAATATTTCTTTTTGAAAAAATTGGTAATGACCTTTTTCGCCCTTCAATACAACATCATTGGCCATATCGAATCCATAAAATATAATTCGCTTGGGAAAGTTCTCGAAAAGTTTACGCACCTGAGGGTCATCACCACAAGCGATAGTTAATCCATAAAAAGGAACTTTCAAGGCAAATTCATAAAAACTGCGTTGCAGATTTTCAAAACTTTTAAAGTGATCCAGATGGTCCGAGTCAATATTAGTTATAATCGCAATTTCTGGAGTCAACTTGTGAAAACTGCCGTCACTTTCATCCGCTTCCGCGATCAACCACTCGCCTGTCCCCAAGTGAGCGGTCGAATCAATTAAATCAAACCGACCACCAATAAAAATAGTTGGATTTTGTTCAGAATGATAAAATACCGAAGCCACCATGCTTGTCGTCGTCGTCTTGCCATGAGTGCCGGCGACAGCGATGCCTCGCTTAAGACGCATGATCTCTGCTAAAGCTTCAGCACGAGGAATCGAAGGGATTTTTTTTAATCTGGCTTCAACAAGCTCTGGATTCTGAAAAGAAACCGCACTGGAATAAACAACAACATCCGCATCACCAATATTTTCGGCCAAATGTCCTTGAAAAATTCGAACGCCTATTTTTTTCAGTCGTTGAGTATTGGCGTTCTCGGATAAATCACTGCCCGACACTTGTGCGCCCATATTGTGCAGCAATTCAGCTAATCCACACATGCCGATTCCGCCGACTCCTACGAAATGAAATTTAGCCAGTTGCAGTTTCATCCATCGCCCATTTGGTTCAAGAGCAAATCAGCCATTCGATCTGCTGCTTTGGCTTTGTAAAACATTTTCACTTTGGATTCAAAACTTTTAAGTTTTGCAGGGTCTTGCGACAAATCTTGAATTTTTTTAACCAGCACATCTTTACTTAAGTCCTTTTGCAGAATCATATCAGCGGCGCTGGCATCGACCAGAGTTTGCGCATTCTTCACTTGATGATCATCAGCAGCCCAAGGCAAGGGAATAAAAAGAGTCGCTTTTCCGCAAGCTGCAATTTCTGCAACCGTACTGGCACCGGCGCGACAGATCACCAAATCCGCCCAAGCGTATTGCTTTTCCATGTCATGCAAATATTCGCGCGCCTCAATTTGTTTTTGATCCTTATATTTATTTTGAATATCGGCAAAATCAAGGGGACCAGTTTGATGCATAAACTTAATATTCTTTCTCCACTCAAATTCCGAAAGGATGGCCTCACAAACGACTTGGTTGATCGCTCGTGCACCCTGACTACCGCCAAAAACTAAAACATGAAAAAAATTATCGGTGCGTGGCGCGTGTTTTTCTATTTGCGACTCTAAAACTTCGCGTACGGGAAGTCCGACAAGTTTGATTTCATTTGAGTGCAAAAACTTCCTTGCGTCTTCAAAAACGATATAACTGCGACGAACAAAACGCGACAGCCAACGATTCGTCAAACCAGGAATAGCATTCGGCTCCCACAAACTGGCGCGAAATCCCAATAGCGACGCAATGAGCACGAATGGCCCCGAGGCATATCCACCTACTCCTAAAACGGCTTGAGGTTTCAATTCAAATAATAAAGCGGATGATTGCACAAAGGCCCAAGGAATTCTAAGTAGAGTCATCAGTTTTTTTAGATAAGAACCGGCATAGTTCAACTTACCCACATTTAACAAATGCAAGGGCCAACCTTCGCGGGGAATGATTTTAGTTTCTAAACCTTGTGCAGTTCCCACAAAGTGAATATCAATATCAGGATCTTTCTTTAATAAAGCACGAGCCATTGCGATGGCGGGATAGATATGTCCACCTGTTCCCCCGCCTGCTATGACAATTTTTTTTCTTTGATGTTCTTTATTTTTTTTTTCGCTCATTCATCACTCATGGTGCAAATACCTTATCTACGAAAGCGCCTCAGCGTTTCCAAATCTAAGGAATTTTCAATGTTTATAATAAGACCAAAAAGAAAACACAAACACAGCATCGAACTTCCACCATAACTTAAAAAGGGCAAAGTCAGTCCTTTTGTTGGCAGTAAACCCAGCGCTACACCCATGTTGATGAAGACTGAAAAAGCAAAGATGAGAGCAAAACCCAATGTCAAACATTTGCGAAATGTGTCCTTCGCCTTAAAAGATATTTGAAAAGTTTTAAATACCACAAATCCATAAAGCGCTAAGAGTAAACAAAATCCGATAAAGCCGAGCTCTTCACCAAAGACTGCCATGGTAAAATCCGTGTGGGCTTCTGGTAAGAAAAAAAGTTTCCCCTGTCCCTGCCCAAGACCAACCCCGGTAATTCCACCCGAATGAAAACTCAAAAGACTTTGAATAACTTGAAATCCTTTATTTTCGGGATCAGACCAAGGATCTAAAAATGTCATCACACGAATCCTTCGATAAGGAACACTCATCACTAAAAAATAAAATGAAGGAACCGTAACTACCGCTGCAGCGAGGATGTACTTCCAGGAAAGACCGAATGCAAAGAGCAGCCCTAAGCCCACCGCGATAATTAAACTGAAGGTTCCAAAATCCGGTTGTTTCAACAAGAGATACAAAGGAATCACTAAACTAAAAAATAAAACAATTTTAGGAATGCGACTTAAAAAATTTTCCTGCCGGCAAAAAAGACTAGCCACAAATAGGACAAAACTCACCTTTAAGATTTCTGCCGGTTCAAATCGATATCCAGCCGGCAAATGAAGCCAACGATGAGCACCACCAACCCGCACACCTAAGCCAGGAACAAATGTTAATGCGATGGCGATGATAGAAAAAACCCAGAGCAACCAAGCGTATTTCTCGACCCATCTCCAGGGAATATGACTGCTCAACATCAGAATACAAAATCCAATGAGTGCAAAAATAAGCTGCCGTTTAAAAAAGAAAAGCCCATCGCCATAATTCTCGGTCGCAAGCACATAACTTGAGCTATAAACTTGAACAACGCCAATACCAAGAAGAGCAATGATCGCTAGCAATAGACTGGACGACAATGACTTCAGCAGACGAGATTCAGTCAGCGATGACCTCATTGTCAGATTTTTTATCTTTGTTATTTACAGGCGACTTGCCGGAAGCCGGGTTCGCTGAAGATTTAGTTTTATTGGAAGCACAACAATAAACGACGCCAAAAATATCAGAAGCATTTTTATAACTGGTAAAATTATAATGCTTTGAAACATCGCATTTTTTAGCCATTTGCAAGTTGAGCTCAACATCCACATCGTTGTGATCATCGCCATTAATAAATTCACAAAAAAGACCGGTGTTTTGCGCAACTTTGTCTCGTTCACTTTGTCTTTGTTTGTAGGCCGAAGAGCACCCTGAAAGGCTCAACCATGACAAAGCGAGAATTAGCGTGCTGATGCTCTTGAAGTTCACAAATCCCTCCCTGGAATCGTATCAAATCTTTATTTGAACTTATTCACTATTTCTTTAAAATAGTCGCCTCTCTCTTCGTAACTGTCAAACATATCAAAGCTTGAACATCCTGGCGAAAGCAGGACAATGTCGCCAATCCTCGACTTTTGGTAAGCTATCAAAACAGCTTCTTCAAAAGTTCCAATAAGAAAAGTCTCACTGAAGTCTCCGAGGTCTCGGTTCACTCTTTCTTTTGCTTCCCCAACCAGGATCAAAGTCTTAACTTTTCTTTTAACCAAGTTGCGAAGTGGTTCATAATTAAGATTCGTATCCTTACCACCGGCAATCAAAATTAAATTTTCATCAAAGGTATCCAAGGCTCGAAGAACGGCATGAACGTTCGTTGCCTTAGAATCATTAAAAAACTGTACTCCGCCGACCTTGCGGACGTACTCAAGGCGATGTTGAAGTCCTTTAAAAGTATTAATCACTCCCTGGATGGCATCATGATTGGCACCATGCTCGCGGCTAACCAATAAGGCCGCCATGATATTTTCAATGGAGTGCTTTCCACGCATCTTCATGCCTTTGATATTGTAATTTTCAATCTCGGGACCAGTGCGCACACGAATTTCATCGCCAATATTGACCGCTCCACCGATGGTCATGATTTGTTGTTCGAGGGCCTGTTTTCGAGAAAAATAAAAAATCCGACCGCGCTGTACTGTTGGATCCCTAGCCAACTCGACAACCGCATTATCATCGGCATTTAAAATGGAAGTGGTCGCTTGATTGGTATTTTTAAAAATTTTCCGTTTTGCATTGATGTATTCTTCCATTGAACGATAACGATCTAAATGGTTCTCGGCCAAATTTGTAAATATAATATTTTGTGGATTAAATTGATCGCAATGCTCGAGCATGAAGCTAGAAACTTCAGCAATAACCACTTGAGCTTTCTCGGGGCTACGCAAATATTCTGTTAATGGTCTTTCATTAGCACCACCCACCCAAGCCTTAATGCCCGAAGCTCCCAAAAAAGCTTCGGTCAATCGCGCGACTGTGGTTTTTCCATTTGTTCCTGTCACACCAATAATTGGTTCTTTAATGAAGCCCGAAACAAATTCAAATTCTCCAGTAACTTTGATTCCTTGGCTTCGAGCATAGTCGAAAATTTTTAAATTCGACGGAACTCCGGGACTTAACACCACAAGATCCTGTTGCAAGAAAGTTTTTGGCGAGTGACTTCCCAATTCAAATTTTATTGGCAAACCGTCCAGCTGCTCGAGCTGAGCCGAAAGTTCTGGTTTTGATTTGTGATCGGTGATGGTTACAAGGGCTTCATGCTGAGTTAAAAATTGCGAAAGCGCAACCCCGGTTTTTCCCAAGCCAACGACCAAAATACGTTTATCTTTCAACTCTGAAAGTTCTTTATACATGAGCTCCTCTTTCTTATCTTAGTTTCAATGTGGCAAGGCTGAGTACCGCTAACAAAATAGAAATAATCCAAAATCGAATAATGATTTTATTTTCGGTTAAACCCTTCAACTCAAAATGATGATGAATTGGGGCCATTTTAAAAATTCTTTTCCCAGTCAACTTAAAAGAGATCACTTGCGTAATCACCGAAAGAGCTTCAACAACAAAAACTCCACCAATTATGATCATCAATAATTCATTGTTAGTTAACACGGCCATCATGCCTAAAAAACCACCCAGGCTTAAGCTGCCCACATCACCCATAAAAACAGTGGCAGGATAAGAATTAAACCAAAGAAATCCCAAGCCTGCAGCGACAACCGTCGCAGCCACTGGCACCAATTCACCGGCACCAACCACATGATGGATCTGCAGATAAGTAGCAATATTATAATGACCTGAAAAATAAGCGAAAAATCCCAAAGTGCCAGCGCAAACAATGACGGGCACAATCGCCAAGCCATCTAAACCATCGGTCAAATTCACCGCATTCGCCGTGCCAACCACCACAAAACTAGCAAAAATTATATAGGCATATCCAAGATCGAAAGACAGTGTTTTAAAAAAGGGTACGGTCACAACGGTCGAAAGATTAAACCAATGAATTAAGACAAATACCGTCAGCATCGAAATTGAGAACTCACCCAACAAACGAATTTTACCTGACAATCCTTTACTATTTTTTTTACTCACTTTGCGATAGTCATCCACATAACCAATAAGTCCAAATCCCCAAGTCACGACAAGCACGGCCCAAACCATCGGATTGCTAATATCCATCCACAAAAGACAAGGAACCAACGTACTTAATAAAATAAGCCCACCGCCCATCGTTGGCGTGCCCGCTTTTTTCTTATGTTCTTGAGGACCATCTTCACGAATCGTTTGACCAAAATGTTTTTCTTTTAATCGACGAATAAAAACAGGTCCCCAAATAAGACATAGAAAAAAGGCGGTGAAAAATGAAATGAAAGTTCGAACTGTTATGTAACGAAAAACATTGAGCACCGAAAATTCGGATGCAAGTGAATAAAGCCATTGATAGAGCATCTAAATCGTCTAACATATTTAATGGAAACAAATCAATAGAAAGTTTATAAGATATTGAAATATATGAGGAAATATTTGCTTCCAGGCCCGTATTTTTAAAATTGCAAAACAATGTGGCAAACTTGCACTTCATGGCGACACAAAGTCTCGTGATTGACTTCTAACTGTCATGATGTGACCCACAATTTATTTCACCACTTATTTTCTAGGTCTTCGTCTTGCAAACCGCTTACGCCAAGTAAGGTTTAACCCATAACAAAGAGGTGAATATGAAAACCATTACAAGAGTATTGTTTGCAGTTATTGCGTTTGGATTTGTGATGCCAGCATTCGCATCCAGCATTGAATGTAACTTCGAGGAAGGAGCTTCGGGAGCAATCGGCATTGGCGGCGATGCCTGGGTTGGCAGTTGCCGCGATGGAGGTGGAAGAAACTATGAAATAACCCTGTACGGATTGGGTGGAGGACTTGGCGTTGCAAATGCTCTTTATTCAAATAGCGCTACTTTTACCTGTCCATTTGTCAAGAACCTCGCCGGTTTCTATGGCGGAGCCAAAGTCAGTGTTGTTATAGGAAAATTTTCGTTAAATCCAAATCTTTATTTAGGAAAAGGGCTATGCACTTTGCATGTTAATACTCAAGGTGCAGGGGTTCTTGTTACCGTGGGTAAAATCAAGGTACGAAGAATTTAATTTGAGCTAAATAATCAATAAGAATTCGGACTCGGGCGATTTCAGCAACTTCAGGGTGAACCACAAGCCACAAAGCTGCAATCGCTCGATCTTTATGAATCAGCTGCATGTCAAACATACTGATCTCTATACTTATGATGAGCCTGGCACAACAGCTGAAGATTTTGTAGCTGAGTCAGGCCTCCTCGCGAAACCGGCTTTATGTGATCGATTTGTAAAAGATGTTTTGAACCACACCGGTGGCCAGTATTTTTATTTCTAAAAGTACATTGAGATTGATCCCGATGATAAATTATTGCGCGCAATTTTTGGGGAATATATCGAGGATTGGCACTTTTATTTTGCAGCGTATGATTTTTGCGCGTTTTTAGTTCTGGATCAATCTTCTTTAAAACAAACTCACACATGTCTTCAATGAAGCTCTGTATAATTCATAGCTGGATTCTTATGAGCCCTTAGATTCTTAATTCGATCCAATTTTTTTAAAGTTTGTTGTGACAAACGAATATGGAGCGACGCTTCGTCACCAGAGAAAACTCGCAATGATTCTTGCGACTTTTTGACCTGATCAGCCGCCGCAGGAAAATAATTCGCTAAAACTTCTTGAGCTTCGCGTTTCGAACAATTTTCGATTTTCGCCAAGATTTCTTTCTTCTCATTCAAACTCATTTTTACGCTGGAGCTTAAGCTCTGCATCATGGTGAGATTCGTTAAATTTAGCGCACCTGAAGTTAATTTTTCTTTTATTTCAGGAATTTCTTTGGCCAGCCTGACTGCAGAAATTCTTCGATACGCGCAAGATTCAGAATAGCCTAATGCTTTAGTACAATAATCAAACATGCTGGAATAACCCATTTGTAAAAATAATTGCTGATTAAAAATCTTTTGTAAATTTTCAATCACCAGACCAGTGATTCGACGTTCTTCTTTAACCAAAGATAAAGTTTCTTCGTGAAGTGGATACATGAAGCCTCCAGATTGGAAATATTTATACCACAGGTTTTCAGAATGATTTTTTAGCAAAACCGAGACCACATTCAAACATCACTACAAACGACATTAAACGAGTCAGGTTCGCATAAAAAATCAATTTACTCTTCGGAAAAAAATTTGAATTTGATTTGTGTAATAACCTTTGATTTAGAAAACGAAAAACACCGTCAAGAAAAAAATTAAATATTATTTTTGCACAATGCGGAACGAGCGCTTCCATCGCCACACGGCACGCGCTCAGTAAAATCAGCGCAATTCCCACCACTACTCTTTCTTCTCCGTAAACCCAATTGGCTCCAAAGGTAAAATCATCTTCTCCATTTCATTACTACGAGATCCCTTAACAACCACTAAGTCCCCTTGTCCTGCTGTCTCTTTCAAACGTAAAGCTAAAGCAGAATCAAAACCCACCTGACAATGCAATTTCATCTTAGAATTTGCTCGCAATAAACCCTTACGAAAAGCCTCATGATCTTCACCATAAAAGAAAACTTCATCAAAAATGGAGCCGCCAATCTCGGCACCCAACTTCTGGTGCAATTCAGCTGATAATTTCCCGAGCTCTCCCATTTGCGCAAACACGCCAATTTTTTTTCCGCCCCCAGCGCCGGATCCAGACCCGCCCCATTGCAGATCAGATAAATTTGCCAGCAATGCGGTCATGCTATCCGGATTCGCATTGTAAGCATCGAAAATAATTTCAATTCCACTTTTCGTTTTTAGCCATTGATTGCGTCCCCAATTGGTTTTGCATTTACCAAGTCCTTGCCAAATTTCCTGAGGATCAAGTCCTGCAGCTAAACTTAAAGTCGCGGCGGCTAATAAATTTGTTAAATTATGCTTACCAAAAACAGAAACATGAGCTTCGCCAGGTTCGCCCGCGATATATCCTTTTAAATGCATTTCATGTAAACTTAATTTTTGAATTTTAAAATAGACATCCGCAGTGGCATTTTCAATCGAGAATGTTAAAATACTTCCGCCAACATCCCCATCAATACTTCCACCGTTGCCAGAAAATTTCTTCATCGCTTTTTCATACATCTTCGCGGTCATAACATCATCCAAATTATACACCCGAGTCGCACCAAAACTTGCAGCTTCGTAAATTTCTTCTTTAGCTTCAGCAATTTTTTCAATACTACCAAAATATTCGATATGAGCTCGTCCGACCATAGTGCACACAACAATATCAGGTTCCGCTATTTTTACTAACTCAGTAATTTCGCCCGCGTGATTCATTCCCATTTCGACCACCGCGAATTCATGGGAACGTTCTAACTGTAATAAAGTTAGTGGAACTCCCCAGTGGTTATTGAAGGATCCTGAATTCCAATGCGTGGGATGCACGCTGGAAAGTATGGCTGCAGTAAATTCTTTAGTGGTGGTTTTTCCATTGGAACCCGTGAGTCCAATGATTTTTGCTTTCATGCGACGACGATGGCCTTGACCTAAATTTTGTAAGGCAAGCAAGGTGTCTTTAACTAAAAACACACTCAGTTTATCTTTAAATTTTTCAAGCGCAAGATCCCAACGTTGAATTAATAATCCCGCTGCACCTTTTTCTGCCGCTTTCACCAAATAATCGTGAGCGTCGTACTGATCCCCTTTCAGAGCAATAAAAAGCTGTCCTTTTAAATCTTTTCGAGTATCCGTTCCCACTGAAGTAAATTCTTCCCCACCTTTGAGTTTGAGTTCAGCTTTTGTATCCGAAATAATGTCTGCGAGTAATAATTTGGACATAATTATCCTTTAAAAAATTTCTGGATGATTTCCACATCGCTCAAATGAATTTTTTGGTCACCAATGATTTGATAATCTTCATGACCTTTTCCCGCAATCAATACGACGTCTTGGGAATCAGCCAAAGTCAGAGCCATCTCAATGGCTTTTTGTCGATCTGGTTCAAGTTTAACTTTTTCACGTGATAAAGCATCAAATCCATTATTAATTTCTTGAATAATCTTGAGCGGATCTTCGCGTCGAGGATTATCAGAAGTTACAATGATATGATCCGCACTATCTGCTGCGATTTTAGCCATCAGTGGACGCTTCCCCACATCGCGATCTCCCCCACAACCAAACACACACCAAATTTTTCCACCTTTTTCTTTTTTTCGGCGGCGAATTTCGTTTAATGAATGCAAAGTATTCTGGAGTGCATCCGGAGTGTGAGCATAATCGACAACAGCCGAAAAATTTCTGGAAGTTTCGACAAATTGCATGCGACCAGGAACTCCGCTAAAATTTTTCAAGGCTTCAGCGATAGCAGGCAATGTCATACCTGCCGCAACGCCCACAGCGATAGCCGCTAAAGAATTATAAATATTATGTAGGCCACTGGTTTTAATTTCGACAAGTATTTCACCCACAGGAGTTACTGCTAGAAATTTTGTTTTTCCAAAATCAAATTCTTCGTTACGAAATTGAAAATCACAATCTTTTCTGCCATAAGTCCACAAACCTGCGGTTTCAGCAATGCGCAATCGACGACCATAAATATCATCAGAGTTAACAATGGCCCTAGAAGGATTTTTACTCGTCGACCACAGAAGATCAGCAAATAATCTTTGTTTTGCCAAAAAATAATTTTTCATGGTTTTGTGATAGTCTAAATGGTCGCGGCTCAGATTGGAAAAAACAACACAATCAAAGGGAACACTTTCCACCCTTTTTTGCATCAAGGCGTGGCTAGAGACCTCGATAGCCACTGCCTTTGCTCCTAAATCGCAAAATTCGCGAAGACGTTTTTGTAAAAATAAGGAATCGGGCGTGGTCAATTCTGTGGGCCACACCTGCGCCCCACAGTGGTGATTGATGGTACCGATGACTCCTGTCATTTTATTTCCATGATTCAAAATCGCTTCTACTAAATAGGCGATTGAAGTTTTGCCATTGGTACCAGTAATTCCAACGCAAAATAGCTCTCGTCCAGGCTTATAATAAAAAGCACTAGCTAAATAATCCAAAGTCTTGCGAGTGTCTTTAACCTCAACAACAGTACCTTTAAAATGATTTGGAACTTTCGATTTATTTTCCACAACAAGGACCAAGGCCCCCCGCGAAATGGCTTCCTCTAAATAATCGTGGCCGTCGCGTTTTTCTCCCCGAATAGCAATATAAATATTACCGGTTGAAACATTTCTGCTATCTTGAGTAATCTGGTTGATTTCTAGCGGTGGGAAACCCGGCGCTAGTTCTTCCAAACTCGAGAAAATTTGTTGTAGTTTCATATGAATATCGTATGACTGTTTTGATTTTGGAGCAAGAAAGGCTGTTATGAATTCATCTCGTCAACCCAACTATCGCTGGAATGAACTTCGTGGTCAGGAACAAGTCGCCGATCCTAATGCTCCTTGGGTTATCCTTTTTCATGGTTTTGGTGCAAATAGCAATGATCTGTATCCATTGGCAGAAATGTTCCCCACCAAAAAAAAATGGAATTGGCTTTTTCCACAAGGTCCATTGGAAATCCCATTGGGTATGGGTTGGACAGGACGCGCCTGGTGGGACCTTGATCTTGAAAAAATGCAGCGAGAAAGGGACTCCGGTGCAGAACGAGACCCAGCCCTTGAAAATCCACCCCAACTTCCTCTTGTTCGAGAAAAAGTATTGAAAGTAATTAAGGATTTAAAAGTACCTTGGTCACAAATTGTGTTAGGCGGGTTTAGTCAGGGAGCTATGATGGCTTTAGACGTTGCTTTTCACGCCCCCGAAAAACCACTGGGCTTGGTGATACTTTCAAGCAATTTAGTTTCTAAAGAGAGTTGGACTCAGCTGGCAAAAAATCTAGAATCAACACCATTCTATCAAAGTCATGGCACTCAAGATGCTGTTCTTACTTATAAGAATGCCCAAAAGCTTGAGAGTTTTTTAAAACAGCATGGATTAAAGGGGAAACTTTCCGCTTTTAATGGCGCTCATGAAATTCCTGCAAAAACAATTAGCGAAGTTGGTTCCTTTTTGAACGATCTTTAGAGTCTGTCCTCATTTGGTCTGACTGCTATCGTAAATAAATCGTGATTTTTTTTGATTCTTTAATTTCTGATCCTGCTGGAGGGTCAGTTAATTCCACTTTGCCAGATCCAACAAATTTGAGCTCAATATTTTGACCCCCAAATTCCCGCAAAACTTCTCGCACCCCTAATGATTTTAAATCTGGCACCTTCATCGTCCGTTCATCCTGATTTTTTGGCTTTAAGGTTACGTCCGCGAGTTTTGTTGATTCGGGCGACATCATCAATTTTTTTTCTCCGGAAAGGATCAGTGGCACCAAACCTTCACGACGGGCGGCATAGGAAGCCAAACGAGAAAAAACCGGAGCCGCAACTTGCGATCCATAATAAGCCTTTTGCGGGTCATCGACCGCGACATAAATAATAAACTGAGGTTGGTGAGCTGGAATAAAGCCTGCAAAACTCGAAATATATGAATTCGGTAAATAACCTTTCCCATTGGGATTCATCTTTTGTGCTGTTCCCGTTTTTCCGCCGACTAAAAATCCGTTGACTCGAGCATTCACTCCCGTTCCGCCCTCATTGGTTACCGACATCAACATCAATCGCATTTTTTCTGATTCTTCACTAGTGATCACTCGACGAATCACTTTTGGTTCCATTTTTCGAACTTCGCCAGATTCTGGATCACGAATCGAATCCACCACATAGGGAGTTCGCAAAATTCCGCCATTCACCAGCGCCGCGTATCCATTGGCCATCTGCAAAGCCGTGGCTGAAACACCATGGCCAAAAGAAATATTACTGAGTAAATGAGAATTCCATGGCATTGGCTGCACAGAACCTTTAGCTTCCCCCGGTAAATCAATACCTATTTTTTGGCCAAATCCAAAAGCCGACAGGCCTGAGTGAACTTCTTCATCACCAAGTTGAAATGCAATTTTTGCCGACCCAATATTTGAGGAAAAAGCAAGAATTTCAGAAACTGTTAAAAAACCAAACTTGTGTTTACTATCGGCCTCGCGAACAATTCGATCACCGACTTTAAATTGCCCCATTTCACAATAATATTTTGAATTTGGTTGAAGAAGTTTTTTGTGCAAAGCCATGGCCACAACAAATGACTTCATTGTACTACCCGGTTCAAACTGATCGCTGATGCTGCGATTTCTTTGGTAAACACTATCGGCTTTTGTTTTTATATTTGGATCAAAACTTGGGGCGGAAGCCATGGCGCGAATCGCCGAGGTTTGTGCGTCTAAAATAATTCCCACGGCCGACTTGGCTCCGTACTCTTGCAAAGCACCTTTTAGCTCATTTTCAAGAGCAAATTGTAACTCAGAATCGATCGTTAAATTCAAATCATTGCCGTCCGGATTTTCGGTGAAAAGCAAACCATCGGCTAAAAGTGGACGCCCCCTTGCATCTTTTTTCACGGTCACTCTTTTTTTCGCGCCCTTGAGTTCCGTATCATAAACCAACTCAATACCTTCCAAGCCTTGTCCTTCATTACCAACAAAACCCATGGTTTGGGCCATCAGCGAGTCATTTGGATAAACTCTTCTCCACTCGTCAACAAACGAAATCCCCTTGATCCCCAAAGCTTTGATAGGGTCTGCCTCTTCCGGAGAAAGAAGACGCTGAATCCAGACAAAACGTTTTGTTTTGTCTTTAATTTTAGCATCAATCGTTTGCCAATTTTGTCCAAGAAATGGGGCAATCTTTTTTGCAATATTTTTATGCTTATCCAAAAGTTTAGGATCGGCATAGACTGAAACTGCTCGAGTGGATAGGGCGAGATCCCGGCCGAACCGATCAAGGATTGCCCCTCGACGAGCTTGTAAAGTGACTACAGTTTGAAATTGTTTTGCCTGCAGGGATTTAAGTCTTTCATCGGGTAAAACTTGCAAATCGAAAGCCCGACCGATCAATAAAATCCAAAGACCGCAAACGGCAATAAATAAAAAGATAATTCGTGATTTCAAATTACAAATCCCTCTTTTTAGAAATAAATTTTACCGGTCCAGAAAGATGAATAATTTGATTTGATTGTAATTTTTTAAGAGTAAGTCGACTTTGCGCCACTTGATTTAAAAGCTGAGGCTTCGTGATTTTTGCTAACTGCACTTCAAGAGATCTTTTTTGTTCCAGACTTTCTCGATGATCCCGATTGAGTTTTAGAAGATTATAACCTAACCTGCGCTCTTCCATTTGAAAAAAAGCTAAACTAAAAAATGAAATAATAATAATTAAAACACTCAACAGTGGTTTAAGTTGTAATGCTTTCTCTGAGCTCATCCTGAACTCTCCTTTCAAAAATTCTTAATTTGGCACTTCGCGATCGAGGATTGTTTTTTTGTTCTTCCTCGCTAGCCACAATTACTTTTTTGCTTACGGGCAAACCCCATTCCTTGGAGTCTTTAAAAATATTTTTTACAATTCGATCTTCTAAAGAGTGAAAACTAATCACCGCCAACCGACCACCCGGCGTTAAGGATTTGATCATTACAGGTAGCGTGTCGCGCAGAACTTCGAGTTCCTGATTAACAACCAAACGCAAAGCCATAAAATATTGAGTCGCTGGATGAAAACCTTTTTTTCTCCAACCTTCGACACGTTCAATTAAACTGGATAACTCTTGGGTGAATTTATAAGCTTTAGTTTTTCGATCATGAACGATGGCCCGCACAACGCGGAAAGGTTTGTAAATCTCTCCATAATTTTGAAAGAGAGCCACGAGATCTTTCTCGCTCCATGTGTTGATAATATATTCTGCGGTCACGCCTTGTTGCTGATTCATTCTCATATCCAACGGACCCTGGTGGTAAAAACTAAAACCGCGTTCGGATTTGTCCAATTGCGGGGAGCTAACTCCAAGATCTAAAAGCATCATATCAAAAAGTTCTAAGTTTGACTCTGGAAAGTGTGAAAAATTTTTAGAAATGAACTGCAACTCGTTATTCTGGACTTCAGTCTTAAATTCATTTTCAGCAAAATTCAAAGCCTCTAAATCCTGGTCCATGACGACAGCTCTCATTTGAGGCGCCATTTTTTTTAAAGCTTTGTAATGTCCACCTCTTCCGAAAGTACCATCAAAATATCTTAGGCTTTCCCGCTGTCGCAGATCCCAAAAGGCTTCAAGGACTTCATTGATAAGCACTGGCTGATGGTCTGGCGAAAATAAAATTTGCGATAAAAGAGAGGCCTTTTCCTGAGACATAAAGCGACCTTACGGGATATTTTCATTGAGCGTCAATCAGATTTCTATTACTCTAGAATGAGACGAATAATATCAAGAAGAGTAGGGAAATTTTTTCGTATGATGAAGTGTCCACGCTGTGGTTTTTCACAACCTCGTGATCAATACTGCGCTCAATGCGGAGTGGATATCTTAAGTTACAAACCACCGCAGGCTCCTCTTTTCGATCGCGTTGTTCAAAGCCCTTTGGCTCAATTGGCTTTTGTTGGGTTAATTATTTTTTTTGTAGCTTCGTCCCTGATGAAAAAAAACGATGGCTCTTTGAATGAACGGGTTAATTATTTAAAGGGTAACCTGCAAATCAGTTCGCAAAAACCGAACTCAGCAGATTCAAACTCTACGAACATTCAAAAGAATGTCGCGATTTCACCACCCCAACAAGAAACAGCCAGCGCCAATCTCCAAGCTGGTTCTGCTGACAGCTCACCCACTGTGGCTTCCACCACCGCTCAAGCGCTCCGCGCTCGAACAGATTCCACATCAGTGGAAAAGGCAAAAGGTACCAGTGAAGGAGCCACCGAAAACAAAACCTCTCATGTGGTCAAAGTATCTTACTATGAAATCACCAATCGTGTGCGTGAGCTCTTAACAGATGAAAGTCGAAATACCGGACAATTTAATAGTTATGGCCGAGATTATTTTGCAGGCTTGCTGAATCAATTCCACCATCGTTTACCAAACTTAGGAAAAGAGGCGATCCTTCTTCACAGCGTCGTTAAAACCGTCGAAAATGAAAAATCAATTTTTTGGTTTATCGGACTGGAAGGCTCTAATCCCGAAAATCAAATTGGCTTTCGCAACAGCTTAGAAATTTCTGAACTTGAACCCGGTTTTTTCCGGGTTAATTTTGAAATTCTTAAGAGCTGGAAAGAAAATACTGATGCCAATACAGTGTCTTTGGTAAAAAGTTCTTATCCTTTGCAAATTGAAATGACAAAAAGTTCGGCTTGTTTCATTGGTGGAATTTTATTGCCTCCAACGACCTCTGAAGGCGATGATTACATTGCCTCAATTCCGCCATTTTCCATTTTGAAATCACCGATATTCCGCAATAATAGATCCCAACTTATCACCATCATTGAAATCGAAAAATAGCGGAGGTTTAATAGATGTCCCTGGAACAAGAACATCATTACGGCCCACAAGTTCACTTAATTAAAAGTCCATTTTTGTCCGGGGTTTTAGCTCGCTTGTGTTCTCCAGAAACCGCACAACCGGAAATCAATCGCCTGGTTGAATTGCTTTACACTCACCTGATTTCATTTTCCGTAATTCATGAGTTCGAACAAGAAATTTTCTCGCAACCAACACGCATGACGGAAACTCACCCCCAAGCCCTTTTGCATGGAAGTCGACTGTCACAAAGTCAAAAAGCAGTTTGCGTTAACTTGGCCCGCGCTGGCACCTATCCAAGCCATATTTGTTATGATTTCCTACACTATGCGCTTCCTGCCAATAACTTGCGCCAAGATCACATCTTTGCAGCAAGGATGACAGATATGAAGGATCAGGTGACCGGTACTTCCTTTAGTGGATCCAAAATTGGTGGGGACATCAAAAACTGCCACGTCATCTTTCCTGACCCCATGGGAGCCACGGGGAATACCATTGTATCAGCCATTGAGCACTATAAGAAGAAAGTCCCTGGGCCCGCTCATAAGTTTTTAGCGCTGCACTTAATTGTAACGCCCGAATATCTGAAACGAGTCCTAACATCCCACTCCGATGTTTCAATCTATGCTTTAAGACTTGACCGAGGACTTTCCTCTGAGGCAATTTTAAAAACGCCTCTGGGAAAATTTTGGGATCAAGAAAAAGGTCTCAATAGCAAAGACTACATCATTCCCGGCGGTGGTGGCTTCGGTGAAATCATGAACAACTCATACGTGTAAGGGACTGTAGAATGACAAACTTAGATATTAAGCCCTACTTAACTGAAGATGAAATACAAAAAAAAGTTACGGAAATTGGCTTAGCACTTACAAAAAAATTTAATGGCCAAAAAATCGTCGCGGTTTGTGTTCTTAAAGGTTCATTCATGTTTTATTCGGATCTTATCCGAAAAATTAATACCGATATCACCTGTGAATTTTTTGGTGTTTCCAGCTATCAAGGCGCTTCTTCCTCTGGAGAAGTCAAAGTTACTTTGGACCTTGCTCGTCCGATTCAAGATCAACATGTTCTTTTGGTTGAGGACATTGTCGACACCGGAATCACAATGAATTATCTAAAAAATTCTATCTTAGCAAGAAAGCCAGCTTCCCTTACAACCGTTGCCTTATTGGAAAAACCAGAAGCCCTCAAAGTTCCCTGCAAACTGGATCATGTCGGTTTTAAGATTTCCAACGAATTTGTCGTCGGTTACGGTCTTGATTACGAAGGCTACTACCGAAACTTGCCTTTTATTGGCCAAGTCCAAAACTTCCAATAGTCTTTCTTAAAACTAACTTGCTTTAGTAGTAGTAGAATCGGGGTTGTCCATCCCCTCAAGTTTAACTTTGAAATTGGGATGAAAAAATTTGTCATCCAGCTTATTTTTTGGATTTGTAATCTGTTTCACGAAACGGGGTACGGTTCCCAAAGATTCTAACCCCCCTTGAGGAGAATAAGTAAAAATATCTCTGATCTGGTAACCTTCGGCGTCACCTTCAAGCACTTCTGAAATTTGGACAATTCTTCGCACGCCGTCGGCACTTCTTTCGACTTGAATGATAAAATTAATGGTGCGTCCTATATCTTTTTTGATCATATCCAAAGGAACACCCACATCGCTGCGAAGAACCATAGCCTCTAAACGCCTAAGGGCATCATAAGCGGTGTTCGCATGCAGAGTGGTTAAACTTCCCGCATGGCCCGTATTCATAGCCATTAACATATCCCAAGCTTCAGCGCCCCGACACTCTCCAATAATAATTCGATCCGGTCGCATACGCAGAGAAGATTTCAACAAATCCTGTACAGTGACTTCAGTTTCTTGATGAAGAGCGATCTTTGATTCTAATCGCACAATATTTTTTGAATTGATTTGAAGTTCAGCCGTGTCTTCGATAGTCACAACACGTTCGCGTGAGGAAATAAAACTGGAAATAGCATTCAATAAAGTTGTTTTGCCCGAACCCGTGCCCCCGCTGATTACTATATTTTGTCGAGCAATAACCAGCTGACTTAAAAAGTACAAAGCCTTTTGGCTAAGCGTACCTTTATTAACTAAACCTTTACTGTCGACTTGCACTGTTGAAAATTTTCGAATGGAAATGGACGGTCCATCTAAGGCCACTGGCGACAAAACCGCATTTAATCTAGAACCATCAGGCAACCGAGCTTCTAAAAATGGCGAGCGACGATTGATTTCTTTTCCAACATAGACTGCCATGGATTGAACAAAGCGATTCACGGCTTCAACGGAATCAAATCGGGCATCGATTTCTTCGATAAGACCGTTTCTTTCGATAAAAAGTCGATCATATCGATTCACCATGATTTCTGAAACGCTAGGATCATTAAGATATTTACGCAAGGGCCCAGCTTCTTGCTTCCAATCAGGCTGAATTTGATTTGCTGCTGGAGGTTTATTACCCCCCGAGGAACCTGTTAATGCCATATTTGACTTGTCGGAAACCTTAAACAAAGCTTAAATATCTTCTTTTTAACAAAGCATGTCTAGACCGAGGTAAAGCATGAAACAATACCACGACCTTTTGAAATTAGTTTTAGAACAAGGAATGGAAAAAGGTGACCGTACCGGCACAGGAACAAAAAGCATTTTCGGTCACCAAATGCGTTTTAATTTAGCCGATGGATTTCCTCTTTTAACCACAAAAAAACTGCATACCCGTTCTATTTTCCATGAACTTTTGTGGTTTCTACGCGGCGATACTAATATTAATTATTTGCGAGAAAATAAAGTAACCATTTGGGATGAATGGGCTGACGAGAGCGGAGATCTGGGCCCAGTCTATGGGAAACAATGGCGCTCATGGGAAACCGCAGATGGACGGCATATTGATCAGATTTCACAGGTCATTGAACAAATCAAAAAAAATCCAGATTCTCGTCGCTTGTTGGTTGTCGCATTTAATCCGGGCGAAATCGACCGAATGGCACTTCCCCCGTGCCACGCTTTTTTTCAATTTTATGTAGCCGCAGGACGTTTGTCTTGCCAGCTTTACCAGCGGAGTGCTGATATTTTTCTGGGCGTTCCTTTCAATATTGCAAGTTACGCTTTACTTACCCATATGGTGGCTCAGGTTTGTAACTTAACTCCTGGAGAATTTATTCACACTTTGGGCGATGCCCATCTTTACAATAACCATATCGAACAATCGAAGTTGCAGCTGACACGAGAATATAAACCTCAGCCTCGATTAATTTTAAATTCCTCCATTAAAAATATCTTCGATTTTAAAATCGAAGATATTCAGATTTTGGATTATGATCCCCATCCTGCAATCAAAGGAGAAGTGGCCATATGATCATTTCGCAGATTGCAGCTATGGCCAGCAACCGAACTATCGGAATCGAAAACAAGTTGCCATGGAATCTTCCTGAAGATCTTAAATTCTTTAAACAGATGACTCAAAAAAAGATCATGATTATGGGAAGAAAAACTTTTGAATCTTTGCCCGGTCATTTGCCAGGGCGCTTTCACATCGTAATCAGTCGTTCTTCTATTGCCGCCGAGGAAAGTGACGTAAAATTTGTTACAACTTTGGATGAAGCTTTAAATCTAGCAAAAAAAATGATTCCGCCGTGGAATGAGGAAGTCATGATTATTGGCGGAGCCGAAATTTACAAGCTCGCGCTTCCTGTTACAGACCGAATTTATCTTACTGAGATTAAGAAAGAATTTAGTGGCGACACATTTTTCCCCGATTTTTCCAAAGAAATTTTTCAATTAAAAGAAAAACGATCAGTCCAAGGTGAAATTGACTACTCTTTTTGCACTTATTCAAAAATATGACTCATATTGAGAGATTTTTAATCTCAAATTTTTAATTTCTAATTTCTTTTTACTTTTCCCTTATAGAAAAGTTTATTTTTTCCTAAAAAAGACCGACAATAGTCATAGAGGGTAATTGATGGCCGCTTCTAGACGATTTTCCACATTAGAAACCGCTCATGTCGAAGTTTACGGTCGAATGGGGACTCTTGTGGCGCGTATGAAAAATCTCTCTTCAACCGGCGCTTTCCTTGAATTAGCGAACGGTGAATATATCCCTCAAGATGGTGACTTTCTTCATGTTACTATCAACCTGAGTACCGTAGGAAGATCGCATGCCTTCGATGCTGAAGTCGTCTGGAATAAGGGCTTAGGATTTGGCGTGAATTTCATAAAAAAAGACCAGCTTTTAGATAAGATGTTACAAAGAAACACATTTTGAGCTCAGTGTCTAATTTTGAGACACTTTGCCCCCTTTCAACTCTTCTATAATCTTTAATTTCCTTTATACTCTTCCTCGACCTGGGGATTTACTTTTGCAATAGAGCTAGCCAGTCCAATGCTTGGTTTGTTTATTTTTATAGCATTGTGAAACTCTCACAGGTGGTACGTATGAAGTTTTTCGGCATTTTATATTTTTGTTTTTCAATCTTATTTTTTTCGACTCAAGTAATTGCTATAAACCAAGGCGTAGTCTCTTCAGGATCAAATCTCGAGCAATGCCTGCGACATTCATTGAAAGGGCAAAATCCTCTTGATCGTGATCGGGGCAGAATGACCTGTGCCCAAATTCATAAGGCAACGTTAACAACCACATCCTGCGCTAAGATTGCCCAAAGTCTTGAGTACAGCAATTTTGAAGATGAATTAAAATTATTTTGCATGGGAGGGCTTCCTGCAAAAACTACATTTCTTGAGTGTTTTCAGGTGGCTAGTTCAATAAACTATATTGATAATTCGGAAAATGCTAAGTGGAACTGCATCAAAAAATTTGAAAAAAAAATCTCCTACAAAGAATGCTTACAAGCAGCTAGTAAAATGAAGTTCAGCTATAATCGGCAGCGAATTGAAAATTTTTGCCAAGAAGAACTCCAACAAAGAAAAAGATAATTTAGGCTTTCCTCATTTTTTTTAAAAATTAGTCGCGATTGACAATTCGATATTTGCCGTGTTAAGATTCCTTAACAATCATGAAAATACAAAACACGACTCTATCCTCTCAAGTTGAAAAAAAGAAGAAGCAAAAAACAAAGCTTCAGCTGAAGGCCCCAACACAACAAAGATCAAAACAAACTGTCTCCATTATTCTACAAGCATGTTCAAAGCTACTTGTTGAAGAAAGTTTTTTTGGAGTGACTACTGATAAAGTCGCAAAAGAAGCTGGCGTCAGCATCGGCAGCCTTTATCAATTTTTTGGAAATAAAGAGTCTGTTGTTTCTGCGGTGATTCGTCAGCTGATGAATGATGATCTAAATAAGTTTAAAACTTCCCTGGTTAACATTGAGTCCCTTTCTCAACAGAAAAAAATAAATCTGATTACAAAAACATTAATTGATATTTACAGCTCATCGAGTGAACTCCGTTCTAAAATTCAATCCATTCAAAATTATTTGATTGATCGACAATTCTATCAAGATCATATGCAATCTTATCGTGAAATAATTGAAAGAACATTGTCGCCGATGGCTGGTCGAAATTCTAAAAATGTTTCTTTTGTTATAACGAATGCTTTGATAGGTCTTTTAAACAATTTTTTCGAGCATAATCCTCGATTTCATGAAGATGAAAATCTTGTTGAAGAAATCGAACGTCTCTTTAGTCATTATATCGAAACCTAATAGTACTTCCCTAAAAGAGTTCTTATAAATAGTCCAGCCGAGGCGACGAGGAGGATTCGACTGAGGCGTACTTCCTGTACGTCGCAGGGAGAATTCCGACGAAGGCAACAAAGGATCACTATTTATAAGAACTCTTTTTACTTAATTTTTGATAGAGGCAGTTCGCCTCAATCTGATTTCTTCCCTTTTTTTACGGGCTAATTGAGCAAGAACTTTTGGATATTTATCTTGAGGAAGCTGAATCCAAACTCCGCTTGGAATTGCTCGTTTCCCCGCGGTCACCGCTTTTGTGAAATGCGGATTAAAAATTTGCAATTGAATGTCGTTATTAGAAAACCATCCCAGAAGTTCTTTATAACTAATTGATACCGGTAGCCTTAAGGGGTCAGTGGGTAGTTTTTGCGACCAAGCAATTCCGGGAAAATATTTATTTGCGTTCTTCTCGACATTTAGAGCAGCCAAAAAACTCGCATAAAAATTCCGTGAAGCAAATCCAAAACTACGTCGTGATTTTACATTCTGAACTAAATCGGTAAGATCGCGCGTCCGGTATTTATGAGTCATTTTTAAAACACCCGTGGGACCATGGTTATAGCCTGTAATCGCCAAAGGCCAGGACTCGAGCTGATTGTAATTCATGCGCATGAATTTTGAAGCTAGCTTGGTAGCATCAATGGGATGATTGCGTCGATCAACACTGGCATTGATTAAGCGATAAGGTCGCGCTGTTGAGGGCATTATTTGCCAAAGTCCGCTGGCGCCCACTTTTGAACGAGCTAAAACGTTAAATGAACTTTCAACAAAAACTAAGCGGGTCAACTCGATAGGAAGGCTTTGGTCCCGAAAAATTTTTTCAAAATCTTCCAGATAACGGCCAGAAATAAAAATTGCTTTTTGCATGCGATCTTTTTGTCCCAGTTGAAAGCGCAATCTTTGTGGGCTCAAGTATTCCCGCATTTTAAAAAGTTCACGATCTTGTTTGTCGACGTCTTTTATGGAAGGCGCAGCCATAACGACTTTAAGACGTTGTAAAATTTTTTTCTTTTCATCTTCAACGATTTTTTTCTTTAGTTTTTCTTTTGCTTTTAGCGGAAGACCGACTAACTTCTCAACTTCAGTAAAGTCCACTTCGGAATAAATAAAATCAATTTGCTCAGCATCATGCAGTACCCCCTGAGACGTCGTGTACTTTGTATAGATGTCCATCCAAAAATTAACTTGGCGTTCAAGGCCAGTAGGAATATCAAAAGTATTTTTATTATAACCCACAGCATTTTCTTGTCCTGAATAATCAGGGGATCGCCAAGCACGAGAACCTGACCAACTGAGATCATCATAAATCGCATCATGAACGACAGGAGTATCTTCTGTAGAATCATCCGCACGAACAGATAGTGTAATAGCGAATGCCAGAACAAGAATAAAATTTGATTTTCGCTTCATCCCTTTAGTTTACTAGATGAATCAGGATCTGATCAAAGGTGTTGCGAATTCTAGCCTCGTCAACAGACCCGTTATAGATGAAGGCAAAAGTAAAAACTCGACCATCTGACCGGCCAGCATAACCAGCTAAAGAGACAACACCAGTCAAAAAGCCAGTTTTAGCGCGCACCCATCGCTCGGCCGGAGTGTTCCTCATTCTCTTCTTTAGGGTTCCATCGATGCCTGAAATTGGTAAGGAGGTTAGAAATTCTGGATAAATTTTAAAGTCATTTTTTAAATGATCCAGCACACTCCACAAAGCAAATGCCGACATTTTATTTTCTCTTGTCAAACCTGAGGGATTATAAAGTTCATATTGTTCAATCGGAATATTCATGGATTTCATATGATCATTGATTTTCTTTATTCCTAATTTCAAAGTTCCTGGAACTTTTTCTTGAGTCGCCAAGTTTTTTGTTAACATTTCAGCGACATAATTATTTGAAAACTTATTCATATCTGCCAGTATAACTTCGATAGATTTACTTTCATTTTCAGCAAGAACTTCGATTTTTAAGGGTGCAGAACCGGATTTTACTTCCCCCTCCACCTCGATAGACCTTTGTTTTAAAAAGGATTTTAAATTTTCACCGGCCCACAAACTGGGATCAACAACGCTTTTGAAAATAACTACTTCCTTAGCATCGGTCCCCATTTTTCCTGAAACACTGATCGTATTATTTTTTCGGTCAGCAACTAAGCTTTGCTGATTCCCCGTGGCCGTTTTGCTTGTATTATTCAATTTCAAATACTTATTTTCTGGATCTAAAAAAACTAAAGCTGGCGAACCCTTAGTTGAGGGACGGATAAATATATTTACTGAATTCCAATTGAATGACATAGCTCCAACCGGCGCATCATAAGCTCTGTCGACCCGATTTTCCTGCCGACTATCATCAAAGCGCACAGAGTCAAATAGCGTGTCATCGACGATAAGATCACCTTGAATTTTTTTAATGCCAGTTCTTAGAAAAGAATTAACCAGAAACCACATGTTTTCAGATACAAAAGAGGGATCACCCCCGCCTTTTAAATAAAGCGATCCCTTAAGCACGCCCTCGTCATTAATTTTCGCCTCTGAACTGCGCAACAGCTGAGTTTTAAATTTATGCCCAGGAGGAAAAGTCCCAAGGATTGCCGCCGCCGTAACGATTTTAGTTACGCTTGCAGGAATCATTTTCTTTTTGCTATTCACATCCAAAAGTACTGTCGAGTGGTCACCATCAAAATTCGTGACATAAAGGCTCCAATCTTTTTCAGAAATTCCACTGGATTTAATATATTTTTGCACTTCCTTTTGAAGAGCCTCTAGACTTGTGTAAGTCCAGCTTCGCTCGACGAAAATAAAAAGAAAGCAAAAAATAAAATATCCAACACGACGTCGGTTGATGTAAAAATTTTTAAACATTTTATTTCCTCGCTAACTTTATGCAAATGAGGGCACGTCCTAGACCTTAAAAACTATTATCTTCATGTTTGGTCCAGACGTAAAGGATTTCGTTGAAGTCGTCTATGACTTTTTAGAAACT
This sequence comes from Bdellovibrionota bacterium, assembly GCA_038043185.1. GTDB lineage: Bacteria > Bdellovibrionota > Bdellovibrionia > Bdellovibrionales > Bdellovibrionaceae > UBA5009. The sequence continues at coordinate 52,545 of JBBTCO010000027.1, forward strand.
AGTTTAATGCAACGTCGTGAATGGTTTATCGTACTCTTACCCCTAATTTTAACTTGGTTTGTTGATCGAATCACCAAGCTTTGGGCTGCTGATTTGGGCGGTATTCATAATTATGGTCTACTCAATTTTGTTCTTCACCACAATCATGGCGCCATGCTTGGTTTATTTTCTGAATTACCGGCCGTACTTCGCATTGTTTCCTTGTCTACGGGTGGAGCTTTTCTGCTTTGTATTTATGCTATCGTACAGTACCTTTTGCCAATAAAATCCCTTTTACTTCGCTGTGGACTTTCTGTTTTAATTGGTGGAATTTTAGGCAATGTTACTGATCGCATTGTCTGGGGATATGTCGTCGACTTTATTGTTATAGGAAATCCGACCTTTTCTTCGCCCGCTTTCAATCTTGCCGATGCTCTACAATGGTTAGGTTATTTAATGATTGTCACAGCTATTGTAAAAGAAGGTGAGAAGCTCTGGCCTGAAAACAACCATCGCAAACAATATTGGGTCAATATCACTTTTCAACTTCGCTATTGTTTTTTACTTATGGGAATTGGTTTGGCCTTATCTTTGATCAGTTTAGTTTTCTCTTACACTTATATTCGTGTGTCTATTTCCGAGCTCACCGCTGGAAATAATTACTTGATCAATAAGTTTTTAATTCCTTTTGTTATTACTTACATTTCGATAGCGGTTGGCTTCAGCGCCATTCTCTTTACCTTGGGAAAGATTATGTCCCACCGTATCGCCGGCCCTCTGTATGCTTTTGAAAGATTTTTAGACGATACACTCAAAGGCAAAGACATTGAGCTTAAACTTCGTGTGGGCGACCAATTTAAACATCTTGAAGAATTGGCACTAACCATAAAACAAAAACTCAATGAGGCTTCAAAAAAAGGACAAGCAGCAGCAGTCACGCCAGAAATAAATATAGTGGAAATTGAAATTAAAAATACGAATCCAGTTCAAGGCGAGTGAAGATTCTCAGTGAACTTTCGCTTCTTTGATTTCCTTTAGGTAAAATCTTTTGTTCACATTTTCTCTAAGACAAAGTGCCATAAGGTAGTCGCCATCAGGATTTTTAACAATACCCCAAGGCTTTACTAACCGAGACTCTCCGCGCCGCGAGCCCTTTTCATAGATCATTTCAATTTGCTTTTTAGAGTTAATCGCTTCAACAAGAATCGGCATCACCCTGTCATCAGAACCTAAAATTTGATAGTTATCCCATTTTAGATTTTTACTCTGCAGTTTTAAGGCTTGTTCTAAGATATTATCGCCGTTAAGACGCCGAAAACATTCTGAGGCTACGCGAAAACAAGCGTGGGCATCGTCGAAAGCACGATGAGCCGCACCTCCATCAATCCCCAAAAGCTTCACCAACGTTTGTAATTTGTGATTCTCGGCTTCAGGAATTAATTTTCGGGCTAATAAGCTGCTGCAAAGATTCTCTGTTTCTGGAAACTTCAGCTGCGCCTTTTCAAATTCGTAAGCCAAAAAACCCAAATCAAATGGCGCATGATGAGCCACCAAAACTGATCCCCTCATAAACTCATGGATATTAGAAATTTTTTCGGCGATATTCGGGCTATCCTTGACCATCTCATTCGTTATCCCATGAATTTTAATGATAAAATCACTCATCTTTTCCCGTGGACAAAATAAAAATTGCTGACGATCAACAAGAATTCCCTTGTGATATTTAACGGCGCCATATTCAACAATGTCCGACCCCACGGCATAGGCGCCGCTAGTTTCGGTATCGAAAGCGACCACCGTCAGGTCATCAAATCGGTCATTAATGTGGGGAAAACGAATATCTTTAGTCATCGAATAAACACATTACTCTATCTCTGGCCCAAGGTCCAGCTTGGTCTAGATTGAAAAGAAACAAAATTTCATATGAAATAAGGATACTTATGAAACTTCTTTTACGACAAAAAAAGTTCTGTCTGCTTATTTTATTCTTAGCTATTTCAAATATGAGCAAGGCTCAAACGCCAGGCACTACTGACGCAAAGAATTCAATGAACTCCCCCTCTTATAAATTAGAGGGGAATGCTCAGTTAACATCTAATTTTGTCAGTCGTGGATTAACTCAAACTAATAAAGATCCAGGATTGCAATCTGCATTTTGGTTTAACTTCGGTCCTCAGTTCCGCTTAGGCATTTGGGGATCAAACGTGCATTACGAGGGTATAGATTCACACATTTGGGTTCGACTCAATGGCGATATAAAAATAGATTTCTCGGCCAATGCAAATCTTGTGGTGAAATATTCAAATAATAATTATTTCCCCAGCAACTCAAGAAACGGCAACACTCTTGGACTGCACTTAGATATCTATAATGTTAAAGTTCTTTACGAAATGGAATCAAATTGGGAAGGAACTTCAACTTCTTCCACCCATTTTGCTTTTCAAAAAACCTTCGATGTTTTTGGTTCTTGGAAGTGGGATAATCAATTGGGTTATTCCATGCTCAAGGTCGATACTTCCCAAAACTATTTCGACCTTCGCAGTTTCATTGGCAGCTCAAACGGTGCCTTTGAATACAAAGCCGGAGCCACATGGACTTCAAGCCCTTCGCAATTTAACGGCCGAGGCGACTTGTTCGCCATCTTTACAATCGGGGTAAATTTTTGAAGAAGTTTAGGTTAGGTTTTATTTTTGGTTTTATTCTTTAAAAGGACTCACCATCCATGGTTGCCGGCTTTCGGCATCCTGCCTCGCCGAGGTCCTTTTAAAGAATAAAACCAAAAATAAAACTAAGCTAATCATCTTCAAAAAAGTAAAAAAAGCACTTGCTCATAGGGTGGGTTAATCATGCGAATCAGTTTAATGAATGCACCCAACTTTGGCGACGACAGTTTTGTTCAACAGCTTTCTAATTCTAAAAAGAAGAAAGAAGCTGATTTGAAGTAGAATTGAGTTTGTTAATTTTAATTTCCTAAAAATTTAATTTTAAAAATCTCCAAACCATCGCTGAGTAGCTTTTTAGATAATGATATTTATCCTTGAGTCACCTCGGCGAGGCAGGATGCCGAAAGCCGGCAACCATGGATGGTGAGTGACTCAAGGATAAATATCATTATCTAAAAAGCCAATCCCGCCGGAATTTTTAAAATTAAATTTTTAGTAAATTAAAATTCTACTTCTTAGAATCTACTTCGACTCAGCTTCTTTCTTCTTCTTAGAATTAGAAAGCTGTTGAACAAAATTGTCATAGACGTTCATATCTACGCGTGATTCGCCAAACATCGTATCCAACTTACGAACTTGTTTGCCATCAGATCGGATTTCTTTTTGTTGAATACTGATTTTAATAAAACCAATTAATTTTGAAGGATCGTACTCGCCTTTTTTCTCGCGAACATTGATGCTGCCACTCACACTCACCGTATTATGCTCGAGTGAAGATTGAATTTTTTTAGACACTAGATCCAATCGTTGCGAAGCGATTCTTTTGGCTGTTTCATTTTGCATATCTGGAACGGTTTGTACAAATAATGCAGAATTTATTTTTATTTCAGCTTCTTCTAAACCGGTTGTGACCCCATTTACTTTATCCATAATTTCAATGAACATCGGAATCGGGTTAGAGCTGCCTCGTTCAAAAAGAAGATTATCGGGAATATCAAAATCAAAACCATTTGGAGTGACTGAAACATTCTTTGCATAGTCACTCAGTTGATCCGCCAATTGAGCTGCGACCACTTTGGCCGAGCCCATATCTAAAAGATTAGGAGTTCTATCAATAGGTTCCATAAAACTTTGCATAGCTTTCAAGGGCTCATTCACCAAATCTAAAAATAATTTTTCTAAGGTGAGTTCGGCACCAAAGTTTTGAAAGTTATATTCAATGACCGAAGGTGTAGAAAAATAATCAGATACTGCTTTTTTTGTTTCTTCCGTTTGGTTTAATAACCACATCACAAGAAAAAAAGCCATCATCGCCGTCATAAAGTCAGCAAGGGCAACTTTCCAAGATCCCCCGTGATGACCACCGCCCGCGACGATGATTTTTTTTATGACGATGAGATTTTTCTCTTTGGCCACTCTTATGCCGCTTTCTTAATGTCTTTAGTTGCTTTATCCATTTCATCAAAGGTCGGTCTTTCTTCGGGCATAATCGTTCGACGCGCAAACTCGACACACACCAAAGGAGGAGCACCTCTTTGTAAAGAAATCATGGCCGCTTTAATTGCCGAAAGATAACGGCCTTCGGCTTCAATATCAGCACCAATTTTAGTAGCAACCGGTCCGATGAGGCCGTAGGCACCAAAAACCCCCAACATCGTACCCACCAGAGCGCTTGCGACCAAAGCTCCGATTTTTTCAGTTCCTTCAGTTAAGTGACTCATGGTTTTAACGATACCCAAAACCGCAGCAACGATTCCTAATCCAGGAAATCCATCAGCTACGGCTTGCACTGCATGTTGGGCCAAATGTTCTTCTGCATGAATCGCTTTTATATCGCCATCCAATAAATCATCCACATCGTAAGGAGAAAGTTCAGCGGATAAAGTAATTTTCATCGTGTCACATAAATAATGAACAGCATGATGATTGTGCATAAACCCAGGGTAAGCTTTAAAAATTTCACTTTTTTCTGGAGCTTCGATATGTTTCTCGACCCCTTGCGGACCTTCTTTTCGAAAAACTTGGAAAAGTTGGAACAACAACTGAAGTAGCTCTAAGTAATCTTTTTTCTGAGGACCTTTTGATGTTAAAGACTTAATACTCAGCTGAATTCCAGCTTTAATAATTTTCATCGGGTTAGCGATGAGATAGGCGCCAAGCGCGGCGCCACCGATAATCAACATTTCTATCGGAGCGGCCTTAAAAATGATGGTCATATGCCCACCGGCAATTATAAAACCACCAAATACCGTCGCAAAGACGACCAAAATTCCAACAAATCCCATGGTCTCACCTCACTGTATGGTTCATCGGCTGGATTTTAATAAAGATTAAGCCTTAGCTTTCAACTTGTCCTAAGCCTAGGCCAGGGGTAAACTTAAGAAATGAAATCACATTTTGCTCTGTATTTCTTCGTCACTTTATTCGCACTTCAAGCGTGGTCTGTGGCTTTTGATGAAAATGATCCCCTTTTGGTCGAGTCTCAACTTCAACCTCACTCTTGGTCTGGCGGGCAAAGTGGTCAGCTGACCTTGAAACTGAAACTGCCTCCGGGCTATCACGTTTATGAAGAACAACTAAAAATAAATATTCTTGAGCCTGATGGTTTTAAACAAGGAAAAGTTTCTTTGGATGGAGTGAAAGAATGGTTCGATAAAAATTCGAAACGAAACCGTCGTGGAGTTGAAAATAAATCACAAATGAAAATTCAACTTGAAGCTCCGATGACTTTTCAAAACACCCATAGCCAAATGAAATTTGATTTAACTTATCAGGCCTGCTCAGAAACATTTTGTCTTTTTCCGCTCACAAAAACGATATCTGTTCCTATCGAGTTAATTGGCCCATTTTCCCAAACACCGGCGCAAATACAACCTCAGTTGATTCCCGGCTCTTCTGCCCCTTCAAGTGAAGTCAGAAACTCGGTCAGCTTTTTTTCTGCAGATCAACTCAGTCAATGGCTTGGAAAAAGTTGGATAATGGCTTTGCTCTTTGTGTTTTTAGCGGGAATTTTGACAAGCTTTACTCCTTGTATCTTTCCGATGATCCCGATCACTTTAGCAATTTTAGCAAAGGACTCTGAAAAAAGATCCCGCGTCCAGAATTTTTTGCTCAGTATTTTTTATGTTCAAGGGATTGCTTTTACCTATTCTATTTTGGGTCTTATTGCGGCAAGCAGTGGAAGTTTATTTGGATCCGGACTTGGTAATCCAATTGTGCTTTCATTCATTTGTATTATTTTTCTAATTATGTCTTTAAGCATGTACGGATATTTCGAAATCCAAGTTCCATCTTTTCTAAGAAATAATCTCGGTCAGGGAACAAAAAAAACAGGATACTTCGGATCCTTTCTTTCAGGACTCTTTGCCGGCATTGTGGCAAGTCCTTGCGTTGGCCCCGTTCTGGTAGGAATTCTTGCTTTTGTGGCGACACAAAAAAGTCACTTATTTGGTTTTTTGTTACTCTATTCATATGCTATGGGCCTGGGACTCATTTTTCTTTTTTTAGGCGCCTTCACGGAACTCACTCGCAAATTACCACGATCTGGTCCATGGATGGAATCCATCAAGTTTTTATTAGGTTCACTGATGCTGGGTGCATTTTTTTATTATTTGGCGTTGCTTCTGCCAGAACGTTGGCATGACGGCTTCCTGGGATTAGGACTTATTATCGTGGCCAGTCTTGCCGGAGCCTTTAATCCAACAAAGGGGGAACATCCTGTCCTCAAGCTTCGCAAGGGATTCTTACAAGCGATTTTATTTGTTGGTTTTTCTTATCTCGCCATTTCCATTTTTAATTTACGCCCCATCATCTCTGGGCCTTATGCCATCAGCGAAGATCTTACTCTTCCCCAATGGAAGCCCTACGCCGAAGCCGAATACAAGACAGCCCTAGAGTCTCGCAAACCGATCATCATTGATTTTTACGCCGATTGGTGTGCCGCCTGCCACGAATTAGAACGCCATACTTTTTCCAGTAGCAAATTTAAGGCCCTTGCTGATCAATTCATTCTTTTACGTTTTGATGCGACAAAAAATTCTGAACTTCTAAGAGTCCTTAAATCCAAATATAAAATTCAAGGATTACCAACCGTTATTTTTTATACTCCGAACGGAGTTTGGCAGGATTCATTAACATTGACCGAGTTTGAAGGACCGGATCGCTTTGTTAAAAGAATGCAAAAAGCTTTAGGTAATTAAACTGGCAGTATAGTTAAGTTCGCCAGTTTAAAAGCGCTTCATTCTGGCTAATTCCATTTTGGTATTGTTAAGTAAAGTATGAACTTCAATAAGTTCAGATTCCTTCTGAGCTAAGATTCGTTGAGTTTGATTCATTCTAATCTCATAGCCTTTAAGTAAATTATTATGACGATCGATAAGTTCCTGAATTTTTTGATCGTATTTTTTTTGTTCGCCAAATCGAGAAGAAATTTGATGCATTTTTTCGCCGACTTCGTGAACAAATTCACTGTAGCCTTCCTCTAATTTCGTCAAGGAAACTTGCAAGCGATCCAAACGAAGTTTGGTGTTTTGTTGATTTTCTTGAAACTCATCTTTCAAATGATGAACATCTCCCTTCAACTCAGACAGCTCTTTTTGAGTGCTTTGCACTTCTTCGTCGAAATCCAGTGGCTGCATAGGCGCGCCAAGTTTCATTGACTCTAAAAGATGATTTTTTTTTGTATGTTCAACTGGATGGATCTCGCCAAATAATTCAGGGTTCAACTCTTTCGATTTCATAATGTTCCTTTTCACTGGACTGAGCTCATAAAATTTCTTACAATTAGATTATGATCAAAGTCGGGCAATTGCTCAAGTTTTTGAATGAAATCAACCCCCAAACGACACCAATTCGTTTGGCACTCTTCAATTATCTTAAATCATTCCATGAGCTTGATGAAGTCTTAACCCCGCAGATTTTCGAAGAATTTTTCAAACTCTGTTTGGATGACCCTCATTGGTTACGCAGCAAAGCCCCGCTGGGACAAGAAACCAGGCTTTTACTCAAAAATTTTAATGATTTTTTTCAAGGTCGCTTTGATATCAATAGCCTACGCTTTCCTGAAACAGTGCAAGTCATCGAAATTGAAAATAATAGTGACCTGCATGACGCAGCCGCGTCCTATGCGGCTCGATTAGTCGCTGAAGGCGAACAATTTCGCCTTATTAATGATCAAAATAAACGCATTTTAATTTTAATCCTCAGAAAAGACCAATCCTTGGAAGTTAGACCTGTGGACAGAAAGTTCACTTTAAGAAAAGGTTACCTCGAGCCTCTTAGAAACAACTTTGCTTTATTCTACACTCCCCAATTAGAACTCAGCCCAAATCATGTGCATAGCTTTGAAGTCGCTCCCAATATGGTCACCCAATTTGAAATACAAGGTGATCGTCTTTTTGGCGTTATCTCACGTGGTTATGTTTTTCAAAAATTCCAAGCTTTTCAAGGCGAAAAATTGCATGAAATTTCTCGTCTATTTTGGCCTCTAAAACGTTTGGAACAGTTTTTCGTCAATCGCAGTTCGGATCCTTTTTACACAGAGATCGCCCAAAAACTTGAAAAAATTAAACTCCACTGGCCCATAAATGATCCCCAATGGATGCAAGTTTTACCTGTTTTACTGAATCAGGCAGATATGGCTCTCGAGCACATCTATATCGGTGACAATCGATTGGAATCTTTGATAAAAGACGTAAAAAAAATAACGTCGATCGAAGCGAGTGAAAAATGTCTAAAAATATCTCCGAAAAATCCACTAGCGGGACCGTCCGACTTAACAAATTAATCGCCGATAATGGCCTTGCCAGCCGCCGACAAGCCGACCGCATGATCGAAGAAGGACAAGTCATCGTCAATGGCAAAAAAGTTTTCGAGCTTGGCATCAAAGTAAATCCTCATAAAGATCGCGTCGTCGTTAATGGACACCCTCTTGCTAAATCTCCGACTATGAAACTCTACATTGTTTTTAACAAGCCCAAAGGCGTCCTCACGACAATGGAAGATCCCTTGGGAAGACCAACCATCGCTGACTTTCTTGAAAAAGTTCCGGGCCGAGTTTTCCCAGTGGGCCGCTTAGATTGGGACTCGGAAGGTTTATTATTTTTGACAAATGATGGGGACTTCGCCAACAAAGTGATGCACCCAAAAGCAGAAGTAACAAAAACCTATTTGGTTAAGCTGGATGGAAAGCCTGAAAAAAAGCATCTCGATAAACTTCTTAAAGGCGTCAGTATTCTGGGTGGTCGCGTGGCCGCAAAACACGTAGAAAAAGTAAAACGTCCCGAAGGATCTGATCAATACGACTGGTACAAAATTGTCATTACCGAGGGGAAAAACCGGCAAATTCGCCAGATGTTTGAAAAGGTTGGCTTCGATGTGATGAAATTGCAAAGGGTAGCTATTGGTCGCCTTCGTTTGGGTTCTCTGCCTCGTGGCGAACTCGCCTTCATTAGTGAACACATGTTGGATAAAGTCTTTTTGCCAGATACACCCGACGAAGTGAAGTTGAAAAAAACAATGCGTCCAAAGCAAGTTTCAAAAAAACGCATCCTTCCAAAAATGAACAACAAGAAAATTTTCTCAAAATGAGTCAACATCGCTAGAAGAGGTCTTATAAATACTTCTTCCGTCCAGTTAATGCATTTCAAAATAAACCGATCCCTTAAGTATGGAAAGACACATGAAATCCTTTATGGCGGTGGTTTTTGGAGTGCTAGTTAGTTTTTCATCAACACCTTTAAAGGCTGATGAAATTATTATCTCTGATGCTAGAAAAAATATTCCACTCGCGGATGATGAACCTAGTTTTAAAGATTATTATTTAAGTGGCAAAGATCTTTCCGCGATTAAAAAAAATAGCCTAGTCACTGTCGTCCGCAAGATCGACGTCAAAGATTCGACCGGCTCGCATAGCTTAGGGGAAATCAGCGTTCCCGTAGGGCAACTTAAGGTGATTTTCATTCAAGGAAAAGTTGCCGTAGCCCGCGAGCATAAACTTTTTTCACGATCTGAATTACCTATGCTTGAACAAAGCGGCCTTTTGATTGGAGATCGCATTGATCTTGAGGCTAAAATCGACGACAGCTCAAAACCTAAAAAGTAGCTTCTGGAAATCGGCACAGCGCTGGACCTTGACCAGATTCTAGGGCATATCTGACCCTATGAATGAAAATTTAATTACTTATTTTCGCGTTCGTTTAAGTCAAGTTCCAGCAAGCCTCGAAGACATTGTTACCACTCACTCATTTGAAGCTGGGGCCAGCGGGGTCAGTGAAGCCTTGGTCTTTCAACAGCCAAATCTGACTTATGATCCCACAATCATTCCCGTTCGTTCCCATGAAATGGATGTGTTTTTTCCAACTAAACCTGAATCTTTTTTCTTTGAAGGATTAACTAAATTAACCGCCCAAATTCGTTGGCAGATCTTTGAAGAAGAAAACAAGGATTGGATGGCCGAGTGGAAAAAGGGGTTTAAACCTTTTCAACTGGTTGGCCCTTACTGGGTTGTACCCTCTTGGATGGAAGTTCCCGCCGAAGCAAAAATTCCATTGATTATCGATCCTGGAATGGCTTTTGGCACCGGCACACATGCGACCACACAAATGGCCGCCTATTTCGTTCATAAATTCACTCAAACTACAAAAAAAGATTTAAGTCTTTTAAGCGTTTTAGATGTCGGCACCGGAACTGCGATTCTGGCTTTACTGGCGGCCAAAGCTGGAGTGAAAAAAATTATTGGTTTGGAAATCGATCCAGAAGCCCGCCGAGTGGCCCGCGAAAATATCCAATCAAATTCTTGTCCGTGGATTGAAATTCCTGAAACTCCACTAGAAGAAACCCGTCAGGTTTTTGATGTGGTTATCGCCAACATTATCGACGGTGTTTTACTGCAACTGAAAGATGATTTACTTAGAGTCTTATCCCCTGCGGGTGATTTATTCTTAACGGGAATTCTTTCGGAAAAAGACAGCGACTTTTTTGCCGAATTTATTGAAGACAGTCCCCTGCAAGTGGTCAGACGTCTGGAAAAAGATGAATGGGTCGGCTATTGGTTGCGCTATCGCAACGAAACTGAAACAACAAGCTCGCGGGAAAATTAAAATGCGACGCTATTGGATCGATGCCGAGCAATTGCATTCCAACCACGATAGTGGCGAACTTGTTAGTTTTGATTCCGAACAATTCCATCATATCTTTGATGTTTGCCGACAAACTTTGGGATCTCGGTTTGAAGTTCTCCATCCCAATCATAAGGCTTATTTGGTCGAAGTGATTGATCTTAAAAAAAAGAGCGCTCTTGCCAAAGTTCTTGAATCACGCGAAGTTCCCTCGCTCCCCACTCCGCATATTCAGTTAGCTTTATCCATTCCCCGTTTTCCGGTATTTGAATCGGTATTGGAAAAAATGGTCGAAATGGGCGTCAGCCGTGTGCAGCCATTCTTTTCTGAATTTAGTTTTATTCGAGAGCCAAAAAGTTTTTCCTCAGAAAAACTCGTTCGTTGGAAAAAAATTGTCACTTCGGCTACGCAACAATCTGGGCGTGGCGAATTGATGCAAATCGAAACTCCGCAAACTTGGTCCAAAATGCTTGAGCAAATTAACCAAGATAGTGATTCCACGTGTCTGTTCTCTTATGAGGGTCAGTCGACCTTGGGCGTTAAAGATTTCCTGAATGCTGACTCAAAAAAAAACAAAGCCTTAAAAAGCATATGGCTTGTCGTTGGCAGTGAGGGTGGGTTTTCGACAGATGAGGTCGATCAAATGCAATCGCAGGGCTTTCATCCAGTCACCTTAGGATCTCAGGTGCTTCGAGTGGAAACGGCTTGCATGACTTTAGTCTCCGTCCTAAAGTATGAATTCGATTTGATGAGGTGATTTGATGGATCCATTTGAAGAATTTGAATTTAAACCGCTGACCGAAGGTCTGGGATTTCATCGTAAAGAAACCAAAAGCGAAGTTAAAAAAGAGACCAAAACGAACTCTTCATCAGACACCTTATTAAACGCAAGCTTGTTCAAAAATAGCGGCTTTGATCTTTTGGAAGATGAACCTACTCTTAAATCACCTTTGCCTCGCCGAGCCACAAGAACTGAAGACAGCCGTCTAAGCCCTTCATCAGCGGCCGTCGATGATATTTTAAAAACCTTAAGTCAAACTCCAGCGAAAAAATCGGGCGTTGCCACTCAAACTAAAAAAGTGACTCAGCGGTTGACGGAATATTCAACAGATGTGGTTAGCTTCGCTGCTTTCCTTCTGGATGCTTTACTTATTTTAGCTTCGGGTTTGCTTTGCATGATTCTTTTACTAGCAATCACTCGAGTCGATTTAATCGCCAATATTACTCATCCCGATAAACAAGGTTATATTTATATGTCGACGTTTTTGGTATTTATGGGCGTGGCCTTTATCTATTACACGGTCAATCGGGCCTTCCTTGGCTATACTCCCGGCGAATGGGCCTATGATCAACGATTGGGGACTCCCGCTGATATGGAATCCGTATGGTACGTTCCCAAGTGTTTGCTTCGCTGGACTGTGATTGTTCTCACTGGCGTTGTTCTTATTCCGGTTATCTCAAAAATTATTGAACAAGATTTTTTAGGAGAATGGCTTGGTCTTCCTTTAATGAGAAAAACCTAATTCATGGGTCAGTTCTGCTCTCTTGATAAAGTTTTGGAAATTCTAAAAAGAGAGCGCCAAGAAAAAAATAAAATCGTCTTTACCAATGGCTGCTTTGACCTTTTACATGTTGGTCATATTCGGTATTTGCAGGAAGCAAAAAGTCTTGGAGATTTTTTAGTGGTTGCCATCAATACCGATGCCAGTGTTCGCAAACTGAAAGGTCCCGAGCGTCCCATCCAAAATGAAAATGATCGAGCCGAAATTCTTGCAGCCTTAGCTTGTGTGAACACCACCGTTTTATTTGACGAAGACACTCCAGAAAAAATAATTCAACAAATTCGTCCTGATGTTTTAGTCAAAGGTGGAGATTGGAAGCCAGATCAAATTGTTGGCTCTTCCTTCGTTCAATCTTATGGCGGTACAGTTAAATCTTTAAAATTCATTACAGGAAAATCCACAACTGAGCTGATCAAGAAAAGTCAGAAATAATCGTAGCCTACAGACGATAACCGAATTTTAAAGAAAAAGTCGCATCATAATAACGATCGTACTCTAATGACAAATAGGTTTTTTCCCACCGTCGGGAGATCGAAACAAGCCAATGATGTTGCTGAAGATCCCCGGAAAAAGTATCGCTAGTATCATTTATACCGTATGGACCATTTGGACCGATGCCACCACCAATAAAGGTACCAATCGTGCGTGCTTGTCCGACGCCAGCACTGACTGTTATTTCTGGCCACTCGTAGGAAAAAATTAAATCGACTCCTGAAGTCGTTAGATTCACTAAATTTTCATAGCTTGTTCCATTGCCATGAAGACTCAATGCCGCTCTCCATGGTCGGTTGTCGTCGGTATAAATTACTTTTCGAATGTAGGCGCCCATTTGAGAATATTTATTTTGCAATTGGAGTGGTGAAAAAAATAAATAAGTATCAATATCAAAAAATAATCCCTTACCAACGCCAATACTGTTGCTCATAATTTGATTGCCAGAACCACTGCGGTCGCCCAGCTTCTGTAGACTTTCGATAGAAATAACATCGCTAGAAATGAAAAATTCAAGGCCGCTGTGACCACCCAAAGGTGTCGGATCTGAATTCAATTTTGTCGCTGAACCAAAACCCAAAATTTTAAGCACTTCTTGGCGATCGGACTCAGTTAATTGTTTTGGCAATTGAGCTGAAATAGCCTGACTTGAAATTAAACTGAATATGAGACTTAAAACTAATCGTACCAACATAAAATCTATTGAAGCTTAAAATGTCAGATTTGCAAACTGATTTTTTTAAGTTGGAGTAGGAGTAGTGCCAGGCGACGAAGCCAACAAAGATTGGATCTGGCTAAGAACCGATCCCGCCAATTGTGAAACCGAAGTGTTTTGATTTGTTGAAAGTTGCTGAAGAATTGGGATCAATACCGAGTACTGGGATGCTGATCTGATCTTAACATCTCCACGAGTCGTACGATTGCCTTCTGAAATGGATTCACCATTTTTGTATTTTTGAATTCCTGCAAGAATCACGTCGCCAGCCTTCATCACGATGGCATCCTCGTTCGAACGAAGGACCTGGCCTAAAATTGCAATCGATTGAGGTTGATTGTAGCCCAGCAAAATTTCTTCAGCGAATTTTTTTGAATTTCCACTTAAGACATCTTCACTTTTAACAATCAAACTGAAACTTTGCACACTTGGAAAACTTTGCGCTCCATACAATCCCACGTTTTGGGTTTGCGCATTTTGATTCTCGAGCAAAGATTGAATAATCTTATAAAAATTTCCATCGTCGATTTGTTTATCTGCATAAGCTGCCATCAAGGCTTTCATATTTTCATAAGTGGGCTCTGCTAAAAGCAAGGCTCGCCATTGATCAGGACTTCGTCCATCTTTCTTTTGATCATCTTTTGCATTTTTATCTGTGTTATTATTATTTTGGTTTTGCTGATTAACTGGTGGATTTATCGCCGCCGTTTTTTGCTCTTCAGAATCACTGAGGGTATTTTTTCGACCATCAACCACATTTACAGTGGACGTCGGTTTCTTCTTATTATTAGCTTGAGTTTTTTTATCTTTAGCTTTTTTTGCATCAGTTTTTTTTGTCGCCGCTGTGGCAGCTTTTTTAGTATTTGTACTTCCCGGAGCTTCCACTTTTTCAAATGGATTTATATAACGACGATCAATTTCACGTTGAGAAAGATCATATTCACCTGGAGTAAAGGAATTCGGTCGAGCCATTTCATAAGCAATGTCTTTGGCACCAAACCCATGTGGTGCACTCATTGGACGAAAAAGTGAAAACAGCCCAAACAGGGTTATGCCTAACCCCATAATTACGCTGATTTCTAGTTTGTTCTCTTGCCAGTTCATAAACTCGGCTCCTTCTTCATTTAATAGATACAGCACAAAGGATGCCAACGAATCAGGATAAGACGTTGAAATAATTGAGCTTTTTTCTCACTTTGAGACATTTTGGTTTGATTTTAAGAGAGTTGGCTGGGAATTGGAGATGGGTGACTAAAGCTTGGACATATTTGAAGCTTCCTTAGTCTAAGGTATTATTTTAAAATCGCGCGATGAAACTAAATGGTCCTTTTCGAATTGCAGTTGTCGGCACCAGTTGCTCCGGAAAAAGCACTTTGGCTAAAGAAATTAGCAAGAAACTTTCGATTAAGTATATTGAGCAAGATCAGTTATTTTGGAGACCTGGATGGGTGCAGGTTCCTCAAGATGAGTTTCGAATAGCTCTACTCAACGAAATTTCTGGAAATCAATGGACAATCTGTGGAAATCATTCTTCTTTTAAAAATGAAATTTGGTCAAGAGCAACCCATATAGTTTGGCTAAACTACCCCTTTCATATTATTTGGCGTAGAGCTCTAAAGAGAACACTTCGGCGAGTTTTTTTGAAAGAGAAGTGTTGTAACGGAAACGTCGAAAGCTTCCGGCATGCATTTTTATCGACAAACTCAATCCTGTGGTGGGTTTTAAAAACACATCGCAAAAGACAAGTTGAATATAGTGCACTGAAGTCAGATCAAATTTTGCGTTTGAAATTCATAGAACATCAATCACCAACTGAAACAATGAATTGGTTAAGAAACTTGGATTGCTAGCACTAGGTGAGAAAACATTCCATTTTTTGTCATCTTCGCACCTTAACCATATTTAAATATTAACATTTATAATAGCTACTTACATACCCTCCCTATTAAGACGTCAAAAATCTATACAATATAATACCCGAAAAACACAGTGGCATGCTTTGCAGTATATTATCAGGAACAAATAAATTGTGCTCTCTGGAGGAACAATGAAAGCCGCTTTAACTGTCATGATACTTTCTATTTTATCTCTCGATTTTGCCTTTGCTTCTGGTCCCGATTATATAACCGAAGTACAAATCTATAATGATCAAAGCTGCCAAGATCAATCGAAAGACTGCTTCATGCTATGCTATCAGGCTAGTACCGCTTATGGAATCAATGGCAAATGCTCTGCACCCACAAAGATGACCATAGAAATTAAAAATAAAATTTCTGTAGTTAAAAAAATCTTTGATAAAAATAAAGAAAAAAATAATGGCAAATTGTCATTTGCTCTAGAGGAACTCCACCGCCGCGGCGACTTTATAGCTCGGGGATTCTCCGTACTTGATTTTTTGAGCATCATCGAAAAAGAAAATGAACTGGCAGGAAAAAAAGATTAAGAGTTCAGATATAAATATACTAGGAGATCTCATGAAAAAACTCGCGACTCTAATTCTTCTGCTCCCTTATTAAACGCACTCTCGAAAGTTCAAAAAGAATTTGCTGAGCTCATGACCTTTGGAAATTCAATTCAGAAAATTGAAGCTAAAATTTTAATGGATTCGGCAACCTACATTTTGGTTGTTGCTAATTGCGAATACGATCAAATGGGCAAAAAAAATTGCACTCCCGGCGCAACTATGCAAATCAAGGTTCTTGCTGGCGGTAAATTCGTAGGAGCTGTTGTTCTCAAAGACGAAGCATCCTCTCAGTCTCAATAACTGCCTACTTATTTCACTAAACGATTGCTCAGATCAAAAGTATATCCAAAAGCAAGCCCCGCATACCCAGTGCTTGCCGAAGTTAATAATGGCGTAGTGGGATTCACTCTTTGCGCGACTGAATTCCATAACTCGATTCCCGTGCCTGTCGACTTTGCAAAATAGCGAATGCTCATTCGGTCATTTAAAAAATAAAGATAACCAAATTCAAATTGAAAGCTGATATTTCCCACTTCCATACTTTGATCATGGCCACCCGGTTGGTGCCAATCTATTTTAGAGTAGGTCCAAAGCGGAATCCCTTTCATATAAGTATAATGTTTGCCCGATTGATATCCAACCTCGGGCCCTATACCGATTCCGATCTGAAGATAATCAAACTCGACATTGGCTAACTTTACAAACTCTGGAAAATATATTGTCTGATAGGAAAGACGCCCACTGGGAGTAAGCATAAATCGCCACCGCGCTTGCCGGTCAATGCGAGGCATTTGCAAACGAGAAAGTGTTAAGGCCTGCAAATAAGTAAGAGCCTTGCCCATTGAAGATTTTCTTCCCGCTTCTACACTATTATAAGTGACAAGCGAGTCTGATAAATAAGTCTGCGTATTTGAAAACTCCATGCCCACTGTATTTGGAATAAATTGAAACCAACGGGGCATCAAACCTAAAGCTGAACTTTTCCACGATGTTGTCGATAAGAAAGGGGCTTCCGCCGATTTTTCTTCAATAATTTTTCCAGATAAATCTTTAAGTTCAGCATGCAAATTAGCTACACCCTGACCCTCGCGGACATCAGCAAGAAAGATCAGATCTGCTGGTAGATTAAACAATAACTGCCGATACTGCTGCTCATCGTTCGGCCGCTCATCATAGTCAAATCCAGTCTCTTGAAATATCGACAACGAATCCTTAAATGGAATCAGCTGCGCACTAGGATAAAGTTTTGGCAACTGCTTCTCCCAATACTGAGCGACTTCGTCCGAAAGACCAAAGCTTTCAGTAAGTGGTGGCGCCAACGCCAGGCGAGGAACTTTTGTTTTTCCTACTATTGATTTATTAGAAAATTGCGCAGGCTCGGGATCCTGATATGTCCATGCTGTGCCCGTGACAAGATCAGTAATCCAACCAACAGGTGCTAAACTTAGTAAGACTAAATTGCCTGCAAAGCTTTCGTTCCAAGAATATTTAGTATCTAGTGTGACTATTTTTTGTTCGCCAGCCCTTTGTAACTCTAATACATATTTTTTATCACGGTGAAGACGAACCAAGCCTGGTGTACTACCAATATTTTTTCCTTTATCTAAAATGACAGCACCAGCAGGTACAGATTGAATATAAACATATTGATGGCGTCTACGATCTGTCATCGAAGCACAGCCCGACAATATAAGAACTGAGCCCAAAAACGCCTTTTTTAAGTTTTGATTCATAAAATTAGGGTAAATAGGCAATTCTTACATGTCAAAAATATAACAGGTGAACACCTTTTTGTAAGATCGTAAACTGCCCCCTTTGTCAGGAGATCCATGAGATTTTTATTCATCTTTATTCTTTGTCTATACAATATTTCTTGTGGGCCCAAACCTGTGGAAAATCCCGCAGCCAATGCTCAGACCTATACCGAAGAAGAATTTGACGAAGAAGGCACCAATGTTCTTCAAGGCAAGCAGGCAAAAAAAGTGGGCTTTTCACTTCGAGTCAATATCGAAAGCTATATTAAGGAAGACCCAATCTATGAAATCACACTACCAGAAAAAATAGAATCAACGGATCAAGTACAAACTTACCAAAAAACAGTTCACGCTGAAATCGAACGCATTGATACTTTCCTAAAAAAATATGAAGGTCATTTTCGTCTTCGATATAAAGATGGGGATCTTAAAGTAATGACTCTTACAGAAGGCTCAGTCAAAAAACTCACAAAGCTAAAATTGGCTTGGTTAGAAATCCTGCAGAAGCTGGAAACGCATCCCGCCTTAATACTTCCTAAAAAAGAAGAACCTCTCAGCGTCCCGGACAATACCCAGGTCTAGGTCCTATCGAAGGAAATTTCCGACAAACCCCAGGCCGCTTCTCATAAACCGTACACAACCTCGTCTTCGAATCCAAAAAATGACAATCCCGATTGGCCTTCTGAGACAACATAAACAAACCCGTACTTTGCCGATAACTAACAACAATTTTTTCTTTGATTAATCTCTTAGCAATCTTCCGAATCGAACCCTCTGCCTCATCACGACTCACCAACCCCAACCGAACCAAATCATCCAACATAACCTCAACAGGCATCGTACAACACCCACCCCAACACCCTTTACACATCCCACTCTCATAAAATTTCCACGTCGAAGGACGATCCACATCAGGCCAACTCATCCCCCAACTCTACCTCAGCTCCACCGATGCCACGAGCTTTTTCGAAGCGAAGTTTTGGTTTTAAATTTCTGTGCTTAGAAACAATAGCACCTCGGCGAGGCAGGATGCCGACAGCCGGCAACCATGGATGGTGAGTGCTATTTTTCTAAGCACAGAAATTTAAAACCAAAACTCTCCTTCAAAAACCTCGGCTATCGTCGAGTCGTAAAGAAAAGAATGACGACTGAAGTCGAGTTTGCCACAATCGTCTTTATGAATGAAATTCCTGAACATGAAAAACTTTTTGACGAAATTTCTTATAAATTGAGCGAGCTCAGCAATCGCGATGAGCAGGTTCAACCGCATCAGCAAAAATTGGAAAAGATGCAGCATCAAATTCGAAAATTTCATTCTGAACTTCAAGACACCCAAGATGAGTTTCGCAATAAAATTCGGTCTCTCGAGAACGTCACCATCAGTCAAAATGAGGTGAATCAAAAAATGAAGACCTTTACCGAGCAACTCAATCACGAAAGAAGTTTAAATACGAAACTCAATGGGGATTTGGCAAAATCTTTGGAAATCAGTTTGCAATTGCAGCTGGAAGTTCAGGGTTTAAAATCACGATCTCAACATACTTATAACGAAGAAAAAAAATACAGCCAAAATCTAAGCGAAAAACTCCGAGCCACTCAAAAAGATTTAGAACTAGTTATCGTTGTTAAAGATGAACTGGCCATTGAGTTCGAAAAAGCAAAAAATAATTTTGCAATCGAAGCTCAAGAAGCGAAAAATCGCCAAGACACTCTTGAAAACATGGTCTCGGAAAAAAACCAAATGATCGCAAATTTGAATATTGAAATGGAATCTTTATCTCAGTCTTTAAATGAAATCGAACACGGAGCTCTTCAGCAAAATGAAGCGATGAAAAATTTAATGACTGTTGCGGAAAATAAAATTGTCGAAATGAAATTGGCTTTAGACAAAAAAAATATTGAAACTCAAGATTATTACAGTCACTTGCAACAAGCCCTGACCCAACTGGGTATGCTCAGAAGTGAAAATTCAAATTTGAAAGATTACATTCAAAAAGTGAACACTTATCTTCAGCAGCAACAAAACCAACAGCAACTACAACAGAATCAGAATCAATCAACTTGATGCAGTAACATTTTGAGATAACTTCCTTCAGAAAATCCGGGAATTTTCGGGTGATCTGCTGCGGGCCCACCTTTACCAATGAGTTTTGCTGCCACTTGATTTTTTTGTATGGCTTTTGAAACAGCGCTCTGCAAGTCATCTTCTGAAATTAAACCTGAACAAGAACATGAAACCACATAGCCACCCGGCTTTACCAAACGAAAGGCCTGCGAATTTAATTTTTGATAAGCATGTTTTCCCGTCGGTAAATCTTTTTTGGCTTTCACAAATGCTGGTGGATCCGCAATCACCAAATCAAAACCCTGACTCGGAAGAACATCAAGCCCCTTTAAAACATCTCGAGTTTGAATTTCAAAACTCAATCCTGCTTGTTCCATATTTTTTTGTGCCCGCAATAAGGCGTCTTTTGAAACATCCACTAAAGTTGAATGAACTGGAATATTTTTATTCTTAAGCAGAGTGCCTATTTGTACACTCCAATGACCAACATAACAGCAAAGATCCAATATTCTAAAACTTTCAGCTGATTTAAAATCAAGTGAAGAAAATTTATTTTCTAATTCCTTAGCAACTACAGAAATATTTCCAATTTGATCAAGAAAAAAACCAGTCTTCTGTCCTTGATAAAGATCACAATTCATTAAAATATCGGTATTCAAACCAACATGCTTAATTTTAATCCAACTTTGAGTGGCCTCATAGCCTGAAATCACTTTTAAAAATCTCGGCGGCTCTACATCCAGTCCTTCTAATTTTCGAATCCCAACATCATTTCGCAAAACCACCGAAGTTCGCTGCCAATTGACCAGCGACATTCCCTCGGCATGGGCCGTTTCACAAACTTTTTGCAGCAAACTTAAAACATCCGGTAAATTTCTTTGAATTCCGGAGGTTAAAATTTGCACGGCAAAAACTTGATGATCTTGATTTTTAAACTCACCATCGCCTTCAACTAAATAGCGATCAATAATTAAACCAGGAATTTCATCAGCCTCTGAAAAACACAATCGAAAACTGCTTGAGAAATGAAGCTCATGTCTTTTCCGCCAGGCCGACAGCAGCTTATTTTGCAAACTTGCTAAAGATAGTGGATTTTTTTCTGCAGACGAAAAACTCATTGCTCGAAAAATAATCTTTGATGCTAAATTACCATAACCTCTTGCCAAAAAATTTCCATCAAAGTCCTGCAACTCAACCACTTCATGTCCACGAAAATTTTTTATCGAAGATGCGATCTCGTGTGAAAACACCCAGGGGTGTCCTTGGCGAATGCGGCGATCGCTGCCTTTTTTCATACGCCAAATTTGACCCACTAATTCACTCCGTAAACCAGAAAAATATTTTTTTCATTTTTTGAAAAATTATTATCATTCATTATCCACAAGGTGCGTGAGTATTTCCCCCAAGCGGGCCCCCAGGCCATGGCTTCAAAATTTTCCTCACCCAATTCAATATCCAATCGCGACTTTTTTAAATGTTTACGTTGAGCAATGGTTTCAGTCTTATCTAAATCAATTAATGAAAGACCCGTCATGTACTTAATTTTGGAAGTAAATTCAGGCTTAACTCCTCTCTCTAAAACAAAATATTTTTTATCTTTCCATGATAAAATTTCTGACACTCCACTCATGACGCCAATACCGGTAAGATTATAAAAATAAGTATCTAAAGGCCGAGTCGAATTCTCGACAGAATACTGATAAAATCGAACATAGTTTTCTTCTGATGAAATTTCCTGCAACAAAGACCTTTCAACTGCAGTTACCACAAAACGACCATCGGCCGATAAACTGATTGCTTCGAAACCCGAATTATTTTGAATTCCATTTTTTTGCTGACCCAAAGACTCTGGAATAACTTCTTCCGGAAAAACCCAGTCCTTTAGAAATTTTCCCTCAGGATCAATTTCCACAAGCCTTGGCGGCTTACGAGGTTTACTATTGTTATCTCCCTCACTGGAAACTAAAAAATGTTTTTCATTCAATGCTAGAAAACCTTCACCGTCCAAATAATTGTTTTTTGGTTTTGAGTTCGTCTTGATATAAATCACATCAGTTGGAGTTATTTCTAAATCAAGCTTTTGATTTTTAGTCGAAAGTTTAACAGAAAACACATAATAGCGTGGCTCGTTTACTTTTCCGCGATCATCACTAAGTGCATACAAATGATCCTTCAAAAAAAAAGCCCCGGATAATCCACCGATCTTTGATTTTTTGAATTTATTTTTTTCTAACTCAAATTGCGCTAATTTTTCAAAAACTGGCGAAGCTGCTGTTGCAAAGGAACTCACTCCAATAAAAAAACATAACAAGAAAATTTTCATTTAACTTTTCCAGCGCAATTCTGTTTCTTTCACTGGATTAACAAAGCTTCGTGATTCTTCTTGATGTTTAGTCCACTCTTCCTTCAGCGAAAAATACCACTTTGCCTGTGCGTCGGCATCTTTTATCAGCATCAAGGACGGGTCATACTTTAAACCATCTTGTTGCTTAGAAACGGCATCAATATCTTGATGCAGAAAAAAATTTGCAAATTTTTTCACCAAGGGTGTCGCCAACGTCAACCAGGGCATATCCCAATAAAGCAATTGATGTATCGTTGTCTCTTTTTCATTCACCGGAGTCAGTCCGGTAAAAGAATATAAGTTTCGCTCACCCACTTTAATGTGTTCAATGCGGACACTGGGCAGTGTAAAAGTAATTTCTGTTGTCGGAACTCCTCCAAGCAACTTATAGGCTTTCGAATTCTCTGACGGCTTATGCCGAACCATTTGAAAACCAAATTGCACCGGAGCAAATTTTTTTCTTTTTTCGTAAGCCGTATTTTCTGACCGCCAAATCCAACTTTTATGAACGTAAGGTCCATGGGCTGGGTCCATCAAGCCAATGACTGCATGATCGATATGACAAGGAAACTTTTCTATCTCAATAACATGAGGACGAGCGTCCAAAGGCAGGTTTTTCATTAAAGGAATTTCAGGAGCTTTGGTAACATCAAATCCTTTATCGCCAAAAAAGATCCAAATAATTCCTTGCTGTTCTTTCACTGGATAATTTTTAACTTTAATTTTTCGACAATCTAAATCCTGCCCCTGGCATAACGAAGGAATGTTCGTACAAGTTCCTTCATTGTTAAATGTCCAACCATGATAAAAACATTCCATTTCATTATTTACCAATCGACCATAGGACAAAGGAATTCCACGATGAGGACAAATGTCTTTCAAAGCGTAAAGCTCACCGACAGAATTTCGAACGATTACTAAAGGTTCGTTTTGAATAATTCGTGTGATAAAAGATTCTTTTTTTATTTGCGAACTTAAAGCGGCTACATACCAAACATTTTTCAAAAGACCCTGGCTCATTATTTAGGCTCCATGATTTTTCGTTCGGCTAAAAAAACTGTATTCTCTAATAGCATAGCAATCGTCATTGGCCCGACTCCACCAGGAACCGGAGTCGCCGCCGCCGCCCAGCCTTCCAGCTCTTCAAATCGCACATCTCCACAAAGTTTTCCTCCGCCAGTTCCATGCATTCCGACATCAACAACGACTGAACCCTTTTTAAAATCTTCTTTGCCAAAAAGTCCGGCTTTACCTGCTGCCACAACAACAATATCAGCTTCCCGAGTATAAAATCGAATATCACGAGTGCCACTATGACAAATACTTACAGTGGCATTTTCTTCTAAAAGAAGAGCGGCCATGGGTTTCCCGACGATCTGACTGCGCCCAATTACAACCGCTTTTTTCCCAGCTATTTCAATTTTGTAATGTTTAAGAATTTGAATCACCCCAGACGGAGTGCAGGGTTTAACCATGGCTTTACCCGACCACAACAGCCCTGTTGAGGCATAGGTTAAGCCGTCAGCGTCCTTTTCAGGACTCAAGAGTTCAAAAATTCGTTCGGATTTAAGCAGAGCAGGCAATGGCAGCTGCACCAAAACTCCGTCAACTTTTTTATCCGCATTCAGATTTTGCAATAAGTTTTCAAGCTCAGCTTGAGTTAAATTTCCTGGTTTTTCTATAATAACAGAATCAATTCCCACTTTTTGACAAGCCAGGTGTTTATTTTTTACATAAACTTGGCTGGCCTTGTTTTCGCCAATCAATACCACCGTTAATTGAGGCGCCCGACCAGATTTGATCTTTAATTTTTCAACTCGATTTCTTAAGTTTTCCCGCAGGCTTTCAGCAACTAACTTACCGTCCAAACGAATCACATTGGCTCCTTGTCAAACTGGATCATAATTTCTATTATTTTCTGAATTCCTTCAACGATTTATCTTAAAAAAGCCCTCTTGACCCGAAGGCAAGCTGTGCATTATGTTCTGCCCTAACCTCAGGGGGGTCTATGCCAGAAAAAGTAAAGCTTTCTAAAGACGGTAGCACGATTGACTTTGTCGTCTCCGAAAACATACCCACTTCACTTAAAAAATTCCGTCAGAGCCCCGATATTGAGGGTTTTTACCGATTTATCTATGAAAACGACCTCCAAAAGGAAGTTTATGACATTTTAGATCGTATTATCACTGTTCGG
>JBBTCO010000027.1:76903-82083 GCA_038043185.1 Bdellovibrionota bacterium
TTCGGAAAGCAGCCAAAAGCTCGGCCCGCAAAGAAGCAAAAGCCCAAGCCGCAGCCGTTGTTGCTTCGATGAAGGCCGCTGCTAACCCCAGTGTTAAAATCAAAAGCTTTAAGGCAGAAATTCTTCCAACCAAAGAAATCAAAGCCAAAAAAATAGAAACGAGCGAGCCTAAAAAAGCACTCACTCCCTCAAAATCAGTCGTTGCCAAAGCCGCAGCACCAAAAGCAGCGAGCTCGAAAAAAGCTGCAAAACCTGCGAAAACGACCGCGAAAAACGCTAAACCGATGGCAGCAAAAACAAAAAGCCCTGCCAAAAAGACAGCTAAAAAACGCTAAGATTGTCCATTGGTCGTACCGCTCCGACCCTTTTGAGCTGTCCGTCCGATTTAAGCCCATTCCCAATTTTGCAAATGACCCTCTGCGGAGGGTTTATGAAACAAAGAATTTCTTTAAAAAGCAATAAGGGTCAGGGTCTTATCGAATACGTTATTATTGTTGCCATCGTCGCCGTTGGCGCCATGTCGCTCGTGCGAGTCCTTCACCAAAGTGTGAATGTGCAATTTGCTCAAATTGCTAAGGCATTAGGAGCAAAAACAAGCCAACAAATTACTGCTCCAGAAATCAGTTCCACCATGCTTCACAGAAAAGATCTCACAAATTTTATGAAGGGGGCTCGCGGCAACTCAAAAGATGATGATCAAAATGAAAATGAATCTCCTTCTTCGCACTAACGAATGAGAAGTTTTAAATCTCAAAGCGGACAAGTTTTGATTGAATCCGTAGTCGTATTTTCAATTGCGTCAACCCTATTTATTTTTTTATTTTCTGCACTATCCACGGCAACGCAAATTTTTTTATGGCACCAACAGATTAATCGAGCTCTTCTTTGTTCACTGAATGAAAAACAAACGAGTCATTGTTTGCGAGAATTTTCACCTCAAAAAATCACAGACGAAAAAACAATTTTTACTTTGAAGCTTGTAAAATTTAAATTTCAACGAATCCAACATCGACCTTGCATCGAAGTCGAACTTCTGGGGATTTTTGATGAAAGTTATAAAATTAAAAAGAAACTCAGTGCAAAAAATTGGCGAGTTTAATTCAAATCAAAATGGATTTATTATTATTTCTTTTATTGCGCTTGTGCCTTTTCTTCTTGCTGGGATTTTCGCCTTTGCCAGTGTCATTCAGCTGAGTAATATAAAAACAAATTTAGAAACAAAATGCCTTGGAGTGCAAAATCAAAGTTTTCACCGTCAAAGACAAAGATTAGTTAAACTCTTAAAACTTAATCCCAAAGCAAGCCGTTTAAGTCTTGAAAAAATTCAAGTAAAGGCAAAGATGGCCGCTGCTTTGGCTTTGGGACAATTGGAATTACTCGCAATTCTTGAAATCAAACTCAATAAGATACTTATTCAACAAGAAAAATTAGACTTAGAACAGCGACTTATTCTTAACCAGGCGCAAGAAGAGTTTGTGAGAAGTGAATTATCTATTCTAAAAGATTTACATCGGCTGCAAAATCAAATTATTAAACGAAACCCACCACTCTGGATTCTGAGTTTCGAAAAACCAAATCCCGGCCGGCCTCGACTTGCTGTTAGGGCGAATGGGACGGACATCGCGCCGACTTACGACCTCCAAGTCAATTTTCAAAATGAACAGCTTTGGCGTATTCATTGGATAATGAAAATTCAGTCCGGATTAAGAATGATTTCATTTTTAAAGTTTAATTTAGAGGTAAACCAAGAATGCGCACTGACTCTTCAGCAAAACAACGAGGATTTTTCAATAATTGCTCCGGACAAATCCTGATAGAAATGATTGTGATCTCTGCAATTATGGTTTTTTTCTTTTTTGAAATTCAAAGAGTTATAAACAAATCACAAACCCAACGAAGAAAAGTAGAGGTCATCTATGAAACAAAAAATTGAGCAACTGATTAAGACCACATCCCAAGCCAGACGTGCAGTACTTTTTTTCTTTGTACTCGGTCTGATCAGTCTTTGGATCAGTTATTACCCTGTCGAAAAAAATCAAGAAAGCGATGTTCCAAAGCTAGAAAATGAATCAGTCGACACTTATATTCCAAAAGGTTTTGTCCTTGTTCCTCTTGATCTCAGCAACTTAGAAAGTTTAAATTCCTTTATCGGTCAAGCCGGAGTTGTTGATCTGTACAAATCCAGGGATGGGCAAAAAGGCACCCGAATCGCAACACGGGTAAAAATAATTCGTGCGCCACTGAATCCCCAATTATTTGCCGCCTTGGTTCCAGAAGAAAGGAGCTCAGATTTATTGAACTACAATGAGGCCTTGTTCGCAGTCGTACAGAATAAATCCGAAACTTCGGGAAGTATACATTCACAAAAAGCCTTAACTAAAAAAAGTATCATCTACCAAAACTAAGGATATACATGAAAGCGCAAATTTATCTTATGCTTTTGCTGATCATTTCTGGTCAGACCTATGCCAATATTTATATTCGCGGTCCAAACATAGAACAAAATAGTTTTGTTGATATCGTTAAAGAAAAACAAGGCATTCAATTGAGTCGTTGGCTACTTGATAATGATCGTCGTAAATCAAAAATTGACCCCCTGATAGATCTTGGTGAAAAATATTTATCTTCTGAAATTTCACTCGCTGATTTTCTTTTTTCCATTGAAAAGTTAAACGACCATAGTGCTCCTGATCTTGAATGGCGCCAAGCCCTTGTCGATATACTTGTTAAAAAAAGTGAATCGCTTTCCTCTCACTCAACGGAAATTTGGGATCAAATTTGTTATTTCTTTAACCTCGATGAAAATATTCAAACTCGTTGGTCTCAATTTTACCAACAGTGCAATAAAAATCAAAAAATAAAGGAAATTGAAAAACCAGTTTTTTTAAAAAATGATGTGGTCATTATTGATGGAATTGAATGGGTCGACAAAGTAAAATTTTATCTACGAAAAAAGACAAACCCTCTTAAAATACAAATTCGAATTTATTCAGATATGTACTCGCCTGTTTTTATTAAAAAAACTTCAATGGACATTGAACCACCAGATCGCTTGACTCTATCTTCGGACGATTGTGGCGAGCAAAAGAATCAACTTAATTCTTTATTAGATTATCCGCTTCCCCTGTATCAGGTACAAATTGTAAAAAGAAAAAATTGCATTGAATCTGCCGATCCGAGCTTAGCCGAGACAAAATCTAATTTTTGGACGGAAAACAAAAAATGGATCTGGATCGGCGGATTAGCAATGGGGGCTTTGTTTATTTATCAAGCCCAAGATCACGAAATAAGTTTTGATTGGCCTTAATGGCCAGACGCGTTTTTGGGCAAATAAACAATTTTCCCATTAAAAATAACTTTCTCAACTTGGAAATTTTCTAAGAAATCACTTTTAAAGTGCGTTTCCCCAGATGGGACTTGTTGCGAAGAGCAAGTGTAAAATAAAAGTGGATCCGCGTTCAAAGATCGAACTCCTGCTCGGCCACTTTCTTTTAAGGCTCTCAAATTTTGTGACAAAGAAGATTTTTCAATCGGTGAATCGCTACCAAATTGGATCGGTATTCCGGCTTTTCGTAAGCTTTCCCAAGGAAAAACAAATTCGTACAAATGTCCTAAACGCTTTTCTAACCAAAGTTTGTCACTAAGCCAGTGACAGGGTTGTAAATGACAAATAATGTGCAATGGCTTCATCAGTTTAATTGTTTCTGGCTTTAGCACTTGAACGTGTTCTAAATTTATTCGTCCAGTAAGACCTTGAGCCGAAACTTCCCTTGCCACTTGGACAACATCATTTGCCGCGCGATCGCCGATAGTATGAACACTCACATCAAAACCCTCAGACCAGGTTCGATGAATAATTTCTTTCAATTCGGATCGACTCCATAAAGTTTTACCAGAATTGTCATTTTGATCGGCGTAAGGCTCGGATAAAGCGGCGGTTCTTGAGCCCAAGGAACCATCATAAAAAATCTTTATCCCACGCGCCTTCATACAAAAATTTTCGGTTAACTTGGCTTGCTTGATTTCGCGAATTGCACGGTCAGAATCAGCAATATTATCGCATAAAAAATTATGTTCAATAAACGCATGCATTTCATTTGCTTCAAAAATTTCGAGCTCAGCTTCCCACTGCGACCAAGAGGTCGTCATGTCACGCAGGTGGGTAAAACCCTGACTCAAAAAATGTTGCAGCGAAGTGTTTAACATACATTTGATTTGTGATTTTTTGTAAGGAGGTAAAAGTTCATACACCTTCATGTGTATTGTTTCTCTTAAAATTCCATTCGGAATCCCCAAAGAATCAAACTCGATAAAATCTTTATGCTTATTGAATAAGTCCGATGTGGGTTTATCGATACCAAGCAAATTTAATACTTTTGAATTTACACAACAGGAGTGTCCATCGGCACGAACAAAAAAAACATACTTATCCAAAAAAAGTTCATCTAACAAAGTTCTATCGAGAGAAAAACCAGCATCGAATTTGTTTTCATCCCAGCCAAAGCCGGTTATCCAATCCTCTCTTGTCAAAAATGAACTTTGCGAAATGGATACAAGATCGGATCGATTTTGAACCTTCGCTAAGCTGAGCTGCTGAAGAGATTCTCCGGTCATTAGAAAATGAATATGGCTATCGTAAAGATTTTTAATAATCATAGAGGTTATTTAAATGAAAAAGACCCAGCAAACAACTGAGTCTTTATTATTTTAGTTAAGGTAATGCTTCTAGCTTAGCGCTGACTACCCAAAGGAGGAGGTGCTGCGATACTGCCTCCACCAAATGCACTGCCACCGATTGTTCCACCGACACCAAGGTAACCGCCGCCAATGATTCCCGTGCCTCCCATTGCAGAACCGGATTGAACCATTTGAATTCGGTTCATCAATCCCGTTAGCTCTTGTTGAAGACCCATCATAGCTCGTTGTCTTTGCATATAATTTTCGTAATATCTGGATTGTTGTTGCATTTGCATTTGATACTGTTGCATTTGCATTTGCATCATCTGCTGTTGCATTTGCATAGACCCAGTACTATCCATTCCCATAGCTCCGCCCATCATCGGCATTCCCATTCCAGGCATTCCCATTCCAGCAATACCCATAGGTCCGCCCATTCCAGGCATCATGCCGCCCATCATTTGCATTCCCATTCCGGGCATTCCCATTCCCATAGCTCCACC
>JBBTCO010000028.1:0-92383 GCA_038043185.1 Bdellovibrionota bacterium
GCCGTCGATTCAAATCGAATTTAAGGCGGGGTCCATTTCATTGAACTCGTTTTTTCGTAGGCCTAAAACTTTCAGGGAATTTAAATACAGAAATGCTCAGAGTTGAGTTCGGGCAATACAATTTAAAGTGCAAATGGAGTTTAATAATTGTTCAAGCCCACCGAGCGACGAAATCTTAGTTTATTTTTTTTTTGAAGATTATTACACACCGAAAACGAGTTCGGCTTGGCGTAATCATTTGCCACTCAACGCGACTTAATTTTCACCAAACTAACTATGCAAATGATTATACCAAACGTTATGTCTGAGCTTTTTCGGTGTGTAATAATCTTCAAAAAAAAGTAGAAACCCTAAGCCTTCGCCGGCTTCCCTTGATTGATGTCTTCCTTAAGCTCTTTGCCCACTTTAAAAAAGGGCAATTTTTTCTCGCCAACATCGATGACTTGTCCTGTGCGGGGATTGCGTCCTTTGTAGGATCCGTATTGGCGATTCACGAAGGAACCGAAACCACGAATTTCAATGCGATCATCTTTCATTAAAGATTCCACCATTGAATCAAAAATAGTGTTGACGACGGTCTCGGCTTTTACTCGAGTAATTCCCGCTTTTTCAGATACTAAATTAATCAGATCAGCTTTGGTCAACGCCATTAAACACACCCCGCGTAAGGTCTTGATATGACTCGATTCTACAGAAGAATCCTGTGGGGGCCAGTGAATTTTAAACTTGGCTCGATGCAAGATTTTTTAGTGGTCTAGCTTCACGGAAGTTACCCCTATTTAAAATGATCTTTCGGTAGGCATCCAAGAGCGCCCGGACCATCTTTTGGGTGTCAAAAAGCTCAATAACCTTCTGACGAGCCTTTTCCCCAATTTGATCAACGGGCAGGGCCCCAGAAAAAATCTCGATCAATAGGTTGGATAATGAGTCAATATCTGCGGGTCTTAAAAGAAAGCCATCCACGCCGTCAGCCACTACATTCGAGATTGGACTGACCTCTGATCCAATAATTAATTTTTTTTGAGCCATGGCCTCGATCATGCTGGGCTCGAAACCGGTCGTTCTTGAGCTCATATTCACGAAAACATCGCCTAATAGAATATAATCCAAAATTTCAGTTTCTTTCAACGGACCGGTCATAAGAACTCGACTTCCTAAAGCGCGGCTTAATATTTCAAACTCAATTTCTTTAAATAATGGGCCATTACCGATAATGATCAAATAAGAATTTGGTTTTTTAATGGCCACCTTTTCAAAGGCATCTAACAAGTTTTTTACTTCCAGAAGTTGAGTCATATCTGAAATGGTCACGGCCACATGCCCATTTTCCGGAAGGTTCAAACGGCGCCTAAGCTCGATGGATTTTTCTTTCGGAGTTAAATCTCCCAGCTCAATTCCATACGGAACAGTGTAGGTATGAAAGTCAGGATATAAATAATATCTTTCCAATAAAAGTCTTTGTTGAGGATGAGTGACAAAGACTCCATCAGCGGAAAGCAGTAAGCGACGATCGCCGCCAAAATAAGTTGTTAGAAATTTATAAACAACTGCTGATGCGGTGATGAGCATGCTGCCAACCGATCCGCGACTCATGCCAAGAATAGAAAATAATTGCGACATCTGTGTGGCTTCGACATCGTAAGCGACAGCAACTTTTAAAGCTTTTTTATGTTTGGCAATTTTTATTCCCGAAGAATCTAAACTGTGCACAATATGAAAGGGATTTTCATGGTGGAGTTCGGAAAATTTTTTAAAAGCCGCTTCGGAAAATTCCATACGGGATAAGCTTTGACTCCCTTCTTTTAAATAATAGGCCGTCACGCCATCGCGTTCGATTTGAAATTTTCCAAGTGGACTGCGAGTCGACAAAACTGTGACTTCATGGCCTTGGCGAGCTAAACCACGAGCAATGGGCCACAAAAAACCATGATCAGTCGAGCGACTTAAAATTTGAAAATGTCTTCCTATTAAACATATTTTCAAAGACGACGGAATCGGTGGTTTCATAGATTAATTCTAGAACAAGGGAAGACGATTGTACAAGCGGTGAAGTTCATTCAAAGGAGCGTCCAAAAGATCCTGCCTCAGGCGCAGGCTCTCGGTTAAGTTTGAACTCAGTGAAGGAGGGCCAGACTCAATCCATCTTTCGATTTCTGACGCCAAGTCCACACGCGAAAAAACCCAAGAATTTTTTTGATGTTCCCAAAGTCCCGGATAAAGTCGAGTTTGTCGATCGTCGACGATCAATGTGGTACCGGAATGAGCAGATCTTCCTAGCCATTGAGTCATTTTTAATGGTGGCAAATCATGTCCTGCTAAAAAAAGTCCGCAGGATTTTTCTAAAAGATCATTTTCCTCTTGGGTATCTAAATTTCCACTCAAGCACCAATTATGGCCCAGCTTTTCGGTGGTCACTTTTTCCCATAATTTTCGTTCGGACACGGTCCAATCCTGAAGACTTCCTTGAAAGATAAGAAAAAATTTTTTTGAAAGGGCAATCAAAGGTGGCAAAGCCAATTCATGACTTTGATATTCTCGACTCTGCAAGGGGACAATGATGAAATCTTTTTTTTCAGTTGAAACCAAAAGATGAGCAATTCGACCCGAGGTTTCTTTATCTTGTATTTCATACTTAGATGGAATGATGGGGGGAATAACACCACGTAACTGTTTTAAGTTTTTTACATTCAAGCCGCGCAGCTGAGCTAACATATCAACTGTTGGTGCCGTCACTAAGTCACTTCGTTCTAGTAAATAACGCACGGGATTTTTCCGAGTGAGGCCGTTGGAAATATTAAGCAATGAGGTTGAAATAGCCAGGCGAGGCAATGCCAAGCAAGCTGTCGAAAGGAAAGATTGGGCCGCATTAAGATTATCGGTTTCAAGTAAGAAATGAACAATGTCAATTTTTGCCGTGAGGAGCATGGGTAAAAATCGCAGCGCCTCTAGTGTGCTCCATTTTTTAAAATATCCCAAGATCTGGATATTTTGTTCCGTTTGAACATTTTGTCCATGCGAAGTTAAAAACAAAACTTCATTGTTATTGGATTTCAGCGCGGTGGCCAAAGTCCATGAAGTGTCATTTATTTTTTCGCTTACAAAGAGGATTTTCGCCATGAGGCTCCTAGCGCCAATAAGATGCGGTCTAAAATTTTTCGATTTGCCTCGGGTATAGTCCGCATTTTTAGTTCCTCTGGATAAATCCATTCGAGCATCATATGATGTTTGGCTTTGGGCTCGCCCTTCCAGTATTTTATTTCATAAAATAAAATAAGAATTCCCACATCACCATAAGTATGGGTGCAAGCCAATTTCAGTTCACCCACTTCAGCAGTAATGCCTAACTCTTCATCCAGTTCCCGGGTCAGTGCTTGTTCAGGGTTTTCTCCCAGTTCAATTTTTCCTCCAGGAAATTCCCATTGCCCAGCTAAAGAATTATTTTCTGGCCGTTGACCAACTAAAATTTTGCCGTCCTTTTTTAAAAAGCCGGCCACCACTGGGATCCAATGATTTTTTTTATTTCGTGGTTTTTTTTGCATCCCAGGCCTTCGCTACTTTTCTAAAAAATAAGGGTCCCTCATAAATTAGTGTTGTGTAAACTTCAACAAGGTCCGCACCCAGAGCCAGTCTTTCAAAAACGTCCTCGGGATTCATCACGCCACCCGCACTAATCAATAGGCAGTCTCGGGATTTACCAAGAGTTTCAACGGCAATTTTTAAACATTCTGTAGAACGTGTTTTCAGAGGCACACCAGACATTCCGCCTTCGATGGGAAAGGGCACCCCAAAGCGTTGGGTCGTTGTATTAGTTAGAACAAATCCATCAATTCCACTTTGACGAGCGGTCAGAATCATTTGGGCTAAAGATTCGTCGTTTTCATCAGGGCTTAATTTAATAATGAGGGGCTTGGAATTTAATTTTTTAGCGAGTTTAACCAAAGGAGTAAGAAATTTTTCAAAATTTTCGCTCTTTTGCAGAAGTCTTAATCCCTGAGTATTTGGACTCGAGATATTAAGAATAAAAATGTCCGCAACATCTTGAAAAGTCCTCATCAGATGAGTGTAGTCTTCAGAGGCAGTTTCTAAGGTAGTGTTACGGTTTTTGCCAAGGTTTAAAAAAAGCGGAGTTTTTTTCTCTTCGATTGTTTTTAAATTAGCCAAGACTTCTTCAGCTCCGAAGCTGGGAAAGCCCATGCGATTCCACAAAGAATGTGTTGGTAAATCCCGTGCCATAATTTTGCCAGGATTTGGTGATTGAGGTTTCGGAGTGACGGTACCGACCTCTAGAAATCCAACACCATGATGCCACCAATCTTCGACACTTTCGCCATTTTTATCTACCCCTCCGGCAAGCCCTAAAGGATTGCGGAACTCAAAATTTCTCCAGCGTAAAGGTTGCCATATGGGAATTTCATTAGGTTGAAAAATTGAGGAAATACGTAAAGCGTAAGGCCCTAATTCATGCGCCCATCTTGGTGGAATAAGAAGCCAAGGTTTCATCCAAAGTTCTTTCATCCTTACCGTGGGTACAAGCCGCGCAAAAGCATGGCTTTCTCTAGGCGTTGAACCGCAACAGCCATGGCGGCTGATCTCATGTCGACATTTTTTTCTTGATGCAGTTTGAATCCGACATCAAATGCTTTAGTGATGATTCCTTTTAGACGTTTGTTCACTTCATCTTCATCCCAAAAGAAAGACATAATATCTTGAACCCATTCAAAGTAACTGACGATAACACCGCCACCATTGGCAATAACATCGGGGGCGATGAAAATACCCCGTTTATGCAAAATTTTTGTGGCTGCAGTGGTCACTGGACCATTCGCGCCTTCGACAATAATTTTAGCTTTAATTTTTTCCGCATTATGAGTGTCGATTTGAGATTCAAGGGCACAGGGAAAAAGAGCATCACAATCAAGCTCAAGTAAAGCGTCGTTACTGATATCTTCAGATTTTGGAAAACCTTTTACAGTTTTTTGCGTTTTAACATACTCCATAAGTTCAGGAATGTTCAAACCATCGCCATTGACGATACCACCACTGACATCACTGACAGCGATAATCTTAGCGCCACGCTGGTAAGAAAAAAGTGCGGCGAAAGATCCGACATTGCCAAAACCTTGAATGACTATACGAGAGCCGTCCATCTTCATGCCTTTTTTCTCGTAGGCTTTTTCGGCAACATAAACCGCACCAAGGCCGGTGGCATGATTGCGTCCCAATGAACCACCAATTTCGATGGGCTTCCCAGTGACAACTCCCGGTTGAGAATAGCCACCTTGTTCTTGGGAGTACGTGTCCATCATCCAAGCCATAGTTTGGGGATCAGTCCCCACATCCGGAGCAGGAATATCTTTTGTTGGTCCAATGAAAGGAGCAATTTCAGAAGTATAACGTCTTGTCAGATTTTGTTTTTCAGTCCGTGAAAGTTTTGTCGGGTCTACACAAATTCCGCCTTTAGCTCCGCCCAAAGGAAGTCCCAAGACGGAATTTTTAAAAGTCATCAGTGCGGCCAAACCAACCACTTCAGGAAGATCGACATTTTGATGGTAGCGAACGCCACCTTTAAATGGACCAAGGGTGGCGCTGTACTGCACACGAAATCCTTGAAAAACTTTGATGCTGTAGTCATCCATACGAACCGGTACGGAAACGATAATGCTTCGGCGAGGTCTTTTGAGGCGCTCTAAAACATTGGGATCACAATCGACAATTTTTGCGGCTTCGTCGACCACGAGAAGAGCATTTTTAAATAAGGGTCCGTTCAGATGTGTTTCAGCATTGGAAAATTCCATTGAATTTTAACTCCAGTTAAGTAATTGAAGCCCTAATTTTAATGAAGGTGCTATAGACTGTCACTCTGGAAAAACCATGACTCCGGGTCCCAATCAGAGCCCCTTCGTAGAAAGCATCTGCTGGCGTTTTACTGGGAAGCCAGGACCGAACGGAAGTATTCGGAATGTTCAGAAAGGGTCACCAAATAGGGTCGGATGTCATTGCGAAGCTCTAATGGGAAACGACTAAAATTCTGGATATGCTCCACAGGGACATAGCGAAAAGTTAAATTGATACGACGTGTTTCAAAACCTTCGACGGGTATTCGAAAAAGAATTTGCCCCTTATCTTCGACTCGTTGAACGCGATGAAAAAGCTGCTTTTTGAATTTATCGCCGCCAAAAATCTGCAAGGAAGAATCTTCTAGCCATTGTTGCAAGACGACCTCACTTTTTTGGGAACGGTCTCTTCCATGACTGCGGACAAATTGAAAGAGAGCTCTTTCGCCAACGGAAACTGAAGCTACGGGTCCAGGTTCAAAATCCTTGTGTTCACCCACGCGAGCCGTATCGACCCATTTGTCATTGATTTTTTGTGAGCCATAATAATTAACCAAACAGGTATTTAAATGCCAATTCCTAGGAATATCTCGAGGTGAAAATTTTTGATGAACTTCAGTTTCAATTTGCTCCACTATTTTTTTTATCACTAATGGAAATTCTTCGGCCTCTACGCAACGATGATCAATGCCTTTGGGCGGGTGGTAATAATTAAGACAAGCAAATTGCCAATTACCTAGCCAGTAAACCGGTCGTAACAATCGCCTTTGTTGGTCCCCGGCAGGGGGAGGATTATGAGTGGAATAGCGCATTTCCCAAAGAGGATAGAGACTCTCAAGATATTCCACGAGTTCAGCCCGGGTTTTTTTATCAAGGGCGGCGTTTTGATAGATTAAATTTTGCGAGCGTTTTAAATCCATTGTTCTTTAGCTTAGATTCCACTAGTAATAGAATTAGTAAAGGAAATTCATGTCTCAGTTTAAAGTTGAAAAAGTGACCACAAGCGAAAAAGAAAAGAAGAATATTCTTGATAAGATTTCTTCCTTAGAAGGCAAGAAAATCCTTATTATTGGCGATGTGGGACTTGATGAGTACATTATGGGGCAAGTTCGAAGAATTAGTCCCGAAGCTCCCGTTCCAGTTCTGGAAGTTGAAAATGAAGATTTACGTTTGGGTCTTGCGGCCAATGTGGCGCAAAATGCGGTTAGTCTTGGCGGAAAGGTTTCACTGATCTCGGTCGTTGGCGATGATGCCGGTGCCGATCGCCTGAAAGACCTTTTCAAAAAAGCCAATGTGAGCTGGAAAAATATGATCAGCGATGCTCATCGTCCGACGACTCGAAAAACCCGAATCATGGCACAACATCATCATCTGGTGCGTGTTGATTATGAGCTTAAAAAATATCTTCGTCCCGAAACAGAAACTGAAGTTTTGCAACAATTTGAAAAAGAAGTCGATGCTGCCGATGCAATTATTTTGCAGGATTACGCCAAGGGAATGCTCAGTGCCGGTCTGGTAAAAAAGATTTTTGCTTTGGCTCATAAGCATGATAAAAAAATATTCACTGACCCCCATCGCAGCAACACGGGCGAGTTTTATCAAGGTACAGATTTGCTGAAACCAAATTATGATGAAGCGATCAGTTTATCGGGACTCAAATTCGATGAGCTTCGGGAAAATCCAAACCAAGTTTATGAAGTGGGGCGCGCTCTGCAAAAGAAAACCGGTGCTACGGATATTGTTCTGACGAGAGGAAAAGAGGGCATGACCATTTTCTCTAAAGATCAAATTATCGAAGTTCCCACCTTTGCTCGTCGAGTTTTTGATGTCACTGGGGCAGGCGATACTGTCATAGCGGCGCTCTCTTTAGCCCTCGCTTCTGGCTGGAGCTTAGTAGATGCTTGCCGCTTGGCCAATTTTGCTGCCGGAGTTGTCGTGGGTAAGGTTGGCTGCGTTCCTTGCGAATTGAGCGAGCTAAGAAGCTACATTCAAGATCTTCATCTGGATTAAAACTTAATAATTTCATGTATTTGCAAAAAAACCAAAGCTTGAGTTAAGAAAGTTTTTTTCTTTAACTCTTGAATTCCTTGTGCTACATCTTTGTGCCTTGCAATAACAAACGCTTGTAACAAAGCCCCAACTCCGTCAACACGACTTGAGGAGAAAAAATTATGGAATCACCGGTCAACTTTTACGCTTTGACCTTAGAAGATCTCAAAGAGCTATTTAAAAAATTTGGTAAAGAGCAATTTCGCGCTCAACAAATTTACAAATGGGTTTATGAAAAACGCACCACCGATCCCGAACAAATGACAAATCTTTCTAAGGATTTTCGCGCTGATCTGCCGAATTTTTTAAGTTTTGAATTGCCAGCCGTTCTTCAACATCTCAAAAGTGTCGACGGCACGCAAAAATTTCTTTTTGATGTTAAAGATGGAAAAACGGTGGAAGCGGTTTTGATTCCTACGGATGATCGTCTGACTTTATGTATTTCTTCAGAGATTGGCTGCAACATGGCTTGCAAGTTTTGTTACACAGGCAAACAAAAACTTCAAAGGAGATTGAGCACTGCGGAAATCGTTGGTCAGTTTATGCAAGTGAATGATCGTTTGGAAGAAGGTCAACGAATTAGCAATATTGTTTTTATGGGAATGGGAGAACCTCTTGATAATTCTGAGGCGGTCTTTAAATCCATCGAAGTTTTACATTCTCCATGGGGAATGAATGTTTCGCGGAAAAGAGTTACAGTATCAACGTCGGGAATAATTCCGGAAATGTGGCGAATATCCGCAGCGAAAGTTCGTTTGGCAGTAAGCTTAAACGCGCCCAACGATGAAATTCGTTCGGAAGTTATGCCTATTAATAAAAAATATCCTTTGAAAGAACTTTTAGACGAGTGTCGACGTTATTATAAAGAAACCAAAGATCGTATCACTTTTGAATACGTCTTATTGAAGGGTATAACCGATCAAGTTGAACACGCCCGAATGGTGCACAAACTCACTCGAGACATTCCCTGCAAAATAAACATCATTCCGTTTAATGAACATCCCGGTTCAGGTTATGAAAGACCCAGCGACGAGCAAGTGGGACTTTTTCAAAAAGAATTAATGAATGCCGGGGCTCACGTGCTTTTGCGAAGAACCATGGGAAGAGATATTTTTGCAGCTTGTGGACAGCTGCGAAGTGCTTTTGAAAATCACCCAGGACAAATGGATATTTCAAATTCAAAATTAACTAGAACAATTCGAGGAGGAAAGAATGTCGCAGATATTAGTCGTGGGGAGCCTAGCTTACGATAGCATTGAAACACCATCAGGAAAATCGCCAAAGACCTTGGGTGGTTCGGCTAATTATTTCTCGTTAGCGGCATCTTTGCTCTCTAAAGTTCGTGTGGTCGGCGTGGTCGGCGAGGACTATGCCGATGAAGATTATCAACTGTTAGAAAAAAGGAATGTTGATCTTTCTGGTCTTGAAAAGGTTAAAGGTAAAACTTTTCATTGGGAAGGATTTTACGAAGGCAGTTTGAACGAAGCTAAAACTTTAAAAACGGATCTGAATGTTTTTGAACATTTCAATCCCAAATTGCCCGAGGCTTTTAAAGATTCTCAGTTCGTGTTTTTAGCGAACATTGCTCCTGAATTGCAGTTACAGGTTTTAAGCCAAGTTAAAAATCCAAAGTTTGTCGGTATGGATACAATGAACTTTTGGATTTCTTCAAAAAAATCGATATTGATGGATGTTCTGAAAAAAGTGAATGTGATTTTAATTAATGAAGGCGAATCACAAATGCTGACAGGTGCTGCAAATGCAATTTCAGCAGCCATTGCAATTTCAAAGTTAGGCCCCGAAGCAGTCGTTGTTAAACGGGGAGAATATGGCTTTATCCTTTATCATCGTGAACATGGCTTTTTTGCCTTACCCGCAATGACAATGCCTGAAGTGATTGATCCAACGGGAGCTGGAGATACCTTTGCCGGTGGGTTTTTCGGGACTTTGGCTGGAATGGATCGTCGACCCAGTTTTGAAGACATGAAAAAAGCCTGTGTCGTAGGAACCCTACTGGCCAGCTTCACAATTCAAGATTTTGGGGTGAAATCCTTAGCAAAAGTAAATATGTCAGCTCTGAAATCAAGGCGTGACGAGTATAAAAAAACGGTTAGTTTCGAGAAAGACTTTGTTGAGATCTAAATCTTGACTGTTTGCGCGTGGGTTTATTTAATAATTTAAATTGAATTAAATTAAAAAAGGACGATGCCGGATGAAAATTACAAATCAGGGGTTAATTGATTGGGTAGCGGAAATTGCTAATTTGACTAAACCTGCTCATATCCATTGGTGTGATGGTTCGGAAAGTGAGAACCAAGATCTGTTGGATTTGATGGTCAAACAAGGAACACTGAAAAAATTAAATCCTGAAAAAAGACCTAATTCCTATTTGGCCTGGTCGAATCCCAGTGATGTGGCTCGGGTTGAAGATCGTACTTTTATTTGCAGTGAAAGAAAAGAAGATGCGGGCCCAACAAATAATTGGATGGATCCTCGGGACATGCGCCCGACTCTTGGGAAATTATTCGAAAATTCAATGAATGGTCGTACGATGTATGTGATTCCATTTTGCATGGGACCATTGAATTCTTCAATTTCTCAATTTGGTGTCGAGATTACAGATTCTCCCTATGTTGTTGTTAATATGCGGATCATGACCCGCATCGGGGAAAGAGCCCTTCAGGGTCTTGCCAATGGCGAATTTGTAAAATGCGTTCATTCCGTAGGGCAACCTTTAGCGCCAGGGCAAAAAGATGTCGCTTGGCCGTCTCATCCCGATCAAAAATACATTGTCCATTATCCTGAAGATCGCTCGATCTGGTCATTTGGCAGTGGTTATGGTGGGAATGCTTTACTTGGTAAAAAATGTTTTGCACTTCGCATCGCTTCGACCATGGGTCGAAATGATGGTTGGTTGGCCGAGCATATGCTTATTCTTGGTGTTGAAAATCCTAAAAAAGAAAAAATATATGTGGCGGCGGCTTTTCCAAGTGCTTGTGGAAAAACAAATTTTGCGATGTTAACTCCTCCTCAAGGATTAGAAGGTTGGAAAATTACCACTGTCGGAGACGATATTGCGTGGATTAAAGTAGATCAAAATGGACAGCTGCGCGCGATTAATCCTGAAGCGGGGTATTTTGGTGTTGCACCTGGAACATGTTATAAAACAAATCCCAATGCGATGAAAACAATTGAAGCCAATGCCATTTTTACAAATGTGGCACTCACTGATGATGGCGACGTATGGTGGGAGGATTTAACAGAAACTCCACCAGCGCACTTAACTGATTGGCAGGGAAAATCATGGACTCCAGATTGTGGCCGTAAAGCGGCTCATCCTAATGCTCGGTTTACGGCTCCGGCCTCGCAGTGTCCATGCATTGACAAAGAGTGGGAAAATCCAGCAGGAGTTTCAATTCAAGCTTTTCTCTTTGGTGGACGACGTGCCGACACTATTCCTTTGGTGTTTCAAACAAAAGATTGGCCCACTGGAGTTTATTATGCGGCAACAATTGGTTCCGAAACAACAGCTGCGGCCACTGGCGCCTTAGGTGTTGTTCGCCGAGATCCAATGGCGATGCTGCCATTTTGTGGTTACAACATGGGAGATTATTTCAAACACTGGTTGAGAATGGTCAATCGTGCAGCTCAGTTGCCCGAGATTTTTGTAGTTAATTGGTTTCGCAAAGATGAAGATGGAAAATTTATTTGGCCAGGCTATGGCGAAAATATGCGAGTGTTAAAATGGATTTTTCAACGAGTGAAAAAAGAGAGCGATGGCCAAATGACAGCATTAGGCATGGTGCCTCGGTACGCTGACCTCGATTGGACAGGACTCAACTTTAATCCAGAAAATTTTGAACGCGTGATGAGGATTGATAACAATATGTGGATTAATGAAATCGAATCCCATCGACAATTTTTTCTAAAACTGGATAAAAAGTTACCTATTGAGTTTATTAACATTCAAGAGAGGACATTGGTCCAGTTTCTGCGCACAGAAAATCAATCCAGCCAAGCGAGTCCAGATAACCTCTCAATATGAAAAAGCTCAAACTTATCGGTTATTTCCTTAAGGCCTTGTGTCCTTAAGCCGATGACATGATAAGGAAAATGAGCAAAAAAAAAGGTACCTACAATATTCCAGACGAGGATTTAGTTAAATCCATCCTCGAAGGCGCAGGTTCAGACGACGAGTCCGCGTCAAATTTTGGTTCTTCAGAATCAATTGAGTTTTCTTCTATGCCTGAAGATGACGATTACAAAACTAAATTTGAAATTCCCAGCGACAATGAAGATCGGCCAACACCGATAACCGGTGTAGGAAGTATTCCATCCAAAATGGCTGATGAGCTTGGTGATATGATTTTAGAAGGCTTAGACGATCCTGATAGCAGCAGTCCGAAAGCCGATGATCGAACTATTGCAATTAACAGTGAAGATGAACCTTTGCCATTGAAGCTAGATCCTACAGATATAGAAAAAACCATCGCGGTGACAGCATTTGCTAAAAGAAAAAAACCGACGACGACGGCTTCAGAAGAAAAAGTCGTTATTGGAATGGCAAGACCAACTCTTAAAGCAGGCTTAGTGCACACTTCAATGGATGCAAGTTTAGCTCAAGCTGAAAATTTAAAAATTGCTCAACAAAGAATAATTGAATTAGAAAAAGAACTTGATCGCTTGCGATCTGAAAATGAAGAGTTAGCTTCTGCCGGTCATATCATGAAACAAAAAGCAGAAGACTTAAATTCAAAAGTGCTTTCGTCTGAAAAAGAACGACGGGAAGCTCAAGAGAATTTAGAAAACGAAATTTCAATTCTTAAAGGAAGTTTGCACTTTAAAGATAACGAATATCAAAAATCAAAAATTAAAATCGAAGAGCTCGAGATTCGTTTAAAAAGCGATTTCAAAAAAATTCGTGTGCGCGAACGTGAATTAGAAAATCGACTTGAACTGGCTCGCGCTGAAAAACAAGCATTGGTTCGTACAAAAGATGACACGATTCTTGAGCTGCAACGAAAAATCGATCATATCAGAGCCGAGCTCGACACTTACCGTGAAAAGGTTCAAGAGCTGAATAAAACTGTCGAAGCTTATCAGGATCAAATGAAGCGCACGGTACGGGCTTTACGTTTAGCCTTAACAAATCTTGAAGTTAAAGATGAAAGTTTCATCGCTTTAAAAAAAGCCGAGTAGTTCATGGAAGAAACCACCACCCCAACTTCGCCCACACTTCAGCCACGTAAAATAAAAATAGTTATCAGTGATTTGCATTTGGGTAAAGGAAGAGTGCTGGAAAATGGCGGTTTAAATTCCCTGGAAGAATTCTATTTTAATGAAAAGTTAGTTGAGTTTGTTCATTATTATTCGAGTGGAATTTATCGTGATTACGAAGTTGAACTCGTGATCAACGGAGATTTTCTAAATTTTCTTCAAGTAGATTACCATGGACATTTTTTAACTGTGATCACTGAAGGCATCGCGCTTGAAGTTTTAAAATCAATAATTGCCGGGCATCCAAAAGTATTTAAAGCTTTCGCCGACTTTGCGGCCAAGCCCGGAAATTCAATCACCTATGTTGTTGGAAATCACGATCAAGCCATGCTTTGGCCCGCTTGTCGGGTTTATTTTAACTCGGTTATTGGCACACCCGTGCGTTTTAAAAATATTATTTATTTTGTGGACGGGATTCACATCGAGCACGGACACATGCATGAAGCTGCCAATAGGTTGGATCCAAAAAAATTCTTTTTAAAAAAAGATCTTGCAGAGCCAATTTTAAATTTGCCTTTTGGCTCACACTTTTTTGTCGAGCTAGTTTTGAAAATAAAACAGAAATATCCTCATGTTGATAAGATAAGACCCTTTTCAAAAATGATTCGTTGGGCAATTCTCAACGAAACTGTATTAATTATTAAAGGTTTTGTGTCATTGATGTTTTTCTTTATGCGCACTATTTTTATTCGCGATCCCAGACGTCACTGGCGATTTAAAAGGATACTGCAAATCGTATTTGAAAGCGCTATATTTCCAGATCTAGGGTCCTCTGCTGAAAAAATTTTAAATGATGATCACGTTCATACTGTCATCTTTGGGCACAGCCATGTTTACCAGTACCGTCAATGGTCGTCAGATAAAGAATATTTTAATACAGGAACGTGGACTGAAATTACCTCATTGGATATTGTTTCATTAGGTAAAATCACAAAATTAACCTATGTGCTTATCGAATACCCTGAAGATGGAAGCCGTCCTCGTGGACGACTTAAAGAATGGCGTGGCTATCATCGTATCGAGGAAGATGTCGCGGTAAGTTGATTTATCAGTGAAAAATTAATTTAAAAATAAAATCCAAGACTTCGGTCGCGCGAAAATTATTGTTTCAGGCCCTAAGCCACACTCTTGCAAAATAAAAACTGCGGGATTGTCATAGCATTTTGCCCCGATGTAAGATGTAACCATGGTGGATAGTGAAGACACAAACGAGATAGCCGAAAAAACGGTTATTGCTTCTGACACTACGTTAAAGAAGCAAATGTTACCTGCGGATTCAGCGCCGCCGGTAATTGTTATTCTTATGGGACCTTCAGGATATCAAGGGAAGCAGTGGGCGATAACCGATGGCTTTGTGGTTGGTCGTGCCGTTGAATCCCATGTTTTTATCGATGATAAAAGTTTAAGTCGTTCTCATGCTCGATTGGATATGAAAAATTCCGAAGTCACCATTGTTGACTTGGGATCCACAAATAAAACTGTTGTTAATGGATTGATTCTTGCGCCGATGGCTCCCTGTATTTTAAAAAATAATGATCAAATTAAAACCGGAAATGTGATCTTTAAATTTTTAGAGCGTGGCAATATTGAAGCTATTACTGCGCAGGCCCTATTCGAGAAAGCAAACCGTGATGCATTGACGGGTATTTATTCAAAGGGCGCTTTGCTTGAGCGCGGTCCTGAAGCCA
Organism: Bdellovibrionota bacterium; assembly: GCA_038043185.1. Classification (GTDB taxonomy): domain Bacteria; phylum Bdellovibrionota; class Bdellovibrionia; order Bdellovibrionales; family Bdellovibrionaceae; genus UBA5009. The sequence goes on from JBBTCO010000028.1 coordinate 14,849, forward strand.
TTAAACGATCAGAAGTATTAAACGAACCTCTAAGCGTGATGGTGTTTGATATTGATCATTTTAAAAAAATTAACGATTCCAACGGCCATCCCTGCGGAGACTATGTTTTAAGAGAGTTGTGCAAAGCCGTGAATAAATTGGTTCGTTCAAATGATTTTTTTGCCCGTTACGGCGGAGAAGAGTTCGTTCTGATTCTTTCAGGAACGCCAAATAAAATAGCCGGTGAAATTGCTGAACGCGTGCGTTTAACAATTCAAACTCATGAGTTTGAATTTGAAAATAAAAAAATTCCCGTGACCGTTTCCATAGGAATTACCAGCAAACAAGCGACTGAATCAGATTGGGCTGTGATCTTTGATCGCGCCGATAAGGCCCTGTTTGTTTCCAAACAAAATGGCCGAAATCGCGTCACAATTGTTTAAAATTTCGGACAGCATCGCAATACATCTTGATGAAAGTTAGAAATTAATTCTCTTCAATAATTTTTGGAGGAGGAAGTTCTTTCCGAGGTAAAGTATCCTTTTTTTCATGATCATCACCTTTTTGTATAAGGAGTGATTTAACTTTGGCGGTAAGAACTTGTTTCACTTCAAGATAAGTCGCCAGCCTTTGAATGCCGAGAAGTTTTTTCATTTCATCTAATTCCATAATCGATAATTGATTATATTCTTGGTAGGCTTTTTTAAGAGATTTCAAAACGCTTTCTTTGTCTTTATCCGATTTGACGGTTAAAAGTTCTTTGGTAATTTGTTCAATTTTCTGGGTGCGAGTTAATTTTTTTTTATTAAGACTGTGCACGATTTCTGCGAATTTTTTTTCTTCTGCGGGGCCCAGTCGAAGTTCATCGCTGAGTTTCCATATAAATAATTCTTCCAACTGATTTTTTTTGGGAATATTCGGTTCCGAATTAGCCAACGAAAATGTCATTACAAAACCAAATAGCCACATCATCCTTTGAAGTTACTAAGGACAAGAGCATTTGACAAATGGGTACAGATGAAAGTCCGTGCAATATTGCGCGACGGCCTAATTGATTTTTGACTTTAAGCGTTTCAACTGCTCCGCTGAAAACTCAATACGTTGAGAAGCGACATCAGATAAAAAATCTTCCTGTGATTGATGGTTGATCATCGATTGTGAAAAGTTTTCCACCGACCCTGTGGCGTCTTGCAGAAATTCTTGTTCATTTTGCACTACTTTAAAACTATGACTTTCCGGAATAAAGGATCCAACCAGCACCGAGATGTGAATGCCAATATAGCCTAGCGCTATCATTGATATGCTCGAGCCTAACCAACCTTTCCAATGAGACTTAAGATATTTTTTAGGTCGTGCAACAAAAGAAGTCCAGGGTGGAAGTTTTTTAATTTCCGTCTCGTTCACCCCAGCCATGATTTTGTCATGAAGCCGATCATAAAAGGCATCTTCCATAGGAAGTTCGACATCGTCCGCAGTTTTCAGCGCGTTCAACAGTTCGTGACTCATCCTTCGGCCTCCACATATTGATTCATTTCCGTCATAAATCCTCCGACTTGCTCTGTCCATGATTTCAAATCTTTCCTTTGTTCCAAGGACTGTTTCAACTTGATCAGCGCATGTCGATAATTTGCTTTCGCGGTATCATAAGGACATTCCATAACTTCAGCGATCTCTTTGAAACTAAGGTCTTCGTATACCCTTAATACCAAGGCTGTTTTTTGTTTTAAGGGGAGCTTGTCAATTTCGTGCTGAAGCAAGTCTTTCACCGCCGAATGCACTAGGGAAGACTCAGCGATAGCGCCAACAGAAATTTGTACGAATTCAATATCTGTTGTCTCCAATCTAGATTCCCGCAGTTTGTTTCGAGCTGTGTTCACGGTGATTTGGTACAGCCAACTTTTAAAGCTAGCTCGCCCCTCGAAAGAGTTCAGTTTTTCGTAAGCTTTGATGAAGCTCTCTTGAACCACATCTTCAGCCGCATCTATATTCTTCAAGAACCTTAAACTCATCCGAAGCAATCCCTTTTGATGTCGTTTCACGAGCTCAGAAAAAGCCTTGCGATTTCCGCCTTTGACTTTTTCTACCAGTTCAAGATCCGTTGACATTATAAGATCTCGTTCCATACCCTAGACCCGCTTTTGTAATATTTCGGTTAATCCCCTATCGTTTTTTCAGGGTCATGATCGCACCACCCTGGCTCAAACTTGCGAACTTTCAATCCTTTCGCTTGCTTGAGGGGTTGGAAACAATTCCGTGAAAACCAACCCTTCACCCTTGCTTATTAGTTGTGCAATCCGAGGGCCAAAAATAATGGCCAAAATGACACTAAATATATGAAATTATTAATGAATTTTAATTTAAATGATATGAGCTATAAGCAAAATTTATGGCGCAGGTTCTATGTCTAAATTACGACGTAATTTAGACACGACATCCTTAAAATCCTTGGTTAAAGAAATTGCAGAAAAGAGCTTACTACTCTTGGACCAAGGCAGCTCTTTCCTAAGCTAGATGAATATTTTCATTTTTTATAAGAGGCAATCAACTCTTTCAAACCTTCATTCGGATTCTTATGATTTTCCAAGCCTCGGCAGACCTTCATAAATTCCGAAAAATTATTTCCTGTTAAGACATATAATTTTTCGAAGTCTTTCAAATCCTGCATATAAGTTTTGTAAACAACCAGGCGGGCGTTATTCAAACGAACTTTGCCAAAATTTTCCATCGAATGCGATTTTAATTTGGGTAAAATCTGAGATTCAAAATTCTTTTGAATTTGGGCAATTCTTTGCTGGCGAATTTCTTCGGTTTTTTGTTCTGGGGTTACTTGTTGATACCACTGCTCAAGCTGTTTAAGTTCTCGACTTATAAATTGAGAAAAAATTTGATCATCTTCGGAATCAAATAAAACAGCTTTCAAAGTCGCAGAATTTGCCCCTTCGGTTTTTTGATAAAAAAGTTCCATGCCCTTGTTACCCAAGAAGGTCGCTAGGCGTTCGTTGAAATCGGCTTCGCTTTTAATAAATAAAGTGGCGTGGACAGATTCGTGGATAATGGTGTTGACCAGATAGGCTTCTCGGCCCCTGAGCATCGAGGACAACAAAGGATCATTGAACCATCCCAATGTGCTGTAGGCCGTGACTCCACGAACATAAGTGTCGTAATCCTGGTTTTTGAGTTCGGCTTCTTCTTCCAGCGCATCCGATTCTTTGAAGTAAGCCTTGTAAGGGACTTGGCCCACAATCGGGAAGGACCAGCGGTAGCTTTCCAATTTCCATTTGGGAGATGCGCTGATCGCGTAGCTAACATAGGGCCGATCCAATTTCACAAAGCTGGAATAATTTTTATCGACCTTAAGTCCCAATTCCTGCGAAGCAAAATGGCGAGCACGTAAAGTGAGTTCTAATTTCGATTTTTCTTCCGCGGTTAAATTCGGATCTTTAAGAGCTTCATCGATGGGCACGCGGGCATTTAATAAAGCCACTTGGCTGTAGGCGCTTTTAAAAAGATATCCCATTTGGCAGCCTAAAGAAGAAAAAGCTATAAGCAGTGGTAAAAGAATTTTTTTTAAAAAATCCACGACAGGCCAGCCTTAATGGCGTTGTCATCTGTGGTGGCACCGCCACCAATGGGAGTTTTCCAAATATCATAGCTCAGTTTCAATCCAAAAGTTTCGGTGATGGCGAATCGGCAACCAAGCCCATAACTGGGAGCAATAGCCACATCAGGGGCTAGAGTTTCAACCAAGGTGTTTTCAATCTTGATTGTTTGTTTACGAGTAATTTGGGCCGCTCCGCCTTTAAGGTAAGGCTGAAAGACAGCCTTACGATCGGCAAGAATCCAGATCAAATCGGCGCCAATGACCTGGGTTTTTTGCACCGTAGTTTGTTGGGCACTACTCACACGTTCTTCTTTAACGCTGGTGCCATCGGTATAACTCATTTCCAAAGCCAGTCTTTCCAGAAAATAAAAAGACAAAGAGCCGGTCGTCGATTCCGCAGAGTAAGTGTTGAAAGCGTCGAAAGAAGTCTTTTTTTGCATATAGGAAACAGAAACTTCGGTGAAAAAAGCCTCTGCTACTTGTGGCCCAGAAAATAAGGCCATAAGGACTAAAAATGTAAAAATAACTCTCGAATTTTTAAACGACATGAGATTAAGATTAACAAATTATTTGGTGAGTGTCTCTGGGGCTCAGGACCTGACTTTGTGAACCTAGACCTAGTGAATGGCCATCAGGTTTGGATCGAAATGCACATTGAAACTGTATTTCAGATGAATGAAGCCATCGGACTCGACCATTTCCCGGGGAGGATTCGGAAAGATCAAAGCGTCTTGGAAAGCGGAAGTGGCCGCATGATCAAAGGCAGTGACGCCGGATTCTTTCATGATCATTATTTTTTGTAGTTTACCATCTCGATCCAAAATAAAAACAGCTTGAGTCGTCCAATCTTTATTACCGACCCGATTCAACAGATTTCGGCGATCAAAAAGACTTAGCGCTTCTCGGACTTTTGTTTCCCAGCGAAATCGAACTAGTTCTTCAATCCGTCCATAGAAAGAGTAAAATTGATATTGATCGGTGTTTAAGGCAGTGAACGAGCCAACAGCCAAATCCTTGGGAAGCACTTCACCAACGGTTGATTCGCCTTGTTCGCGAAGCACCTTTGCAAAATCCACAGGCTTGTAGCCAGTAAAATCTTTTCCCGTTTGCGTGGTTTTTTTTTGTATTTCAAAATTGTTTTGGGTGCGGTTTTTTGTCATGCCGATTTTTTTAGCCATGGTCTCTAGGACGACCCGTTTATTTTGAGCGGATACAAAACGCGCCAAAGCTTTCTCTAAGGATTTCTGTGCCTCAGGAAGTGTGGTCTCTCGAACGATTTTTTTATCCTTATAAGAAGGACTATTTAGTATTTCTACTTCGACGGCGGAAGTTTTTTGAGGAGGCTTAATCCAAGACTCGGGGATCTGGTATAAAATCCAGCTCATCAGAAGGTGCAGAATTAAACTAAGGAACAGGGCTCGGATTACCGGCATAGTGTCTCAGACTAGAACATTTTTGGACCATTTTCCATGATTTCCACTCAAGTCGGATCAAAATAGGCCGATAAATGTTACAATAAGGTCGGGGGCAATATGGGGAAAATTCTGGATATTACAGATCGCTTAAATACTCGTAAAGACAAGAGTAATTTGGTTTTTAAAGCTGGTGCGCCAGTGGTTGATATGACCGAGGCACGACAGGCCATCCTGAGTCGCGAACGACGCCAAGTAAAAAGAACAATCTTGACTGAGTTTATTGGTGCATTTGCCGTATTGCCCGAGAGAGGACTTCTTAAGGTTACGCTTTACGATATATCTGAAAACGGTATTTCATTTGATGTTGAATTGTCCGAGGGTGGATTTATTGAAGGCGAAGAAATCGCCATGAGAGTCTATCTCAATCACAAAACTTATTTCCCATTTGTTATGAAAGTGACCAACTCCAGGGTGTTTGATTCCGAAGGAGTGGTTCGCCACGGTGCCAATTTTGTTAAAGGAACAGTTAACGATGTTGCGCTTCATCATTTCGTGCGTTTCATTGAAACCGTCAGCGCCAGTCTGAAGACCGATGACGGAGACATACAAGTTTCTAATATTTCCTAAAACGTTTCCATCCTGGACAATGGCTCTGGTCTATTGTCGAATAGGTAAGGTTTAGCCTTACCAAATCAATTAACAGGATGAGGAATTAAAGTTGAGCAAAAATAATTCACCTTCAAGTAGTAATCACAATAAAAAATCAAAAATTGTCGTCGATACCAATGTTATCCTTTTCGATGCTTTAGCCATTCTTAAATTTGGTGAAGCCGACGTCTATATTCCTATTTCCGTCATTGAAGAGATCGACAAATTTAAAAGGGATCAAGGCGAAAATGGCAGAAATGCTCGGCAGTTCAGCCGCTTTATCGATGTCATGAGATCAAAGGGTTCGTTGGCTCAAGGGGTGGCTCTTGAAAACAATGAAACTGTTGTTTATGTGACATCGGACATGATGTATTCGGGAATTCCCACCGAGCTGGATCAAATCAAAGCAGATAATCGAATTCTAATGACGGCTTTGGCTCTACAGAAGCAGCATCCCAGAATTAAAGTTGAGTTGATCACTAAAGATATTAACCTTCGAATTAAAGCGGATGTGTACGGGATTACGGCAAAAGATTTTGAGCCGGGCACTCTTCAGCAAGAAGATCTTTACGAGGGTTATCTCGAGATGGAAGTGTCGCCGGAAAAAATTGATACTTTTTATCGCGATAAAAAATTTGATCCCGGTGAACACAAATTAATTCCAAACCAGTATCTGATCATGAAAGATGCTTCAAATCCTAATCACTCAGCTATTGGACGCTATAGTTTTAAAGAAAAAGCCATTGTTCCTTTGATTAGCCCACCGGATAGCATTTGGGGAATTCACGCGCGAAACGTCGAGCAATCATTTGCTCTGGACAGTTTGTTAAATGACGAAATTTTATTTGTTTCTTTGGTGGGAAAAGCAGGAACAGGTAAAACTTTGCTCGCTATCGCGGCCGGCTTGCATAAGACCTTAGATGAAGGCCAATTCCAAAGATTGCTCGTATCCCGTCCTATTTTTCCAATGGGTCGCGATATTGGTTATTTGCCAGGCGATATTGAACAAAAACTGAACCCCTGGATGCAGCCTATATTTGATAACGTCGAATTTTTAATGGGTGCGGACAAAAAAGCAACGGGTAGAACTCAGGAATTAATTAATCAAGGGATGTTGAATATCGAGCCGTTGACTTATATTCGAGGTCGCAGCATACCTAAACAATATTTAATTGTGGATGAGGCTCAAAATTTAACTCCACACGAAATTAAAACGATTGTGACTCGCGCTGGTCGCGGTACCAAAATTGTTTTAACGGGTGACGTTTATCAGATCGATAATCCCTACGTGGATTCGGCCAACAGTGGACTAACCTACGCTGTTGAAAGATTTAAAGGACATCCTATTTCTGGTCATGTCACTTTATCTAAAGGGGAAAGATCAGAGCTTGCTGAGCTTGCAGCAAATATCTTGTAAAGGTTTTTATGAAAGTGAAAATATTTAAAGGCTTCACCTCGTCGATGACGGTTAAAGTCACTGATAAGATGATCCATCAATTTGCTGAAATGTGCGGAGATTTTAATCCTATTCATTTGGATGAAGAATACGCAAAAAAAACTCGTTTTGGGCGAAGAATTGCCCATGGAATGATTGTGGGTGCTCTTTTTTCCCGAGCTCTGAATGAGACTATGGGAGAGGGCGGAGTTTATCTTGCTCAATCAATGAAATTTACCAGCCCAGTCTATATAGATGACGTTATTACTATCCATTTACAGGTCATGAACATGAGAACCGAAAGAGGCATGGCCACGGTTGAAACACTTGCTAAAAAAGAGAATGGCGAGATCTGTGTTAAAGGCGAAGCCATTATTATGGTCGCTGATGGCGTGCAAAAATAGCCTAATCCCTATGGCTGCTCGGTGATCGTTTCGAAGATTTCTTTTTTTGATACTCGATTTCTTTTTCTCTTATCTCTCTTTGTCTATTCTTATTAAAATTAAGAAACTTTTCAAAGTCCTCTTCATCGGCTAGGTTGCGCAAAGCCAATTCGAATTCAACGGCGCTGAGCGGATTTTTTTTGATATAGTATTTGTCATTTTTGTATCCACTTTCTGAGTAATAATTTGTGAGCTGAGTATGGCTCACGTAGTTTCTTTTTATTTTTCCAGCATAGACAAAGTCGGGATTTTCGCTTTTTTTACCATGCTTGTTGTATGAATATTTTTTGTATTTGAGTTGATTGTTTTTTTCATCATAGCCATCGTAGATTAACTCAAATAGGGGGCGCCCATCAGCTTGTTCAAATACTTGAGTGCGACGAGCAGGCTGAACCTGTTCTTGAGGCTCATTTGCAAAGATATCAAAGGAAAAAAAAGAGAATAGAATTAGAATTTTAAAACTAAATTTATTGATAAACATCTTATAAGTATTTTAAGACTTTTTCACGTAGGACGGCAATCATCTCTGGACGAGAAACCTTACGACCAAGAAGTTTTTCCACGCTGACCATGGTTTGTGAATCAAATCCGCAGGGCTTTAGTCCTTGAAAGGCCGTTGGATCTTCAATCAAATTAAGAGCAGCACCGTGATAAGTAATCCACTTTTTAACCGCGATTCCAAGTGATGCGACTTTTTGACGACCAACCCACACACCCGTTTCCTCTGTGGTTTGAACACTCTCATCTTCAGATTTTGTCTTTGTGTGTTTAATCAAAGATTTTCCCTGAGCTTCAATGCCAAAATCTTTCAAAGCTTCAACAATGCATTTTTCTAAATCCCGAAGGAAGCCAACGATTTCGCGGGGAGGGCGTTGATGATGTTGTCGATTCAAATCCAGAATTGCGTACATCACCACTTGGCTGGGACCATGATAAGTCGCGCGACCACCGCGAGAGACTTCCATGGTTGGACCTTTCCAGCCGAAAACATCTCCGGGAAGAGTGCCGCGTCCTAAAGTTACGATGGCTGGATGAGAACAAAACACCACGGTCTCCATGGCTTTTCCCTCGGACAATCGCTGCAGAATTTCCATTTGGTTCATCAGTGCAGCTGGATAATCAATCAGTCCCCAATCTTCGAAATGAATTCCCGAGGAGCTGATTTTAAGTTCGTTCATGGATGGGCTGATTTTGTAGCTCGGTTCAAAGGTCTTTGAATAATGTGAATGGCGTGACCCAAGGTCGCTTCGGCTGCTTCCATCATCGTTTCACCCAGCGTTGGATGAGGATGAATGGTCAGTGCAACATCTTCTATGCGCGCACCCATTTCGATAGCCAGCGCGGCTTCAGAAATAAGATTGCTCGCTTCGGGTCCAACGATGTGAACACCAAGTAAAACATTGGTCTTTGCATCGGCAATCATTTTTACAAAACCATCCGTGTCTTGCATCGAAACGGCTCGGCCATTAGCTGCGAATGGAAATTTACCAATTTTCAGTTCCGTGTGACCTTTGGCCTTGGCTTCTGCTTCTGTCCATCCGGCTGAAGCAATTTCAGGATCCGTAAACACAACTGCGGGAACGGTTTTTACATCGTAAGCGCGATTATGACCTTTCATCACTTCAGCGACCAAGACACCTTCATAACTGGCTTTGTGAGCCAGCATGGGTTGACCACAAATATCTCCGATTGCAAAAATATGACTGATGTTAGTGCGTCTTTGCGCATCGACTTTGATAAAACCACGTTCGTCGATTTGAATTCCTGCGGCTTTTAAATTTGCCTGGTCACTGTTTGGTCGACGACCAACGGTAACAAGAACTTTATCTGCCTTCAAAACTTCATCTTTGCCACTGATTTCAACAGTGACTTCATAAGTGCTGCCTGATTTTTTCTGAGATTTTGCTTTAGCTCCGTATAAAATTTTAACGCCGCTTTTTTCAAGTTTTTTGGTAACAACTTGAGCGCACTCGGGATCCACGACACCCGCAAGAAGTTGCGTTTGTGCTTCGACCACAGTGACTTCGGTACCAAATTTTTTCAAGTAAGAGGAAATTTCCAGACCAATGTAGCCACCACCAATAACCACGACGCGTTTGGGGGCATGATCTAAGGCTAAGGCACCGGTTGATGACATGATATCTTTTTCATCAAATTTAAATCCAGGAATTTCAATTGGCCGAGAACCCGTCGCGATGACAAAGAATTTTCCCGTCACAGTTTCGTTAAGCCCAGTACCGACTACCGAAATTTCTTTTGTATTTTTAAATTGTGCTTCACCTTTTAAAATAGTGATTTGATTTCCTTTAAGCAATTGGCTGACACCGCCACTCATTTTATCGCAAACCGAATTTTTCCAAGCGAGCAATTTTTTAAAATCCACATCAATACCGGATTTAATATTAAAGCCCATGGTTGGAAAATCATGCTGAGCTTTGTGCAGCCAATGAGCTGCAGTGATCATTGCTTTCGAGGGAATGCAGCCCACGTTCAGGCAAACTCCGCCTAAGAATTCTCTTTCAACCACAGCAACTTTAAACCCCAGTTGAGCGGCACGAATCGCAGCGACATATCCACCAGGACCAGCGCCGATAACAACGACATCAAAACTTTGAGCCATGGGAATCTCCTATTTCAACTCGAGCATTAAATGGCCAGGCTTTTGAATTCGGCCCAGGAAAGCTTTCAAAAAGTTTGCGGCAACCGCACCATCAATCAAGCGGTGATCCGCAGTGATGGTGTAATTCATCACTTTGATCGAAGAAAGTTTTCCATCCTCGATTACGGGTTTATCTGAAATTTTGTACATTCCTAAGATCGCCACTTCGGGATGGTTGATGATCGGAGTCGCGTAAGTTCCCCCAATCGAACCAATATTAGTGATGGTGATCGTTGCGCCCTTCATCTCTTCACTTTTTAGTTTTCCATCGCGAGCACGTTTAGAAAGTTCCAGGATTTCTTTACTGATTTCCAAAATACTTTTTTGGTCAGCATTCTTGATAACCGGAACAACCAATCCATTCGGCGTGTCAGCGGCAAACCCAATATTGAAATATTTTTTATAAACAATTTCTTGAGCCGTATCATCAATGCTGGCATTGAACATCGGAAAATCCCGAATAGTTGCAATCAAGGCTTTCATCACCAAGGGTAGATAAGTGATTTTAGTTCCGGCGCTTTCGGCAACGTCTTTGAGCATCTCGCGAAGGTAAACAAGTTCTGTCACATTGGCTTCATCCATCAAAGTGAAATGAGGAATGATGGCTTTCGCCATTTGCATGTTCTCGGCAATTTTTTTACGAATACCACGAATTGGAACTCGCTCTTCGGCAGCTCCCACTGGTCCTTGATAAGTGGATTGGGGAATTCGCAGAGCCATTTGCGGTGAACTTGCACGAGTGGCACCAGCACCGTTGCCAAGTCCTCCGGAAGATTTACTTAAAACATCTTCGCGAGTCACTCGGCCGGCCAGGCCCGATCCTGAAAGTGTGTTAATATCCACACCCATTTCACGAGCCATTCGGCGAGTGGCTGGGGTGGCAAGAACACGGGATTCTGCGGCCGGCGGATAAAAATTTGTTCCCGTCGAAGCACTTGGTGCTGCGGACATAGCTTGTTCGCGAGGAGCCGAGGGTTGCGGTGAAGTTTTGGAGCTTCCATTTGTTGGAGGCGCTGCTGTTGTGGACGCTTGTCCTGCAGATCCTGTCAAAGTTAACAAGATAGATTCAACCTTAACCACGTCTCCGGCTTTGAATTTTAAATCTTTAACTGTACCTGCAACCGGAGAAGGAACTTCAACAGTGGCTTTATCAGTCATAATTTCAACAATGGATTGATCAGCTTTAATATTATCACCGGGTTTTACCAACCACTTGATCAGTTCGCCTTCAGCAACGCCTTCACCGAGCTCAGGTAATTTTACTTCAAGAGTTTTTCCAGACGTCGCAGAAACCGCAGCAGAGGCTTGCGGAGCAGCAGTTGTTGGAGTTGTAACTTTTGTTTGCGGCGCGCTTGTTGCCGCTGTTGGTTTCGCAGCTGCACTTGCTCCTGCGCCATCCAAAGTCAGCATGACGGATTCAACTTTAATCACATCACCGGCTTTAAATTTTAATTCTTTGACAGTACCCGCGACCGGAGAAGGAACTTCCACGGTTGCTTTGTCCGTCATGATTTCGGCAATGGATTGATCCGCTTTCACAGTGTCGCCGGGTTTTACCAACCATTTGATCAGCTCACCTTCGGAAACTCCTTCACCTAGTTCTGGAAGTTTTATATCTGTGGCCATGTGCGCTCCTTATTCTGTTCCTGGTCTCGACGATTTTTTTCAACAACGCCCTTCATGAAAAATTCTCCGGCGCGATATGAACTTCGTACTAATGGTCCCGAAGCTACATAAAGAAAACCCATTCCTTCGGCAATTTTTTGCCACTCAACAAATTTTTCTGGAGTGATGTATTCAATAACTTTCAAATGGCGTTGTGTGGGTTGAAGATATTGTCCAAAAGTGACGATATCACAATTCACGGAACGAAGATCCTTCAAGGCTTGCAGAATTTCTTCATCCGTTTCGCCAAGCCCTAACATAATTGAAGATTTCGTGTAACGAGTGGGATCAATCGTTTTAATCATTTTTAAAACGGCCAAAGATTGCCGATAAGTTGCGCGCGGATCCCTTACACCCGGAGTAAGCCGCTCAACCGTTTCAATATTGTGAGCAAAAACATCAGGTTTCGATTCAATCAATTGAGCAACAAGTTTTTCGTTGCCTTTAAAATCAGGAGTCAAAATTTCCACGATCAATTTTGGATCTAGTTTTTTAATTGTGGAAATTGTACGGGCAAAGTGTGTGGCGCCCTGATCCGGAAGATCGTCGCGGTTCACGCTGGTAATGACAACGTACTCTAAGCCCATTTGAGAAATCGAATAGGCCACTTTTTCGGGTTCAAGCTCATCCAATGCACCTTTAGGATTACCGGTTTTTACATGGCAAAAACGACAACCGCGAGTGCAGACTTCTCCCATCAGCATAAAAGTTGCTGTGCCGCCACTCCAGCATTCGCCCATATTTGGGCATTTCGCTTCTTGGCAGACGGTAGCCAATTTTAACTCACCTAGCATATTTTTAATACGCGTATAATTGTCCCCGGAAGGAGCGCGAACCTTTAGCCAGGAAGGTTTAGGAACAAGTGGAGTTTTAGGCATAGGTCATCCTTTGATGAATCATTATTATCCTTGAACTTAGTGGAAAATCAAGACACTAATCGAAACCGAGAAAATCATGGAAATTACAAAAAAAATTCATCAAGGCGTATTTTTAAAACGCTACAAACGTTTCTTTGCCGATATCGAGTGGCAGGGCCAAGTTGTCGTTGCCCATGTAGCCAACACGGGCAGTCTGAAATCCTGTAATCAGCCGGGTCAGCCCTGCCTTTTTACCGAAAGTGATGACCCAAACCGCAAACTTAAATACAGCCTAGAGATGATTCAAGCGACTAGCGGAGCTTGGGTTGGAATCAACACTTCCTGGCCAAATGCTTTGGTGAAGGAAGCCTTGGGCGGGAAATTGCTGTCTCATTGGGAAAGCTTCGATGAAATTAAGCCAGAATTTAAGATCACTCCGGAAACACGTTTCGATTTTGCTGCGTTTACTAACGGAAAAAAACATTTTATCGAAGTGAAAAACGTCACGTTGGCCGAAGCCGACGTGGCGAAATTTCCCGATGCAGTCACCGAACGAGGCCAAAAACATGTGCGGGAACTGATGCGCATGATTGACGAAGGTCACACCGCCGAGCTGGTTTTTGTTATTCAAAGAAACGATGTAAAAAAGTTTTCACCCGCCGATGAAATCGATCCTGAATATGGTCGCTTATTGCGGCAAGCAATTAAAAAAGGGGTCAAGGTAACTCCACTGCTAACTGAATGGAAAAGCCCAAGAGTGATACTTTCAGCGAAGCTGCTGCCTTTTCCCGCAACCTTCAATTTAAAAGATTAATTGTCGATAAACTTACATGGATTCAATTTCCAAGTGCTATATTTTAGGTACTCACAAAGTTGTCAATATATAGATTGACAACTTTGTGAGTACCTAAAATATCTAATGCTATAAGAAATAATAGAATATAATCCGCTAATTTTATTTTATAAGTCCGCGGATAATAGCAATATTGGAATCTACGGCAGAAAATCCCTTGGGATTTCCAAAAATTTCCGAGACCGTGCGAATGACATTTTCTGGAAAAATGAAACTTGCATTTTTAGGATTTTCAGCTGGTAAGCCAGTTGTTATATCAACGGCAGTTGCAATATGAAGTGGGGTTCCGGTATTACTTTTCTTGGCTGTAATAACTCTGCTGGATCCAACTGTCTTTCCACCTTGGATGCCTTTTCCTGCTAACAACACTGAATTTGTATCGGTATTATGATCCTTGCCTTTAGCGCCATTCAAGAATGGGGTGCGACTAAATTCAGAAATAACCATAAATGTGGTGTAATCCATAAGGCTTCCATTATGAAATGGAGTTTTTTCAAAGAGTGAAAAAATATCTGCAACTTTTTGCCACACTTGGGTTTGCAAATCAAAGTGCACCTTTTCGTGATCTGCATGGGTATCAAGATTTCCCTCGAGGGCGATGTCAAGTAGGCCCTGTTGTGATGCGCCCGAAATAAATGCGGACAATAATGCTTGGATTTCCATACTGAGATTAGGATGAACTTTTTTTACCTCTGCTAAAGTTTTGATCAATTTCTCAGCCGTAATCTCGCCAGAAATTACATTTCGCAGCGCTAGAGCCAGTAGACTTGTTTTCTCTTTATTTGGGTCTAAAGGTTTTAGCATTTGGGAAAGGCGAGGTCCTTCGCCTTCATTGAAAATATCTTGAGGTGTTGTTAAAATCACATTTCGAGAACCTGTGTAAATCGGTTCAGTGAAAAATACGCCATAAGGTCCAGCACCAAAAGAGGCCGCAAGTTCTACCGGCAGATACGCCGCAGAACCATCACCTTTTCCCGTGGCCATGTATTGGATCAGAGAATCATGGCCCGCATCACGTCTCATCATAAGCCCATTAAGAACGGCGCATTTTTTTGCAAATGGCACTAAAGGTTTTGCCGTTGGTCCCAACTTTAAATCAGCAATACTAATAATGTCTTCGGGTCGATACTCTAAAAATAGATCACTTTCTGTTGCATCAGGTGACCTAACTTGTGGATCCAGTCCAAGAGTCGCATCCATACCGCCGGAAGTTCTTAACATCAAAAAAAGATGGGGATCTGAAGATAAGTTTGGAACAGAGAAAGCGCTTCTACCAGAGAGTAAAAGTCCTGACATCGAGGCCGCCGACATTTTTAAAAAATTTCGTCGCTTTAATTCCAACACCTAATCTCCTAGTAAGTTAAAAACTCATCATTTAAGGCAGCCGCTAAAATAATTAGCTGTAAGGCCTCAGTTGTCATTTTGTCTCCCGAGTCCTTTGTCATCATAAGTGCTTTTTCGACCAATTCAGACTCATCGGTGGCCGTGTCACGGCCAATAAAGTCCTGAACAAGGTGTAAAGCAATGGCACTTTGAATCTCAGGCGAAACTTTCTTCCAGGCAAATTTATCGGCATTTTTTATCAAGTCTTCTTGGGGAGTGCCTGCGATACTTTCTAATACTTTTTTCCCGAGGTATTTTTCAAAACTTTTGTTATCAGCTTTTATCTTCACAAATTCAGACTTCGAAATTTCCAATAAACATTTCGACAACCACTTGATAAATGCGAGCGATGGCCCTTGCAATGTGGGCTCTTGTGTTTCGGCATTAAAGAAACCCAGTACTTTTGGATCCATATTCGATACGCAGAACTCTCCATTCCAGCCATTAGGAAATTTTTGTTCAATTGTTCTTAATAAATCCATTGCAGAAAGGTAACGAAGACCCGCATAACCAAAAATTCCAGTTTTAGTATTGGATGAAGTAGGGGGTTTAGGTAAGCGCTGAACAGCACCGTCTTCAATTGTTTTCAAGCCATTATCATCTCGGGCGCCATCATTAATCCAATTGCGAAAGTCCTGCATTTCTTCTTTTTTAAGAACCCATCCTGAATTGGCGGGGGGCATAGCGGCTTGCGCGCCACTGCCAGCTAAATCAAGTGCAACTATAATTCGCTCAATCCAAGTTTTATGAGCTTGTTTAGTTCTGCCGAAGGGCAAGTTTTCGAAGTTGGGTAGGGAGTTGCTCGCGCCTGAATGGCAACTTGCACATTGCTTCATGATTGGCCTGATTTGCGCAAATGTTACGTCACGAGAAAAAGTTCCTGATACATCTTGCAGAAACTCTTTTTGCTGAACCAGATAGGTCACAAAATCCGAGGGCTTTCTTTTGACCCTCTCAAATTCCAGCCGAAGATCTTCAAGACGTGAGTAACTTAGAGGAATGTCTTTGCCAATAAACCAATTCCAAAAATGTCGAACTTGGCATTGGGCATACTCTTGTTGTTGCGTAACTGTATCTACAAGTTCGCCAAGCCCGCTCACTGGAACATGCACCATTTTATTATCATTAGTTGGATAAGTCAGTGCTCCTGGTGCGGCTTCTGACGAAAGCACATTCCCACTTGTGCGAAAGGTCTGGCCCATAGGATCAAGTTTCTGATGACAGCTCATACAAGTTTGTTCAGTACCATGCTTCATTTCAGCACTTCTAATTATAGGACTGGGATTTTGCTCTGTTCGGGGAAAGGCTTTTGCTAGAAGATCAGAAATATCTTCGTTGTCTTGAATTATGGGTTTCATATTATCACAAAGCAAGATGCGAAATAAAGCAGCTGCGCGTTTGCGATTTTTATTAAGAAGAGTGGTATTGTAGCGAGACATAAAGCGACTTGTGGTAAAAGCTCCAGCGACCCGAATGTCTTTTTCCACGAAATTGACAGGCATTAGGCTACGTTCTATTGGAATCGGGCTGCCTTGAAACTCATCCTTATCACGAATGCGAAGGAGTCCATCGCTCGAGGGTGGCAAATCCGTCTTAATTGCGTTTAAAAAACCTAGGTCACTCGGGCGATTATAAAGTGTGAGTGAAGGATAGAGAATTTGATATTCTCTGGCTGTAAATAAGGTGTTCCAATCCGTATTTTCATGAATGACTTTACGAAACAATAAATCCATCGAGTTTATGTCAAAAGTAATGTCCTTAATCTTTGATGGAATCTCATGAAAATATTTTTCTGCTGGCAAAGTATTTAGTCTTACTCCAAAAAGATCCTCTAGCCGCTCAATCATTTTTCCTAAATGTTGTGGACTTTTTAAATATCTTTCCAGCGTGTCATTAAAAAACTTATTTCCGAGCCCTTGAGAGATAGAGCTTTCTAAATTATCGTACTCTTCGCTGGACGGCGATAGGCCACGAATATGAAGGCTCAGTTTGCGAAGTCTTGCGTGGGCACCTAAAAGATTCGCTGTCTTTCCTTGCTCCCATTTAGGAGCTTCTCCCTCCCTGTTGGGACTTCCGCTATTGCTATCAACAAAGCTGCAACCGACTTGGAGAAATAAAAGGATAACAAAACAATGAGAGACGAGTCGTAAAGATTTATTCCACTTCATAGGTTTCTTGATTTTCTAAAATGTTTTTAAGCTGGGGAACAAAAAGAGGGGAGGCTTCGTCTGATCCAAAAATATAAGGATCAAATACATCAGGGAGTTTTTCAAAATATTTTGCTGCTACTACATTAAAGTTGGTTTGATCTGGTTTTAGGCCAATTTCACATAAATTCTGAGATTTATCCTTTAAAGTCCAATTGATTACGTCAGCTGAGGTTAGAGTAATCATGTTGGCGTAGGAAACATATCCACCGCGTACTTGCAGCCGCAAACTGTTATTAATGGGTTCTAACTCGACGTCAAAGGCACCACCAATAGAGCGATTTTCCATTCTATTGGTTTCGGGATTTACACCCATTGCCTCGTTTTCCCAACGGCTGATTCGAATTGGAGTGCCAGAGAAAGGGTCTTGCGAGAAAAACTTGTAGTCATCACAATGCAATTCATCATGGGGAATATCGCGCGAAAGGATTGGTGAGCGTATATGATCTATAGGTGTCATAAATAGGCTGATCGGTATAAAATCATATACGTCGGGAGATGTTTTAGATTTTAGTCTTAAAAGTTGACCAATTTTAGTGGGATTCGAGTGCTTTGCCCACTTCATCCGAAGTTCGTAGGCTTGAAAGCTGGTTTGTAAGTAACAATTGCTGGTCGTAATTTCAGTGCAGCTATTTTCATGAATAACAAAAGGAACTTTGGCAGTAACCGGGGGAGTTCTTCTTTTGACACTTATGGCTTCGCGGCCATCCTTCCACACCAAGCGCAGTGGCGCGTTATTTTCAGCGACAATAGTAGGAATTTCAGATGGAGAGAAAAAGACATTTAATTCAGCTAAAAGTGGAAGAGGAAAAGAGGTGAAAAAAATAGCGATAATCCATTTCACCTCAGACCCCCTCAGCTCTATTTACAAGAACACAAATAATTATTTCATTGTGCTCAAGTGACGATCGATAACTTTTTTGAACTCAGGAGCTGGGTAAGCACCACGAAGGCTTACGCCGTTGATCAAAAATCCAGGAGTGCCACTAAAGCCAAATTTTTGGGCTTCAGCCATGTCCGCGTTGATTCGTGTCATTAAAGTTTCGTCTTTCAAATCTTTTTCAATTTTTTTCATGTCAGCGCCGACTTTTTTAGCGACGTCTTTTAGATAAGCTTCACCTTTAGAGGTAAATTCTTTTTGGTTTTCAAAAAGCATATCATGAAATTTAATTGCTTTATCCTGATCTTGCCGAGCGACAGCCTCAAAATATTTTGCAGCTGGCATGGCATTAGGATGGAAGTCCAATGGCAAATGTTTAAATACGACACGAACTTTATCTTTATATTCGTTCATAACTTCTTTCACGGTTTTATATCCGCGAGTGCAATAGGGGCATTCGAAGTCAGAATATTCAACAATAGTGATGGGTGCCGATTTATTCCCAAAAATGGTTCTTGTTTCATCAATTTCCGGTTTTACAGGATTAGTAAACTCTTCATCTCGTTTTTTTACTTCGTCCTCAGCTTGTTTTCCTTGGGCTCTTTTTTGCGCGTCCTGAGCCGCTTTATTTGCAACTTCGAAAAATTTTTCTGGATCTTTTTCGATAGCGGCAAAAACGATAGAAGGATCTTTTTCAATGATCTGCTTCAATTGGCTTGCCGTAGGAGCACAATTGACCAGAGTTAAAGAAATGAAAGTTAAAAGTACGGCTTCAAAAATATTGAGCTTTTTCAAGATGATCCTCCAAAACTGATCATTAGTGTTGTTAATTTAAAACTTTTTCATTTTTGTCATATTTTATCCTTAGGGGAAGCGAATTCGCCAAATTAAATGCCGCGTCGTTTGACGCAGTTCATGGCCAAGCCGTCAGTTGTTGTTTATTGTTATGAAATGAAAAATAAATTTTTTACTCCAATTGTCTTCGTGTTTACCCTTTGGTCGGCCACTTCCTTAGCTGGGCTTTTAATGACCTATCACCAATTAGCAATGAAAGATCTCGATCAAATGAACGAGTTAGTGAACTCGAAATTGAAAGAGGCAAAAAAATCGAGTACGGGAAAAATAATTCCACTCAGAGAAGGTCTACAAGCTGTGTTTTCGCGTCCCAACGACGATGGCATGATTGGAAAGGTCTATTCGCCACTTAGAAATGAGTTAGAGCGACACAATACTTTAGAAAAAGTATACAAAGATCTCATCGACGAAGCTATTCATGCGTTAACTCATGTGCAAAATTTCAAACCTGATGTGCAAACGACCTACGCTATTTTTTTAGAGAATTTGATCGCTGAATTTAAACCCATGCTCAAAGATGAAACTAGTTTTGAAAAAAAAATGATTGAAAAGATCGCCAATTCATCGATTGAACTGAGTAATGAGTCTTTAAAAGAACGGAAGCGTCGATTGATGAAAGAAGGAAAATCTCCTTCTGTTTTAGCGAATTTGATACTTAAGGCTGCAAAAGAGGAACAAAAGCCAGCCGTGGATAAGAAGCCAGCAGAACCTGTCATTGATAAATCAGTTGTTCCTGGCCAAGAGTTCGAGTCCGAAGTGAAATCAAAATGAATTTGCACGATTTATTTTTATACACGAATCAACAAATGATTGATGTGGCTATTTTGATCGCCCGAATATTTATTGGTGTTTGTTTTGTTGTTCATGGACTTGGAAAACTTGGAATCGTGGGCTCGGGCAATATGGCGGGATTTGTTGGTTGGCTAAAAAGTTTAGGTCTGCCTTTTCCTGAACTGCAAGCTCGTGCAGCCATGTGTGCTGAACTCGGGGGCGGTTTGCTTATTACCCTCGGACTTTTTACTCGAGTGGGCTGTCTGCTGTGTTTGTCGACAATGATTATCGCTTCAGCCATTGGTCACAAAGGTGGGGGCTATTTAATCACCAATAATCCCCCAGGGAATGAGTACAGCTTGAATCTCGCCGCCCTCATGATTGTTTTTATCCTTTTAGGACCTGGGGCTTATTCTTTAGACGCTTTTCTTTTTTAGTTTATTAAATTCTTCTGCCTTCAAAAAATTAAAAAGGAAAACGTCTAAATGGGGTAGGGGATAAAATTAAGTTTAGATAGTCCAAAGTTGCTTTTTTTTCTGCTTCAGGTAAAGAAAGGTAACTCTTCAATAGGAATTATATGCGTATTTTTATATTTTATTATTTTTTGGTGATCTCAGCTTCAGCGTTGGCTCACGAAGGGCTTGAAAATCCTGGCAACTATAATCAGAAATTTTTTACTCTGCTCTCAAAATCCGGTCTTAAGATGCAAAAACCATTCGGAAGAGCTGAGATTTACGAGGCGTATGATGTATTCTGCTTAATGACTCCGCAAGAAGATGGGACTCTGCCTGTGTCCTGCGAGCTCTATGATAGACCAAAAGCCCTTGATGCCGCTAAGTTGACTAGAATCAGTGGTGACCTTGCTGTTGAGTTACTTGAGCTGATGAGATTACTGCCCGTGAATCAAGGCACTTCTGGTGCCGAGTCAGAAATCATTCGTTGTGGACGATACGACTATGGTAACAACGCGATCAAGATCGACTGCCGACTCTCCGTGAAGCTGGAAGAAGATCGCAAAACCAAACTCCAGTGAGTAGCCGAAGAAATATTATTGCCAGAATCCTTTGAGGGATCCATTGGCGCATAGAACATGCTTTACACACTAAAAACTTTGGTGATTCAGGGCTAAGTTTGATTCTATTTTCCTTTTTGGGAGCTTCTCACTCAAAAAAATAAGTTCGGCTTGGCCTTCGCGTTTGCCTTCCCCTGCAAACGCGAAGGACAAACGTCATGTTTGAAATTTTTTTGAGTGAGAAGCTCCCAAAAAGCGTGAATAAACTCATCAACCAAAGTCCTGAACCACCAAAGTTTTCTCATTTTGACTCAAGTTCCCCCGCGATCCATCCGAGGAGTTGCTCAGGAATTCGAAATGGACTTCGGAGGAAAAAGATGTTTTTACAAGGTGATTTACAAGCAATGTTTGATGCGCTCTATGTTGTTGGAGCAATTGATCCTGTATTAAAAATGGATTGGGAAAAAGTCACAAAAGAAATGGCCGAGCAAACCCAATTGGTGAACAAGGCATTTCAAGATTTGAATAAATGCTCTGGGGACCGCGGTCAATTAATTCAAAAACTTTCGTTGATGGATACAAAAATTGTTAATTATGTTGCGCTGGAGGTAGCTCGTGAATTCTGTGAATTCCAAGATCGCCGCTCGTTGCAATAAATTTAAAAAACTTATTTTGCCTCTTTCGGCAACTATTTTTATTCTTCAGGTGTCTGGTGCCAAAGCATGGGAAGTTGATTTTTCCCGACGCCAACTTGATTTTCAAAAAGTGGAAGACCACGATCGTTTGCCGGCTTCGGTGACGACAAAAGAAAGTCCAGGTTTATTATCGCAAGTTTTTGATAACACAGAACCTTCGCAAGATATCGTGATTACGAATACAGAAAATGGTTTCGTGCCTAAAACTCTTCGTTTGCGAAAAGGTGGCAATTACAAAATTTTTATTGTGAATATCAATCCGAAAGAAAAAAATGTCAGTTTTGTCATGGATGCTTTTTCTGAAAGTCATAATACCGTTTTTGCGAACATGCGGAGTTTTACAATTTCACCTAAGCAGTCTGGAACTTTTTCTTATCTCTGCCCCGAAACTGCAGAACAAGGAAAACTGATTATTTATTCTGATGAAAGAAAGCCCGCCGGAGAATAGATTTTCTTGAAAGGTTGTCATGCAGGCCTCAAATGTTTTTAAAGAGACAATCCAACAAAATCTGGGACCAGTTCTTCGGTATTTAGATGACCCCACGGTCACTGAAGTTTTAATTAATGGACCCAAAGAAATTTTCATTGAAAGAAAAGGGAAACTCGAAAAAGTTTCTGCCGAATTTCCTGATGAGGACGCCTTGCGAGCGGCAGTCAATAGCATAGCCCAAAGTGTGGGTCGTCGTGTGACTGACGAGGAACCTCGTTTGGACGCAAGATTGCCAGATGGATCGCGAATCGCAGTGGTGATTCCACCTTGTTCTCGCAAAGGAACCACAGTCAGTATTCGAAAGTTTACAAATAATAAAATCTCTTTTGGTGAATATATAAAAATGGGCGCTATTAATGAAGATGCTGCGCGGTTTTTAGATGTTTGCATGTTTTTAGGAAAAAATATTCTTGTCAGTGGTGGTACTGGCTCTGGGAAAACAACTTTGCTTGGATTATTATGCACCCGAATTCCAAAAGGGCAGCGAATCATCGTGATCGAGGACTCGACCGAACTGCAGGTGGACTATGAGCATGTGGTGATGTTTGAAACACGCATGGCGAACAGTCTTGGAAAAGGCGAAGTGAGCATCAAAGATTTATTGAAATCCTCTCTACGTCTTCGTCCAGATCGCATTATCGTCGGAGAAGTTCGTTCAGGCGAAGCTCTTGAGTTAATCAACGCGATGAATACGGGTCACAAAGGTTGCATGGGAACAGTTCATGCGAACACTCCAGAAGACGCTATTGTTAGATTGGAAGCTTTAGCTCAAGGGGGCGATGGCAAAATTTCTGAAAAGGCGCTCCGCACTCAAGTTTCATCGGCAATTGAATTAATTATCCAAGTCACTCGTTTTGCTGACGGCTCACGAAAAATTTCCCATATTAGCGAAGTGTTGGGATTCGATGCCGATGGTTCTTATCGTATCGTCCCGCTATTCGTGATTCCTCGTATGACTCGAAAGGCGGACGGAACTTTTGAAGGTAAATTAGAGCCTACTGGCGAGTTGCCCTCATTTATGGACGAGATTATTGATAATAATTTGCCATTTCCGAAGTCAAAATTCCAAAAATCGAACGTCCCTGCGGCCTAAATCAATTTTATTCAGTTTAGGGGCGATTTTTTCGCCATACCGCATTGCGCAATGCTTAATATTGCGATGATATTCTAGCAAGCTCACTCGATTTAAGCTAAATGTCTGGCGTGCTTTTTAGCTGTAAAATTACCAACGCAGTTTTATCTTACCTCGAGGATCAAGGCGAAGACCTTACGCCTTTGTATGAAGTTTCCCCAATTCCTTTAGAACTGATGCGTGACCCATCTTACTGGTTAAGTGCCCCTTCTATGGAAAGTTTTTTAGAAACAGTAATTCAATTGCCATTGAAATCTCGTGGGCCTGATTTTTTAAAATTAGTTGGGCACAACGGTCCCCAAATCTTAGCTTGGGGAGTCCTGGACAGTGTTCTGCGAATGATGCCACGGCCACAAGAAATTTTTAACCAGCCGGCGCGATTCTTGTCTTATTTTATTTCCCCCGAACCGCCCATAGAAAACTTAGTTCGCACTGAAAATTCTTTAGCCTTTGATTTGCCTTTACCCGCAGAGCAATACCCCTTGGTGAGCCATTATCTTAAAGCCGCCTTTGAGTCCTTGCCCGTGTATGTTGGTTCGGAACTGGCGATTTGCGAATGGAACGACATTCATTTGGACATTCATTGGCAAATTAATCAGTCGACGCTTTTCGAAAAAGACAATCAACCTCAGATCAGTCCCAGCTTGGTGCAAAATATCGTTGATGAATTGCAAAAAAATCAGAAAGAGCTCGAAGAAAAAAATCGCGAGTTGATGAAACGAAACGAAGAGCTTTTGCAAATTCAAAAAGACATTTCTTCCACAGCTAAACCGACCCGGTTATTAACTCCAGAGCAACTTTTTGAAAGCATGAGTACGGATAATCCTTCCATTCCCCAAGGACCGATTTTTGAAGTGTCACAAAACTTAGCTCGCTTGCATGATTACATGGTCAGAGCTCAACAACTGATTACCTTGCTATTAGCTCAGTCAAAACCGGCCTCTGGAGTCAAAGACGTTTTGAAAAAAATAGACTGGGATTATGTAAAAGCTCAGTACCCACGGACTATTTCTGAAAGTGTTGAAGCCTTAAGAACGATGCAAAGCCGCTCAAAATACAGTTCCTTAAAAAATAAAAATGAAGTCATTGCAAGAAAAGAGGAGTCACCCCATGTCTGAAATCATCCGCGTTCATGCTCGTGAAATTTTAGATAGCCGTGGAAACCCCACCATCGAAGTTGATGTTGAGACAACCAAAGGCTTTCTTGGCCGCGCGGCCGTGCCTTCGGGTGCGTCGACCGGAGCCCATGAAGCTTACGAGCTCCGCGACAATGATAAAAAAAGATATTTTGGTAAAGGTGTTCTTCAAGCCGTGACTCATGTGAGAGAAAAAATCGCCCCGGAACTTATCGGAGCCGAAGTTACAGATCAGGTTTTTATCGATCAGTTACTTCGCGATTTGGATGGCACTGAAAACAAATCAAAGTTAGGCGCTAACGCTATCTTGGGTGTTTCTTTGGCTGTGGCCAAAGCCGCGGCTAAAGAAGTAAATTTGCCATTGTATCGTTACGTCGGTGGTTCACAAGCCTGTCGATTACCAGTGCCGCTAATGAATGTGTTGAATGGCGGAGCGCATGCCAATAATGGTCTCGATATTCAAGAGTTTATGATCGTTGCTACCGTTAAAAATTCATTTTCGGAATCCTTGCGTGCAGGAACAGAAATTTTTCACACGCTCAAAAAAATTCTGGCGCAGAAAAAAATGTCAACCGCAGTTGGTGATGAAGGTGGTTTTGCTCCGGTATTAGGTTCAAACAAAGAAGCGATGGATTTATTGATGGAAGCAATTCAACAAGCCGGTTACGAACCTGGACAAAATGTTTTTTTAGCTTTGGATGTCGCTGCAACTGAACTTTATTCGGACGGCATGTATCGTTGGGAAAATAAAAAAATCTCTGCCGGGGAATTGCAAGGCATTTATAAGAGTTGGTGTGAAAAATATCCTTTGATCAGTATTGAAGATGGCTTTTCTGAAGACGACTGGGACGCTTGGATAAGTGTCACCCAAGCGCTAGGCAAACAAACACAACTGGTTGGTGATGATTTATTTGTGACGAATCCAAAACGTTTACGCACAGGAATTGAAAAAAAGGCAGCCAATGCTTTGCTGGTGAAAGTAAATCAAATTGGAACTTTGACCGAGACCTTTGAGGCCGTAAATTTAGCTCAAAGAAATTCTTATAAGACTGTGATGTCTCATCGCAGTGGCGAAACTGAAGATGTGACCATCGCGGATCTTGCTGTGGCTTTGGGCTGTCATCAGATAAAGACGGGGAGCCTTTGTCGTTCCGAGAGGACTGCTAAGTACAATCAGCTTTTGCGTATCGAAGAAAACCTCGGGGGATTGGCCCAATTTTGGGATAAAGCAGCTTTCCACTAGAGGGATCGTTTAATAAGTCTTTATACTTCGTTGCCTTCGTCTTTCGCTTGTGAGGCGTAGGGGGGAAGTACGCCTCCGCCGCTCAATACTGTATTTTTAAATTGGCGGGGTGGGAGGTGAGACGAATTTAGAACTTTTTACAGGAGGCAGGGTAAATGACGCGTCTATTCTTCTCCAGTGGCGAGCAGGAAGACAGAGTATTTCGATAGAACTCTTGCTCGGCAAACTAGTGTTTTTAATCGGATCCTTTTCAACTTTTGAAACTGGGATCCTGTGTGATTCAAAATCCCAATGATCTAAGGCATGCATTTTGTAAATAGGCCTGCAGCTTTCTGTAGAGCGGCAACTTGACAGGAATCATAAATTCCAGTGCTAATAGGAACTCCATCACACGAGGTGGAGGTTTCTTTTTGCTCGACAATAATGGTCTTGTCGCCAAAGTCCTTAGCGATAAAGATCACGGTAGAGCAATCAACGCCTCTAGAACGAATCCGACAATCCAGGGAGTCTATAGCCATCCATTTCGAATTTCCTACACCGTATGTTCCTTTACTTGGAAGATAGCCCTTACTTTGCATTACAGGAGAAAGAATTTTTAATCTTTCATGGTTTCCATAAGCTTGAAGGAGATCATCAAATTCGTCACCAGTAGACTGAAACGGTGAAATTATCAAATTACAGTCCGCAGCTGTTGCCTCGGTCGAAGTGACAAAACTAAAAATAACCAGCACCGTTATGATAACAAATGTCCTAAGCATAAATAACTCCTTATTCCTGAGAGAATGCCAATATGGTTTGTAAGATCGCCATCGTCTTCGCGGCCGACTTTTCCGCCTCGGCATTAACGGGTTTAAAACCCTCCCTGAAGAGGCAGTTACCATTTTCCGAATAAACAGCTCTCATTTCCTGTTTTTGACCATAGGTCCGGTCGGTAAAGTAATTTACGCTGAGAATTGATCCCCCAGAGGGGCCGCCCATCCGACAAAATCCTCCCGAAACAAATTCTTTGATTCCGCCAGTTCTTTGATTGTCATCATAATCGCCACGAGAATGATCAAGTTCCATTAAAAGAGTGACTGGGGCATTTGTTATTTTTCCATTAATTTTTAAAATATATTTGTCATCCACGCTAGATGATCCGGAATCAACGTCGTTTGCAAAAAAATCGACAGAAGAAACAACCCTGTCGTCGATTTTATTTTCTAGACGTAAGAGCAAAATGTTAGCCTCATCAACTGCAAGTGAAGGCATGGAAATTGATAACACGAATCCAACTAATATGAGCATTCTCATAAATATTCTCCTTGTTTAAATTTTTTTCTTAAATTTATAGTTTAAAGTCTTGGGTAACCCATTTTGACTTTTCTTCGTCATAGGTAAACCCATTTTCATTCATGGTTTTATAAAGATCTTTCACAATGCTTCCGCCCACCGAGGTGTAATGACATTTTCGTTGGCGCTCAAGTTCTAGAAAACGCTTACGTTTAACCAGAGTGGATCGCGCTAAACCTTCACAATAGACATTAAAGTCGGTAAAAACTAATTCATTTTCGGCAAGGGCCTGTGTGGCTTTATAAAGTTTTAAATCCGCTTTATCAACTTCACTTGTTTTTACCCAAAAGGCCGTTTCGCCAAAAGAGCCAACTAACGAAGGTACAAGACCATGTGCTTTCGCCGCAGTTTCTAAAAGAAAGCCGTGATAAGGAATCAGCGTTCGACTATAATCGGTAATGTAGTATTCGCGTAGAGCCGCCAGTACCGTTTTCTGATTTTTTGCAAAGGCGGTTGTTACCTTAACACCCATTTGTTTTACTAGTTCCTCAATTGTTGAGACTATTTTTTCATTACTTGCATTTTTATTCAGAGTTGTCGAAATCAAATCATCTGTTGGGTAGTAAGTCTGTAAGTCGAGATAGCAAGTTTTTATGCGTTCAAGCGGGGAGAGTTTCTCGGGGTTTGCACAAGGCCCGGTAAATACAGTGTGGTTCCTCTCAAAATTTATAAGATAGACTCGAGCCATCAGATTATTGCCATGATTTTTTGCGTCGTTGGCGTCTTGGATAATTTGAATTGATGCAAGCACGGTACGCTCGTGGTTTGGCGCGGCTACGAGAAAATATGCGGCACTGCTACCATTTACCCATCCAGTAAAAATTTTCTCTATCCATTGCTTATTTGCAAGCGGTTGCTTAAAAAAGGCTGCCGCAGGATGATTTTGGTCACCATCACCTAATATCCCGCCGTCTATAATAATGTCATTTTTCGTCAATCGAGAAAACTCGTCGGCATCCCCGCTCACGACTCTCCAACCGGGAATTTTATATTCGGTCTTTTCGTTAATTATTATTTTAGAAATAATTGAACTACGGCTTTCAACCAAAGCTGCGGCATTTTCATAGCGCAGAGGCGCACCTAAAAGACCAGAAACTTCCATCGTAACTTGAACGAGTTTTTCGCCAATGCTGTAATTACGCCAGGCTCTACGATTTGCCCGTATAGAATTTGTGTCGCGATCAAAAACCGCAGACTTTTCGACACCGTCTTTGTCAGTAAGTTTGTCATCTGTAAATTCTAATTTATCCGGAGCTATTTCGTCCTTGATGCTGTCATCAATAATTTTTATCTTGGCAACAAAATCTTGCGCAGAAAACGGGATGTTTAGGTTAAATGGATTTAAATTGAAAAATTCGCCAAGCTTATATCCGAGGTCTACAAACTGCTGGCTGTAAGGGTCGCCGCCGCCGCCACTTTCCTTCCCCGCGAGGATTGTCATTGGGGCCAAAAATATGGATAAAATTATTAGTAGGCTCTTCGTATAATTCATATAATTACTCTCACCTTCGTAGTAGCAAACTTAGTGCCGTTATACCCGATCAACGTCCAGACTATCCACTGTATTTTAATTAAAACTCTACTCAAACATTGAGTTTTACTTAACGATAAGTAGGTAACCATATGAAAAAAAACATTTTTGAATATCGCGACTATAAGATTTATTTAAAGGATTTTATCAGTTCACGACCCCGAAAAGGCCACGGCATTCAATCGCAAATGGCGGAACAGCTCAATTGTCATTCTGCTTACATTACTCAAGTTCTAAAAAAGAATGCACATTTCAGCTTAGAACAAGCGGAATCTCTCAATACTTTTTTAGCTCACAATTCAGAGGAATCTAATTTTTTTCTGCTTCTTATTCAAGTTGGCCGTGCAGGGACAAAACAGTTAAAGGAAAGGCTGCTCGACCAATTAAAAAACATTTTAGAGAAACGCCAAGTTCTAAAGGAACGATTCTCAGGAAAAAATATTCTCGAGCCTTCTGATCAAATGACTTATTATAGTGAATGGTATTATTCGGCAATTCACATCCTTATATCAATTCCAGAGTTTCGAACAAAAGATAGTATCGCAAATAAATTAGGCCTTACGCTTGAAAAAGTATCCTCTATTCTAGAATTTCTACAATCAATAGGACTGGTAGTACCGAGAGGAAATCAATACGAATTCGCGGGAAATGATTTTCTATTTTTGGGTGCTGATTCACCACTTTTGCCCCGTCATCATTCAAATTGGAGAATAATGGCAATCAATGCTCTCAGTCGTGCGGAAAATAAAGATGTTCACTTTTCAACAGTGGTAAGTTTATCGAAAAGCGATATCCAAAAAATTAAAGAAAAAATCATAAGCGAAATTGAATCGAGTCGTACAATTATTCGAAATTCTGCAGAGGAAGAGTTATATTGTTACAATTTGGATTTTTTTAAGATTGGAAACTAGGTGACCCTCAGCGGTTAAATCTGACTTAAACCAAATGATTAGAAGCTTCGTTTTACACATAAAGCCCATGCTTTTATACAGCCTTTTTAAGCTGAAGTCTTTTTCCTACCCCGGCTCTTTTCAGCATATCCCTGTAGGACGTCCCGAATCAAAACTTGGTACCGACCTTCATACTCTTCATTCAAGGCCAGTTTTTTAAGTTCTTTCACCAAATTAAGAGGAAGCCTGATGGAAATATGGGCTGTAATATTTTCGTCCTCAAAATCCTCTACAGGAATATTCACGCTACCGGTTTTAACTTTTTTAGCCATGCAATTCCTCCCACCTTTCTAAAAGTAAGTTTCTATTTTCTTTAACGACCCTTAAAATTCTATTTAAAGTAGATTGTGAAAAATCCGTCTCCGTATCCATAATTTCAAGGGTCAACAAATTTATGCGAACTGAGGCTCCCATGCCTTCAACATGCACATGCGGTGGCCTATGATCGTTTTCATTTATTTTATAGACCAAGTGTTTTGACGAAAGAGCTTTAATTCGCGTCATCAGCCTAAGATACTACATATACTGTATATACAAAAGAAATTTTTTATGTTTATACGCAATATGAACAAATACAGAATTTTGCTAGAGAACGTTCTCTAATCAGGAGAACAGGCTTTAAGTACCCAAAGCATGTTCTCCACGCTTTCTGAGAACACTTTTTTAAATTCAATCACTTAACGAAAATTAGACTGGAGAGCGGTTCGGGTGCACCACTTAAAGGTACCAGGTCCTGTTTGTCTGGGCGGCCTTAAAACCTCAGCCGATAGTTTTTTTCACTCCTATATCCAAAAATCCCAAGTTTTTTACAAGACTTTATCCGCCACTCTCTTCGCGTTTGGAAAAATCTTTTTCAACCATGACATGCAAAATTCTGTAACCAGCGGCTGGGGCATTAAGCTCAAAGGAGTGAATTTTTCTTTTGACCCAATATTTCGTGTCGATAAGTCGAATGTTGAGACTTAAATATGAAAAGACTATTTTAAATTTACTTTTCGATACCGCGCTTGTTGACACAACGAAACGCACAACCACTGCTGACGAGAGCTCCGTAGTCGATGACACCGGTATTGCCATTGAAGACGTAGCCAGAGCTATCAGCATTCGGAATAAACGATATCGACCAAAACCAATAACCGGAGAGACCGGGAAGTAAATCTGTTTTTCCATCGGCTTGATATGGACTGTAACCTTGGGCTGTCCCGTAACCCAAATATTTTGCCAATTGCACAAATTCTTCATATGTTGGCAGACGAGCATTACCAGCATTACAATATTTATTAGCATCACGCTGACTCATGTGATTGATCTTACCGTTAGCAGTAACAATACTTCCCCAAATAAGACCCGAAGGATCGCGATAGGCCTCACCCAAGGCAATATTCGAAGTATCTAATGTAAATATCACCCCGTCTCGAGTAGTTCTGTGATTGCTATTCTGTGAAGATTCACGAACCCCTGAAGAAACCGCAGGTGAAGTACCCATAAAAGTCAGCACGAGAATACTCAATATTAATTTAATTAGTCTTGTGTCCGACATAAGTCCTCCTTGTTTAATTATCGCAATTTCGAAGCCAGTACGCTTACTTTCTTGTCATTCTTCATCAAATTTCAGTGGTTTATAAAAGTCACTACCTATTGAAAAGTATCTTCACTCCATTAGCATCGGGAACATAAGTGCATTTCTCAGATAAGGGGCCGCTGCACAGATCACGGAGATACCAAACATCCCAAAAGGCATAGTCATATGCTCCAACCATAGTACCTTTGTAATATAAGGAATGAATATTGACGTCGAGGTAACCGTAAGCGGAGGTAGAGGAGGAAGAAGAGGAAGGAGTAAGATCCAGAAACAGAGCTCCCGGGGGAACTGACACTGCTAGAGATTCAAATTCTCCCTTTTTGTGGTCGTAGCTTTGGCGAGATGGAACCGAAGCTTCTACAATTTTTCCATCAACATCAATTGCGTGGCATCCACTTGTGATCCCAACAACATAATTAGATTTTTGGTTTACATTGCGTACACCTTCAAAAACTAAAGCATCTTTTTTTGGCCAAATCATAACTCTTTTATTTGCACCTTGTCTGACAAAGGCTGCACATACCACGTTATTAACGGCCCAACTACTTCTTTCTGACACATTTAAATCATCACGTTGAAACGGAAGTATTTTTCGAATTGAAGGATGTAGAAAATCAACTACCGCCAACGGATCAGTTATTATTATTTTAGGAACAGCCTCGCTTAACTGCTTAACAACTAACTTTTCAGTTGGTTCAAGATACTTAGATATTTCACGTGAAATTTCGTATTTAGATTCGTCACATTGGGGATTTTCAAGATTTGCAATACCAGAGTACTCATGATGCACTAATCGATACTGTCTAGCTGTTGTCATGGTCGACGTATCTAAAAAGGCATTGTAATCACAAGTAATAGTATTTTTTTTTAATTTTTGATTTGAACTACGTTCAAATTTACAAACCTTCGGGCTACCACAAAACTTAATTGGGAGTTCATGTTTAGCTTCTTCATCTGTTGGCTTTATACATTTGACTTTGGTATTTTCAAAAGCGTCTAAAAGAGTTGAAGCATATGTTTGTGCATCAATGCCCGGTGGCAATTTAAAACCTTGAGTAGGACCACCTTTTCGTATCCAAGATCTGATGTCATCTCTGATTTCACTAAACCTATCTTCACAAGGATCACCACCACCACCATCACTGCCGCCTAATGCTGACGCAAAAAGAGGTGCAACTGTCAAAAGACTCGCCATTAATATTTGTTTAAAACGGGTTACTGTTTCCATAAAATCTCCTTAATTGTTAAATGCAATTCAATTTCCAACATTTCATTTGCAAAAAAATTCTCTCTTCAAATCAAACTCATCGTTTCTGCAGTGTAAAAAACCTTTACACCTTCGCAATTCTGCTTCATTTCACCAAGATCTCGCCTGAAATCAGACAAGTTTTCAAAGGTGACTGATCGCTTTCTTTACATGAATCATTGCAGCTTCTAGAGCCAATAATCCTTTAGCTAACTCTTCATTTGAAATCTGCTTTTGACCTAACAGGTTTGAAACAGATGTTGAGTGAAGTCCGGCAAGATTCACCAATTGGTCCACCGGAATTTTTCTTCCCAGTTCCCACTCTTTATAAGTTGAAGCTGGAACACCAAGGCTTCGGGCCGTAGTAGCTAGAGACCATGATTTTTGAACTCGGAGTTGTTTTAGTTTCACTGCCAGTTTCATATTTTAGCCTTTCGATGAAGCCACAATAATCTGCTGCGTTATTTTAAAACATACTTTTTTAGTAAAATAGTAAGTATATACCATTACTTTTAGTGAAGTTTATATGTAAATAGCCGATAATACTTATATTTGAGGTATGAGTATGATTTTAAATTATTCCCATTATCGTGATTTTTTAAAGCACTATATCAGTCAACTTCCTAAAAAAGGTCGCGGGGAAATCTCTAAAATTGCTCAAGCCCTTTCTGTGAGCCCAACATTGATCAGCCAAGTTCTTACTGGTGATAAACAATTATCACCAGAACAATGTTTCAAACTTTCAGAATATCTTGGCCTTTCCCCGCTCGAAGCGGATTATTTCTTAATTCTTCTTCAAGAAGATCGAGCCGGAACCAAAGAGCTTAAAGAGTATTACCAAAGAAAAGCTGCAGCACTTAAAGTTGAAGGTTTGAAAATTTCAAATCGAGTGATAGCTAAAAAAAATCTATCTGAAGAAGAAAAATCTATTTTTTATTCAAGCGCGCTGTTTTCTGCCATTCGTCTTTACACTTCCACTTTAGATGACGGAAAAAATTTGGATGAGATCAGCACTCGGTTTGACCTGTCGCGGTCAAAGGCCACAAACTTTCTGCAGTTTTTAACAGAGAGCGGTTTGGTAATCGAAGGAAATGGAAAATATAAAATGGGACCTCAATCTACTCATCTCGAAAGCACTTCTAGGCATCTTCATAAACACCATTCGAATTGGAGGCTTCGTTCGACTCAGTATTCAGAAAATCTGACTGAAATGGAATTGATGTACACAGCTCCAGTTTCAATATCTAAAAAAGATTTTGAAATCTTAAGGGAAGAAATGGTAGACTTCATAAAAAAATTTCTAAAACGTGTTCATTCCTCGCCAGCCGAAGAGATCGCTTGTTTCAATTTGGACTGGGTTTGGATTAGAAAATAATCCCAAAAGCACATCCTGAGAGTCGATAACACACAGACTTTTGAAGCCCATAGGTTAATTAAAATGAGCTAAAGCCTAAAATGCCTTTTAAAGCGACCTATTTGAAGCTAGGCCGGAAGTTACACCACAAGCCAGTGCTCTATAATTTACAAGTGGTCGCCAAAATCATTCCTTTATTATCCAAATAAACGCAGCAACAAATTAAATGCTTTTACACTGAAGCATTTGGAGCGAAAGTTTTGAGCGCTAGATTTCATGGAGCAATTGTCACTAATTCAAATTTAAAATACAATTACTTGCCACCAAGGAAGCTCCCAGGAATTAGTTGTGTAGACGCGAGGTCCCGTTCGACAAGAGGACATCAAATGAACTACATTTTGATCCAACTCAGATTTACATTCACAATATGCTACTGTTGACCCATCTTGTGTTGATCCTGTATAGCCTCTGCACTGACCGGTGTTATTTGTTCCTAAAACGCCATCACCCAAGTCGGCATAAGCATATTCGAAATTGCTTCCGGCAGGGCATTGAACTCTCTTGTTACATGAGCCCGCGTAAGACTGAACGGATATAACCAAAATTGTTAAAACAAGGCTTAAAAGTTTCATAAAAATCTCCTATAGCGCCCCTCTTCTCGAAGGGGTAATTGTGAAGTTTCTCTAGTTAAGGTTAAAAGCAGGTGATCGTTGCAACTGGAACGCCACGTGAACTACGTACAGTCTTATGAACATCAAGATTGGAAGCAAAACAAAGACCCGGAGAGCTGATGAGCCGAATTATTCATGGGATTCTGTACTGTATCCTGGATACTGGGCCCAGTTTCCGGGATACCGGAGTGGGAACGGGGCAGGGGGAGGCCACAAGTCTAGACTGAGTGAAATTTGCAGCCGAATTAGACCAAATTAAGTAAGATAGGTTCATGCAAGTAAGAACCATGGCCAATTGGATACGACAGAGTCTTGAGCAACCCCGTATGGTTTTTGTGAGCTGTCTTTTTTTAGTTTTCTCTAGCCTATTGCTCAATGGAAGTTTTTGGAAATTGTGGAATTTACATCGTGATAAAGAGCGTAAACACCGGGAAATTTTAGTTACCATTAAAGAAACCCAAACATTAAAAATGCAGCTTTTACAGGCCAAAGATCCAGACTATATGGAACATCAGGCTAAGGATCGGCTTGATTTTGCTGGGGAAAATGACTTGGTATTCGTTTTTCCTGCCCAGTGAGTAGAGCTGCCTAGACTAGTCAATATTTTCAAATCCCCAAAATCCATTTAAAACAGAACTTTTTTGAGGTAAATTGATTTATTATGAGTGACGCCACTTCAAAAGAGACAGCTGTGCAAATTTGGAACAAAGAAACGATACGAGTTTTACGTTGTCGCTTAGGTTGGAGTCAGTCAGATTTAGCTCGCCGCTTACAGTGCCCTTCTCATTTTATTGAAGATATAGAAACCGGATCGATTTCGCCCAGCGAAGAGTACTGCCAAATTTTAGAGCTTATTTCGCACATGGCTGAGGAATGCTGCGATCAGGTGCAAAATACCGCACGTGCAGAAAAAATATTAGATCAAGATTCACTCGGACAGATTCATAGTGATAGTCTTCCGAACAATGAAAAAAATATTCCTCGTTGATGTCAGCTCGCTCTTTTTTAGAGCCTATTATGCAATTCGACCTTTAAGTTCGCCTTCAGGTTTGCCGGTGAATGCCATTTATGGTTTTTTATCCATGTTAATTAAATTATTGAAGGCTGAAAAACCTGAATACATCGCTTTTTGTTATGACCGAAAAGAGCCTTCATTTCGTAAAGATTTGTATGAAGATTACAAAGCGAATCGTACGGAAATGCCCGAAGACTTGGGAAAACAGATTCCTTATATTAAAAAGTTAGCCGACGTATTGGGAATTCCTTCATTTGAAGTTCCCAATTATGAGGCTGATGATTTGATCGGGACCTTAACGGAAATTTCTTTAAAAAAACAATTCGAAGTGGTTGTTGTCAGTGGTGATAAAGATTTTGGCCAGATCGTTAAGCCTCATGTGATTTTATGGGACACAATGAAAGACACTCGGATCGATGTTTTGGGTGTTAAAGAAAAATGGGGAATAGAGCCAGCAAAGTTTATCGATTACTTAGCTTTGGTTGGCGACAGCTCTGATAATATTCCTGGCGTCGAAGGCATCGGGCCCAAGGGAGCACAAAAAATTCTTGATCAATTTAATTCTGTCGAGGATTTGTACGAGCGGATTAATGAAATTGAAAGTGTAAAACTTAAAGAAAAACTTTTGAAATCAAAAGACATGGCTTTTCTATCAAAAAAACTAGTGACCATCGCTATGAATGTTCCTATGTCTGATGATATGGCGACTTACCGTCGTGGTGCGATGAAAGAAAATGAACTGCGCGAACTTTTGCGCGAACTTAACTTTAAAACTTTTGAAAAAACATTGCTGGCGGCAGAAGAGCCTGCAGTGGTTAGGTTAGATGAAAATAAATCCGCTGATGGCGGGCTCTCTTCGGAGATCGTAAACACGAATTCATCATATAAAATTTTATCTGGTGAATTGTCCGAGATGTATTTGCGATTGGATTTAAACTTACCTTTATGGAGTCATTTGAGCACCCGGGGAGTATTCTTTTCTCAGAATGATTGGATCTTCCACTGTTTATCGGTGGATGACTCGAGCTTGAGTAATGAAAAGCTGACTCAAATTCAATGGGCCGGTTTTGATTTGAAAAAAACATGGGGCCATTTGCATTGCCCGATCGATTCGACCGGAAAGGTGCATTGGGATTCTATGTTAGCTGCCTATATTCTTAAAGCCGGTGATACTTCTCACTTTGAAGCGGTTGTTAAAGATGTTTTACATTGTGAAGTATCGGATTTATC
This sequence comes from Bdellovibrionota bacterium, assembly GCA_038043185.1. Taxonomy (GTDB): domain Bacteria; phylum Bdellovibrionota; class Bdellovibrionia; order Bdellovibrionales; family Bdellovibrionaceae; genus UBA5009. The sequence continues at coordinate 51,119 of JBBTCO010000028.1, forward strand.
TCAGATGTCCGAAATATTTGAAATTCATAAAAATTTACAGCTCGCTTTGAAAGAAAAAATTCAGTGGCCAAACGGACTGCAAATTGTCGAAACAATGGATTTTCCCTTGGCTCAGATTCTTTACAAGATGGAACGCCGTGGAGTTCGTTTGGATTTGGATTATTTGCAAAAATTTTCTTTGGAATTAGAAAAAGAAATTCGCATTCTTGAAAAAGAGATCCATCAGGTGGCTGGTGAAGTTTTTAATATTGCCAGCCCGAAACAATTGGGCGTAATTCTTTTTCAAAAACTTGGGCTTGAAGCAATTAAAAAGACAAAAACTGGTTTTTCAACGGATACAGATGTGTTAGAAAAGTTAAACCATCCTATTGCGCTATTAGTTTTACAATACCGTGAATTTGCGAAACTAAAATCCACTTATGTGGATGCTCTACCTGCGTTGATGAATACAGAAACTCATCGAGTGCACACGCATTTTAATCAAGCACTGACCTCGACAGGGCGCCTTTCAAGCACCAATCCGAATTTGCAAAATATTCCGATTCGAACATTGCAAGGACAACGAGTGCGAAAAGCTTTTATCGCTAAAAAAGATCAAGTTTTGTTATCATTAGATTATTCGCAAATTGAACTTCGTATTTTAGCGCATATTTCAGATGATAAAAACATGAAGAAAGCTTTTATCGATGATCTAGATATTCACACGGCCACGGCGGCTGAAATTTATTCTTTGCCCTTAAGTGCCGTTACAGCGGATTTGCGCCGAGCCGCGAAGGCCGTGAATTTTGGTATTGCTTATGGGCAAGGGGCTTTTGGGCTTGCCGAAAATTTGGGAATTTCCAGAACTGAATCGCAGGAGATTATCAAACGCTATTTCGAAAAATTTCCCGGGGTCAAAGAGTACATGGATTCTATGGTTAAATTTGCTTATGAAAAAGGTTACGTCGAAACCTTAATGGGACGCCGACGTTATTTGCCGGAGTTACAAGCTAAAAATGGTGCCATCAAAAAATTTGGTGAACGTGCAGCGATTAATGCTCCAATACAAGGTACCGCCAGTGATCTGGTTAAGAATGCAATGATAACGATTGATAAGAGCATTAAAATACCGATGCTTTTACAAGTGCACGATGAGTTGATTTTTGAGGCTAGTCAAAATGAGGTTGAAGCTGAGCAGCCAATGATAAAAAAAATTATGGAAAATGCAGCGGTCCTATCAGTGCCTTTAAAAGTGAACGCTTCATTCGGTCAAAATTGGGATGAAGCTCATTAGGACGCACTTTAGTACTAATCTAAAGTGCGTTGAATCGATTTAAAGTGTATCAACAAGTGCAACGACAATGCGTGCACTTTTAATAACTGGCCTAAATAAACACTTCACTGGATTTGAAACAATTTGCTGAGAAGGATTAATAGAGAATTGAAGAGAATATATTTCTCCAGCCTTTAAAGATACTTCTGAATCTAAATGCACTTTTAAGCCTGCAGTTTGACCACTCGGTGTTTTCAAATCATACGCCATGGTGTTGTTATCCAAAACCTTATTGCCGTCAGCTTTAAGAACCATAAATAAGTCTTTCACTCGAAGAACTTCTTTTGTCGCTTTGATAGTGACATGTAACTTATTCATAGAAATCGAAGCGTCGATTTCGTCAAGAGCGATAGCATCGCCTAATTTTGAACCACCTGAGCCAACACGAATGGATTCGATTTTTAATAATATGTCAGCGATACTAATTCGAGCACATGCTCCTTTGCCTTTAGAATCATCAGATGGCTCCAAGCCATCATCATTATGAGGAGGCATTATATTGTCATTAGCGTCGGGATTTATTATCATTGTTTCAGTCGAGGTTTTGGCAAGTGGAGCGGACCCAGGCTCGATGTCTACGGATCCTTGTTGCCCACAGTTCTGAAAGGCCAGACTTATTACTAATGCAGATAGAGAGCAAAGGACGACCGCTTTAAGCTGTTTCATAGTTTCCACCTTGTTTGTTGAAACCAGTATAATTCAGTCTTTGGGTGAACTCAAATTTGATGGTTTGATTCTTATTTTGAAACGCAAAGAGAGTCATTTTTGTAGAACTTTCGTTCACTCAATAGGTGCAATGTCCAAAAATAGATCACTCGGTTTCCCAACCCACCACGCGGCCGCCTTCAAAATAGACATAGCGACGTTCCTGTTTGAACCCGTCGTTAGTAGAAATATGGCGCGTGTATTTCCATCTCTCGTTTTTAAATGTAGGGCTTCCTGAGGATTCTACGGACTGGGGCTCTCCCCAAGATTTTTTAACAAAGTCCATCGGCATACCAATGGCAATATCCTGTGAATCAATCAACTCTTTGTATTCTTGAGATGGGATCTGTGCCCTTTGCCAAATTTTTTTCTGATTGAGCCAATCTTGACGGTTTTCTATGCCGGAAATGCTCAGAAACTCTATCTTTTCTGTTTCTGTTCTTAACCAAGGAAGAACCTTAGCATATTGTTCTCGTTCTTTTTTCGAATCTAATTTTCTTTCAAGATTACGGATTCGGTTTTCTGATACAGCGTCGGGCTGTTCATTGCTGAATCTTTCGCCAACCTTATAAACTCTTTTATAATTGGGGCCGCTTGACTCCGCATAGCCGCTCGTCGAAGAACGATGCAGGGAAGTGCAAGAAGTTGTTATTAAGCTAAATAAAATAGGAAAATAGGGGATTTTCAAGGTCGCCTCCACATTCTAAGAGTAACAGGACTTACCCGCTTTGAAATTATTCTTGCGACTTTACCGTGAACATTCTTACAATAGTCCGTAGGAGAACAATTTGGCTGATGATGATTCAACTCAGACTAAAGTCGATAAACCTGGACAAAATGCTCAGGATGAGGAGTCCAATCAAGAAGAGTTAATTTCTGTAGAGGATCTTGATAAAATTATTCAAGAAAGTGACCCCGAGTTTAATCAGAGTTTATTGCAAGTGATGTCTGTTCTTCCTTCAACTGGACAAAATATTGATTTATTGGATTTGGATCAAATTTTAAAAGAAGAAGAATCCCCATCCATTCGAGCTCGGTGGAATCGTTTTCAGCGACGGATTTATGCGATCATCTCTATAGCAGTTGCAACGATCAAATCTTTTTTACAAAAAGGTTGGAAAGCCGGTTTCCTTTCTTTTTTAAAAATGATCAAAGAAGCATTCACGAAGCTGAACAAATCGATTGCAAATACTCAAACCAAATATAAATACTTAAGTGTTCAGAAGAAATTAGTAATTGTTGGAATGACTTTTCTTTCGATATTTGTAGTTTTATTTATTCGCCGTTCATTAACGGTTGGCGTGATTCCCAAAGGCAATCAGCTTTTTGTAAATTCCATGGAAGAGTGGGCTAAAGAGGTCTCTACTTATCCACAAGATGAAATCCGAGAGGATTTTTATGATTCCCCACGGGTTAAACAAAATATTATGTCATTGCGACGAGCCGTCGTTAACCTAAGACGTTCTGAAACATCCGGACCAAATCCCATGGCTTTTTTTGAATTCTTTGCAGAAGGCAATTCATCAGATGTGGTGATTGAGCTTAAAGACCGCGAATATGAAGTTATTGATCATGTTCAACGAGCAATGGAAGAAATGACGTTTAACGACCTGGATACAATAGCAGGCAAACAGCTTCTCTTAGAAAAAATCAGAAAAGAGCTGAACTCTTTTCTGACCAAAGGAAAAGTAAAAAAAGTTTACATCAAACAAGCCATCGTTAAGCCTTGAAACTTTCAACCTCAATATTGTAATCCTTTAACCGATCATGAAGTGTGCTTTTGGGCATGCCAAGATCTAAAGCTGTTCTTCGTTGATTTCCACGATTGGCGGCAAGTCGTTTGATGATCATTTGCCTTTCAATTTCTTTGATTACTGGCAAGGTGGGTGAATTTTCTTCCGCAGATTCATTCGTGAAATTATCATTTGTATTTTCGATCATTGTTTTATCAATAAGATTTTCAACTTTGATTTCATCCACAGATTCTTTTGAAAAAAGGGCCGAGGCTCTGGCGACAAGATTTTTTAGTTCCCGAATATTTCCTGGCCAGGTGTGATTCTTGAGCCTTTGAATGGCATTATGTGAAAATCGTACGCGGTAAAGTTTGGCAAATTGATAAAAAAGATCGTCAAAATCTTCCATGCGATCTTTCAAGGCCGGCGGAGTAACCGTAACTACATTTAACCTAAAATAAAGATCAGCTCGAAATTGGTTTCGTTGGATTTTTTCACATAAATTCTGATGAGTGGCGGCGACAATCCGCACGTCCGTTTTGACGACTCGATCGCTACCGACAGGTCGGATTTCATTGTTTTCTAAAGCGCGCAAAAGTTTAGCCTGCAAGCCATAAGTTAAATCACCAATTTCATCTAAGAATAAGGTCCCCCCACGAGCCGCTTCAAAGGCGCCTTTGCGATCATTAATAGCGCCAGTAAAACTTCCTTTGACGTGACCAAAAAGTTCACTTTCAACTAAGGTTTCTGTTAAAGCACTGCAGTTAACGCTGACTAAAGGTCCCGCATTACGGTGAGAACATTCATGAAGTTTTTGGGCAATGACATCTTTTCCTGTGCCTGAAGGACCTAGAAGTAAAATGGGAAAATCGGTTTGAGCGACTTTAACTAAGCGTTGCAGAGTTTCATTCCAGCTAGAGTTTCGACTATTGAGATCGAAACTTTTTTCACTTGCTGATTCTAAACAAAAGAAAAGTTCTTGTTGACCAAGCCGAATCAAATCCCCGTCCTTGAGTTCAGTTTCATTCACCATGAGATCATTGACATAGGACCCCTGAAGGCTACGAAGGTCTTTAAGAAAAAACTTATCACCTCGTTTTTCAATACGGGCATGGCGTTCGGAAATCGAGTCGTCCGCTAGGCAAATTTGACATTCTGAGTCTCTGCCCAGGTTGATAAACTCACCAAGTGGGAAGCTCAAACCGGGGGTTTGCACAGATTTTAAGAAGGCCTTCATCATTATTCTCCTTGTAGGTTGATTGTATGTCCGTAACCAGACACGGATCCGGGTTTGTTCAATTTTTTGGCCGTATTTTCATATTCTTCAGCTTGAATTCAGTCGATTAGACCTTGCTGGGTCTAGGCTTAAAGATTTTGATCCAAGATTTGAGAAAGCCTTAATTCTGTTGTAGGTTGGGGCATGTCCCGATTTGTTCAATATCTAAAAAGCGCGGTCTTCCCACAGGATTACCCACCATCGTCCTTGCCTGAAATAGCAATCGCTGGTCGCAGCAACGCTGGGAAGTCTTCTTTTATTAACACCTGGGCAGGGTCAAAAATCGCTTTGGTCAGTCAAACGCCTGGAAAAACTCGATTACTGAATTTTTTTAATATCGAAAATAAATATTTAATGGTCGATACACCGGGATATGGATTTGCGGCGCGATCAGGGGCTGAAGTTCACGACTGGCAGCAGATGATTGAAAACTATTTATTGAATCGCGACAATTTAAAAGGCCTTGTTTTGATTATGGATGTTCGTCGCAATTGGAGCCAAGAAGAAGAGCTCCTGAAAAATTTTTGTAACAATCAAGATTTGGGATTTTATGTTGTCCTAACGAAGATCGATAAAATTTCAAAAAATGAACAGCAAAAATATTTAAAAGAAAAACAAAAAAACTCGGGACTTTCTGAAGTGAGACTGTGTTCCTCTCTTAAAAAAATTGGGATTAAAGAAATCGAAGAAGAAATTTTTGAATCCTGGTTAAAAGAATTTGTACCGAAGGATTCAGCGCAAAGAGAAAAAATGGCAAAGAAAGAAAATCAAGAGCGAGAGAATATAAAACAAGAAATTATCGCGAAAAGAAAAGAAAAAAAGAAATGGGATCCACGCAAAAAAAAATCATAGGAGTCATTCCTGCTCGTCGCGGGGCCACTCGGTTTCCCAATAAACCTTTGGCACTCATTCAAGGTAAACCCATGATTCAATGGGTGATCGAAGGCTCGCTCAAAAGTAAAAGTTTAAGTTCCGTTTATGTTGCAACAGATGATCAAGAAATTTTTCAGGTGAGTGAAAAAGCAGGAGCAAAGGCGATCATGACTCCTGCAGAGTTGACTTCAGGAACGGACCGCATTTTCCACGCCACCAAAGATTTAAATTTTGATGTGGCTATTAATATTCAAGGGGATGAACCTTTGATTCAAGCTATGGATATTGATGCCTTGGCTGAAATTTACTTAAAAGGCGATACCCCTGAAATGGCCACTTTGGCTCATCAAATTTCTGAAAGTGAAATGGCGTCGCCAAATACGGTAAAAGTAATTTTGAATAAGGCCGGAGACGCACTTTACTTCAGTCGATTTCCCATTCCCCACTCTCGACATGACGCGAAATCGCTTGAAGGGGGTCCGGTTTGCTTAAAACACATCGGAATTTATGCTTATACGAAAAAATTCTTGAAAAGCTTTTGTGAGGCAGAGCCAGCCTTGATAGAAAAGGCAGAGGCCCTCGAACAATTGCGGGCTTTGTATTTAGGTGCACGAATTCGAGTTTTACAGATACAAAATCAAACTTGGGCAATTGATACTCCACAGGATTTGATTCGACTCGAAGAATGGTTAGCAAGGAAGAAGTCATGAAAAAAATAAAAAGAAAAGTCTCGACTCAAAAATCCGTTAAAAACCCGATGAAACAAAAATTTATTTTTGTTACGGGTGGCGTGGTTTCATCCATCGGCAAGGGCCTAACTGCAGCAAGTCTTGGAGCTTTGCTTGAAGCGCGCGGAATTAAAGTCACGATCATGAAGTTTGATCCTTATTTAAATGTCGATCCGGGGACAATGTCGCCTTTTCAGCATGGCGAAGTGTATGTCACGGAAGATGGCGCAGAAACGGATTTAGATCTTGGCCACTATGAAAGATTCACATCTGCAATTATGACTCGTTCGAACAGTGTATCTACTGGGCAAATTTATGACACTGTCATTGGCCGGGAAAGAAAAGGGGACTATCTTGGCGGTACAGTGCAGGTTATTCCCCATATCACTGATGAAATTAAAGCGCGAACTTTTGAAGCAGCTCAAGGTAGTGAAGTGATTATTGTGGAAATTGGTGGAACGGTTGGTGATATTGAAGGTCAACCTTTTCTTGAGGCCATTCGTCAAATGCGAGACGAAGTGGGCATGGGAAATTCCGTTTTAGTTCATGTCACATATGTGCCTTATATTGCAGCGGCAGGAGAACTAAAAAGTAAACCCACTCAGCATTCTGTTAAAGAACTACGAATGTTAGGTCTTCAGCCTGATTTTCTGGTGTGCCGAAGTGAAAAACATCTTGATGAATCATTGAAGAAAAAAATCGCTTTGTTTTGTTCTGTTAAACCTGAACACGTTATCGGAGCTCAGGATTCTTCAACAATTTATGAAGTGCCAATGGCTTTGCACAAAGAAAAATTGGATGAGCTTATTGCTGCACATCTTAATTTAGAGGGTGAAACTCCGGATCTGCGAGGTTGGATCAAAACTGTGAAAACGATTAAAAATCCAGCACGGAGTGTGCGAATCGGTGTGGTGGGAAAATACGTCGATTTGAAAGAGTCCTATAAGTCTTTACATGAAGCGATCGTTCACGGAGGATTGGCCAACGATTGTAAAGTTGAAGTGGTTTACGTCGATTCAGAAAAATTAAATGATAAAATTATTTCTCAAGCTTTAGGCGATGTGCAGGGAATACTCGTTCCCGGAGGATTCGGCACTCGTGGCGTGGAAGGAAAAATTTCCGCCATTAAGTATGCTCGTGAAAAACAAATTCCATTTTTTGGAATTTGTTTTGGTATGCAACTCGCAGCTATTGAGTTCGCACGCAATGTGTGTGGCATCAAGGATGCAACTTCCCGCGAATTTATCGGTGAAAATGCACGAGGTAATCTTGTTATTGATTTTATGTTTGAGCAAAAATCCCAAACTCAAAAGGGCGGGACAATGAGATTGGGCTCATTTCCTTGCGACTTAAAGCCGGGCACCAAGACTCATCAGATTTACCGTGAAAATCGCATTCAAGAAAGACATCGTCATCGTTATGAATTTAATAATAAGTTCAAAGATCTTTTTTTGAAACGGGGACTTGTGGCGGCGGGCTTATGCAAAGAAAGAAATTTAGTGGAAATTATCGAGTTGCCCGATCATCCTTGGTTTATCGGAGTTCAATTTCATCCGGAATTTAAATCGAAACCATTGGCTCCGCACCCCTTGTTCACTCAGTTTGTAAAAGCTTCGTTGCAAAGAAAAAGTGCATTTGAGCTGCTTCCAAAAAATAAAGTAGAAAAAATTTCCCGTGACACAATTAAGAAAGAATCGCGTAAGTCGATTTTGGTGTAAAGCATGAGCGGAAGAATTATTGAACAAGCCCAAATAGTTTTCGACGTCGAAGCGCAGGCGATACTTTCTTTAAAAAATAAAATCGGTGATTCTTTTATTAAATCCGTTGATCTAATAAAAAACCTTAAGGGAAAACTGGTCATTACGGGTATCGGTAAGTCTGGACAGATCGCTCGGAAGTTAGCGAGCACATTTTCTTCAACTGGAACTCCCTCGGTCTATTTACATCCTTCAGAAAGTGCGCATGGCGATTTGGGATTGATTGGGCCAGATGATGTGGTGTTAGCAATTTCCTATGGGGGCGAAGCTGCCGAATTACTGCATATTATTAATTTTATGGCGCGAAGAAATTTGCCTCTAATTGCCATGACTGGAAATTTAAAAAGTTCATTGGCTAAAGCAGCGGCTTTGGTCCTTGATGTGAATGTGCCAAAAGAAGCTTGTCCCTTAGGTCTTGCACCCACGGCCAGCACAACGGCGACATTGGCAATGGGTGATGCCTTAGCGATGACGGTGCTTGCGGAAAAAGGATTTAGTATTGAAGATTTTGCAGAATTTCATCCCGGTGGCAGCTTAGGATTTCGTTTGCTTACGCGTGTGAAAGAGATCATGCACAGTGGGGAATCTATGCCTTTGGTGACACCTCAGACGGCGGTGAAAGAAGTTTTCTCGATCATGACTCATAAAGATGTGCGTGGTTCGGCAGGCGTGATCGATGCGAATGGTGAGTTGATTGGTGTGATTACGGATGGTGATATTCGTCGGCGTTTAGAAAAAAATCTCAATCCACTGGATGGCACAGCCAAAGATTTGATGAATGCTCATCCCCGCACCATTGATTGCAATGAGCTTGCCGAAAAAGCTTTATTCATGATGGAGCAATTTCGTATTCAAATGTTATTTGTGTTAGATAAATCCGCGGCAGTTCCCAAAAGACCAGTAGGAATTCTGATCTTTCAGGATTTGATTAAAGCGCGAGTGAAATAATATTCACTTAGTTCTTAACAAACTTATTTACTTTTAAAAATCATAACTAAGTTGCCCGGTCTTAATGTGCTTGAGTACGTGCAAGTGAAATTATATTTGGTCTCATATAAACGAAAATTTTGACAGGTTAACGACAAGGTCACTGTACTGCCATTCGAAGCGGTGAAGTCGGCGCGGGCCAATAGAGTTCCATTCGTTGTATCCCAAGTTGCAACTGGAAAGCCTGGTCCTGGGACACCTTCAGCAATCAAAAATGAAATCTGCAATAAGCTTTCTGATGAAGGATACAAAAGATAATAAATTTCAGTGAATTTATCCAGAGGAGGCCTGGTGATAAATAAAGTTACTGGAGTGTCGCCGGATGTTAAACCACTAGCAGTTCCTAAATAAGTTTTTAAGATCGGAGTGCGGTTTGATGTTACGTCAGGCTTTTTTGCTAAGGAGAGCTTTTGCAGTGATGGGCCATTTAATACGAGATTAAATGTTCCACCATAACTACTATAACCAGAAGCATACATGGAGCCAGACATTACAGATCCAGAAATAGTTCCGTTGATAGTGACTCTTTCGATGGTGGGTTTTCCAGTAGCGGTTCCACTAGTCACTTCAATGGGGATATCCGTATGAAATTCCGAACTCGAATCATAAAAGCTATTTTGTCCAACAATTGAAACTCTATAGGCGCCTTGAAATTCAACTTCCGCAACAAGGATAGGTTGAACCGAAGCTTTTCCACCATCATTCATTGGACTATCATTTGTTTGAGTTGTCGCTGTTAAGGTGATTTTCAGTGCACCTAAATTTATATTTGGATCTTGTTTTGAAGCCAGGTAGCCCGTGTATGATCCTTCAACGGTTTTTAGCACAGCCAGATCGGCATGTAATTTTTCAGTTTTGTAATCATCAACATCCTTATCTTTATTGCAAGCACTGAGCGTGAAAATCAGCAAAGATAAGAGAGATATTTGTTTGAAGGTCGATGACATCATTTTCATAAAAGATCTCCTAAAATATTAATACCAACCAACTTTTGTTCCGATGGCAACACCAGTTCCAGTTAAAGAATCACTTTGTAGGTCTTGAGTTTTATCAATTGCAATGTTGACTGCCATATCTTCAATGCCTATCCATTGTGCGACCGGCTTTATATTAAAACTTAATCCTGCCGAAGCCTGAGCCGACCATTCGACTTCGCTGACGCCACTATTAAATTCGGACCGCGCGCTCTGAACCCATATCGGTGATAGTGAAAGAACGGCGTAAGGTTTTATCACCGATAACAAGGTTTTGTTTGGCTCATAAGCCATTCCGACTAATGCCTGATAAAGATTTGTTTTTTGAGAAACCTCAATGCCGGTAGTGCCAACATTTATATAACCTGTGCGTTCGAGTTGGAGATAGGAAATGCCCACGTGGGACGAGAAAATTCCCAAGCTATTTGTTTTCAGCGGTGTATTGTAGCTCAATGAAATTTTAGGACCTTCAATTTTGCTAAAACTAGATGTCATAGGCAACTGACTGACTTGAGAAAACTGGTCAGGCTGCCAAGTCGAAGCGCTAATTTCAAAATATTTTGGTGTTAAATCCATTGTGCGTTCAGATTCTGGTAACGATAAATTACTTCGCGGTACATCGAGTATCAAGTCTTCTTCGGCATGAGCGGCGCTAATGAAAACTAAGGATAAAAAAATCATTACTAAGTTTTTCATGGGTTTCTTCTTTCTAAGAGTGCGGTCAATCGATTGAGATCCTGTCCCGACGAAACAAAATAGGTAGTTAGTGCAGTAATGTAATCAAATTTTTTCTTGTTTAAAGTTTGTTCGGCCGTGACGTAATCCTTTTGCACTGTCAAAAGATGTAAGAAATCAATCATTGCATACTTATAATTTTTTTTAGCTTCATTAAGTGAATCAATTGATAATTTTAAAGCGTCAGTTCCTGAGCTAATAGAATTATGCGCGGTCTCTAAATTTTTCCGGCTTGTTAGCTGTTGGTACCTCACCGAACTTTCGTCATATTTTTTATTAAGTTCAAGTTGAATTCGCTGTGAGGAAAGTTGTTTTTGTTGATAGATCGAAGTGAAGCCCGAGAAAATAGGAATAGTAAGTTGAATTCCTAGATACCAGCTGTTGTACAATGGATCAAATAAAGTGTCTTTTTTATAAGTAGTAAAGTTATACTCACCAACCAAAGACAAGTAGGGAAGATTTTGACCGTAAGCAATTCGTTTTGAATCCTCGATCTGATTTAAAACAAGTTCAGTTTTTTCAAGCTCAAATATTCTATATTTTTTTAAATCAATAGCACGATCAATATCTTCGATATTTGGAACATCCAAACTTGAATTGATGCGAATGGATTGTTCATTGGGATCACCCATCAGAAACGCTAAATTAGCTATAGAAATTTGCAGCTTAGTTTTTGCCTCGTCAATAGTTGATTCCAGTAGTGCTAATTGAGTTTTTATTTGTAAAACATCAAGCACTTGTCCGCGCCCAATTCGGGCCCGTTGTTCGGCGACTTTCAAAGATTCTTTAGTTAAACGTTGCTGGTGCAACAAAGTTTCAACATCTTTTGAATTTAACACAATCTGATAGTATCCAGTAATAACGGCACTCATCAGATTGCGTGAGCCGATATCCGCATCCAGCTTCCCGAGCTCAACATTTTTTTGAGCCGAACTTAGGGCAGCGAAAGCGCCAATTTTGAATATGGTTTGAGTCAACTTAACGCTGGTGGTGTACTGGTTATAACTATTGCCATCAAAGTTAGCAGAGCCATTACCAACTGAATCTTTTTTCTGGTATGCGGTTGTAACAGATTCGATGGTTGGATACAGAATCGAGTTCGTGGCTGACGAGTTCAATTCAATTTGACGAACTTTCTCGCGCAGACTTTGTAACGAAGGATTGTTGGTCAGAACAGCATCAACTGCTTTTTTTAAACTTAAATTGACGGGCGGTGGCGCTGCCCAAGTGATCAAGGGCAGTGTAATAAAAAAAATGAAATAATAAATTTTTACATTTAAATTTCGCATCATGATTTCCGTTTAGGTTTTCCTTTGCATTGTTGATCAACAGCTTTCTGAGCAGTGCTATTAACGAAGAAGTCTTTAATTTCTTTCCACAGACTTTGTTTCGCAACTGGTTTTGCCTGACAAGGTTTAATTTTTTCAAATTCATCATTAAATAATATTCGATGTAAGTTAATTCTTATAGTATCAAGATCCAATTGGGCGCGGACACGAGCCGTAGAAGCTTGGGTAATTGTATTCTGGGTAAGAAGGATATTTTGAAGATCCGTCAGGCCCAGAGAGTAATTATTAATTTGATCTTGAAGAACTTTATTCAAAGAAGCTTCGGCTTTTGCCGCTTGTTCCAGTTGCATTTTTGCTGCAGAAAGAACGCCGATATTGGATTCAACAATTTGCGCCTGTTCAACTTTGATTTCGGATCTTCTTAGTTCCAATTTTTTGATTTGAGTTTCTGCAAGCTCTAATGAGGGAAAATAACCTAAACCAAAATTAAATTGATTTGATACGTTGACATTATTAAACGAAACACTGCGTCCATCAGGACTCATTGAACTTAAAGAACTATTGTTCATAAAGGCAAAAGCTTTGCTCCATTTTCCATTTTTGCTGGCGGTGATAAGTTGTCCTATCTGTGCATATTCTGGCGATTTTTTTAAAGCGTAGGCCAGTGTTTCTTCATACGTTTTATCTTCAAAAGGTGAGGGCGGAATAGAAAAATCACCCAGTTCAAAGGATTTACTCAAGGGAAAAGCCATAAGTGCTCGTAAGCTTGATTTTTCTTTGGTCAACAAGGCATCAACAACTGAAAGTTGGGCATAGGCTAATTGTGTTTGCCCTTGCGCTTGAGTTAAGTCGGTTCCTGAAGCAATTCCAAAATCAAAACGCATTTGAATGGTCTGTTGAATTTTCAATAAGTTTTGATATTGAGTATAGAGGACTTTTCGCAGCTCGCGGTCGGCAGACATAGTGGCAATAAGGGAATAAGCAGAAGCATAAAGATTAAGTTCAAGTAAATAATAAGAGAACTTTTCTGCTTCAAAAATATATTTACTTTCATTGTAATTGAACCAATTGCTTGGCACCAAAAAAGGCAAAAGGAAGGAAACAGTTGAAAGAAAAAAACCATCCCCTTGAAAACTAAGAGCCACACCCAAATTCAAGGAGGGAAGTAAGTTCATGCGTTGTGTACTGACATTCAACTTGGCCTGAGCAACCTGATTGAGTGACTGGAGTATGGAAAAATTTCGTTCAAGAAGATGCTCGCGTAAATTTTCTGGCGTAATCAATTCTGCGGGTGCGCCCGGAGTCGGTGTCCCGAGCTGGCTGGGTTGGGCAGCGATATTAAGAGAAAAACAAAATAGAACAATAAAGCTGAAATATTTTTTCATAATATGAACCTTTTCCCTCTGAATAGCTGCTCGTTATAAGGCACTATAAATAAATCAAAAGATAAGTAAAGGTAACTATCAAATTAGAATTTATTACAGAATAGCGCCCGAGATTGCGACGTTACGCAGCGCAGCGCTGACTAAGGACCAGTTAAGCACATTGTCGATCTTTCACTATGGTCCTTTGTCTTGCCCTTGCTTGCCCATGACATTTTTATTTTCCACAATGATTCAGTGACATTAGATATACAACGACTGAAAAAAATTAAGATGTTAGTTCTTGATGTGGATGGAGTGCTAACCGACTGTCGCCTTTGGATGGATTCCAATGGTGAATGGAAAAGAATTTATTCTGTTCGCGATGGTGTTGGCATCAAGCGTTTGCTTGAACATGGCTATAAATTGGCCGTGATTACTGGGGCTACAGCCATGGACGTGCGTGCTCGAGTGAAAATGCTTGGAATTAATTATCTTTACGAAGGGGCTTTAGACAAAGCTCCGTCCTTCGAAAAATTACAAAAAGAATCCGGATTTCAGCCCCATGAAATGGCCTACATCGGTGATGATATTTTTGATATTCCGCTGATTGAAGCTGTCGCTTTGGGAGCAACCGTTCCCGAGGCCGTGGATGAAGTCAAAGAAGTAGCCCATTATATCACTGTTCGCCCGGGTGGAAATGGCGCGGTTCGCGAAGTTTGCGATTATATTTTTAAATACGGCGCTTATTCGAGTGAAGGGAAATCGGCTAAATGATCAGTCGTGGAATTATTTTTATTTTATTTGTAATCAGCATTTTATTTTTGTCTCAACCGGGGCTGGCCAGTGATTCAGATCTGATCGAACTGCCCATGGATGAATTAGCCAAAGAATCTGTGACGCCGATATTTGACAAAAATCAATCCACAAAAAATCGAAATATCATTACTGAAAAAAAAATTGATCTGAATGCTTTTTATGGATGGGCCTTAACAGAGCCGATTGCTAGCGTCAGTAAGCTTGGTTTGACCGTTTATTATCACACCAGTGAGGACAGTGCTTGGGGTTTAATGTTAGCAAAAACCTTTGCCGGTGTTTCAAATTACGCCGAACAGTTGAAGAAACAGTACAACTTGGATTTTTCGCGAGCTCCGGCTCCAGAGTTAACTTTAATGGTGGATTATAATCTGAAGGCCTTTTACGGAAAAATGAGTTTAACCAAAAAAAATGTTCTTAATATGCATGTTTTGGGAACAGCAGCCGGGGGCTTGGTGAAATACCAACATAAATCCTATCCTGCTGTGGCTTTGGGTGTTGGACAGAAATTTTATTTTTCTAAGGCGTGGGCACTTCGTTTGGATTTGCGCGCCTTTGCTCATAATGCTCCAATTCCGTTTTTGGGAAATAATAAGTTGAAGGCGCCGAACCCGCCACCAAGCTATACGGATTTTGAAGAACGAATGAACTACATTTATGTGTTGGATGTTGGAATGAGCTATTTATTTTGAGGTGATTAAGTGAATTTGCGATTAGAAATTATTTTATCAAACCTACTTTTGCTGGCCATGTGGTCGCCGCTGGCTATGGCTCAAGACGTGGATACGGAAGAATTAAATATTATTGAATTGGAGTTGGAAAAAACAACAACGTCAAAACCCTCCGAAATTAAAAATGAAACTGTTATCAAGCCCGAAGTGAGTTCAGCAGGTGAGTTTTCTGAATTGGGAGGTCTAGCTCCATTCGCAGAAGTTTCAGTTATTCAAAAAAGATTTATGCCCAAAACAGGTCGTTTCCAATTTTTTACGGGACTTTCTTTGACAACAAATGACCCCTTTTACAACACCACGGGGCTGGCATTCAAAGGCAGTTATTTTTTAACTGAAGCGTGGGGAGTTGAGCTGAGCTATTTTATGATGAGCTCTTCGGAAGCTCGTTCGACTAAAGAACTTCTTGAAATTCAAAGCATTGGAACAGACAGTTTAGCTTACACTAAAAACTATTTGGGCTTGTCCATTCTGTATGTTCCTATTTATGGGAAAATGGCCATGTTCAATGAAAAAATTATTCCTTTTGATTTTTATTTTGGTTTAGGAACTGGCAATACAAAAACTCAAGCTAAAGACGGAGTGGGAACTCTTCATGTGTCGACAGGTCAAATCTTTGCTGTCACTAAAAGTTTTGCTTTACGTTGGGATTTTAGCTGGAATTTTTTCAGCGCCAAAGCGGTGAATGAAGACGGCATGATTAACAACCTGTTTTTATCGTTGGGCGCTAGTTTCTTTTTTCCGGAGGCAAGTTACCGATGAGACTTCAATTGATTTCGAAATTGAAAAAAAATGGATTTTTAAAGCTCGGGTTAACAAGCTTGTTGGCGAGCGTCTTTGCTTTTTCTGCAGCAGAAGCAAAGAGAAAAACACTTCCTAAAAAGAAATCCAGTGTGTCCCGAGCCAGTGAGGCCAATCCAAAATTAGCTGCTCTTCGTCAACAGTTATCGCAGGCACTGACGATGGCGAAATCGGGTCAGTATCAGCAAGCAGCCACCGCTTTATTCAATTTAGCTCGACGATCAGAGTTGGAATCGGAAAAAGCTCAGATTAAATACATATTGGGTTTAATGCTTATGGAGCTGCATTTAAACCAAGTGGCGGCATTTCAATTTGTCGAAGTTATTCGTTTGGAAAATCCAAAATACACGAAGCTAGCAATTGAAAAACTTTCCACAGTTGCGGATGGATTAGGTGACGATACTTTATTAAACTATGCGATTTCAAGAATCGATGTGAATAACATCCCAACATCAGGCCGCGATATGATTCATTTTCGTATCGGTGAAATTAAATTAAAAAATAAAAAACTTGAAGAAGCTATTCAGAATTTTTCCAAAGTTCAATTGGGAAGCAGCTATTACAATCAGGCGCTCTTTAATAGAGGTTTGGCTGAACTCGAATTAAATCGGATTGATAATTCTATAAAGAGTTTCCAACAGCTGTTAAATTTAAGAAGTAAAATTGGAATCACAGACACCAACCGCGTTGCCGCCCAGATCGCGATCGCCCGAGCCCTTTACCAAAAACAAGATTGGGATGCTGCTATTGAAGCTTACTCGCAAATTCCACGAGATCACTTTTTATGGCACCAAGCTTTGTTCGAACAAACCTGGGCGATGTTGCGATCAGCTCGTTTCCGTTCATCCTTAAGTAATCTTCAATCTTTGCATTCGACCTATTATGAAGACTTTTATATTCCAGAGTCTCTTTTACTACGATCGATTGTTTATCTTTATATTTGTAAATATGACGAAATGGAAAAAGTGTTAACACTTTTTGAAAAATCATATTCTCCGGTAAAAACAAAAATAAACTCATTTTTGAATAACAATACTGATCCGATAAGTTTTTATAATGAAATTGAAAAAGCGCAAACGATAAAAAAAGGCGAGGAACTTAAAACCCCGGCGCGATTGCCCTATATGGTCCTTAAAAATATTTCTGATGAAGGTGATGTTCGCCGATCATTAGGGTACATGCGGCGACTGACTGAAGAAAAACAAATGATCGAAGGACAGAGTGGACTAAAAAGTTCGAGCATAGGGCAGTACGCTTTGAAGGTTATTGGGACAAGGTTGAAAAATACCAAATTAACTATTGGGGATATTGTCAAAGCCCATTTGCAAAATATGCAATCCGAACTAAAAGATCTTTTCGAGCAAGCTTCCTTTACTCGTTATGAAATGATTAACGGTAAAAAAGAAAGTTTAAAGAAAAGAATTGTCGGTAAAAATTTACCAACTCCGATCGATGAAAAAATTGATCGTGATTTTTATGTCGAAAATGGTTTTGAATATTATCCTTTTCAAGGCGAGTACTGGTTAGATGAAATTGGAAACTATCATTATCTAGGTCAGCAAAATTGTGAATAATGAAAGTGCAGGGAGCTTGGTCATGCAAGACTGTGAATTAATAAATAGAAATGGGCAAATGCGGTCAAAATGGACTGCGCTGGTGACCATTTTTATTTGCGCCGGATTATTGTCATCAGTCGTTGAGGCTAAGCAGAAGAAAAAAACAAAATCGCCAAAAAAAACAGTCGGTCAACTTTTATCACAAGTGGCCAAAGCAGATCGCGGCAGTCAACTGAGTTCCGAAAAAAGCAAAACAACTTTACCAGGTTCGCAATTAAAATTTCAAAAATCAAAAAGCGAATACAATCTGGAGCAAGTTAAGCCACCGCGAACCTCGGAAATTCTAGTTGCCCCAGATCAAGCTCAAGGTGGGCTTGCTGAATACGAAAGAATTCTGGATCAACAAATGGCCGAGCTTTATAAACTAACTAAAAAATTTAAGGAAAGTTCAAATAGTGGTGAGTATTGGCTGCGTCTTGCTGAATTGTATGTCGAAAAAGCCATGCTGATTGATGGCCGAAAGCAAGAAGAGTTTGATCGCAAACTTACCGAATTCAATGAGGGGAAAACTAAAAAGAAACCAAAGCTAAACTTAGCCGACGCCCGTGTCTATAATAAAAAAGCGATTCAGCTTTACGAGTGGTTTCAAAAAGATTTCCCCTCGGATTCAAAAATGCCTCAGGCACTCTATTTTCTGGGATACAACTATTTTGAGTTGGGCGACGTAAAAAAAGGTACTGATTTTTATCTGCGATTAAATAAAAATTATCCAACAAGTCCATTTGTCGGCGAATCCAAATTTGCGCTGGGTGAATATTATTTCGAAAATGAAAAATGGGCGAAGGCCTACGAGGAATACTCGCGCCTAATTAAAGATAAAAGGCATCAGATGCATCCTTTTGCTACTTACAAAGGGGCTTGGTGTCTTTATCGTCTTGGGAAATATAAAGAAGCTTTGAAGTATATGGAGTACATGATCAAAACGGCCCGTGCGGATGCCGTCGATCGTGCCGAAGGACGACGAATAGTTAATAAAAATAAACTTGAAGCTGAAGCGCTCCGGGATATCGTTGCTTTTTACGCAGCGGTTGGTGATACAGAAAAAGCCCCAGAATACTTTCGTAAATTGATCGGTAAAGATGAATGGTCTTATGTCGAAAAACTAGCTTATTACACGATGGATAACGGAAGCAAAGAAAGTGCACAGGATTTATTTAAACTTCTTATTTCTAAAAATCCCACTGGACCTAAAGCTTTTGAATATCAATATCAGATTGTGCAAAGTAATTTTTATTCTAAAAATTCCCCCCGATTTCGTGAAGAGCTAACGCGTTGGATTCGTGATTATGGAGTGAGCAGTCAATGGGCTGCCAGCAATCAAGCGAATCAGGATTTATTGAGTAACTCTTACAAGTTGCGTGAGCAGACTTTAAGAAACTGGATTTTACAGCAACATCAAACTGCGCAGAATTCTCGGACGAAAAATTCGCAAATGGTTACCAACGACGGATATAAACTTTATTTACAAGAATTTCCGACCTCGCAGGTTACCGCTGATATGCATTTTTATCATGGCGAGCTTTTGTATGATATGGGTCTCTTCGATGAGGCGGGACTTGAATACAAGTGGGTGGTTGATAATGCCAGCCAAAGTAAATTTGCCGACAAAGCAGCGCAAAATCTTTTACATTCTGTAGAAAAAAGTTTGCCTAAAGATGAAGAAATGTTGAATCGCATAGGTAAAAGCACAGAGCCAATTCCTTTGGATGCCAAAGCCGAACGATTTGTTCTATCGGCAAGAAGTTATTTAGAAAAATTTCCGCAATCCGCCAAAGCTCAAGAAATTCAATTTCGAATGGGGCGATTGTATTACCAAAATAATCAATTTGGCGAAGCTAAAAAAATATTCGAAGATATTATAAAAAAAGGTCCAAAATCGAAATTTACAGAGTATTCGGCAAATCTAATTCTGGATATTTACAGCTTGCAAAAGGACTACGTCGGTTTAGAAAAAGCAGGTACGGAAATTCTGGCAAGCCCTACTATTATGGGGACGAAGGCTGGTGAAGAGATCAGATCAGTCCTTGAAAAATCCAGTTTCAAAAAAGCCCAAGATCTTGAAGTTGGCAAAAAATACATTGAAAGTGCGACTCAGTTTGAAGCTTTTGCTCATCAAAATCCAAATTCAAATTTAGCATCGGTCGCTTTGTTCAATGCGGGCGTGAATTATGAACGTGCGGGTCAAAATGATAAAGCCGTGAGCGCTTATCAAAGAGTTTTGCGCTCGAAAGACAAAGAACTGCACGAGAAATCAAAAAGACTATTAGCTAAGCTTTATCAAGATGCTGGCTTATTTGACGAATCAGCAAGACTTTATAAAGAATCCGCGGATGACGATTCAAAAGATCCGCTTGCTGCTAATTATATTTTTAATGCTGCGGTCATGTATGAAGCGCTTGGAAAAAATCAAGAGGCTTTAAAGAATTATAATTTATTTTTAGAAAAATCAAAAAAGAACAGTGATAAAAAAGAAGTTTATTTTACTATGGCTCAGATTTATCGCAAAACAGATCAGCGTTTGAAAGCTGTTGAAAAATACAAAGAGTACTTAGAATCGAATCCTGCGGACGAAGACAATGTGGTTGAAGCCCATTTTCGCCTTGCCGAGCTTGTTCGGAAGAGCGATGAAGCTAAAGAGTGGAAAGAAAAAACCGTACGTGTGCAAAAAAGATTGTCTCAAAGAAAAAAATCTGTGGGAGTCCATTTTGCGGCGCAGGTGCGCTTGGAGCAAGCTCAAGAGAGTTTTAAAAGCTATCGGAGTGCCAGTATTTCTTCAGATGCGAAAAAGCAGAAAAAAAGTTTGGACCATAAACTTGAGCTTTTAAATCAAGTAACGAAGGATTTAAGTGAAGTCATCAAGTTGGATAGCGCCGAAGAAATTGTAAGTGCTTTGAGTCTTGTGGGCGAAGCGAATCTTCACATGGCTCATGTTATTTTGGCGGCGCCGATTCCAAAGGGCCTAACGGCAACCGAGGAAAAACAATACCGCGAGGGAATCACTAAATTTTCTGAGCCCTTCAATCTTAAGGCTAAAGAGAGTTTTAAATTGGCGGTTGATCGTGGTTTGGAATTGGAAGTGTACAATTCGGGATTTCAAAGCGCTTATGATTACATGTCGAAATCTGATCCGAAAACTTATTATTCTTACGGCGAGTATGGGCAAGACTCGCGTTTTGTAAATTGGATAGGTCTTTGATGAAACATAATATGTTCAACGCAAAAATTTTATTTTCAGTTTGGGCCATTTGTGTGTTCTCAAGTTGTTCTTCAACGAATGAGAAATCGACTAAAGCTCAAGGGACTTCTGTAACGCCGACCACAAACCCATCAGAAGCAGCTGCTGATGAAAGTCTGTTACAAGACACTTTGTCGCAAGCAAATACGAGTAATCCTTCTGTGAACGAAGAGATGTATAAAGAGACTTCGCAATTGTCAGGAAAAGTTCAAACAGGTTCGATCTATTGGACCTTAAATGAAGCCATCAAATCGCAAAGTGATGATCTGATCATGAAAGAGGCCAGTCAGATCCTGTTAAAAACTCCTGGTGACTTGCGGGCTCTTAATGCAATGGCGATGTCGTCTTATCGCAAAGGGCGTTACTCTTTATCTCGCTATTTGCTAAATAAAGCGAAACAACTTCATCCAAATTCAGCTGAAGTTTATTCTAATTTAGGTGTTGTTGATTTGGCAGTTGGCGATAAACGCTCGGCTATCCTCAATTTCAAAAAAGCCATTCAGTTGAACTCAGATGATTCGGTCGCGGCCGCAAATATTGGATCTTTGTATGTGCGGGAAAGAGATTACAGTAAGGCTTGGGTGGCACTCGAGATTTCGTATCGAAAAGGTCTACGTGATCCGAAAGTGCTTAATAATTACGCGATTGCCTTAGCTGCGAATGGAAAATACGATAAAGCGAATGAAATTTATGATGAGGCCCTGCGATTGCAGCCATCAAGTAAGGAAATTCTTTTTAATTCGGCAGTTCTTTTGATCGAACAAATGAAAAAATACAACGAAGGTCTAGACCGGATTCAAAAATTAAAATTTACTGGTGGGCCAGCAGATTCCAAAAACAAAATTATTGCGTTGGAAAATAAGGCTAAAGCTGGTTTAAAATAAGTGACAGGGGTCGAGTGTAAAATGGTGCAAAGTAGGGTCCAAAAATTGAGGTTGCTGATTTTTCTTCTGTTTTTTATAACAGGGAGTAGTTTCGCGCAAAATCAGGATGCGGCAAAAACAAATTCTTTAAAACCCACTACAGCCTCACCCAATAAAATTAAACCGAGTAAAGCCATGTTAAATTTTGAAGACGAGCTCGTCGAAGGCACTGCGCAGAAGCCAGAACTCTTTTATCTTTTTCAGAAAAAAAACTTCAATTATAAACGACTTATTAAATTGCGAGAAAATTTTCTGCCAGAGATGAAAAAAACAACTGAAGATATTCAACGTGTACGGAGTACGAATTGAAGACCCCAGTCATATTGCGTGTTTTTAAAGGCAATCAATTGAAAGAGGTCAAACAATTTGACCTGGATCAGATTGTCATTGGACATGAAGCTGATGTTCAGTTGGATTTGGATGATGAAGCGATATCGCCAATTCACTGTTTGATCGAATTGCGTGACAATGGATATTACATTTGTGACTTGGGTTCCAAAACGGGCACTTATAAGAATGGCGCTCAAATTTTAGATGAGCCCTTGCATTCAGGCGACGAAGTTGTCTTAGGTCCATTTAAACTTTCCTTTTTCGTTGGTGTGCCAAAACCCAAAGCAGGTCCTCAGGTTGTTTCACAAGTTGCGGCTCAATTACCAAAAGAAAAAGTAGTAGAAAAACCAATTGAAAAAGTTCTCGTAAAAAATGTTGAAAAGCCAGCTGCGGCGAAATCTCCGGTAGAGAAAACCTCTGCGGTGCCAACAGCTGAAAAAAAGTTTCCACTGCAAAAGCCTGAAATTAAATCGCACTTTAAGGTTGCTCCTAGTGGAAAAAAGAAAAAAAGAGTTTCTTTTGCTCCGCTGAGTGAAGTGAAAGATCTAAAAGATGTTTTGCGTCCTACCAAGGGAAGCGTGTTGGAAGTGATTGTGGCTTGGCGGGAAAGAGTACTCACAACCTATCATTTCAAAAATAAAGGCGCGATTCGCGTCGGAAATACCAAAAATGAACAAATTTCACTTCCGACGAAGGAAATCCCTCGGGGATGGCCACTGATTGAGCTTGGTTCAACGGCGAAGATCAATATTCGATCGGAAATGAAAGTCGAGTTGCAAAACTCTCAAGGAACGCAAAATATTGAATCTTTGATTGCAATTGGAAAATGCACGAACGGAAACCAAGGTCAGCAAATCCGATTGGATCAAGGTGAATTACTTAAGCTGAGTTTGGGTGATGGAAATATCAATCTCTTTTTCCGTTATGTACCACAGTCGCCAGCGGTTCCAGTTTCGCCATTTTTCTTTTCAAGCTCTGAACTGGCAGGTGTTGTTCTTTCGGTCATTATCGCTGGAGTTTTGGCATTCTATATTTCGATTATGCGACCTCCGACCGAGGAATTGGAGCAAGAAGAGATCACTCGAACAGCGGAAGTTATTTTCAATAAACCACTTCCAACAGAAAGAACACCACGACCTCCTCCGGAAAATGTCCCACCTCCTCCGCCAAAAATTCCAGAGAAGGCCAAGGTGGATGATCAGAAAAGAGAAAGTCAGGTTAAGGGTTTGCCAACGGATAAGAAAAAAGCACAAACGGCGAACCAAGCAGCTCGGGCTAATGAAGTTGCGCCAATTCCAAATTCACAAAATCGGACTAAAAAATTCACTTCGACAAAACAGGGTGGCGCTGTAAAATTGGGTAAAGAAGCTGGCGCGAATGCACAAAGTGCTCAACCGAAAGATGTTTCCAAGATTGGTTTATTTGGCGCTTTCGGTGGTGGCGGAATCAGATCAAAATTGGATCAAGCTTATCAAGGCGCTGGGGGAATTTTAGGACAAGCGGAAAAAGCCACAGGAAGTTCGGGCTTTTCAGAAAATCGCGACGGTGATGATGTCGGTTCCAAATTTAAGGATACGGGCGCAGGCGGAAAAGGCACAGCGACTCAAGGCATCTCGGGGATTGGAAC
Organism: Bdellovibrionota bacterium; assembly: GCA_038043185.1. GTDB lineage: Bacteria > Bdellovibrionota > Bdellovibrionia > Bdellovibrionales > Bdellovibrionaceae > UBA5009. Next base: position 74,925 of record JBBTCO010000028.1, read on the forward strand.
AAAAGGGCGATCCAGCGGAATGAGTGCTTATGGAAGCACCGATGGTTTTGGTGATAAAACATCCGTTGCCATCGAGGCTGGTGGTGCCGATGAATCTTTTGTTGGCTCAATTGATCGTGAAGCTGTTCGAAGACGGATTCGCCATAATTTAAATTTTATTCGAGGCTGTTATGAATCAGAATTGCGAAAATTGGATCAAGCAGGGCGAAAGGCTTTCGAAGGTCGAGTGACTCTTGAGTGGAAGATCGTCGAAAATGGTGTGGCCAAAGATGTTATCGTGAAGAGTTCAACATTAAAAAACTCGGCGATAGAAAAATGTGTTAGTCTGCGAATGGCAGCAATCATTTTTCCTGACCCACCTAAAGGAATGGAAGCTACGGTGACCTATCCTTTCTTTTTTAGAGCAGGACAATAATTTTCAAGGAGGAATGTCGTGAACCCAGTAGTAGAAGCAGCAGACAATACGAATTTCATATTAAGAGCGTTTCACGAAGGTGGACCGATTATGATCATCATTGCCATTTTTGCGGTGATGACGGTTTTTTTAGTTATTGAAAGGTTCCTGAAACTGAGGGAGATTTCGGTTGATAAAAAAGAATTTACAGATCAGATTTATCGCCTCGTGGTTTCGGGTGATTTGCGCGGTGCTGTTTCATTCTGTGACTCAAGACCTTCGCCACTAACAAATACGGTTAAGGCGGGTTTAATTCAAGCCATGAATAAACGACCAGATGAAGAAATTCAAGTGGCTATGGATGCGGCCGTTCTTCGCGAAATGCCAAAGGTTGAAGGTGCGACTTCGTTCTTGGCGGTATTTGGTAACGTTGCGGTGCTGGCTGGATTGTTGGGAACAATTATGGGTATGATCAGTTCATTTCGATCCGTGGCGAGTGCTGATAATGCAACAAAAGCGGCTGAGCTTTCAAAAGGTATTTCTCATGCCTTGAATTGTACAGCGTTTGGTCTGTTGGTCGCAATTCTTGCGATTGTTGCTTATGGTGTGTTTCAACATGTGATTCAAAAACGAGAAAATGAAATTATTGAAACAAGTATGACATTATTAAATCTTGTAGTCGCTAATCGTGAAAAAGTGCGCGAGTAGGAGAGAGAATGGCTCAGGTTTCTTCGGGTAAATCTGGCGGTCGAAATGTTGAGGTTGAACTCAATCTTGTGCCGATTATCGATTTGATGAGCGTTTTAATCACATTCTTGCTGATTACCGCTGTTTGGACTCAGGTCTCGATGATCCAGATCGGAAGCTCTCTTTATGCAAAAAAATTAGATGATCAACCTCCTCCCAAGCCGCCGCCCCATGCCGATTATGTTTTGAAAGTGGATGTGAAGGCGACAGGTTATATTTTAACTTCAGGGAAACAGATTATTTCTCTGCCTAAATTACAAAATGACTACGACGATGCAGGTCTAGCTGCTCAATTGCAAAGAATCAAACAAATCTATCCAGATAAAATTGATGCTGTAGTCAGTGTTTCCGACGACCTTGCCTACGAAAATTTGATTCGAGCGATGGATCATCTTTTGATTTCTGGATTTTCGAATATTTCGGTCGCAACAGGAGGGCCTAACTGATGGCCATTTTTCAACCTGGCGTTCGTCATCGCTATCATAATATTTTAAAACGCCGAAAGGGAAAACGTTCGGTTACAGCGATGTTATCGTTAACAGCGATGGTCGATATGTTCACAGTTCTGGCCATTTTTCTTTTGCAAAGTTATGATGTTAAAGATTTCATCGTTTACACGCCGAAAGAAGTAGTTCTGCCAAAAGCCAATAGCATCAAAGAATTGAAACCTGCCTTCGTGGTGACGGTTTCAAGCAAAGAAATCCTTTTAGATAAAGATACCATTGCGAGCTTTCAAGAAGTTAAATCCCAATCGGACTGGTTGATTCAAAAGCTTCATGATCGATTAAAAGAGGGCTTGGTTAAATCAAAACAAGATTTTGATGCCAAAAGTAAAAATAAAATCCGCGAAGTGGTTGATCCAAAAGCGATCGTTGAAATTGAAGACCCAAATACCTGGAGGAAAATCACCATTCAAGCCGATAAAGATATTGATTTTTTAACGGTTAAAAAAATAATGTACACGGTGTCGGTTGCCGGTGCCGGTGAAATAAATTTTGCGGTAACTAAAAAACCTAACGATACCCAAAGCCAATAATGCCTCGATGGAAGAACATTCTTTTTTTTTCGTTACTGATTTTGCTATTTATTGAAATTTTAATTATATTCCCAAATCAATTAGAAAAAAAAACTGAAGGGAAGTCGACAGCGGATGCATTACCTGGTGGACCCCAACAAAAAATGGAAGGGGTGCATCTTGTTGAAAGTCAAAAAGGCAGTCGGGACTGGGAATTGTTTGCTGAAAAGGCGATTGGCACTCAAGATCAAGGCACTTGGAATTTAAAAAAAGTTAAAGTTCAGTATTATAATAAAGAGCATGTTGATTATATTGTTGTGGGTGATCAAGGAGTGATCGAGGGTAAAAACAAAGACATGAGAGTTTCTGGGCATGTCGTGACCCGTTCGGCCAATGGCTATGTGTTTACAACAGAAACAGTTTCTTATGAGGCCGGGAAAAGAAAAATTTCTTCACCAAGTCGAATTCAGATGACAGGTCCTAAAGATTCCGAAGGCTCAGGATTGACTTTAACCGGAGAAAAAATGACCGTTTTAGTGGATGAAAACCTGATGCACATCGAGGAAAAGGTATTTGCCCAGCGTCAGATGAAAGATAATAAAATTTTGATGATTAAGAGTGGACAAGCGCAATTCAGTGGAAAAAATAACGAAGCTCGGTTTACTGAAAATGTGCAAATTAAATATGGTGATCTGATTATTTATGGTCCAGAGGCAAATTTTGTTTACAACCCAGGTAGTCAATTTTTGGATTCCATTCAAGTCAAAGGTGGAATTAAAGTCACAGGCCAGGATAAGGTTGTCACAAGTGAAAATCTAAATATAGATTTGACGAAAAATCTTTTTCGTTTTTTGGGACGACCTAAAGTTATACAAAATGAAGATGAACTCACTGGCGAAGAAATTCTATTTTTAGACGGTGGAAAACAGGTTAAAGTTCAAAAAGTAAAAGCTCGAGTGGAGAGTCAAAAATGAGTTTGTTGAAGATTGAAGGAATTTCTAAATCATTCAAAAAACGCCGTGTGGTCGACGATGTGTCTTTTCATGTTGAATCGGGCCAAGTGGTGGGTCTTTTAGGTCCGAACGGTGCTGGTAAAACAACTTCTTTTTATATGGTTGTAGGATTGGTTGAACCAGACGATGGTCAGATTTTATTGGATGGTCTTTCAGTTACACAAGAACCGATGTACCGAAGAGCTCGTGTGGGTTTAAGTTATCTTGCACAAGAACCTAGTATTTTTAGAAAACTCAGCGTTGCGGAAAACATTATTGTCGCTTTAGAAGCACATGGTAACGATTCCGCGAAGCAAGCAGAAAAATTAGAAAATTTGCTCAACGATTTTCGCATCAATCATTTGCGAGACAATTATGGCTACGCTCTCTCTGGGGGCGAGCGTCGTCGAGTTGAAATAGCGCGAGCGCTTGCAGGATCCCCTAAATTTTTATTATTAGATGAGCCATTTGCTGGTATAGATCCCATTGCTGTAGCCGACATTCAAAATATTATCCGTGATCTTAAGGCCAAAGGTATAGGAGTTTTAATCACGGATCATAACGTACGTGAGACTTTACGCATTTGCGATTATGCTTATATATTGAAGGACGGCAAAATCCAAGTTAGCGGAAGTGCCAACGAAATTGCTACGTCCGAAGTGGCCCGTCGATTTTATTTGGGTGAGAATTTTAGACTTTAGAATTAGCAATCGAAGGAGACTTGAAAAATATGGCTCTCAGACAAACGATGAACCTGAGCCAAAATTTAGTGATCACGCCGCAATTGCAACAGGCGATCAAGCTTCTTCAAATGTCTCGTTTGGAGCTCGAGTCGGCTGTGCATTCCGAGCTTGAAGAAAACCCTATTCTTGAGGAAGCCAATGATCTTAAGGAAGAGGACCTCCTTCGCACCAAAGAAGCCTCAGCCGAGTTAGAAAATAAGGAAATTGAACCCAACATCGACGCGACTCAAGATCCCCAGAAACAAGATGAGTTTGAATGGGAAAGCTATTTAGATACGAATCAAAAGCCACCACCCTCTGGGATGGCGGGCAGCGAAGAAATTATGAATTACGAAAACATAATTTCAACCAGCCAGACCTTGCATGATTATTTGCATTGGCAAATGAAAATGAGCGGCTTTAGTGAACTGGAAGAGCAGATTGCTGATGTTTTAATCAGTTATGTTGATGATGATGGTTATCTTAAAACTCCATTAACGCAGATTTGTGAAGAAGAAAAATTTGAGCTTGCTGATGTCGAAGACACCCTAAGTTTAATTCACGAATTTGATCCGCCTGGAGTCGGGGCGCGTGATTTGAAAGAATGTTTGCTTATCCAAGCTAAACATTTAGAAGAGGATACTCAGGATTTAGTTTATTTAATTAACAATCATATTAAAGATTTAGAGAAGAAAAATTTCGAGGCTATTTCCAAAGCACTGAATAAAGATATTCGGGAAATTGCCGAGATTTGCAATATTATTTACACTATGGAACCCAAGCCAGGGCGAGCCTATATCTCGAACGACACTCAGTATGTGACTCCAGATGTGTATGTTTATAAGGTTGGCGACGATTATGTGGTTTCTTTGAATGAAGATGGATTGCCTCGATTGAAAATTTCGAACTTTTACAAAAATATGCTCAAAGGTGGGACAACCAACAAAGAAGAGCAAACTTACATTCAAGAAAAATTAAAATCAGCGGTATGGTTAATCAAATCGATCCATCAACGCCAAAGAACGATTTACAAAGTTTCCGAAAGTATTGTTAAGCACCAACGAGAATTTTTTGAAAAAGGAGCGGCTTTTCTGAAGCCCATGGTTCTTCGCGATATTGCCAATGATATTGGCATGCATGAATCAACAGTCAGTCGCGTAACGACAGCAAAATATGTGCATACACCGCAGGGAATTTACGAATTGAAGTATTTTTTTAATTCAGGCATTAATTCAAGCGAAGGTGATGCTTTAGCCAGCGAATCTGTAAAACTTAAAATTAAGGATATGGTTGCTAGGGAAAATGTTAAAAATCCACTGTCAGACCAAAAAATTGCCGAAGTTCTGTCAAAAGAAGGAATTCAAATCGCTCGACGAACGGTAGCGAAATATCGTGAAATGCTTAAAATTCTACCATCCAGCCAACGTAAAAAATTTTTCTAGAAGAGCAGTCCCTTAAAAAGGCAACAGTTTCTCTGATTTTGTTTTTTTTGCCCTGTGACCTCGATGGATGTCTAGTTATCGTTAATAAAGGCTTAAATTTTTCTTAAAGACCCTTCAAAATAAGGGATAAAGTTTTTGATGCTACGGAGTATAACAACATGAATAGAAAAATTTGTTTAGATTTCTGGATAATTGTTTTTATTGTTGTGGGACCTCTTGTGGCAAAATCACAACCGATTGCCACTAAGCCTGCAGCACCAGCCGCTGCCGGAGTTGCGACTTCGCCTCCTGTGAACACTCGGCAAGGACTTGACCGAAGCTTGGAACCGGCCAATCAAGATGAAATCAGTGCGCTTTTTCAAAATGTGATTGCTGTTCAAAGAAAAGCAAAAGTGAAAGCAGGGAAAATCTTATTTAGTCCAATTATATCTTTTGATTTTTCGGATTCTGTTTACACAATGTATGGAACAAATTTAAATCTGGGTTACGCTATTGGTGAATTTTGGGAAATCTATTTTAATTATGTGCCAACATTTGTGGCAAATGAAAGAAGCATAGCAAAAAAAGTGCGTGAACTCCCAGTGTATGCCGACGGATCTCGTCCTGCTCTTAATGCTGAAAAAGCAAAATCAGCGATGGGAATAGAAGTTAATTGGGTGCCAATTTATGGAAAGGACTCTTGGGGAGCTTTCGGGATTATTCGAAGTGACACTTATTTTAATTTTCACGTTGGACAAATCAAGTACGAACAAAATACGGGTTTAAGATATAAATTAGCTTTGGGTAAAACTTTTTTTCTTACCCCAGTATGGAATTTAAGAGTTCAAGCTGGTGGTGCGATGCTTGATGCTTACTCAAGCTCAGATAATACGGTAGCGCCAAAAAAAGAAAGTGTTACCATTGGTTTACTTGAAGCAGGATTAGTTTTTTATTTTTAAAAATAATATATGAATTGGGAGGTTCGTCATGTCGTTTGTGGAGTTTTTAAAGAAATTTGTGGAAACCGGGGGATTCACGTCCTACTTACTGATTGGTACGGCCTTGGTGCTTGTGGTGGTTTCAATCTCAAGATTATATTATCTCTACTTTATTCTTCGCCCGGCCGGAGAAATTGCATTGCAAAACCTAGGCAAGCAAGTCCTAAAGAAAGAATACACGGCTGCAATCCAAGTTTGTAACTCGACATCGAACGTGCCCGAATTTGAAGTGATCAAATCCGGATTGCTGGCGGTGGATAGCGGTCGGGAAGCAATGAAATCCTCACTGGGAGCGGCGATCGTTGAAATAATGAAAAACTGCGAAAAAAACATTCAATTAATTTCATTGATTGCCAGTGTAGCAACACTCTTGGGACTTTTGGGTACTATTTCCGGTATGATTAAAACATTTGCTGCCATTGCAGCTGAACCCACCAATAAAGCAGAGATGCTGGGTCTTGGTATTTCAGAAGCAATGAATGCGACAGCGACAGGTCTGGTTATTGGGATTAGCGCCATGGTGGTTCATACTTTATGCACACAAAAAATCGACCAAATTATCGGCCAAGCCAAAAAAACTGGTTACAATCTAATTACAATGATTGAGCAAAGTGAAAGGTAGTAGGTCTTAAGAATGGAATTTGAAGAAAATTTAAGGAAAGAAACTCCTGAACCTGATCTTGTGCCTATCGTGGACTGTATGGTCAGCGTGATCTTTTTCCTTTTGTTTTCAACGACATTTATTGAACTCACAAAACTCACTTTACCGCCGTCAGCAATCTCGAAGGCGTCACCAAGCGATGACAAACTGCCTTTAACGCCGAAGTTTTACCTCGATGTGAAAGGACCAAATTTAAATTTACTTTTGAGTTGGGCCGGTAAATCACCGGGTTCTTTGAAAGAGTCTGTTTTTCGTCAAGATAGTAAAAGTCCTTCTGTCAAATTGGAAGATAAAGTCCGAAAAATGGCCGAAGAATTTAAACGAGAACATGTCTCGGAAAAATCAATTCAGGTCGCACTTTCAGCCGAAGCCAACTATCAAGAGCTTATCACTGTTATGGATGGGCTTCGTAAAACGATTGATGATATCGTATTGATGTCCCCGGATGAAGTGAAGCGAAAGGATGTTCAGTAATGGATTTAGAAAGTGTAAGTTTCAAGCGACGCAGTACTTTGCGTTTACAATTGGCCCCTATGATCGACATTTTTATGTTGCTGATTGTATTTTTACTTAAATCAACTGTAGTTGCCGATACTTCAATTATTTTTCCAGGTGAATTAGTAGCACCTAAAAGTTTAAGTCAGGAGTCTTTAGAAACCTTTCCCGAAGTTTTCGTTTTTAATGACAGGATTGAGTTGCCCTTTATTGATGAAAAGCATCCCTTAGCCTCTCTTGAGGAAATGGGCAGCGCTGAATTGAAAAAAATCAGGACTAAGGTTGAAGCTTACGTGCGTTCTGCTGAAGGCGAAAGTAAACAGAATGTGGTCAACGTTAATATTCTTTCTTCACGAGAAAATAATTACAAAAATATTTTCGAATCGGTTAAATTTTTACGACAAATTGGTTTTCAATCTGTTTTATTTATAGCAGAGGGCGAGAAAAAATAATGAAAGTATTCATTTTTTTATTTAGCTTTTTGTTAACTCTTGAAACGAGTGCTAGTTTTATTGGCAATCTGAATGCTTTCGAAGCTGCTAATGATGATTTGGGTCTTCGTGTCTATTTACGAAAAGAATTCAAAAAAAAGAAAACGATATCCGAATGGTTTGAAGCCAGAAAAATTTTAACACGAAGGCCAAAAATTGGATTTGATGTTGTTGCAGCTTGGGATCGGCAAATCAGCTTAAAGGAAAGTTCCCTTGAAAAAGATGCCAATAGCTTGGCCATTTTTTTAGACAAAGCCGACGAGTATTCATTTTTAAAACAATTTGATAAAAGTTTTGAAATGTATCAGCGGGCAGCACGATTTATAAAAAAAAATAATAAGAATAAAGTTCCAAAGGGAAACCAACTGATCTATTTGAATGTGCTTCATCAAATGGCGCGAAGTCTGTATGCGCAGAAAAGATTTGCTGAGTCACTTGAAGTTTATGATTGGATTCCAGCGAGTTATCCTCAAATTCGACAGGTATTATTTGAAAAAATGTGGGCGGCTTTTCGTGCTGATAAATATGATTTTGCTCTTGGTGCGATAGCCTCTCAGCAATCTGGTTATTTTTCCGAGTATTTGAATCCGGAAAGTTATTTAATCAAAATTTATATTTTTAAAAAACTCTGTAGAAAAAAAGATTTAAACTATACTTTACGCAGCATCAAAGAATTTTTAACTCATCTTAAAAACGGTAAATTAACCTACTTGGATTGGGCTAAATCTGATTTGTATTATATGTCCTTGGCCCAGTTGGTAGAAGCCTCATCCAAAATAAATGAAAGTATTCGTTACGATTTAATTTCTAAACGAGAGCGCCAGGAAGAACTAAAGCGGGTTCACACTGCTCTAAAGCAAAAATTTCAAATTTTCCGACCAATGCTGCAAATGCAATTGGAAAGGGTGTTGGGATACGCAGCGCTGGCGTCCGCCCAAGATCAAGATTTTTTGAAACCAGTAAAGAGTCTTCCAGAGGCTTCCGTCCTAGAAAGTCGTGGTTATGAACTTTGGCCCGTTAATGATGGTGAAGAATGGTTAGATGAAATTGGTACTCATGTCTTCATTGGAGATTCAGAATGCGTCCCAACCAAAGAACCATAAGTTATAGCATTATTGCAGTAACATTTGTGCTTGGCGCTTCCGTCTTGGCAAAGTTCGACAATTCTGAACTGAATGATGTCAAAAAAAAGGAAAAGTCCTCGGCTGCAGCTGTCTCGAAAGTGGATCCTAAACCGAATAGAGCCAGGTTGGATCTGACACTTAAAGAAGATCCAAAAAAACTCGAGACACAAATTAAAGCACTTAATCTTATTATTAAAACAGAATCGGATCGTAAGAAAAAAATTGATTTGTACTTACGTAAAAGTTATTTACATGTCTCAGTAGCGAAAATGTTTGGCCTGAACAGGGAAAAAGTTAATAACATCACTACTCCTGAAAAATTTCATCTTGATGAGGCTGAAAAAATTCTTAATTTTTTGATGAAAAATATTCGCAATGATAAAGATGTGATGGGATCAATTTATAATATTACAGGCCTGGTTGAATACGAAAAAGATCAACCAGCCAAAGCGGTTGAATATTTCAAAAAATCAATTGAATTGAACTCTAAAAGTCCACAGTCCGAAACTATGGCTATTTTTATTGCGGAATATTACTTTGATACGGATAAATATGAAGAAGCGATAAAATACTATCGATTGCTCTATAAACAAATGAATCCCTACCAAAAAGCTTTGTCGGATTACAAGGTGGCTTGGTGTAACATCAATTTAAGAAAGTATGATGTGGCAGAGCAAGGTTTTACTCAAATCATAAAAGAAAATCTTGATAAGGGTGTGGTCGACGATAGTTACAAGGATTTGGCTTTTATTATCACTCGGGAAAAAGATGAAAATATAGTGCTCGAGCGCGCCCGGACCGCATTTCCACAACCTCAGCTACGAAGTAAATTTCTTTACAATTGTTTGTTGTTTTATCTGCAACAGTCTAAAAATAATCCTCGAGACTCTATTTTCCGAGAAATATTTTCGATTCAAGATGATCCTCACGAACGAAGTCGATTGCTGGCATTAAAAGTCAGCTTTGAAAAAAAGGATTACCCTACGGTCGCTGTCTATAAAGCACTCACTGAGTTAAACCAACATTTAGCGAATGCTGAGCCGAAGGTCCGCCAAAAATTTTTCATGGGTGACGCTTTTCAACTGGAAGAAGATTCAGAAATTATTATTCGTTTGTTCGTTGATGGTTATACAGGAAAGGTTCGAACCAAAGAAAACTTACCTAAACCTTATTTGGGGAAATCGATGATCAGTTTGATTGCAATGCACTTGAACTGGTTTCCTCATACAAAAAAATATTTACCGCTATACAACTTGTGGATTGACGCCTGTGCTGATCTGAAAGACTCAGCTTGTCTTTTGGGGCTTGAAAAAGACTTGAAAGCAAAACAGAACGAAAGAAAAGAAATTGCTGAAGCCTATCGCCGCGTAAAACTGGAAGTATTGTCCCTTTATGACAGTGCCTATTCCGCTGATCCGGTGAAACATGAAGGCGCATTTATGTTTCGGTTACACGAGTATGTTGAAACTTATCCGATTGATCCAAATACTCTTCGAATACAAAAAAGAATTTTTTCAATTGAATTTAAAAATAAGAAATTTAAAGAAGCTTTGGCTTGGGCTCGGAAGATTTGGTCAAGCGAACAAAACGCCGAGAATCTACAAAAATTGTGGTACACCCAATTTGAGTTGGGTTTATACAAAGAAATATTAGAGAGTCCTGATAGCGCGAAATTTAAATCGCAAGAGTTGACCGACATCCGCCGGGAGACAAGCTTGAAATCCGCACAAGTGAATGCAGCGGCGGGAAATTTTGCTTTGTATGAAGCTGATCTTAAAATATATCTTGGCTCCAATCCTTCCGAGGAAAAGTCGGCGGTAGTTTATTTAGATTATTTTAATCGTTTATTAGAACAAAAAAAATGGGAAGCGATAAGTAACGAATGGAATCGATTACCTGAAAAAATAAAAACGCGAAATGAATTCCATGGTTTTCGTAGCCGCGCTTTTGAACAGATGACGAATCAAGGAGTGTTTGTTAAAATTCCTGGTTTTTGGGCTTCGACAAATGATAAAGATTTAAATTTTCAAATTTTCTTGAATCGAAGAGCTTTGAGCGAAAAAATTACCAGTGAAGAGTGGAAAGAAATACGAAATTTTCCTACTGCTCGCAGAAATTACATTATGAATTTATTAGTACTTACAAGACCGATTGAGTTGAATTCTTGGCTTCTTTCACAGAAAAATTTAAGCGCTGATGAAAAGAAGATTTTATATCTCAGTGTTTTGCTGGAAAAGAAAAATTCAAATTTTATTCTTACTGAAAAAGAAATGGCTCCGATTAAAGATCTTGTTCCGGAAAGTCGCCGTCCTGATGCCGCCGCTAAAATCGAAAAAGAGTTAAATAAACTTGCCTTTCCGACCTCGGCTATGAAACCAGCTCGGTACAACAAAATGGTCGAGGGGCTTGTCGGTGATATTAAAGTTGTGCGTAAGCGCGGCTTTAATAGTTTGAATCAGTTAACGCGAAATCAAAAACGTCGCGTGTTAGCCCAACTCATAATGAATGAAACTGAAATGTCAAAAGCCATTATGAATTCACCATTGCCAGACGGTTTAACTGAGGCGCAAATCACAGAGTACAAGGGTGGTCTTGCCGAATTAGCTAAAGAATATGACCTTCAGGCCGTCGAATTTACTAAAGCCAAATCAGAATTAGAAGGTCAGTTGCTAAAAGAAAATGATCCTGCGATGACTTTGCCCGAAATTCAAATCGAAAAATGGGATTTACCAGCAGGAGCCCCAAAAGATATGGCATTAAATCTTTTTAATAAAGTATCGCCAGCGGCGGCTTTGATTTATCTTGATAATCAATTGGGACTTAAAACAGTTTCGCCAGAGGATTATTCTCGAATTCGCGGCGGCTTATTGTTGCGAATTTCTAATTCCGAAGCGATGAGAAAATTAGTTCATGATGAGTGGGTCGATGCAAAACAAACGGTTTTAATCGACAAGTGGAGGGAAATTAAGAATGACTAGAAAATTATTTTTTTTCTGGATTTGTAGTTTGTTTTTAATTTCGAGTTACTCGTGGGCGCAAAATGATTTGCTCGAGAACGCACCCGAAGCTTTAAATGATGCCGGGCCACCCCCGACTAAAATCCAGGGATCCTCAAAATCTGCGCTAGCACCCAAGAAATCAGAGGGAAATGTTCTTGATTTCGAAGGAGAAGTTATCGAGGGTGAAAGACGGCGTCCTGATTTGTTCCTTCAGATGTCGATCGATAATGTGAAATTTGACTCTTTGATTTACCAAAGAGATGATTTTAATGATTATTTAGACATAGATAGAAAAAGCCGAACCCGATATTTGAAATTGAAGTGATTGATGGATGTAATAGTCATACGAAAAAATAATAAGGAAATTGGACGGATGGTTCCGTCTAAGAGAACGTTATTGATTGGACGCTCGCCAATCTGTGATCTTGTCCTACGCTCGAACGAAATGAGACCAATGCATTTTCTGATTGAGTGGGTCGGAGAAGGCGATTTTAAACCTAATGAGGGGTTTTGGTCACTTGTTGATATTTCTAAATCAACTGCGATCCAATCAAAGGATTTTAGCGGTGAAGCTGCTATTCTCCAAAAAAATCCAATTCAGTTCGAAGGCTTTGAATTCCTGATCACCAAAGATGATTTAGCGGAAACTGCGGTTTCAAAGGGTGTTATTTCTCGGAGTATGGATTTTGAATCTGAAGAGAAAAAAATTCTGACCGCTGGCCAATCCATGATGTTGGAGCTCATCACTTATGATCGCCGCAACGATGTCGTCACCAATGTTAATCATTTTGATGTGGAACTTTTATCTCGAGGGCTTCGCATAACGACTCTGCCCCAATTATCTTTTAATCTGCCCTCTGTTAAAAATAATATTTTAATTGCTGAAAATCTTGGCGAGATTAATTTAGTGGATGTCTATAGGCGTTCGGAAAAAATTACATCCGAATTTAAGGGTCTTGGGAAAAAAATTGAAATTGCTCCAGGCGATTTTATTTCATTTCTAACAGCTGAATCGGCGTATTATTTTCGCTGGGTTCCCCGGGTTGCCTTTATTCCTCCACCACGAGTTTGGACAAAGGATCCGGCGGTCCTAACCTTACTGGGTGTTTTCTTTTTTATCGGGATCACTGCCGTGTTGATGTCTCAGGTTAAATTGCCAGAAGTGACAGAAATTCCTGAACCTAAAAGAATTGCCCGAGTTGAAATCGCTGCCACAGCTCCGGAGCCACCGCCGCCACCACCTCCTTTGTCAGAGGCGGCCGAGCAAGTTGTTACACCGCCCCAGCCTCCGCAAAAAGAGGTTGAAGAAAAACCTGCTCCCACTCTTTCCGCTTCCGAAGAAGAAAAAAATACGAAGAAAAATAATGCTGCTAATGTCGAGAAAATAGCTGTTCCGGCAGCTCCAAAAGGCGATCCCAAAAAAGCATCTGTGAAAAATACGGATAAAAAAAATACGAACGTTGGATTGGATTCGCCAGCTGCTATAAAAGATGTGAATACAGTGGGCTTGCTATCAAAGCTCAAAGGTGGAAAAAAATCCACTGACCGTTTGAGTGCAGAGCAAGTTGTAAATCGTGGGAAACCAACAGACTCAGCAGTGGGCGAGACCGGGTCGGTAGCGCTCAATCAAGCTCCGCTTGGGCAAATCGGTGCCAGTAAAAACAAAGGCTCATCATCAAGTAGCGAGGGACCTGGTTTAGCTGGTGCCTCGACCACTTTGCGATCAAACAAAGCCTCCGAAAATCCAAGTATTGGCGGACTTGCCGGTTCTCGTGGAAAAGGAAAATTTGGTGGTGAAGGCATGATCGGAAAACCGACCGGCGGTGGCAGCGGCGGATTTGGGCTTGATGCTCACTCAATGGAAGTGTCCGGCGGACTCACAAAAGAAGATATTCGGAACTCGTTAAGAGAAAACCAGCGAGCGATAAGAAATTGTTACGAGCGGGCGTTGCTCTCGAAAAACCATCTTGAGGGGCGCCTGGGACTCAGATGGAAAATCAATCCTTCAGGGATTGTTGAGTCGATTTCGATTCAGAACACAACGGTGGGAATGCCTTCTCTCGAGAACTGTGTTTTGGAAGTTGTTAAGAGGATTAGTTTTCCTCAAGCGCCAAACAAACAACCAACGACGGTTATCTACCCTTTCGTCTTCACTCCTAAGAAAAACTAGTTTGGTCTGTTGAAAAAGTATCATCTTCTGCGTTTAAGAGGCTTTGCCGCGGCTCAGTTCATCTAGCCAATTTGTCAGTTTGGTCAGTTGCTTTTCGTCTGTGTTTGAAAAAGTAAATCGATGGGAGTTATCTTCCAGGCCTACAGCATTACAGTTGAAAACAACACTTTTCCGTCCGGTTGGATCTGAAATATAGACTTCAATTTCACCTTCCAGAATTTCTTTCGGGATCATGTGTTCAACAGAGATTCCACCTAAAGATATGTCACGGGAATAGGTAATAAAGGCTTTTGCTTTATTGGTGAGAATTGTGCGCAGACGTCCTTTAACGCGAGGATGTTTTCTTTTATTAAAAAAGAGGCTGGGCTTTGTCGCAGTCGAGGATTCTTCAAATTCGATTGTGATATTATTGTGAGCGGCTGGATCCGAGTTAACAATAATGGTGGGATCATCGGGAATGACATCGACTCGTGCTGTGATCGTATCTTCTCGAAGGCCATCTTTTGGTTCAACAAAGTTTGGTTTTTCCGATGGAATCTCGACAAAAACCGGCAGCTCTTTGATCGAGGGTTGAGACAGTACATACTCATTAGGAATTGCCGGAGGAAGATCAGCTTCTGTCCAATTGTGCTTTACCCAGTTCAATAAGTCGGGGCAGGACTCCAGCTTCTTCCACGAACTAAAACCAGGCGTCCAGCACAACCAATCTGTGAAAGAAACACCTTGGCGAAGAGTTTGAACAAACTGTGTTTTTGTCAATTTTGAATACTGATTACCTGTAGAAATTTGGAAAAGATATAAGTCCATTTCAACTCCTCTTTGGAACTATCGGCATTCCTCGCCTGGACTTTAGAGAGAAAAGATAGACCAATAGACAAAAGTCCGCTACACCCAGACCATGGTCCAGGAGTATAAAAACTTAGAACAGCTGGTTAGCGAGGTGGTGGATTTTCCATCGCCCGGAGTTCGTTTCAAAGACATCAATCCCCTACTGCGCTCACCTCGGGCTTTGCAACAAATCTGCGAAGATTTTTCTAAAAAAATCAATTTTTCTCAAATTGATCTGATCGCCGGAATTGAATCGCGAGGATTTATTCTGGGAACTTTGTTATCGTCCCATTTTAAAAAAGGTTTTGTGCCACTGCGAAAAGCAGGAAAATTACCGCCCCCTGTTTGCCAAAAGAGTTATTCTCTTGAATACGGTAAATCCATTTTAGAATCTCAGTATGGTCAAGGAAATATGCTTATAATGGATGACGTTTTAGCAACAGGTGGAACTTTGCAAGCAGCGATTGAATTGGCGACCGAGGCCGGATTTAATGTTGTCGAAGTCGCTGTTCTTATTAATCTCAAATCTTTGAATCAAATGAAATTTAACAGTAAACAGATCATTTCACTTATCGATTATGAATAAATTAACTGGTAAAATTAACTCTAGTGATGTCCTTGTACTGATGGCCTTACCTTCAGAATCCCAAGGTTTATTTGAAGCCGCCGGAATCGCAGTTCATTATTCCGGTATTGGTAAGATCAATGCGGCGATGAAAACCATGGAATTAATTATGCGCCTGCAGCCTAAACAAATTTTGAATTTAGGAACGGCGGGAAGTCATAAATTTAAGACTCATGAATTGATTGAGTGTTCCGCCTTTGTGCAAAAAGATATGGATATCACTCCGCTTGGTTTTCCTCTGGGCCAAACTCCTTTGGATGACATTCCTGGGAAAATAGAAGTCTCTACATTAACCAAGCTCAAAAAAGGAATTTGTGGCACAGGCGATGTTTTTGAAATTGGTCCGCCGCGATTGGCCTGTGACCTTGTTGACATGGAAGCCTACGCTATCGCCAAAGTTTGTAAAAAAATGCAAGTCGAGTTGACCGCAATTAAATACATTACCGATGGGTCGGATCCTCACTCAAAAGACGACTGGATTAAAAATTTACAACCCGCTTCAGAAAGTTTATTTAGAATTTATCAGGAAATTGTTCAGTTATAATTGGGCTTATGGAGTTTTAAAGATTTCAGCCCCTTCCAATTCCAGACGCGCCCATCCATGGGCTCTTGCTGAAGTACATCCTGTACCGCAAAGGTCTGGAATTGGAAGGGGCTGAAATCTTTAAAACTCCATAACCAGGATCGCGTGAACAATTTCCTGATAAATTCTAAATAAACTTTCTGAAGCGGGTTGCAAATTCTTTAGGTGGTAAGATCGATGAAAATAAACCCACCCTTAAAATCTACAAGCTGAGCTATCGCTGCACAATTTTAACACTTATCTCGACTTTTTTGTTGATATTGTTTAAGGTTAATCATGTCTCAATTAAGCATTGAAGAAACTAAAAAAATTATCATTGATACACTGGTTCCTCTTGGGGTTTTGCGTATATCGCTATTCGGTTCTTTTTCAAGGCAAGAACTTGAAGGTGAATGAAGAACTGGAAATTACTGCTATTGATTTTTATGGCCTAAAGCGATCTTACGGATATGGAAAAGCAATTGAAGGAAGTCTTTGCCAAAATCATTTGAAAAAAATTAATAAAATACTGCAAAATACAGATCAGGTTTGCATTACTGGCGATGATGAAGTTTTTATAGAAAGTAAAGAGACTTTTTCAAGATGGCGAGGCTTAGAAACTCGCAAAGGAAAAGTGAGTTTTTAGTTCTATTATTTCGCTTCAACTTAAAGCCGCCTTAGAGAATTTATTCAAAAATTTATCGTAAATTGTTCACACAATTCTAGTTTAGAGTTTAAGGATTTCCCTCCCTTTTAATTCCAGACCTTTGCGGTACAGGATGTACTTCAGCAAGAGCCCATGGATGGGCGCGTCTGGAATTAAAAGGGAGGGAAATCCTTAAACTCTACAAACTAAACCACCGTTGAACAATTTCCTGATAAAATTTTTTAAATAAATTCGCTAAGCGGCTTTGCGATATTTGGCTTTGATTTCAAAACGCTCATTCATTTGATTCAAGCGCCCCGCTTTGGAAAGCTCATATTTTTTGTGAGCTTTATTGAGTTTTCGATTTTTCATGAACTGTTTTTCTAACTTGAGTACTAACTCGTCAACCGCGGAATAAATATCATAATGAGATGATTTAGCTCGAAAGTATTTTAGCGGAGTTTTGACTGAAATATCGATGTAAAAATGCTTTTTCTTTTTACTGAGATTAACCTGACCGATACCCCAATGCTGTCAGGTTAAGAATATTGACGTTGCAAGATTGAGGA
>JBBTCO010000029.1:0-34891 GCA_038043185.1 Bdellovibrionota bacterium
GAGGATTAAAAAGAAAAAATAACCGCTAACCTGACAGCATTGACCGATACCCCCGAAACACGCAAAAAATCAAAAAAACTATGGAAATACCGACCCTTCACTCGTGTCATTCGAGGTTGGAAGGCGTATCGGACGGTCACAAGTTATGTCAGGCTTAACGAACAAGAAGCTTTAGGAAATATTCCTTATCGAAAGCTGAGGCTGAAGGGGCTATCAACCGGAGAATGGGAAATATTATGGGCTTAAGTTAACGGCATACCTCCATGGGGCATACTCTCCACTTGATATTAAATCTTAACCAACAAGGCCGCATAAAACCCGTCGTAATTTTGGATGTGTGGTAATACGACGATCTCTTTTTCCAAGCGCCACATTTGTGAATTATTTTCTAAAAACTTCTGAACCTGCTGTTGATTCTCGTCAGGAAAAACACTGCAAGTGGCATAAACTAAACGTCCTTTGGATTTCACCAAACTGGAATAGCTTTGTAAAATCTGTTTTTGAGTTTCTTTTAATTTTTCAATTTCGGGAATATTGAGCTTCCATTTTGCATCCGGATTTCTTTTTAAGACTCCTGAACCGCTGCAAGGAACATCCAGTAAAACTCCATCGGCTTGTCCTTCCAAACGTTTAATCACTTTGGTTGAATCAATCCAACGAGTTTCAACAATGTCCACGCTGTTTCTTCGTGCCCGAAGTTTGAGTTCTTTCAATTTCCATTCATGAATATCAAAAGCGAGAATTTTTCCTTTATTTTTCATCAAAGCTGCCAAATGCAGGCTTTTTCCGCCGCCACCAGCACAGGCATCAAAAATTCTTTCACCGGGTTGTGGGTTTAGCAAAGGTGCCACCATCTGAGAGGCTGCATCTTGAAGCTCAAACAAACCCTCATGAAAAGATTTTGTAACAAACACATTTTTTCTTTCCACTAACATCAAAGCCGAAGGAACATCAGGCACAGGAACGGTTTCTACTCCCTCTTCTTTCAACTTCGCTTGCAATGAATCGCGATCAATCTTTAAAGTATTTACGCGTAAATAAGTTTTTGCTTTTTGATTAAGCGCAGATAAAATAGCCGGCCAATCTTCTTTGAGTTGCGCACTTCCATAGGCATCCAATTCATCGGGCAAAGACTGTCGCACAGCTCGGGAAGCTTCCTTTAGTTTTTTATTTTGTTTTTGGTATCTCTCGATGACCTGTTCGGTATCCAGAGCCTCGAATTCCGCCGGGGGGAGGTCTTTCATTAAAAATCCAGTGACAACGAAAATTTCCCACTGCTCAGGAGTGATTTTTTCTGGGTCAACATTTCCCTCGGGGAATTCGCCGGTTAAAAACCAAATTTTTCTCCACCAACGAACAAAATCGTAAATATTTTCAGCAAAAAATTTTCGATCACGGGCTCCCCATCGAGGATGCTCTTTGAAAGATTTTTCAATTGCTTTGTCGGCGTGGGAACGATCCAGAAAAATTCTTTCCAGAGTCGCGATAAGTTCAACCAACAAGTGGTGATGATATTTCAAAAGGTAAAAACCGCCCCGGTGCTCAAAAAAGTACCATTGAATTGTCCACTCGATAAAATTTGCAAATGATTTTTCAAACCAGTTTCGATAAAAAATCCGGTGTTCTCGTAAATATTAAAGAATCTTGCACCTGCAATCAGCTGGTAATCGAACGAAAGGGCGCTTTCGTCTTTAACTTGCTTAAAGAAAACTCCCAAGCCAGCGCCAAAACCAAAATAAAGAGGAAATTTTGAGCTAGCTTCAGGAAAAATCCACAGTGGCATTAATGACATTTTTAATGGCTTTTCCCCAACCACATCGTACTCGTTAAAATCCACACGCAAATTCACATCCATGGATTTTTCTGACTCTTCGAGACGGTAAGTGACGCCAAAACTAGAACCGCTCATCTCGGTTTGGCGCCCATTCATTCCCCATTCCCAGGCATCGCCATTCATTATTTTTCCTACATGCAGAGCTAAATAATGATCCGAAGAAGCTGGTGCTTCTGCGACCGCACGCTTCTGAAAATATCCCGAGGCCACGTCTTTCCCGACGTCTCGGCCAACCAAAGGAGTGTCCGCAGACACACGGATGGAAAAACCAATTAATATGGACACAAAAAGAGTCATAAATGCCGAGCTCAAATTTCTCATATTAACACCCCGTCGGTATGAGTTTAACCAGAGGGAACAACATACCGCAAATGTTATCTATTGCAACGCATCACAGCTGCGACGGGTTGACGATCTCTCTAATCCTTCCGTAGAGTTGGGCCGAATTTGGCGGTGAAAAATGAAATGCCCTTTTTGCGGACACAATGACGACCGAGTTCTGGACACAAGAGTTCAGAAAGAAGGCTCAATCCGCCGTCGTCGTGAATGTTTGGAATGCAAAGCTCGCTTCACCACACTGGAAACTTTGATGGTTAATTTTCCGATGATCATTAAAAAAGATGGTCGTCGCGAGCCTTTCAGTAAAGAAAAAATTTTTAAAGGTCTGCAAGCTGCTTGTCAAAAACGCCCGGTCAGCTTGACTCAGCTTGAAAGTGTTGTTGAAAGAATTTCTTCGTGGATTATCAATCGCGGTGAAAATGAAGTTGCGTCTCGATTCGTCGGGAAAAAAGTTATGACTGAGCTGAAACAACTTGATGATGTAGCCTATATCCGGTTCGCTAGCGTCTATCGCACTTTCAAAGATGTCCAGGAATTTGTCGAAACATTGGAAGACGATGAATGGATGGATTCTGTTGACCACAATAGCCCTCAACTGACTCTTTCCGTGATAACGCCGACAAATCAATTCCCTCCTTCAACAGAAAAAAATCAGTGAGTAAAATATGAGACGTCAAGCTCGGGAAGTCGCCTTGCAAATTCTTTTTCAGTCCGAGTTCGCTCCGCAGATCTCGATTTCAACTTTCCTTGAAGTCTATGAAGGCACGATCAATGACGAAAGTTTAAAATATGCAAATCTGTTAGTCGAAGGCACACATCAAATGAAAGAAAAAATTGATTCTTTGATTCAGTCCCACGCGCAACATTGGAAAATTGATCGCATGGCCACCGTCGATCGGAATATTCTTCGTATTGCTGTTTATGAAATGAAATTCGCCAAAGAGATTTTGAAACCCCATATGGCTATTAACGAAGCCGTGGAAATCGCAAAAAAATTCAGCACTGAAGATTCTTCAAGTTTTATTAACGGCGTTCTTGATCAGGTGAGTAAGTCCTGATGCCGATCAGTATCCTTTCCCCAGCAAATGCTTATAATCCAGGTTCTGATCTTTGGGTCTTTCCCGAGTTAGAAGAATCTCAATGGACCCAAAAAGTCGATTGGTACTTAAACTTTCAAATTCTAAAAAATTCCCAACGCCAATCACTTGAGCTTCCCAAAGAAATTCTTACAACTTTAAACGCCTGTGAGTTATCACCGCTTGATTTCAACACCTCACCTGAGTCTGCTTCTCTGTTGATTAGCTCAAAAATGCAATTACCTAATAAATGGGTGGTCGTGGCTCCTGGAGCTAAAAATTTTCGAACCTGGGTAAAACACCTTCATCAACTGTGGACTAAAATGAAAGAACCCAGTCTTCGTGTCTTTTTGCCCACGGGAATCACCGGCAATTCCTTTGTCGAGTCCTGGAATTTAATCAGCTCCTCGCAAGATCTTACTCTGGTCCTTGATTCGCAGACAAAAATTCGTTCAAATGAATAGGGTAAGGATGTACCCACATGTTCAATTGGCCAAAACTATCGAATCATTTTCAAAAATTGCAAACCCAGTTCGAAAAACTTTTGCAAGAAGACTTGGGCGCAAAAGATTCTGAAATTCAAAAAGTAAAATCTGAGTTTACCATTTCAACTGACGATGCAATGATTCGTGGATTATCCGTTGGGTTGCCAGATGATGAATCCGAACGAGCCATGATTGTTTTTTCTCGCCTAAGTTCTTTTTTTGAAATCGGAGTTTTTTGCTTAACTGATACAGCTGCGACAGTAAAAAAAGCATCCAATCCTGAAAGCCAAGTTGCTGTGGTTTTTTTATACGGGCAATTTAAAGCGATCTCTGAGAAAAAATCTATTTCTCTTCCTTCGGTTGGCCCTTCTCAAACTCTGTGCTCGCAGAATGATAAATTATGGAAAGATTTATCCATTTTCAAATGGATAAAAAATGAAAGACTGACCAGCTTCCTTGTACAATTGGATCAAACGCACTCATTTATTTTATTTTCTCGCTTAGCCGACCCTTGGTTGAAAATCCATTTTGAAAAAATTCACAATGAGCTTTTGAAAGTATGACAGGTTCGGAACCCGAGTCTCAACATTTCACAATTTACATTGTGTCAGACGGAACTGGTGAAACTGCAGCAACCATGATTCGTGCGGCCTTGGTTCAGTATTCAAACAAAGATATCAATATTATTCGCTGTAAAAATATTCGCTCCGAGCAACAAGCCGAAGGCTTAATCGAAGAGTGCTCGGAACGCGCTGGGCTTATCGTATTCACCGTAGCTTCACAAAGCTTGCGAAATAAAATTCGTGAACGAGCGACTGAAAAAGGAATTCCCAGCATCGATCTTTTGGGACCATTGTTAGCAACTTTAGACATATACTTTGGCTCATCTTCTGAAGCTCATGTCGGAGTGCTTAGAGCCGTCGATGAAAGTTATTTCAAGCGGATTGAAGCCATCGAGTATACGGTCAAACATGACGATGGAAAGACGATGTCTGATTTGGATAAAGCCGACATTATTTTGGTGGGCATTAGCCGAACAAGCAAAACTCCTCTTTCCGTTTTTTTAAGTCATAAAGGATGGAAGGTCGCCAACGTACCTATGGTTTTGGATACTCCACTACCAGAAGAACTTTTCAAAGTTGATCAACGAAGAATTATTGGCTTGGCAATCGATATTGAATCTTTGCAACGTATTCGCAAAAATCGCCTCGAAAAATTCGGACAAGATCGTGGCGGAGAATACGCTTCTCTCTCTCACATCAGTCAAGAAATTGAATATGCGGAAAAAATTTTTAAACAGAACCGCCGTTGGCCCATCTTCAATGTTACCGAACGAGCTCTCGAAGAAACCGCTCAAGAAATTGTCCGAGTCATTTCTGCACGACTTGGTTTGCCTGACTCCGTCCTATTTTAGAAATTTTCTCCCCACCCCCTCTCCCAATTTCTATTTCCCAGCTCTCCTACACCCGCATCCGATCCCAATTTTTTCATAAAGCCCAAAATTCAAGGCCGCACGACCGAAGGCGACTGAGGCGCACTGCCTGTGCGTCGCAGGGAGCCTGAGGGAGGAGAACGCAGAAGTTTGGGCTTTATGAAAAAATTAAAATTAAGTCTTCTCTTGAACCGAGAGAGCCTGATACATAGCTTCCGAAAGAACCTTCTTTTCAGACCCACTATGATAATAAAACATCAAATCCATTTCATAATGGAATTCTTTAATATGTGTTCTTAACAAACGCCCAGAGCGCACTTGTTTTTTAATAGAATGCGCTGGTAAAAATCCCCATCCCAATCCAGATTCAATGACCCGTTTTAAGGTTCCCACATTTGAGGATTCAAAAATAACGTTAGCGGTAACGTTTACGGCTTTCATTTTTGTTTCAAGTTCTTTATGAAAGCTAGGATACTCATCGACAAAATTAACCAATGGAAAAGATTTCAATTCTGATAAATTGATTTGCTGGGGAATTTCAGTTTCTTTACCCGAGCCCACCAACCACATTTCTTCTTTGTTTAAAAATTTAACTTCGATACCAGGACCCAGCTGTGCAGAAAATTCTTTTTCCACTTCGGGTAGGATTAAAATATCAATGATATTACTTTTAAAATTTTTAATGAGCTCATCACCTTTGGCATAATCCACTTTTATTTTAAGATCAGGATTGTGCCGCAAAAGGCGACTCACAATTGGACTCATTAAGTGAAGCCCTAAAGAGTTCAAGGTTCCAATTCGAATCTGTCCTCTAAGCTCGGCACCCATAGATTTAATCGCAATTTCGGCTTGCTGAGAGAGTTGTAAAATTCTTCGAGCATGTTCATAAAGAACTTCTCCTTGCGGAGTTGCTTTTATCTGTCTGACTCCGCGCACAAGAAGCTCGACTCCCAAGTCTTCTTCTAAATTTCGAATTTGCTGGCTAACGGCCGGTTGAGTAAGAAAAAGTTTATCAGCTGCAGCGGTCATACTGCCTTCACCAATAACGGTTACAAATGTTGTGAGCTGATACAAATTAATCACGAGTCATCTTCCTCCTTGTGAAGAAAAGCAAAACTCCTTAGACTAAATTAAAGTTAGACAACGAGGTTGGGTATGAACATTTTTAAAAATCGTCAACTCTGGTTCTACATCTTGTCCGTTTTTCTTTTAAACGGCTTATTCATTGAAAACATCCAGGCTAAAGTCTGGGCGAATGCTTATCTTAATTTCGAAATTCCAGATCGCTGGCGATGCGTGCTCGAACAAACCGAATGGCTTTGTCGAAGTGAAGATGCCAAAGAATCAAAAGAGGCAATAATTATCCTGACGGCCAAAGAAGCTGATGCAACGACAGATACTTATCAAAAGTATGAAGAACATTTATCAAAACCGATTTCAGTTCCCTTACGCGGCGGCGGGAATGAATTATCAAAAGTTTATAAGAAACCTGAATATATCCAAATTCAATCACAAAGATGGCTGGACGGTTTTCACTTAGGCAGTGAAGTCCCAAGTTATTTCACTCGTTATTTAGCGACCATCAAAGAGTCCATCGCTGTGCTGATCACCTTCAGCGCACACAAAGATGAGTATGCCAAATACAGTTCTGATTTTACTAAAGCGATTCAAAGTCTCAGGGTGATTGCTTCAAAAAATCTTATTGCTTCAGGTGGGGGCAGCGGCGCTGGAATGAGAGGCTCAAACGATCCTTTATTTGGCTCGGGACAAGGGCTATTGCCTTCGGAACCAATTCCAAGCGAAATGCCAACTAAACAAAAAAGTAAAGGCCTGCTGTATGGCTTGATCGCCATTCTTGCAGCTATTGGCGTTTATATTTTTATTAAGGTAAGAAAAAGTTAAATGAAAACCTTACAAGCTTTTTCTTATTTCATCTTTGCACTTTTGATTTTTCAACAGCCTCCGGCCTTGGCTCGTGAATGGCGAAATGCTTACATCAGTTTTGAAATACCCGACCGATGGAAGTGCATTCTGGAACAAACTGAATGGGTCTGTCGAAGCGATGATCCTAAAGAATCTAAAGAATCAATTATTATTTTAACGGCAAAAGAAGTCGGGCCCATCGACACGATGCCAATGTATGAAAGTCATTTGCAAAATGCCATCGCCCTGAAATTGCCTAGCGGTAATATTATTTTTTCAAAACCCTACAAAAAACCGCAGCAGGTTCAAATTAAAAGTCAGCTTTGGCTTGATGGTTTTCATCTTGAAAGCGAAGTTCAAAATTATTTTACGCGCTATCTTGCAACAATAAAAGACAGAATTGCGGTGCTGGTCACCTTCAGTGCTCATAAGGATGACTATGCAAGGTACAGTGCTGATTTTGCTCGCGCTATTCAAAGTCTCAAAGTTATTGCTGCAAAAAATTTAACTTCGAATAATTCGGATGGCGTTCGTGGCAGCTCGGGAAGTTTATTTCCACGGGAACAACTTCTATTACCCAATGAGCCTTTTTCTGAAAATGTGCCACAACGAAAGAAAGATAAAACGCTATTCTTTGTATTGGCACTGCTGCTGGCTTCCGTGGGAATTTATTTTCTCTATCGATCACAAAAAAAATAGGGGGCGTGTCACCACACCCTAATTATAAATTAATCACTTCTGGTGAATAAGATTTAAGCTGTTCTAAAATCAATTTCTGGTCACCATAGATCACGATTCTTTGATTGCGAGGCGAATAATATTTTTTAATAATTTCATTCACTTCGGCTAAGGTCGTTTTTTCAATATTGCGATTGTATTCACTCAAATAGGAACGTGGAATTCCATAAAAATCGAGATATAAATAGTTCCGGGCCAAATGATCGGCGGTTTCTATAATTCGCGGAAATTGCCCAATCAAAAGATTTTTAGCCGCACGCAATTCAGCTTCGTTAGGCCCAACGGCTACATACTCTTCAAGCACCTTCAGCGCTTCTGCAATGGTTTGACCGACACTTTCATTTTTTGTGAAAGTTGTAATACCAATGGATCCCCGTTCATAACGAGCATCGATAAAGGAACCGATAGAATAGGTAAGTCCTAAATCGTCCCTGATTCTTTGATTTAATCGCGACGTGAAGCCACCCCCTAAAATTTCATTAACTAAACGTAATTTTAAATAATCCGGATTTTGTCTTTGAACTCCTCTTTGACCGATTCGAATTTGGGTTTGAGCTAGACCAGGCTTAGAAATTAATTTCATTTTGAAATCGGTAAAATCATCAAGACGAACACTTGGAATTTTTTTAAGTGTTCGTTGAGGCCAAGCTTTGAAAATATCGACAACTTTTTTCTCGAAAGCTTCATTGAAGGAACCCACCACAGCCAAGGCTGCATTATTGGGTCGGTACCAATTCAGATAATGTTTGACGATATCTTGTTTGCGAATTTTTTTCAACGAAGATTCATTGCCGAGCAAGGCCCGCTGATAGGAATGCCCTTCATATAAAGTGCTTTGAAAACTTTCTTCAACCATTTCTGAAGGGTTATCACTTCTTTTCTTAATTGCAGCTACAAATTGCGCTTTTAATCTTTGAATTTCTGAATCTTTGAAAGAAGGAGAACTCATCGTTTCATAAAATAAATTCAATAGCTGATCCGAGGACGTCGCAAGACTATCGGTTGAAATCATTGTAGAGTCGACTCCGGGAGAAATAGAAAGATCCGTGCCTAACTCTGCATACTCGTCAGCTATTTGTGAGGCTGATTTGGATGAGGTCCCTTGTTCTAAAAGACTGGCTGTTAACGCATTAACACCGCCTTTATCGTTAGCTTCCTCGCGAACACCCGAATGAACTAACATTGTAAAACTCACTCGAGGCAAACTGTTATCCCGAATGAAAAGAACTTTTAATCCATTATCAAGAGTAAATTCACGGATTGGCTTCAAGCGAATTGGCGCACTGACAATAGGTTCTTTGACAACAGGTTGTTCTTTGAGGGGCATATTTTTCTTTACTGGGGAAGCACAGCCTATAAGAAAAAAAGCAACTAAGCAGATTCTCATAAAGCTCCTTTTTTCTTTGGCTCAAGAACAATAACAGATCGTTGAGTTTGATTAAAATATTTTTGTGAAACTTTCAAAATATCCTCTGCGGAAACTTTGTTGTACTTTTCTAAATCCGAAAAAAGTGTCTCATATGATCCTGTCAGGATTTCACTCGCTGCTAATAATCGAGCCTTGCCATCGATAGTGGTTAAGGAATCAACCAAGGACTTAATTGATAATGTTTTGGCTTTCTGCAGTTCTTTGGCGGTGACCGGCGACACTCGCAACTTGTACATTTCATTATAGACGATATCCAAAGCTTCTTGCATATCAAGTCCCGGTTTCAAATTCACTCCAATAGAAAATAAGCCTTGATCGGCCATATTGGAATGCCAACTGTAGGCACTTGTTGCGAGTTGCTTATTGTAAACCAAACGTCGATAAAGACGGCTTGAGGTGCCCGACCCAAGGATCTGCGAAGCTAGATCCAAGGCATACATATCTGAATGCCCGTGTGGGACTGCTTGATAGGCTAACATAAAGCTGTAACCTTGCACATCTTGCTTTAAATTTGCATTGTATTGTACCGTCTGCAGTGGTTCCTTTTTATAGTTGCGTACAGGAACTGGTCGCGCCAACAATGGTCCATAATATCGGTCAATTAATTTTCGCGCTTCAACCACCTTAAAATCACCGGCTAAAACCAAAATCGCATTATTAGGCACATAATAAGTCTCGTGAAATTTTCTCAATGTTGAAACTTCATACTGAGAAATATCTTTCATTGTCCCGATCACTGGCCATCGATAGGGATGTTCCCGAAAGACCGTGGACATGGCCAGTTCTCTGAGCAAGCCCATGGGATTATTGTCGACTCTCCAACGGCGCTCTTCTTTAACGACTTCTCTTTCACTGAGGAGATCTTCTGGACGCAAAAGCAGATTCGCCATGCGATCAACTTCCAATTGCATCATTAATTCCAATTTAGAACTGGGTAAATTTTGATAAAACCCAGTGTAATCATAAGTTGTAAAAGCATTATTGGTAATTCCATTTTCATGCAAAATTCGATCAAAATCTTTGTTGCTGTATTTTTTAGAGCCTTTGAACATCATGTGTTCAAGCATATGGGCTGCTCCCGTAACGCCTTCGGCTTCATCACGAGATCCCACTTTATACCAAGTGTGAAAACTGATCATCGGCACACTGGAATCGCTATACAGCAGAACGGTTAATCCATTTTTTAATTGATATTTGATCACGGGAAGATTCAGTTTCAACGGCTCTTCACTTCGACTTTCATTTCGATTGTGAGTTTGGCTCCATGAAACTTGGGCTATTAAAATAAAAATTGAAAAGAAAAACCAACTTCGTAAGATCAATTGATGCATGAAATCCTCGTTGATCTATTTTAGATTGGTTCTTAACAAGATCAAGCTTATTGAACTACGAAATCACTAAAAAACACGTTCTTGACCACGCCGGTTCGTAAAATCGAATTTACTTCAAAAGCAATTTTATCTTTTAAAAATAATTTTCCCTGTATGGACTCAAGTTCGGAAAAACCACTTTCATTAAGTAACCGAACAATTTTATCACGAGCCTTTGCTCGATGCTCGGTGTTGATGACCTCTTCAAAACCGTTTTTTCCCAACATTTCTAAATTCACTTCAATGCGTATTGTTCTCTTAGGCTCACCACTTAAATTCACTGTGAACTTGTCCATCGTGTAAATAAACGGGGATAATTCTTCCTCGTTAACAGAAGCCAAACCACGCATAAGCACTTCTTCCGTGATCGTTGGATTTTCCCATCCAATGGTCGAGGCATAAACCAAATATCCACCGCCTCCGATCACAACCATATTCATGACAATAAAACCGACTTTCATGATCAGTCCAATATTCAAAGACTTCTTTTTAACTTCGGTATTTTGTTCAGCCATATTTCCCTCGTTATGGTATTTTCATCGGCAAATACTAGACTCGACCTTAGTCTTTGAAATAATGTAAAAAATCTGTACACTATCTCATAATGAGATCAACAGCAGCGAATTGTGATGAATTCATTGGCTTTAATTAAGTTTAAACGCCCAATACCGAAAAAGGGTTACATGTCAGTAAGACAACTGGGATTTTCTATTTTAACTTTTTTTTCTTTTCTTACATTTAATTTTGATGTGAGGGCGGAAAGTCCTTTGCCTGAACTGTTTCCTGCCGATTTATTGCAGATCTCAAATACCGAAGCTTTTTCTAAATACGTTTTTCTTGTCGATAAAAATGAACGTAAGCTCTTAGTTTTTGAACACAATGGCGAAACAATCAAAAAAATTGATGAGGTCCCTGCTGACATTGGTAAAAATGGCGGCAATAAAACAAAACGTGACGATCAAAGAACTCCTGAAGGTATTTATTTTTTCGAGAAAAAACTTTTCCCGCCAGAGATTCCCTTTGAGCAATATGGAAAACTAGCATTGACCTTAAATTATCCTAACCTTTTTGATTTACGCGAAAATAAAACTGGATCCGGCATCTGGCTTCACTCCATTCCGGAAACTGTCGCTTTAACCCGAGGGTCTCGTGGTTGCGTAGTGATCCGAAATGAAGTGCTGGAAAAAATAGCTGGATATGTAAAATTGAAAGAAACCCCAATTATTATCTATGATAAATTAGACTATGTAAAAAAAGATGAGCACGATCGCCGCCGAAAAGAATTAGGCCAATACGTTCAGTCATGGAAAGAAGCTTGGGAATCCATGGATCTAGATCGTTATATGAGTTTTTATAATGAAGATTTTAAAGGGACTGGTTTCAATTTCAAAAGTTGGAAAAATCACAAACGAAGGTTAAAGGATAAATATAAATTCATCAAAGTCACTTTGTCTCAACCCTTTCTGCTCCTTCATAAAAATCAGCTGATCATTAAAGTTCTGCAGAAATACGAATCAGATAGCAATTCAGATTATGGGGTAAAAACCATCCATGCTTTAAACATCAACGGCAAATATCAGATCATCAATGAAGAATGGACGCCTTCCACTGAAAATGGCACCCTCAAAGACAACGCGTCCGCTAGCACCGAACAACTCACCGCCATCCCCGTGCAAGATAAAGATATTAAGAATTAAAAAACTAGTGAGTATCCGTGGAAGGAGATTCCTCGCCAGCCATGCTGACCATATCGACTTGATTGGCAAGATCGGGCAAAGATTGTAAATATTTTTTTAGCTCTTCCTTTGTCATTTGTCCGTTGTTGATGCACCACTCGGTTAAGCGTTTATCAAACTTCAAATTATTGACAGCTTTTGCTAATGACATATTTAAACCTCCGAAGATAGTTCTAAGGCAAAATCAGAGGATGATCAATTCCAATATCGTGGATCTTTGGATTCTTTTTTCTCGTTATCGACGACCAACCTTAGATTGCGTCCCTTTTTCCTGTTTCTTCGCTGCCAACTGAACTTATCCCAGCGGCTTTTTCCCCAAACCGATATAAAGCCCGAGATAAGCCCACCCAGATGGGCCAAGTAAGCCACTTCACCCCCACTGGTTCCAGAGGTCAGCATTGATGCCACTTGGATAAATGCCAAAATCATCACAAAATATTTAGCTTTAATAGGAAACAACATAAAAAAGTACATCAATCGGTCCCCAAAGTGCCAACCATAGGCCACCATGACGGCAAACAAGGCTCCAGAAGCTCCGACTACGGGAACAATCAAGCCCACCTGAGCACCAGAAATCAAGGCGTAAACCGCCATTCCAAAAATATAAATTAAGGCCGCAGCCATGCCGTTCAAAATGTAAAAAAGAAAAAAATTCTTAGGACCCCATTTGACTTCAAGGTCGGCTCCTAAAAACCACAGCATTAAAAGATTAAATAAAATATGAGAAATTTCACGGGTGGAATGCAAGAACATATAAGTGAAAGGCTGCCAAATTTTGAACTCAAAAAGCACCTGGTAAGGAACTAAGCTAAAAAATTGGGTGAACGGTAGTTTTAAAAAACTCTCGAAAAGAACTTGGAAAACAAACCAGACGACAAGGCTGGTTATGATGATCCATTTCACAGCACGTGTGAATGGCGGCACAGACATTTGAACTTGTTGTCCACGGTTCACAGGCTACCCCTTCAAAGACTTAAAATACTCGAAATATCTCTGGTATGTCTGCTCAAGACTTTCAATCACGACTTTAGTCTCTGCGATTAAGGGAAAAAAATTCAGGT
The DNA here is from genome assembly GCA_038043185.1 of Bdellovibrionota bacterium. Lineage (GTDB taxonomy): Bacteria > Bdellovibrionota > Bdellovibrionia > Bdellovibrionales > Bdellovibrionaceae > UBA5009. The sequence goes on from JBBTCO010000029.1 coordinate 13,424, forward strand.
CTCCGGCCCATCGCGGAATCAGATGATAGTGCAAATGATCAGGCAAGCCCGCGCCGGCAGCGGCTCCATGATTCATACCCACATTAGATGCTGCAGGTTGGTAGATTTCGTTTTGTGCCTGTAAGCTTAACTTTAAGGTCTCGTGTAGATCCTGGTATTCCTTTTGAGTAAGCGACAAGATATCTCCACCATGACGACGCGGCAAAATTAACAAGTGCCCACTGTTATAGGGATACTTGTTAAGTACAACCATGCTGTGATCATTTTTATATACGCATAATGTTTCAAAAGATTCCTTGTCATCCGCAGCTTTGCAAAACACACAACCTGTTACGGGACGATTTTGCCGGCGAATATAAGGCGAACGATCAGGTCTAAATAAAATCTTTTTTTGATAGGGCCAATCTCCAGAATTTATTTTTCTGACCGAATTTTTTTTCTTCTTTGAAGCTTTTTTTGCACTGGTTTTTTTTAAGAATTTTTTGGTTTTTGCCATGAAATATTACTCGCTCCAAAAACCTGGCATTAAATAAAGCGGCTGATTTAAAAGCTCGGCTTTCACTGCTACTTTCAAAAGTTTTTTGACGGCCATTTCCCCACCATTCAACTTGGAATCAACAAGAGAGTTAATCGGGTCATCTTCGGAACTGTCACCTAAATCAAAAATTGATCTTTTCTTTTTTGGAACTTCGTAAAGTTCATAGTTCTTACCAAGTCCCGCCATTTCAGCCGCTGCAGCAACGCCGTCTGCAAATGTTCCAACCGCATCTGCAAATCCAAGTTCAACAGCTTTAGCACCGGTAAAAACTCTTCCATCGGCATACTTAAGCATCACTTCTTCTTTTAGTTTTCTAGAGTCCATCACTGTGTTTTTGAACTGAGCATAAACTTCATCAATCATATTTTGAAAAAGGGCTCGTTCATCATCACGCATTGAACGGTATTCTGCACCTGAATCCTTAAATTTACCTGAAGTGATGGTGTAGCGAGAAATCTTTGCCCAATCATACAGCTTCTCTAAATTAGCAAATTCCATAATGACGCCAATGGAACCAACCAAGGCTCCAGGTGCCACAATGATTCGGTCACATGCAACCGCCGAGTAATAAGCGCCGCTAGCCATAATTCCCGTCGAAACGCAGACCACAGGCTTCTTCGATGTTTCACGAAATCTTTTTATTTCTGAATAAACTTCTTGTGATGGACCGACGGCTCCGCCCGGAGAATTTACATTGATGACTACGGCCTTAACGTTATTGTCATCCTCATATTTTTTTAGATTTTTTATAAACTTTTTGCCATTATAAATCACTCCGACAAGATCGATGTGCACTATGGTATTTTTATGAGTGACCTTTGACTCGTCCTCGTTGCCGAACCAAGAAATTCCCATCCGTAGAATGCTGATCAAACCTACAATCACAAGCACGATGACCATCCAGCGGCCAAAAAAACTTCGTTTCATCTCTAACTCCTCAATCCCTCGGTTCAAAAAAGTGCGATAAATAAAAAAAAAGGGAGTCTTGAGACTCCCTTTTCTATGACCTACTGTCACTGATTTATGCGGCGAAAATCGGTTCCTTAAAGAACTTTATTCTCGATCCGATTTCATATTTTTAAGTTGATCGCCAAAAAGATCGCCGAAACTTGTTTTTGAAGTCGCTGTGGCCTTCTTAACATAATCTTCAACGTCTGCTTTTTGATCACGAAGCTTCACAAGTTTAGATGACAGGCCGATTTTTCGAGCGTCTTTATCAATCGTGATAACTTCCGCTTTCAAAATGCCGCCAATTTTTGTGTAATCTTCAGGATGATTAATTTTATCGGTAGTTAATTCAGAAATATGGATTAAGCCTTCGATATCGCTTTCCAACTCAACAAATGCACCAAAGTCCGCAAGTTTTGTTACTTTCACATCATGTTGCGTGCCGATAGCATATTTGTTTTCAATGTTAGACCATGGGTCGCCTTCGAGTTGTTTAATGCCCAAGCTGAATCGTTCATTTTCGATATCAACTCCCAAAACAACCACACGAACTTTAACGCCTTTGGTGTACATTTCGGAAGGATGATTAACTCGTTTTGTCCAAGAGAAATCAGAGATATGAACCAGTCCATCAATGCCTTCTTCGATACCTACAAAGATACCAAAGTCAGTTACAGATTTAACTTCACCTTCAATGATTGTCCCTGGAGGATAAGATTCTTTCATCTCAACCCAAGGATTGGTTTGGAGCTGTTTCATGCCCAAGCTAATGCGTCGATTTTCAGAATCAACTTCCAAAACAACAACATCCACATTGTCAGCTACGTTAACAATTTGGTTGGCGTGTTTCACACGTTTTGTCCAACTCATTTCGGAAACATGAATCAAGCCTTCGATACCTTCACCGAGCTCAACAAATGCGCCATACTCGGCAACTGAAACCACTTTTCCACTGAGTTTTTTGCCGGAAGGATACTGTAATTTTACAGATTCCCAAGGATCAGTTTGCAGTTGTTTCATACCAAGGCTGACACGTTCTTTTTCGTGATCGTATTTCAATACTTTCACTTGGATTTCGTCACCAACATTCAAGATTTCTGAAGGATGTTTTACCCGTCCCCAGCTCATGTCTGTGATGTGCAGAAGTCCATCCATACCACCCAAATCAATGAATGCTCCATAGTCCGTGATGTTCTTTACAGAACCCGTAACAATTGAGCCTTCTTTCATGGCGTCCAGAGTTTGTGTTTTAAGACTTTCGCGCTCTTCTTCAAGAAGGGCTCGGCGACTCAAAACAATGTTGCCACGTTTTTTATTGAACTTGATGACTTTAAATTTATATTTTTTGCCAATGTAAATATCCATATTGCGAACGGGTCGCAAATCGATTTGAGAACCTGGCAAGAAAGCTTTCACGCCGATATCGACGCTTAAGCCACCTTTAACTTTGGCGACAACTGTTCCTTCGATAACCTCTTCATTTTCAGCGGCTTTCGAAATATCAGTCCAAGCGCGAAGCATGTCGGCTTTATCTTTAGAAAGGACGATCATACCGTTTTCATTCTCGATACGATCAATAAGAACTTCGACTTTATCATTTGGTTTTACATCGCGGACACCGTCCACCATGCGAAATTCATTGATATCAATCAAGCCTTCGGATTTGTAGTTAATGTCGACAAGAACGTAGTCGGATTGAACCTCGACAACGGAACCTGTGACCACATCGCCAACCTTGAAGTCCTGCTCGCGAACGGAAGCTTCGAAAAGTTGATCGAAATCACTTCCTCGTTTTTCATTGTTCATGCCTGGATTGGCAGGAATGTTCATGTCTTCAGCGTCTAAAAACGCGAGGACCTTCTGCTTTTCAAGTGCGGCCTTGTTTAAATTTTTAGCCATAAGAATAATATCTACCTCCCGAAGGAAAGGACCTCGATGGATCCGTAACCTTGTAAATGAAGGTTTGTTGTAATGGTCCACGCTTTGGGATGTCAAAGCCTTTTATGCGTGCGGACACAGGTATTTGCTGCTTCGTGTTGCTTTCTTGAAAAAGATTCAAGTTGGTAACTAAGACTTATTTAGGTTTTTAAATGCCTACTTCTTTTAAGTCAGACGCGTTCGTCCAGAACTCCCTCTGCGGCTCGGGCCTTCCCTGGCCCTCGGCCCCTTCGGGGCGTTCCTTAGAGGAGGTCTGACTTAAAAGAAGTAGGCATTTAAAAAGCTAAGTAAATCTTGGTAGCAAGTTGAATTTTGAAGAAGAAAACAGAAAGCCCGCAGGTGGGGTGGGTTCGCGGCGGGCTTGAGTTTGGAGATATTATTTTTGTTTCGCGCAGATCGTGAAATAAGGGCCCAAATCACTGGGATAAGAACCTATAGGAAGAACTCCCACTCTTGCTGTGACCAGCGCTTTGCAATCCGTGGTCAATCAATCACGCATCTTAGCTTATCCAACTTTTGAAGGCTGGAGGGGCTTGTTCCTAGCCTTATGTCATGCACAAGATTGGCAAATTCCTTAATTTTCCTTTTAAGACAGCAAAAAAAAACCGATTAATCCCCTGTGAAATTCTTCTTTCTAATTTATTTTTTCTTTTCTATTTCATTAGCTTATGGAGCTGAAAACTATATTGTTTATTTTGGCGGAGGTGGCGAACCAACAAATAAGGATACGACTATTTTTGATCGCTCAATTCCATCTCTTGCAATGCTTGCCAAAGCTAAGAATTACAAAGCCGAATATTATTTTACTAAACAACACCGAGACAGTATGAGGATTGCAGAAAAAGCCATTGGCCATCCCACAAAGGAATTTACCTCAGAAAACTGGAAAGAAAAGATTGATCAACTGAAAAAAGATATCGAGAATGGCAAGATCACTGGAGGGAGTAACCTCCTTCTGGCAATTGACACTCACGGAATTGATGTTGACGGTGAAATGAGTCTATCAACAACCAATGGTTCTATAAAACCCACTGAAGATTTAAAGCAACTGATCCAAATGGCTGAAACAAAGAATGTTAAAATAGCAATTACAGCAACAAATTGCACATCAGGAAATTTATTAAAACTTTCCTCACAAAAAACCTGTATCATTACTTCCTCAATGCCGAAGCAATTAGGCTATTCTACAGATATTAGAATTTTTCATAATTTAAATAAATCAAATAATTTAGAAGATGCTTTTCTTCTAACTCGAAAGGAAAATGGACATGTGGGACTTCCTTCGCAACCGGCAGTATCAAGCCCAGCAGGATTAGAAACACAAAAGGCTCTAAGTATTTTGTTTCCTTATCTCAGCATGGAAGAAGTAAAAAGTCCCGGGGTAAAATCTATTTGTAATTACACTTGTAGCGCTTCTTTAAATGCATTTCGTAAAGAAATTGAAGAAATCGCTCAACCCATTGATAAACTTAAATATGCACTACACATAGAGTCTGACCCACAAATACTTATTGATTTAGTCAATAAATATAATAAAGCCGTTGGGGACTATGCGATAGCATCTGGCCCACTTTATGTAAAAGAAAAGTGTTACGAGACTCCCGTGCCTTTTTTTATGGGCATGTATGGTTCTAACTACATGATTCCCTTTCCAGGAGGAATGGGAATCACACAAAAAGAATTTAAGAATCTCTCAGCCAAAACAATACGTCAAAATTGTCTTACAAGCCTGGAAGAAGTAGAGGTTCATCTTCAACATCATAGGGAAAAATTGGGGGAAGCAATCTCTTCACATAGCCCTATTGAGTTTCAAAAGGAGCTCAAAGAGTCCATCCGACAACTCAATAAATTAAAAATAGACCCGAAAATCAAAATGCACTCAAGAAAAAGAGCTGAGAAACCTACCCTCATCGAGTCTTCACTCAAGACAATGATCGAAACTCGCAAAGAAATCGCCCAGCTCGAAAGAAAAATCTACGATCAGCTTTATCAAAAATACTCCGAAGAATTAAAAAATCAAACGAACCCCTGTCGCGATTTTACTTTATGAAATTCTCTATTTAATGTTGATCGACTTCCCGAGCAGAAGTTAGTTATTTAAGTTTTTTTATTTTTCTTTTAAAATTTCCTTGGCTATTTAAATTAGACCTCCTCTAAGGCGTGCCCCGAAGGGGCCGAGGGCCAGGGACGGCCCGAGCCGCAGAGGGAGTTCCGGACGAACGCGTCTAATTTAAATAGCCAAGGAAATTTTAAAAGAAAAATAAAAAAACTTAAATAACTAACTTCTGCTTCACGTAGACTTCAATTTTGTCCACTACTTGAGACAAATTTAATTCCGAAGCGTCCACCACAAAAGCTCCATCAGGAATTTGCAAGGGAGCAACTTTGCGAGTGGCATCTTGTTGATCACGGACTTTTTGCGACTCTTTGATTTCTTGCGCAGAGGAACCTTGTTCTGCGGCTCTGCGAGCGGCGCGATGTTCGCTGGATGCGGTCAAATAAATTTTAGCCTCAGCACTAGGAAACACCACCGTTCCACAGTCCCGCCCTTCCGCAATCAAACAAGATTCAGTAGTGGCGCAATTACGCTGAGCCGCCAACAAAGATTTACGAACATCAGGATAATGACTGATTCGGCTGGCAAAATTACCGACGTCTTCATGAGAAATTAAATTGGTGACATCTTGATCACGAAAAAAAACCAAAGTTCGTGCCGGTGTCATTTGCACTTTCCAAATGGGGGACTGACTCAACTGACTGATGCTTTGAACGTCATCCAACTCGATGTTCATTTGCAAAGCAACATAAGCTAAGCCCCGATAAAAAGCCCCCGTCGAAAGCCAAGTACAACTTAAACGTTGTGCGAGCTCTCGGCTGACACTGGATTTTCCTGAAGCGGCTGGGCCGTCAATTGTGATTACTTTTCCCATCGATTGGTATTTCTTTTAAAACCTCATGTAAGGCGTCCATCGCCGCTTTGTTCTCATTTTCAATTCCCACACTCATGCGAAGATGGCGAGGAAATCCGTAATTTTTAACTGGTCGCAAAATAATTCCCCGGCGAAGTAGCGCCTGGTCCACTTTGGACGCGTCTCTTAAAGTATCAAAAAGAACAAAATTGCCTTGGGATTCAATGAAGGGCAATTTTAATGCTTTGAGTTCTTGATAGAAATAATCCAGCCCACTCCATGCTAATTGCTGAGAATTCTTAATAAATTCATAGTCTTGCATAGCTGCGATCACGGCTATTTGCGCTAAACTGTTAACATTAAAGGGTTTACGGACACGATTGAAAATCTCGATGACTTCGACCGGAGCTACCAAAGCTCCGACGCGGATTCCTGCTAAACCAAATATTTTTGAAAAAGTGCGTAGAACACAAACATTTTTATATTTACGAAATAAATCAAAAGCCACGGGATAGTCTTGAGCGCGAACAAATTCTGTATAGGCCTCATCAAAGACCACAAGTACATCATCCCGATTGCCAAGTTTTTGCAAAAATAAATCAACCTCATCCTTGTTGACATAAGTGCCAGTGGGATTGTTGGGATTCGCAATAAATATCAAACGGATTTTTTGTTCGGGATGAGCAAAAAAATGTTGGGACATCGCCTGGAGGTCCATTTTGTAATCTGCAGTTAACTTTGTCTTCTGCACCTGGGTTCGCGAGGCATTACCACTGACCTCGTAGGCCGCAAATGCCGCTTCGGAAGTTAAAATCGAATCTCCGGGCTCGCAATAAATTCGGCATAATAAATCAATGATCTCGTCACTGCCGTTACCAAAACTAAGTTGGTTTTTGGGAATTTTCCAAAAAGATGAGACTTTCTCGAGCAGATCGTAATGAGTTGGATCGGGGTAATAATGAAGCTCTTTCAAATGAGCTTGGATGGCCTTTAAAGCCATAGGACTAGAGCCTAAAGGGTTCTCATTGCTTGCTAATTTAAAGACCTGCGATAAACCAAACTCTCGTTGGGTCTCGGAAATTGGTTTACCAGGCTTATAAGGAACCAAATTTAATATTTCTTTTGAAACCTTCATGTCGGTCTTTTCCCTTTTGCGTTTCCTTTATTCTTTCCTTTGAAAATATCTTCAGTTATAGAAGAAAGGAAGTATTAAACTGCACCCAACGGGAAGTCATCTTGAAAAATAAAAGCTTAGGGATCTTCATCGGCGAATCTTTCGCCGAACTGACTCTGCTGGACACCCAGAGCAAAGAGAAGTTGGATTTTCAACGTTGGTACCTGCCACGAGCTAATTTAAAATCATTTTTAAGTAAATACATTGTCGAGAAATCTTTAACGAAGCTTGATCATGTCTTTGTAGGACACCGTTTTCTGGAAAAACTTTTTTCTTATCGCTTAGGGGGCTCGGTGGCCCAAATTGTGACCAGCGGTTTTGAAAAGGCCCTTCATTTTGAGGAAACCTCAATCTCGGATTCGCTCATTTGGCCACAAAAACCCCCAGCACTGTCCTCAAATGACCTCATCTTTAGCATTAACGAATCAGTGACTTCGGAAGGTCGAATTGCAAAAGCTGTGGACAGCACGGCTCTTGAGCCAATTTCTGCAAAGTTAAAACTAATGGAAGTCAAACGTGTTTGCCTTCACCTTCGTCATGCTAAACTTAACAAAAAAAATCTTCTTCAAGTGCAAAGTTTTTTCGAAGAAGCTGGATTTGATGTTTTTACTCCACCCCCCGTCGATCCAGAAATGGAATTTAAATCCTGGAGAAAAAATTTAATTGAGGCCGCGATCACAGGTACGTTTTTAGAAATTCAAGAAGATATCCGGCAACCACTGAATTCCATCATTAGTAATGAAAATATCCATTTCTTGGGAGCGAATCTCAACTGGTTTCAAGATCAAAAAAGTGAACGTCTTGGTTCCCTGATTGCCTTAGAAAATCTATGGACAAGAATGTTTCCCGAAATTTTAAATTCCAAGGAAAAAATCGATATTTTTCATTTCGGTCTCGAGAATTTTTCTATGATACAAAATGACCCTTGCTCTTGGGAACTTCCTTGGGGACCGCTGACCTTAAGCAGCTCCAAAAGAAAAGACTTTCAGATTCAGCCTACCCAAAGCTTAAAGTTGAACGACAATAATGAACTTATTTTTGACCAAAAAGAACTTTCCTTTGAACCCGGCCCCGTGACCATGGGCCGAGGAGTTGTTCCTTGCATCTATGATATTTTGAATTTTTCTGATGCCCTTGCTTCAGAGCTGCAAGAAAAGCTCATCCGCTCATTGCAATCTATTCTTAAAAATAGCCACAAATCGATATCCACGCTTCAGGCCCTGAAACTTCTTAAAAATGCTGTTTTAGATCAGTTAGCGACCCACATCGAGTTCACTCGGTCGCCTCAGTTAAAACAAATTGTTGTTTATGGATTTATTGCTGATCTTTTAGAAGCGGATTTAAAAACTCATAAATATTTTTCTCAATTTATCCGAATTTCCGAAAAAGAGTGGCCAAAGTCTTCCCTGATTGCTCTTTGGGGACTTAAGGGGCATCAATGAATAATAATTTAAATTTCATTCCTCAATTTTTTTCGGAACTTGTTAGCCTGGCACCCCGCTTTGCCGTGCTTAATCGTGAGTTACAAACCTTACATGTGCAAAGCCATCGGCCAGAGGATTTAATTACTTTACCTTTAGCAGCTACCCAAGCCATGCATTTTTTTAATCTCAAAGAAGGTGACTTAATTCTTTTGAATGACCCTTCTTGCGGCGGCCTGGGACCTGGCGATTTAACATGGATCACTTTGGTGCAAGGCCTTGTTATTTCATTTCGTAAATCGCACCCAACATCTTGGACAACTTCCTTAAAGCGTGAAGACGAAGGACTTCGTATCCCCCCCACTCCACTTCGCATGGATGGGGTTATTAATACCAGCATTTTGGACATTCTTTGCCAGCAAGGAATTGCCAGCTGCAGATATAAAGACTTCAAAAATTTAATTTTAGAATCAATTGAGCTATCACAAATTATTTCCGAGCGAGTTTCCCGCGCTTTAAATCATCAAGCCGTAATCCTGGACAAAAATAAACAAAAAAATTATTTTGAATCTTCAAGGAAATATTTTTTAAAAAAATTTTTAGATCGTATTCATGGGGAAACCCGAATCGAACTTCCTTTGCGTACCGGAGAAACTTTAAAACTCAAAGTTTCTTGCGAAGAAGTCGGACTTAAAATTGATTTAAGTGGGACAACACAGGGTCAGAAACTTTTTATTCCCGAATCTTGGACACAAAGTGCCGTGATCGCATTCGTTATGAATCAAGTTAACGAGACTGAGCTGTTCAATCAGGGAAGTTTTTCGGCGATAAATTTATTTAAACCACAACAAAGTTTTTTATCCTCCAAAAGCCAAAATTCATTGAGTTCAGCTCAGCACTTAGGACTTCCTACAATTTGGTCAGCTTTGCATTTCGCTTTTTACGATTTGCTGCCCAAATCAATGCCAGCACCCCATGATTACTTTCCGCTGCAACTTCAGTGGCATAATGACGAGTCCACGCATGAGTTTATTCTTCCTTCGGGCACTGGTGCATTTCGCGACAAAGAATCTTGGCCGGGTTATTTATTAAATCGTGACACTCCACTTGATTTGGGAGTCTTCAGTCGTTCTAATAATTTTGAATTTTTAGATCTCCACGAAAGAAAACTCAGTTCGCAAAGAACTTCTTTGAATGGTGGCCCCGGCTGGTCCTTAAAGCTCAAAGCAAGATCTGATTCGCAAATTCACTGGTTCGGAAATAATCTTAAATTTCCCTGGAAATTTTCAAAAACTTTAATTGCCATAGAACCCGGCGAAATATTAATCAACGGCGAAGCGCGTGACGAAGTCATCGGTAAAGCCGATTTAAAAGCTGATGATGAATTGATTCTGAATTCTGGACAGGGCGCCGGCTTCGTAGCTTAAAAACGATCTGATAAATAGTCAGCCGAGGCGACGAGGAGAATTCGACTGAGGCGCACTTCCTGTGCGTCGCAGGGAGAATTCGACGAAGGCAACGAAGGATCACTATTTATCAGATCGTTTTTAATTAAAATCTTGCGCCGGCTGCAGATAAGGCTTTTTTAATCTCCTCGACGTGTTCGGGACTATTGGTTTCAAGAATAAAATTAATGCGAGTTTCGCGCAAAGATAATCCCCGGGTTACACGATCATGGTGAACTTCCAGGACATTGGCCTTTTCCGCAGCAATTGCCTGAGTTAAACGATTCAGGCTTCCTGGCAAATCTTCAGTGACAACTGAAAGTTGCACCAAACGACCCCGCTTAACTTGCCCCCGCTCAATGACTTTAGAAATAATATTTAAATCAATATTTCCACCACTCAAAAGAACACAGGACTTTTTACCTAAATTTAATTTTCTATTCATGACTGCGGCCCAAGCAGCAGCCCCCGAACCTTCTGTCACCGTTTTTACTCGTTCTATTAAAAAAACAATCGCGGATGCGATTTCGTCATCGGTGACCGTTACAATTTCATCAACATATTTAGAAATAAATTTTTCATATATCAGCGGACTCGGATTCTTGACTGCGATGCCATCGGCAATCGTTGAAACCCGTTTTGTTTGATTCGCTTGTGATTTTTGTTGTGTAAACATCTGCGCCATTCCAGGAGCTTGATCCGACTGCACGCCAATAACACGGCACTGAGGACGCAAAGCTTTAATAGCCAGACCAATTCCGCTGATCAATCCCCCTCCACCAATTGGCACCACAATGGAATCCACATCAGGAATTTTTTCAAAAATTTCAAGACCAAGAGTTCCTTGTCCCGCAATGATAAAAGGATCTTCAAAAGGATGGACAAATACATAGGATTTTTCTTTAGCTAATTTTCGCGCGTATTCATAGGCATCATCGTAAATTTCCCCATGCAAAATAACATCGGCGCCGTAAGTTTTTGTTGCGGCAATTTTATTTAAGGGCGCGGTCTCGGGCATCACAATGGTGGCTTTCACCTTGGCTAAGGAAGCACTTAGTGCCACACCTTGCGCGTGGTTTCCGGCCGAACTTGCGATAACACCACATGCTTTCTCTTCATCCGTTAAGTTTTTGATTTTGTTAAAAGCACCACGAATTTTAAAACTTCCGGTGCGTTGAGTATTTTCAAATTTAAAAAAAATGTCGGTGCCGATCAGTTGACTGGCACTCAACGAACGATTCATATCGGTTTCTTTAATCAGACCTTTTAAAAGCTTGCGGGCTTGCTCGATGTCACCGAGCTCCACTTTCATTGTTGTTTTCATTCGCACTCTCCCAGTAGGCCGTCAAGCCCCACAAGGGAGGATACTCTCGTAAAGGCAATTTTGAATCTTGCGTTTGACGAGGTTCTACGACGATGCCCATAACCTTACTTTCATCGAAATAAAAGAATGGCGCAAGGCTCTTTCCACAATGACTGCACTGTCGTACAAGATTTCCTGATGCTTCATTAAGTTCGCCACAAACATGGCATCGTCGATAATGGACTTTCTGGCTCATAGGAATTGACCTTTCTGTAAGGCCTCTTTAAATAAATTAAAGAGCCGCAACCACGAGCCCACACAATTGACTCTAGGTTACTCGTTCTTCTTTTCTACTGCAATCCTGAGTCTCAATCTAAGTTGTTGTTTTCAGGACACTTCCTGTATAATGACTTGACGCATTATGACCCTTTACAGCCTAAATACATGGTCGTTCCAATATTGAGAATCCAATAATTAATTACAAAATATGAAGCTTGCTAAAGCCTGCAATCTGAAAAGGAGACGTTTGACATGATCAGCGACGAATACTGTGACAATAATAAAACTGCTTGCTCTAAGCAGTTTTATTATTTTGAATGAGTGTTATTCAAATTCACAACAGCAGGAGCTCTTCATTAAAACAACTATCGATATTGAAAGTCACACTTCAGAAAAAACCGGGCTCGCTGGCTTTTTTGAGGTCATGTTACGTCGTTTTTTCACATTTGTGTTTTTGTTTTCAGCTGTACCTATCTATCTTATCGCCTGCCTTTCGATGGGTTTGGCTTTAACACCAGGAATTTACCTTTTTCAATTTATCTCTAGCTTGAACCTGGAACCTTTATTTTTACGGTATTTGACTTTTGGAATCGGCATTGCCGCAGGTTATTTTTTGTATGGGCTTTCGTTGGTTTTTATTTTGCCAACCGTGGTTTTTATTTTTCGCGCCTATCCCAAACCGAGTCGAACCTCTTTGTATTCCGTTGAATCCTACCGATGGTTTTTTCACAATTGCATGTTGTTTATTATCCGTTTGTCTTTTCTTGATGTGATCACACCATCGCCTGTGAATAATCTTTTTTTCAAACTAATGGGAATGAAAATTGGCAAAAAAGTTCACATCAACACATCTTATATTACAGATCCTTGCTTAATTTCCATAGGGGATCGCACTGTCGTTGGTGGCTCTGCAACAATCATTGCTCACTATGGACAAAAAGGCGTGATGATCATTGCACCGGTAAAAATCGGTGCAAAAGTAACAATTGGTCTGCGAGCCATTATTTTTGGCGGCGTTGAAATTGGCGAAGGCGCCAGTGTCATGCCAAATTCAGTGGTTCTACCAAAAACCATCATTCCCGCAGGCGAAATTTGGGGCGGAGTTCCGGCTCAGAAGATGGATTTTCCAGCGAAGAATTTAGGATAATTGTCAAACCCATCTACAAGACGCATTCCAATTTGACCTTTTAGTAGCCAGCGAAACAATAATCTTCCTTCAAAAAAGCAGTCATAACAGCGCGAATATACTTATAGTTTTAATTGTGTAGACAATAGATACACATTTTGATATTATAAACTTGGTTTGATTGTTAGGAGTTTTATATGTCTACCGCAAGAAAGAAAAAAATTGAAAGCTCGAAGGACGATGTTATCCACATTAGGTCTACTCCTTCAGATAAGACACTCATTGAAAAAGCGGCTGATGCTGTGGGTTTGACTATTAGTTCTTTTATGCTTCAGAACTCAATCAAAGCTGCCCGTCGCGAGTTAGCCGAGCTTGAGAAAGTTTCTCTGACCAAAAGGGATGCAGAGTTATTTTTGTCAGCTCTTACAAATCCCCAGGCTCCGAATGCAGCATTGAAGGCAGCTTTTAAAGACTACAAAATGCAAACCAGGAAGTAGAGTCTGTTTTGAGCAGATTTGAATTCTACACCATTGATAAATCATTTGACCGCGATAGCTTTGATTGTGGTTCTTTGGAGCTGAATAACTTTTTAAAAACCAAAGCTCGTCAGAATCAATCTGCTGGATTCAATAAAACTTTTGTTGCAGTAGCAAGTGGCAACAAAAACAAAAGTGTTCTTGGCTATTATAGCTTGAGTATGGGCGAAATTGACCTGACCTCACTTCCAGAAAATTTAGTAAAGAAACTGCCAAGACATCCTGTACCCGTTGCACGGATGGGACGGTTAGCTGTTGATAACTCCATTCAAGGGCAAGGGCTTGGAAAATTGCTAATGGTTGATGCCATGAAGAGGGTTCAAACAGCTTCCGAATTGATTGGCGTTTATGCCTTCTTAGTTGATGCCAAAGATGATTCAGCAAAAAACTTTTATTTGAAGTACGGATTCACTCCACTGATTGATGAGCCAATGACTTTATTTCTTCCTTTGACGAACTTCCCAAAATAAAACTCAGCTCTTCGAACAAGGCTGGGTTGTAATCCCTCAAGTCATTCTAACTTCTAACAATCGCCATAAACGACAATGGCTCTAGCGAAGCGCCGCCCACTAAAAAACCGTCGACATGGGGAATTTGCAAAAGTTCTTTTGAGTTATCCGGCTTAACGCTGCCGCCGTACAAGATCGCCGATTTTTCAAAACTAACAGACTTCAGTAAATCATAAACCAATTGATGAGTTTCTTTAACTTGAGCGGAACTGGCGATTTTTCCGGTACCAATGGCCCAAACAGGTTCATAGGCCACAATCAAAGACTTGGTTGAATCTGCTTTAGACAAACCCATGCGAATTTGCGTCTCAAGAACTTGTTTCACTTTGTTTGACTCGCGTTCTTCCAGGGTTTCGCCAATGCAAAACAAAGGCGTCAGACCCAAAGATTGCACATGAGCCACCTTATCGGCGATCAACTGATCAACTTCGTTAAAAATTTTTCGGCGCTCGCTGTGGCCAATCAATACAGAGTGTCCGCCTATATCTTTAACAACTTGAGCTGAAATTTCACCGGTGAAAGCACCTTGGCTTAAGCTGTAACAATTTTGTGAACCAAATTTTACCGGTGAGTCTTTTAAACTTTGCGAAGTCGCTTCCAAAGAAATCGCACTCGGAAAAAAATAAATCTCTGATTCAGAATTGCTGCTGGCAAATAAAGATTTGCTCGCTTCACTCAAGAAGTTTTTAAAAAACTCACGGGTTTGAGCTGGATTTTTATGCAATTTCCAATTGGCCGCAAAAATTTTTTTTGAGCTCATGTTTTATTTTCCATTTTTTCGGAGGTCTTCGCCCTTCGAAGAACTTCAAGTCCTGGAAGTTTAACTCCTTGAAGATATTCTAAGCTCGCTCCGCCACCCGTAGAAATATGGCTCATTTGTGAAGCATAACCTGAAGCTTCAGCGGCAGCAGCGCTATCCCCGCCTCCAACAATTTTTAAGCCCTTGCATTCGGCGACGGCTTTCGCAACTCCGAAAGTGCCTTTTGAAAATTCAGGAGTTTCAAAAACCCCCATCGGACCATTCCAGAAGATCGTTCCTGCTTCTTTCAATAAAGTAGAAAAGTTTTTTAAAGTGACTGGACCAATATCAACACCCATCCAGCCTTCGGTAATTATTGTATTCAATGTTGTTTTAGCCGAAGCTCCATCGCGAATCCCAGTCGAGATCACGTGATCAACAGGAAGTAATAAAGTTTTATTTCGAGCCTGAATTCTTTCGATCATCTCGCGACAGTATTTCACTCGATCTTCTTCAACTAAAGATTTTCCCACCGGCGTTTCTTGGGCTTTTAGAAATGTATAAGCCATGGCTCCGCCGATAACAAAGCCGTCAACAATATCGATCAGTTTTTCAATAACCGGAATTTTATCGGAAATTTTTGCTCCACCTAAAATCGCAATGTAAGGACGTTTAGGATTTTCTAAAAGTTGATCCAGCATTTGAATTTCTTTTTCGATTAAAAACCCGATGCCCTTCTCTTTCATCAATTCTGGGAAAGCTTGAATACTGGCATGAGCGCGATGACTGGCACCAAAAGCATCGTTAATGTAAATTTGGGTAAAGCTCGCCAGCACCTGAGCAAGTTCAATGGAATTTTTTGTTTCACCAGGTTCATAGCGCAAATTTTCGAGCAAAATCATCTGATTTTTTTTCAGTGTAAGAGTAAGACCTTTGATCGCTTCGGCTTGTGGGTCTTCGGCAAGAATGACTTCCGCTTCAAGCATTTCAGACAGTCTTTGTGCAATGGGTTCTAAAGAAAACTCTTTATCATTCGCAGATTTTGGTCGTCCCAAATGCGAAGCCATAACAATTTTTCCACCCTTTTCTTGAATGTACTGAATTGTTGGCAGGCTTGCTCGCAGGCGAGTTTCATCGGTAATTTTTCCATTTTTCATTGGAGCGTTCAAATCCAAGCGAAGAAAAACGACTTTGTCTTTAAATTCAAATTCTCGGACCGTACGAATACCGCGAAGACCTGACGACATTTTCATAGACCTTTCTCGGCCATATAAAGAGCCATATCGATCATGCGGTGTGAAAATCCTGTTTCATTATCATACCAAGACATTATTTTTGCCATTCGAGGATTAACCACCATGGTGCATTTCAAATCAACGATGGAACTGTGAGTGTTGCCATTGAAATCCACTGAAACCAGTTCTTTGGGTTCAACAAAAAGAATTCCTTTCATTGGACCTTGAGCCGCTTTAGTCAGAGCTTCATTAACCGAAGCGACAGTAACGTCTTTCATCGGACGAAATGTAAAGTCCACTAAGCTTACATTCGGAGTTGGCACTCGCACGGAAATGCCATCAATTTTTCCTTTGAGTTCAGGCAAAACTAAGCCAACCGCTTTTGCCGCACCTGTTGTCGTTGGAATCATACTCAGCGCTGCTGATCTGGAACGACGTAAATCTTTGTGATGTGTGTCCAAAATTCTTTGATCATTGGTGTAAGAATGAATCGTGGTCATCACGCCATGTTCGATGCCAAAAGTTTCGTTAATCACTTTTGCTATTGGAGTTAAACAATTTGTTGTGCAAGACGCGTTTGAGATGAAGGTCATTTTTGCGGCGTCGTACTGATGATGATTGATTCCATAAACGGCCGTCATGTCAACGCCATCAGCAGGAGCAGAAATTAAAACTTTTTTTGCACCGGCCGTAATATGCTTTTGATAGTCCTCACGGTTCTTCAAGGCTCCTGTGCATTCCAGCACGACGTCGACTCCCCATTGTTTCCAGGGGATTTCCGCCGGATTTTTAGAGGCAGAACAAGGAATTTTTTTACCATTCACGATCATATTTTTTTCATCGTGCGAGATCTCTCCGGGAAAAATTCCGTGCGTGCTGTCGTACTTCAATAAGTGCGCAGCTCCATCGACAGAATCCAAACTGTTGATCCCAACAATATCTAATTTTTCGTAACCAGCACGAAAAAGGACGCGACCGATACGACCAAAACCATTAATTCCTACTCTTAATTTTGCCATGAGATTGCTCCTGTAAATGAGAGGTCAATCTCGAGCTTAGAATGAAAAAAATCAAGTTATTTTCCAGCGAGTTTCATTTTGGGAAAAAGCGTAAGTGCATTCTGTCGAGTTATTTCAGCCAGCTTCTCCACGCTAATGCCTTTTAAATCAGCGACGACTTGAGCGGTGTGAACCACAAAGGCCGGCGTGTTCTTTTTTCCACGATGAGGCATCGGAGCCAGAAACGGAGCATCGGTTTCTACGTGAATTCGATCTAAAGGTAAGGATTTTACGGTTTCGCGCAGATCCGAAGCGTTTTTAAAGGTGACGACGCCTGAAATTGAAATGTTAAATCCTAAATCAAGAGCTTGCTTTGCCAGCCATGAAGTTCCCGTAAAGCAGTGAATCAAGCCGGTGACTTGCCCTTTAAATTCTTGCAAAATTTCAATTGTGTCGCTTTCTGCGTCCCGAGTGTGAATCTCGACGGGCATTTTGTGTTTTTTGGCGATCTCGAGCTGCTGCCGGAAGGCTGACTTTTGATCTTCTTTGGGCGATTGATTGTAATAGTAATCCAAACCAATTTCGCCCACGGCAACGACACCAGGATCATGCAGATTTTTTTCAATCCACTGCCCCACTTCGGAGGAAAACAAAACACCTTCATGAGGATGCACTCCCAAGGTGCAAAAAACTTCTGGATAATATTTTTGTGATAAAGCCAGAACGACGGGATGATCGGCGGGCTCGGTGCCAATGGTGATCACTTGGCTTACTCCGGCGGCACGAGATAAAGCCAAAGCCGCTTCGACACCTTCCTCGAGTTTGTCCAAGTGGCAATGCATATCGATCCAATTTGTTACGGCTTCGCTCATAAGGTTAATTTACCATGGAATGAGACTTCATTTCTACAATGAATTCTTCAGACATAAGCACAGGGTCACGATTAAAAGCCAGATCACGCTCAAAGGCCAAAAGGAGGTCAAACGCGGCTAAGAGCTTTTCGGGGGACAAGGTCTTTAACTGAGTCAAAATAGCGGGTAAATTTTTGTGTAACAAAAAGTCTGTTTTACCCGATGAACTATTTTGCAAAACTAAAGTGTCACGAATCAGTTCCATCCAAAAACTTAAGCGATGAGCAAAACCCTCGCGATCTTTCAGATGGTCTCTCCAGCCTGTTTGGGCCAACAAATCCGGTTCGCAAAGAAAGCGTACAAGTTCTTCGCTCCATTGTTTGATTTCTTCGCCGTCATGATCCCGCGGTTTTCGCAGTGAACCAGGTTTAAAATGCACGCGCAATGATCTGGAACGTAAAGTGGAAGGCATCCGTGATGGACTCGAACTGACTAAGAAAAAAAAGCTATCTGCTGGCGGTTCTTCAAGAATTTTTAATAAAGAGTTGGCCGCAGCTGCATTCATACGATGAGCTTCATTGATAATGATAACACGAAAACGACAAAGACTTTGCAAACTTAAAAAATCCAAGATGTGTCGGGCTTCTTCAATGCGAATTTGCAATTGGGTAGGCTCAACAATAAGCAAAGCTTCATGAGCGGATCTTTCCACTCGCAAACAGGATCCACAAACGCCACAGACATGAGGATATTTCTGACACAACAAAAATTGCGCTAAAGCCTGAGCCGAATTTTTTTTGCCAATACCTGCAGGCCCGGTAAATAAATAACTACGCCCAACGGGATTTTTTGAAAAATCCTGTTTAAGAGGTTCTAAGATCTGCCGATGCTCTTCTAAAGTGGCAAGGAGACCCATCCGCGCCTCCGTAAATCTTCCCAAAGAATTTCCATCAATTGATCAGTTGATTTTTCTGCATCCAACACCAACCATGTTTGGGGATTTTGCTTAGCTTGTTTTAAAAAAGAATCTCGCACGCGTTGATGAAAATCATTTTTTTCGCTTTCCATGCGATCTGCTCGCTCACCGGTTTTTTGTTCACGTTGATTCCGACGTTCAATTGACTTTTCCACAGGTAAATCCAGAAGCACAGTGAGTTCGGGCCGAGTTCCTTGCGTCGAAAAATGATTCAGTTTTTCAACATCGTCTTCCGTGATGGCACGCCCACCAGCTTGAAAAGCAATAGAGCTCGCAGAAAATCGATCGCTGAGCACCCAATCCCCACGACTCAATGCCGGTTTGATCACTTGATCAACGTGTTGGGCTCGACTGGCTTGATAAAGCAGCAATTCGGTTCGTGGAGTCGGAGCTTCCCCGCTGGTTCGTAAAATAAGTTGGCGAATTTCATCACCAAGCTTGGTTCCACCGGGTTCTCTGGTGCGAACGATTTTAATTTGATTTTTTTTTAAAGACATCTCAAGACGATCCATCAGCGTGCTTTTCCCAGAACCGTCGAGGCCTTCAAATGCTAAAAATGGCATCACTTCTTATGTCTTGTCCGTGAATTTCTTTCAAGCCTCGCTTTGGAAAAGCTGATTCTCTGGTTTTGCTTTGCGTTATGAATTGGAATTCGCCTTATATACACCTAGATTAAGCCCTTTGAAAAAGCGTCCGTATCTTAAGGAGATCTGTTTATGATGACTTTCGTTGCCGTCCTTCACGTTCTTGTTGCCTTGCTTTTAATCGCCCTTGTTTTGGTTCAAGATTCTAAAGGCGGAGGCGCACTTGGTATGGGCGGAGGCGGATCAAATAGTGTTCTTGGTGCTGCCGGAGCTCAAACAATTTGGGCAAAACTCACTCGGATCATTGCTTTCATTTTTGCCGCCACCTGTGTTGGCTTAACATATATGACTGCATCGCAATCAAAATCCATCATTGATTCGGTTCCCATAGCTGCACCTGTGGTGGGCGAACCAGCTGCTAATCCAGCTGCGACGACAACGACTCCGGCTGCTCCAGCTGCAACGGAAGCGGCTCCTGCAGAGACAAAAAAAGCTGATGATCCAAAAAAATAATTCGTGGCCAGCCCTGCTCTTAGCGCTTGGGCTGCTTCTGGTTTTAATTTCTTTTTTGTTTTTAAAAAAATGGAATGAATCCGCAACGACCTCGTCGGTTTTGGCGCGGGCCGAAGATATTCAAGGACAAGTTTTCTTAACTAAAAAATTTAGTTCTCAAAAATCGAAAGTCGTCACCCCATTTTCTGTGTCTTCATTGGACACAATTGAAACCTCTTCAGATGGGCAACTTGTTCTGGAGTTCCCCAGTTTGTATCGAATAAGATTGCAACCAAATAGTCTTGTCACTTTTGAAGAAAATAATGAGCAAACCTTATTGATTTTAAAACAGGGAGATTTTCGAGTTGAAAATTTTGGCCGCGAAGGCAGTTTGATGATTTCGAAAATGGGCCGTCGCATTTCCGCCACAGAATTTGAGCTGGAACAACAAAGCAAAAATAATTCGAACTCGTCCGCATTGCCGTCCCAAACTTTGAGCGCCGGCAAACCCAACCCCGGGACAAGTTCAGGCGAATCACTTTCCCAAGACGATATTCAAGGAACTTTGCAAAAACAAAAACCGATGTTTTTTAAATGTTACACGCAATTGCTACAAAAAACCCCAGGCGTAACTGGACAAGTGAGTTTCGCTTTCGTCATCGAAAAAAATGGTAAAATTTCCCAGGCCGAAATTAGCAATTCAACAATGAACGATGCCAAATTCCGCGTCTGTTTACTTGAAGCTTTAAGTCGAGTGGATTTTCGCGCCTTTTCTGGCGATCCTATCTCGACTGTTTTTCCTTTAAAATTCGAATAAAAATTATTCTTTAATTAAAAATAATTATTGCGTACTTTTGCAGAGATAATTTGGACCACTCAAATTAACCGAGATCACACTCTTAGCCATGTTCTTACCACCAAAAACAGAGTTAATGTCCAAACCAGCCTCATTAAGTGGAATAATGTCTTTTGATTGAATAGATACTCGGTTTAACCACGAAGTTCCTCTAGCAGAGAATTCTTTAACGTGTACTACTGAGAAATGGACTGGGCTCATTCTTGATCCGCCAGAACACTCGGCGACTACAAACGATTCTGCGCCTTCGGTCTCAGAGATTTCACATGCAAGGCCCTTAGCAATTACCTGATTCTTAATATCTATTTTCATATCTTTAGACTGACGACTTAATATAACCTTGTAGGTATCATCGCTGTCTTTAGTAAGTGTAATCATAAGACTCGCACCTAATGTTTCAGGCTGATTACCGCCACAAGAGATACCTTGCACTGGCTCCTTGCCGTGAGCAAATCCAGTAAAAGCTGTAAGTAAAATTGCTGAAATTACATTTTTGGTCATAATAAAAAGCTCCTTGTAATAATAAATTCAATTTAATTAAAATAATTAATCTGATTTTGTATCGGTGCAATACGCACGCCAGATTTTACATTGAGCTTAAATATTTATGA
>JBBTCO010000030.1:0-78191 GCA_038043185.1 Bdellovibrionota bacterium
ATCGATATTTCCAATGAATTTTTGCAAAATCGAATTTTTGTTGTTTTTGCATGTGCCCCATACCCCCCAAAAAGGCACAAAGACAGCAAAAACATCGGCAGGATCGGTTGAATCAAAGCGAATAGCTAGGTGGAGAAGGGACGATCCTCGAATGGAAGTCTTATTGTTGATGAAGCACATGCTTTGAACCGATGAGCAGTAAAATTTAATAATGAGTAAGGAATAGCAAAAGAGAGCTTAAGTTAACGTCATTATTTATGAGGCTGTTTCTAAGGTTATTGCTTATCTTCTTATTGATTTAGGATCCACGGCATCCTGTAAACCGTCGCCGACAAAATTGAAGCTGATCGTTGTTAGCCAGATCATTATTCCTGGTAATATCGTCAACCAAACATTTTTATAAATAACTTCTTGAGCATTGTTTAGCATATTTCCCCAACTTGGAGTGGGTGGCATTATACCTAACCCTAGAAAACTAAGAGCCGCTTCAAATAAAATCGACTGACCCACGCCTAATGTGATTGCGACCAGCATGGGCGCTATGACATTGGGGAACATATGACTAAAAATAATGGTGCGGTCACGGGCTCCAAGAGTGCGAGCAGCAAGGACAAACTCTCTTTCGCGAAGTGAAAGAATGCTACCACGAACAAGGCGGGCTACTGTCATCCACGAAAATAAACAAAGAATTAGGAACATTTTCACAATGCTTTCATTCTCGGGATTCATAAGGGATTTAAGTGCAGGTAGTTTTTGCAAATCAATGGCTGCAACCACAATCAGAACGGGAACCAAGGGTAAGGATAGTAATGAATCTGTCACTCGCATTAATAGAGTATCAATAATGCCACCATAAAATCCTGCCAAGCTCCCAATAAATAATCCAACCAAGGCCGAAGCTACGGCAACCATAACTCCGACACCCATGGAAACCCGCGTTCCATAAATTAATCTTATAAAAACATCGCGGCCGACTTCGTCTGTTCCAAAGAGATGAAAAGAACCAAAGTTTTCCAGCATTTTTTTAAAACTGACAAATTCAGGTTGAGAAATTTTCTCGAATAATTGTAAAGCCTCTGTTTGCGGTTTTGTTCCCAACTCAAAAAGAATTTCATCAGCGGGGCGTTGACTCATCAATATTTGTTTATCGATAAGGGCTTTGCTTAAAGCTTGTGATTTTTCCGGGTTTTCACTGATCCAAGTTTCAATAGAACTTTCCTTGGCATCATTGGGAATTTCGGTGCGTGAAAAGGGCAAAAGATAACGGGCCGAAACATTTTGACGATTGGAATCAAGGCCAAGCCCTTTTGCAATCAGATCTGCGCTAAAAGCGACGAGAACAAAAAATAAAATAACACCAAGGCTGACCACTGCCATTTTGTGTTCCAGAAACTGTCTCATGACAATCTTCCAAAGCGGAAGCGCCGTCTCGAGGTCCTTTTTTTGTGCGTCAGTTAGCGAGCCTTGATTGCCAGCCATTTTAACTGAAAGTGATTCTTGGGTCTGCAAATCCATAAAGAATATCCGCCAATAAGTTCATCAGGAGCACCATGCTCACAGAAATAATAAAAGAGATCATCGCAACGTTGTAATCATTTGCAATAATGGAGTCATAAACGAGTTTACCAACTCCTTGATAAGCAAAAACAGTTTCGGTCAAAAGCGCACCAGAAAAAAGTCCAGAGAAACTAAGTGCTAAAATTGTAATTAAAGGAATCAGTGCGTTTCGGAAGGCGTGTCTCCAAATAATGACTTTGCGCTCGAGTCCTTTTGCTTTTGCCGTGCGAATATAATCATTTCTTAAAGTTTCCATCATTGCCGAGCGGGCATAACGAATAAAACTTCCGATCTGTTGAACACTTAAACTTAAAATAGGAAGAATTAAATATGTTCCACGATCTTTAACAAAATTAAAAAAGTTTTCAGAATTAAGACCAACGGTTTCAGTACCTCCAGCAGGAAGTACGCCCAATTGCACGGCGAAGACAATGATCAACATTAAGGCCATCCAAAAGGAAGGAATGGAAATTCCCGAAAATGCAAAAAAGTTCACGATTGAATCAAACCTTCCACCGGGGTTCAGGGCAGAATAAATTCCCAGAGGCAAAGCAATTGCTAAACTTAGCAGCAAGGACAGCAAAGAAAGAATAAAAGTATTTTTTAGACGGGGAATCATCAGTTCTTCAACTGGAACACGGTAAGTTCTGCTGTAGCCAAGATCACCTCCCAGAATGGTATTGACCCAAGTTCCATATCTTTTGTATGCCGGTTGATCCAAGCCATAGAGCGCACGCAATCGCTCGACATCGGCAGAAGTGATTTTGGGATTACTTTGAATCATTAATTCGACGGGATCGCCAGGCATAAGGGTCATAATATAAAAACAAACATAAGATAATATGATTATGACAAGAACTGTTTGGATAAGACGTCGAAGGATATAAGTGCTCATTCGAGTGTCCACTCTTCAATTTTACCAGTTTCGTGAAATTGATGGCCAGAAGGTCGGTAGTTTTTTAAATTGGGAGGGACTGCAGAAACGTCCGAGCGATAATACAATGGAATCACTGGAGCCTCTTCGGTGTATACTTTTTGTAACTCCCACGCTAGATCCGTGCGTTTTTTAGAATCAAATTCAATTTCAAGATCTTCAATGAGTTTGTCGACCTTTGGATTATTCCAGCCGGGTTGATTTTGTCCTGAATAGCCATTTTTTGTTGAAGGAATCGAAGTGCTGTGAAAAGTTGAGCGTGGAATGTTTTCCGGAGATGAAACCCAAGCATACATCGCGAGATCAAATTTTCTTTTTTTAGTCGTTTCACCAAAGAAAACACGCGCTGGTTCGTTTTTAATATTCACTTCAATACCAACTTGTTTCCATTGATCTTGCAAATACACTTGCACTAATTCGCGAATTTTATTTCCGGCTGTGGTGCCGAAGTTGACCGAGAATTTCTTATTGTCTTTGTAAAGGTAACCATCTTCGCCTTTTTTCCATCCGGCTTCGGCTAGTAATTTTTCAGCGTCTCTTTTGGAAAATTTTGCGCCGATAACATATTTTTCATCTCGAGTGAACCAAGGATCTTTAGGTGAAACAAAATGAATAGCCGATTCTTGTTTTCCTTCAAAAAGAGATTTAGTTAAACTTTCTCTGTCCAGAGCTTGAATCATTGCGCGACGAACACGCCCATCTTTAAAGAAAGGATGATCGAGGTTAAAGTCGATATGTTCATAGGTAATGCCTTTTGTGAATGTCACGAGGTAGGGTAGCTTTTCAGCATTAATTTTTTTATCAAACTCAACGGCTTGATCAAAACTTAATCCCAGGGTGGAAATCATATCCACAGTTCCAGAACGCAAATTAGCTTCAAGGGCCGCAGTGTTTGGAATTAACTTGATAATCACTTTTTGGATTTTCGGTTTTTCACCATAAAAATGAGGATTCGGAATAAAGGTCACATGATCGCTTAATTTTATTTCTGAAATAAGATAAGGGCCATTGTAAAGACCAGGATTCGTTGGCGCTTTGCTGTAGGTCGAATTTTTCTCATAACCTTCTTTTTGAGCATTGAATTTTTTGAAGGGTTCGTCTTCTAAATGTTTAGGTACAGGGTAGAAGGTGCCATGCCTATTAAAATCCCAACGTGCTTTTTTATAAGTGAAAGAACATTTTTTTGGATTCTTAGAATCGATATCAATTTTTTCAATCATATCATAGGATTCTTTGTCAGCAATTGAAACGTTAGGGCTTAGAGCAATTGTTCGGGCCATAGCAAAATCATGACAGGTGACAGGGACTCCGTCGCCCCATTTTGCATTCTCAAGGATTTCCCATTCTGCAATAATTTTCTTTTTTCCACCGACGGTAATAAACTTGGCTTTGCCATTTTCAATTGTCGGTATTTCTTTAGCAAGTTGAGGATACCATTTAGTGTCCGGATCCATGTGAACAAGTTTGCGCCCGGTCATATGATACATATAAGTTGTTTGCGACATTGTCATAATCAGCGGATTAAGAGTTTCAAACTCTTGAGATGTTCCAATTTTGAGTTCCGTGTTTTTTACCGAGCTCGATGAGTTTTTCTTACCTGTGCAAGAGACAAAATACATCAGCGTCAAAATGACGAGAATTGAAGCTTTACAAAGATTTTTCATGCAGAAGATCTCCTTTTTTGTCATAGAGCCAGCAGGCCGTCATTTGATCGGCAGTACCTTCTAATATTGGAATTTGTTTTGGACAGATATCCATTTTCTTTGGGCAGCGAGGATGGAATGAACAACCAGATGGTGGACTAATAGGGCTGGGAACTTCACCAGTTAAAGTTTGTTTCATTTTCTTTTTACCTTCACCTACTCGCGGGATCGAACCGAGCAAAGCTTGAGTGTAAGGGTGTTTTGGGTGACTGAAGATTTCTTCACGAGTCCCAATTTCAACAATTTTGCCAAGATACATAACAGCAATTCGATCACAGAAATACTGCACGACCGACAAATCATGGGAAATAAAAATATAAGTGAGGTTGAGTCTTTCCTGCAGATCCTTAAGCAGATTTAGAATTTGCGCTTGAATGGAAACATCTAAGGCTGATACAGGTTCATCGCAAATAATGAGTTCGGGCTCGAGCGCAATGGCGCGAGCGATGCAAATCCTTTGTCGCTGACCACCAGAAAACTCGTGAGGGTAGCGATTGACCTGAGAAGCCTTGAGTCCAACCATTTCAAGCAACCATTTGACTTTTTCATCTCTTTCATTTCCTTTTAAGATTCCGTGAATCTCGAAAGGTTGCTTTAAAATTTGACCAATTGTCATGCGAGGATCTAATGAAGCATAGGGATCTTGAAAGATCATTTGCATTTCCTTGCGCTTTTGACGAAGACTTTCGCCTTTAAGTGCAATGAAATCTTTACCACCAAAATTGATTTGGCCACCAGTAGGTTCATAGAGACGAATCAAGGTGCGACCTAAGGTGGACTTTCCGCAGCCACTTTCGCCGACGATGCCCAAGGTTTCGCCTTTTTTGACGGAAAGAGTGACATCGTCAACGGCTTTGCAATCAGCGACATGACGAAGAAGTAATCCCTTTTTTATGGGGAAGTACTTTTTGATATTCTTTGCTTCAAGAATGATCTGGTTCATGAAAACCTCAAAGGGGGTTGAAACAGGCCACTTCATGACCTGGTTCCAGTTGTACGAGGGGTGGCTTTTGAATTGGACACTCAGCTACTGCCCGAGGGCAGCGATTGAAAAAAGGACAGCCGGCTGGAAGTTCGTGAGGAGCCGGAACAGTTCCCTCGATGGTCTTCAAACGATGAGGGCGATGACCAACGCGTGGACGCGATTCAACAAGGGCCGCAGTGTAGGGATGTCTTGGACTACGAAATAAGGTGAGCGTGTCTGCTTTTTCACAAGTTTGTCCGGCATACATCACGATAACTTTGTCCGAGACTTCCGAAATAACACCCAAGTCGTGGGTAATAAACTGAACTGACATTTTAAATTTTTCTTGAAGATTTTGAAAGAGCTCAAGAATTTGGGCTTGAATTGTTACGTCTAAGGCGGTTGTTGGTTCATCTGCAATAAGGAAAATGGGATCACAGGAAAGGGCCATGGCAATCATAGCTCGCTGACGCATGCCACCCGATAATTGATGAGGATAGTTCGAATATCTTTCAATCGGAGCCGGGATGCCGACGAGTTTGAGCATTTCAACCGA
Source organism: Bdellovibrionota bacterium (assembly GCA_038043185.1). GTDB lineage: Bacteria > Bdellovibrionota > Bdellovibrionia > Bdellovibrionales > Bdellovibrionaceae > UBA5009. The sequence continues at coordinate 5,715 of JBBTCO010000030.1, forward strand.
GCGGTCTCTGGCTTCTTTGGCCGAACATTTTTTATGACGTAGGATCTGTTCGTCAATTTGATAGCCAATAGTTAAAACTGGGTTCAGGGCGGTCATGGGCTCTTGAAAGATCATTGCCATCTCAGCGCCACGAACCTCTTGCATTTGTGATTCGGGGAGGGCCAAAAGATCACGGCCATTTAAGAAGGCCTTACCGTTTGTGATTTTCCCCGGCTTTTCAATAAGTCCCATCAAGGAAAATGAGGTTACGGATTTTCCACAACCGCTTTCGCCAACGATACCCAGTGTTTCGCCTTTTTTTATGTCATAAGAAACATTATTGACGGCGTGGAAAGGGCCGGTCTTCATAAAAAAAGTTGTTTGAAGATTTTCAACTCTAACGACTGAATCAGAATCGATCACTTTTACCCCACTCAAAGCTCCAAAATGATTACCTCAGTCATTGGTTAAATGCAAAGAGAGATTGAGCTTTTCATGTATCGGGTCGCATCAAATTAAGCGGCGTGAATCCAATTCTTGCCATACTTTTTGCAGGCCATTTTGTAAAGCTTGTCCAAGAATTCCTGAGAGTTTTTCGCGCAAAGGCTGCTTCTTAATTATCTTCAGATGAAGGATCTGATGGCTATCAAGATGGGATAAAATAAAATCATCACTTGTTCTTATTTCGTCGACCAAGCCAAGAGCCTGAGCGTCAGTTCCGAACCAGTATTCCCCGGTAGCCACAGTTTCTAATTGCAACTGAGGACGGTTTTGTCCTACAAACTTTTTGAAAAGAGTGTGGGTTTGCTCGAGTTGCTCAAGAAATTTTTCTTCGCCCTTTTCAGTGATCGGGCCAAAAATGCTAACAGTTCTTTTGAATTCCCCAGCTGTATATTCTTTATAATCGACATCATTTTTTTTGAGTATGCGATTAAAATTTGGCACTTGAGCAATAACGCCAATGGAGCCGATGATACCAAATGGTGCGCTCAGAATCTGGTTTGCAGTGCAAGCCATAAGATAGCCCCCGCTGGCAGCCACTTTGTCGACGCAGGCGGTGAGGGGGATCCCTCTTTCGCGGACTCTTAACATTTGTGAAGCGGCAAGACCATAACCGTGAACAACGCCACCGGGACTTTCTACGCGCACAGCAACACGGTCTTGAGGCGTGGCGATCAAAAGAAGTGATGTGATTTCATCGCGAAACTGATCTACAGCCGAAGCTTTCATGTCACCTTTGAAATCCAAGACAAAAAGTTTGGGACGACTGAGTACATTTTCTTTTTTTTTCTTTTTCTGTTTTTTCTCAGATTTTAAGGCTTCTTTTGTCGACGTCATGCCTTTGAGTAAAATTTGAGTGTGTTTATATTTTTCATTAAGATGATCTACCTCGAGTTCAGGTTTCTGTTTCGCTTTTGCTGCTAACAGGGCGCCAAGAATAATTAAGGTGGCGAATGCAAAAACAATCAATCCTGTTTTTGCTGCAAAAAGTCCAAGTTCTGACCAAAATTCCATAATGTTTTCCTCATGATAAAGGAATGAATCTGGATCTTTGTCGTGAGAAAGTCAAATGACTATAAATGCTTTTATTTTACAGCAGCCAGGAGTCAAAAATGTTGCTAATCTTGATGTATGAAAAGGTCTGAAAAACTCAATTTAGCGATAAGGCTTATTTTGATGGGGTGGCTAATCCTTGTCATTTCGAATCCTGCCTTAGCCAAGAATCGAGACGAGGACATCGCAGATTCAGTTGGCTCGGAAATATCACGTTTTAAGGGCTTTCGGGAACACAAAGATGATGAAAAAACCTTTGACCAAGAGCGCGAGCGGGGTCGGGTCGCTTATGACGAGGAACTTGAACAAGAAGCGACTCAAGCTAAAAAAGATTTAGAAGAGTACCGTAAAAATAAAAAAAAAGAAATTATCCCAGAGCAAATGGAAGAATATCGTGAGCACGTGAAAGAAAAAAAACAGCAATTTATAGAGGATGAGGAGATCGAGAAAGAATACGCCAGAAAAACGCACCTCATCCGTTCTCAGCTCGCAAAAAGAACTCTTTCAGAAGAAGAAGAGTTGGGGCTGAATGTAAAAAGTGAACGTATCGATTACAAAAAAAGAACTATGTATGGAGCCACACCGAATTTCAAAGCGATGCGAAAAGGGATGGGTTCATCTTCTGAATCAGGCGGTGGGACATCCTCTCGCCCATCGATGCCTAATTTTCCTTCAGCGCCAAATGAGGATTTTTCCGATACCGGCTTTATTCCGCCACCACCCATGCCAGATCCATTTGAACCAAACAGTGATTTTTCTTTTCCTCCGCCAGCGCCCGATTTTAGTGACGGAGATTTTCCACCGCCACCGCCCCCACCTCCCCCAGACTTCGGCGAATTCTAGAAGCGGCCTCATAAATAGTGATCCTTCGTTGCCTTCGTCGGATTCTCCCTGCGACGTACAGGAAGTACGCCTCAGTCGAATCCTCCTCGTCGCCTCGGCTGACTATTTATGAGACCGCTTCTAGCTTGTTAGTTTGCTTTTTAAACAGCCGTCTATTTGGGGATGATTTCTTCGAGGGTTAGTCCGGTGATTTTGCGTAAGCCTCGGATGAGATAGGCAAACACAAGAATGAGAACAGCCATTGATGGCAATAAAATAACCAAGAAAGACCATTTCGTCATTTCTGCAATTTGTTCATTTAACATTCCCGATTTTAGGCTTTCTTCAAGTTGGGGATCAAGAGGTTGGAAAATTCGGGAAGCGAGCAAAAAATTAAGTAAGGCGCTCAACACAAAGGATAAAGAAAGTAGAATGGTACTTGCTTTTAATAAGTTATAAAAATCTTTTTGCCGATGGGCTGCATCGACACGGTTTTTTAAAAGATTAACATTAATGATTTGAGGGTTTAAAAAAAGGCTTTGAATAAAAGGCTTCGAAGTATAGGCCGAGGCCAACACAAAAATACCAATAAGTGCGGGAAAAGCGGCTTCCTTGACGGCAAACCAAAATCCGGTCAATCCAGAAAGAGCGAATCCACCAGTTAAGGCAATATTAATAAGTCCCAACAGGGAAAAAAAATTCGTTTTTTTTCGATTCCACCAATCAACGGCACCAAAACCTAGTGGGAAAGCCAAAGCCAAAATCAATGCATTGACGGCTCCAAACACTTGGGTTCCCTTATTCAAAATTAAAATTGGTAAAAAAATATTAAATAGCATATTGAGAAAGGGATTTCCTTGCTCATTTTTACTTGCGTTGAAATTAATTTCATCTTTTTTTGCGGAAGCGTCTTCAGACATTTTTCTATACTTAACTTCTTTGAGTGAAAAGGCAAGACTCAACTTTAGCCCAGCGAGAGGTCTTTTCTTTTCATTCAGAGCCTTTTGAATTAAGATGAGGAATGAGAAGATCCTACGAAGAATTTTTTTACTCTGTTATTTTCACCCTTATTTTTATTGGATTAGTAGCGAGCGCCAATCAAAACAACTCGGTAACGCCCTTCGCTGTAAAAGATGAACCTTCCTGTCCTGTGGAGATACCACCCGCTGTTTGGCGTTGGGGTCAGCGTCTTCCAGGAGGCTCTCCTTTTGCGAATATGGAGATGGCTCATGTACGAATCAATTGCAAAGAATCGGCACTGACCGAGGGAACTTTAATATACGATCAATATAAAATTTACGTTTTAAACCGAAGCAAAGAAAAAACAGATTGGTGGGATATAGAGAATGGCAAAATTTTTCGCGCGACAACGATTTTAAAAAATGCGGTGGATTCGGGCGAGATCATTCTGTTGCTGATTCCAATTGAGGGCGGATATCGTTTGATTATTAATCGCCGCACATCTAATTTTGCCGAGGAAAAAGATTTTAAGAATGGCGAGAGTTATCGGCAATCATTTTTAAAACAAATTGTTTTTGTTTTAAAAATCCGAGAAAGGGACAAAAAATTTCAAGACTTTTTTAAGAATTATGTGGAAACAAAAAAATTGTTAATTCCCGTGCCGTTTAAGGTGAACATTGAATTAGTAAAAACTCAGCTTTTTGAAATCATTAAGGCGTTTAACAGCTACGATCTACAAAAACCTAAAGGTTGATGATGATCGTTATTTTTGCCCCTTCAAAATTTTGATTAATGTCATGGCCTCTCGAGCGGCACGACCCATCGAGGTCTCAAGCTCAGGTGATCCAACGGTGTTATTTGCAAAGTGTATATTCCCAAAACTTCTTGCCAGTATCGGCATCTTTTTTAAATAACCAGGCGACACAACATGTATGGATTCAGGCCAGCGGAAGGACTCAACAAGTTCAACGTCAATTTTTTTATCAGGAGAGAATGGCGCTAGGTTATTTTGCATAAATTCGACAGAATCTTCGATCGTCCGCAAATATTTGTCATTTGAATAATGATTTGGATCTGCCTTCCCAAGAGGATTATAGCTTACAATAATGCCATAATCGTCTTTAGGATTTTTTTCAAAATTACGCATTCCTTCATAAGCATCAATTTTAGAATCCTGCCAGCGACCGTTGATTAAATCCGTAGGCATTAAGGGATTACCAGTTTTGTTGTGCACCCAAGTATCAAAAGTACGTCTAAAAGGATGTCCTTTTATTCTCGCAGCATGAGTCGCGTAATCGGACATTTCAATCTCCGAGATTACTTTTGCCTTTTCAGGATCGAGTTCAGCTAAATTTTTAATTAGTCTTGGCGCCAATGTAACTGCAGCAGCAAATAAACTTTTGCTGGCGATGGCTTCTTTATTTACTCCATTTTCAATAAAAGTGGCTCGTACGCCGTCCGCTGTATTTTCCAATTCGGCAACCGGGGAGGACGTTCGAATATCAATTAAATTTTTATAAAGATCTAATTTCTTTTTTAAAGCAGCAACGATTGTTCCTGTGCCCAAGGTCCCAGTGAAACGAGTAAAAATTTCTGCAGTGTAAAAATCAATAAATTGCCTCGCCGAAATCCGATTTGAAACGGCGCCAAGTGCTGATGGACCATATAAATCTAAAAGATCGAGAACATCTTTCATTGGGTCAACTTTAGAAACGCGCGAATCATTCATGAATTGTTTGTAAATTTCTTGAGAGGACTTATCCTTCCAATTTTTTACAAGTTCGGGCATGCGCCGAACTAAAGTGGCCATATCCATACTATCGGCCCACTCGGCATAAATACCTTCTTCTTTACCAGCACCCATTCTTGATAATTTCAAAAGAGCATGTTTAAAAAGTCGAAAAGGAGGGGGAAGTTTTTGTAAAGTATGCTCTTCCCAGACGCCTTCATAAAGTACGCCCTCCCATAAATAACTGTCGGTAGGTTCTTTAATGGTTAGTTTTTTCTTATAATGACTAAGACCGATTTTCTTAAATATGCTGTATTCCAAAAAGCCCTCTGGTCCTGTAGAATAAGCGGCTCCACCACCGACTTTTATACCTTTGAGATCACTTCCCATAGCTAGTCCACCGACTTCGGGATTTCTTTCAAGAATCAATACCGACTTTCCAGCTTCAGCTAAATACAATGCGGCAGTTAAGCCGGCAGGGCCTCCTCCGGCAATGACGACATCATATTTTTTACTCTCTCGAACCGGAGGCGCTTTAGTCAGTGTTGGTCGAAGCGTTTCTGAAGTGTTCATTTTTAAAATCACTGGAATGTTAAGACGAGGCGTAAATAAAATGTCACTTTTGTTCACACCATAACGTGATTCAAGTGCATCAAGTATTTGTGCTCTTGATTCACTCGTTTTCTGCGATGTGGGTGTAAAAAGCTGAAGACAGGACTCGCTGGCTGGTAGATTAAGTCCAATGAATAAGATTAAAATAAAAAGACTAAGTTGATATTTCAAAAGTGTGGTCTCCGGTTTGATATTTTTGAGTGCAAGCCCTAAGCCATTAAATCTAGGTTAAAATCCAGATGAGGTGTTCTAAAATGAGATTGCGAACGATCAGGTCTATTTTTGTCACCAGAAAGCTCGCCATGTTAAACTTTTAGACAGTTTTTGTATTTTCTGGAAGAAAAATCCAGGGCCTTTCCCTAATCCATTGAATCAACTATATTCAACGACTATGGCGCAATTTTTTAATTCTAAAAAATTCACAACGATAGTTATTTTTTGCTTAGGTCTGAACTTGTTGATGTCTCTGGGTTGTCAGCAAGGAAAAAAAGAGGATGGAGCAAGTCAGGCTTATGCAGATGTGCTTGAAAAATGTGATCTTATCGAAAAAGAACTTGCCGATCAGAAAGTTTTTTTAAAAGAAAGTCCTCTTAAGCCTTCAGAAATAAAAAAATTAAATTTTACTTTAGCGGTAACCCAGGATGAAAATAAAATTCAACTTTTATTGGAACAATACATCATCACCAGTCAAAAATTATTAGAGGCTGCGGACACAAAAGTCGTTCTTTTTCCTGAAAAAGACCGCATTCAACAAAGTTTAAATAATGCTATAATCCTGTTAGGTCATCTTTATGCTAAAACTGACGAGAGCCGAATAACCCCCGCCATTCGTAATAAAAAATTAGACTACTCCGAATTTTCGTATCGATTCGCTCGTCTTAGTTTTTTCCTAAAAACGTTAAAAGATTTGAATTTGCCAATTGACGACAGCGCAGCGTCGCTTGTGCCGATGAAAAAACTCACTCAGGATCAGTTAGTCAGTATTGTTGATATGAGCGAAGTCATTGGTGTAGATCTTTTAAGAATAAAAATTCTTTGTCAGCGAAATAAAAATTGGGAATTTGGAAATGCTTTTGATGCCTTTGCAGAGGAAGACAGTTCGCGCCGTTTGAGCGGGTTGTACTGGAGATACGGCGAGCAAGCTAAAAATACTTTAAATTCTCGTGGGAAAAATAGCGAAAAAAATAAATCGCCTACACCATGAAATGGATATGCGTCCTTCTTTTTATTTTTTCGCAAAATTCATTGGCCAAGGAGTCACTGGTCAAGGAAAAGCCGTTTTGGGGTTCGATATTATTTAATTCCGTTTCATTGGATATCTCGGACAGTCGCACTCAGGTGAAATTGCAGGACAGAGACAGTCTGACAACAAAAAATAGACCGGTTGATAACTCGGCCGGTGATCTTTCTCGATTTATAAATAGTATTAGTTTTTCGAAGATACCGGAAAACTCGAAAGAAAAGGGCTCATTTCAATTTGAGGCTGTGCCTATTTTTACTTTTGCTTTCCATAACCTTGTTTTTGATTCTCCGGCAATTTATCTGGAACAAACACGTTTCCAAATTTTCCGCACAAGTATCGGCTATGGTCCCGAATTAACTTATAACAGTGACTGGGGGGCTTTTTATAGCAATCTGAGTCCCGGTGTTGCTTACAGCTGGGTTTCTTGGTCATCACCAATCAGTGGTGGCTCGATGGCTAAATCCAACCTCAATCTAGCTATAACCATAGGATACTATCGCCGTTTCTTGAAAAACTGGGCTCTTAAAGTTTTTTTTAAAGATGTTTTCGAAGACACTGTTGTTTGGAAGGAAGCTCTTTCTTCCAGCCAAGGTTTTGAGGTGCCAGTAATTCAAGTAAATAATTTAGTTTCGGGAATTTCATTCTGCTGGGTTTTTCGCTAGACGTGTCCACATTTTCAGAGACAAAAGTGCACCGATGTTAGACAAGCTTGTTATTTTTTCAATTTTAAAGAAGAACATCTTCAAAATTCGGGCTGAATGTTTAGTCAGTTCGATGGTATTCGCGCCGGTAGACTTAGGTTTTTGGCCTTTGGCTTGCTATGTTTGCTTACTGTAAAAATGGAAACGAGGACTTTGTGCCATTAAAAGGTATAGTTATTATTGCATTGCTGATGGCTGTAACTGTGGCGAAGGCGCAAAGCTTATCGATTCCCCTAAAAACAATTAAAAAACCGACGGTGGACTTGGTCAGCCGTGCAGGAAAAAATCTTGAGGTCGGTGAAGCTGCAGCCATGGCACAAAGAGGGGAAGACCTAAGTCTTTTAAATCCGCAGCCCAATAAACTTTGGCAAGATCAAAAGTATCCAGCAGTTGACACTCAAAAATTAAATTACCCGGAAGCCAATCAAGGCGTGCAATATCTTTCCGATGAGGTTGCAGCTTTGGGTACCTACATGGGTCGCGTGCAATCACGGCAAAACCCGAATGTGTTTTTTAGAATGTCGCTTTCTCGTTTCAGCCACTCGGCTTTAATGCGAGCTGCATTGCTGCGCAAATTGGGATACTATTTGCCATCGCCGAAGGCCTATCGAAATTTACGCGTTTTTTTTAAAGATGAACAAGAAAAAGAAAAGTTTCTTGAAGCTGCTCAATTGCCACCTGTGCTGAATGATTTTGAATCTCGCAAATGGCTGGTTGAAAATAATAAAAACGACCATTCTATCGTTTTAGCTGATTCAGTTCTCGAGCCCACCTTGTCTGTTCTAGAGCAAGGTAAGACCGACTATTTTGATTTGCAGTGGGGGTTTGCACCTAACCCAGCAAATCCGAGTCAGCTGGGCTTTGTTCAACTTTTATCGCGCAATCGGGCTTATCGTGCCTTGATTATTCCTTATTCCTTGGTGGATGTTCCTGAAAGTATTAATAGATATTCGCCAAAGTTTGCTTCAGTTCTTTCGGGTCATATAATTTTAACTCATCCGTCAGCAGATTCGTTTTCATCCGTTAGCTTCGAGGACGCTCGTTGGCTGGTGCGACGAATGGTGAGCTGGACAAAAGAGGACTATCTCGAGATTGTTCAAGCAAGTTCTTATCCGACTGAGCTGCAAAGCATAGTCTATGCTAAAATGATGTATCGCGTACGCGATATGTTTCGAGCCTTCAAATTAAAGACAGCTCAACCATTTCAATTGCCCGAGTTAAATATAACGACGCCATCGGGATTGGTTAAAAGTGGCAAGGTGACAAAAGAATTCGTTCCAGGCTATCCCCAGCGGTTTTCTCATGGCGATCGGGAATCGCCAATTAAAGATGGAGACCTTCAGCGCTACCTTGGAATTCAAGGTAAAACTTCGGCCATTTCATCTTTGCTAAATGAGTTTAGCAAAAAGCTGCAGTTCTTAAAAACGGATCAGGCTGTACAGAAGCGTGGCGAAACGATAAAAAATCGAATTATTGATCATATTAAAACAAATCCATTTGAACCTCTTTATCAAAAAGTCGAAGCCTGGGGTGGTCCTCTGGCGGGATTAAATGTCTATGCGGCAAGACATGTATCGACAGGTACATACAACGAAAGTGCCGCGGCGATACAACTTGTCGATAATTTAAGTGTGTCGGGAAGTTTAGGGTATTTCTTTGCGGTCGATGGATTGCCTGTGATCAGGCCCGGGGGCGGAGCGAATGTCAATGTCATGCGTGATTACACTCATGTACGGCCTTTGCTATCGATTGAAGAGGGAACAAAAGTCGAATGGAAAAATTTAGTTATCCCACTATTTATGAAAAATTTAGGTAATGTACTTAAAAGTTCAGAAATGGTGAGCGGCGCAAATCCAGATGATCCTAAAAAACAACCTTTAGATGCATTTTTGTCAGATCTTCGAGATGGTGAAGTCTTCACAATTACAGACAGTGTGGCCTTGTCCACCTACGCACAAATCAGCGCCTCCTTCGATGTGATGATTGGCATTAAGCCTTTGAGCTTTGTGAATTCTTTAGCTTTGGGTGCCGATGCGACGCGAGTTATTTTGCGTCAAACGAGCATCACGCGAACGAAAGAAGGATTGCAAATTTATGTACGCGATCAATCTGGACAATTATTTGGCGCCACTTTCGATGTGAATCTTTTCATAAATTTATTAAAATATCGTGCTCAGTTGCAATACACTGATTTGCATACCGATGCTTTTATTATTGATTACAATCCAGAATATGCCGACATGATTGATTCTGGGCAATCGCAACAAAAATTTGTCAAAGATTTTGTTTACACTCGGGATAATTTAAAAGCGGCTTTGTTGGCCTTGTTTGCTTCGAATGAGACTGAATTTTTATACAGTCGCTTTGATCATAAAAGGTTTGATTTAAAACACACTTTCAAAACTAAAGAAACAAAACTGCGAGTCCTTTGGAATAGATCCAATGAATTTACTGAAGATCACACCGTAAAAATACAGTATCCACGAGATCCCGAAGTGCCAGAATTAAAACCAGCCGATGAAGAAGTCGTATTGTTTTCAAATAAAGAAGGGCAACTTGAAGGACGAGATTTTTTAGGATTGGCCTTAGACTCTATCGAGGGAGTTTTAAATTATTTTACGCCGAAATTTCAGTTTGATTTAAATGCTCCGAATAATCCGAATCCAGCCAACATGCCATTTGGTAAAGCCTACTGGCGAATCGTCAACTCGGAAACGGATTTAACAGTTAAAGGGAAAGCTTTATCTGACATTTCCATTATCCAACATGTTTGGGGTGGGTGGGGCTTGAACCGAAATGAGTTTTTCGAGATCATTGACAGCATTGGGGGTAAATTTAAAAACGTTGGGATTGATGCTATTCCCTTGGTGGAAAGGTCAGAGTTTTTAAATATGAAATCAATCGACTTTTATCGTGTTACTGCGAATCTGTCGGTTCTTCCTGGTGGACTTGAAAAATTAAAAAAATTCATTCTTCAGCCTCAACTGAATGGCAAAGCATCGACGACAAGGAATTTATCTTTGGGAGACAAAATAGGACGCTTCTTAAGCTTGGATTTCACGGGCCCTGGTCGCCCAAATGATCCGGCGATGTTTAAAGAGTACCTGACCTTGTTAGGAGACGGTGATTTTAATAAAGGCCAGGCCGAATATAAAAAGAAATGTGAAATTGAGTTTAAAAAGACTCACGAAGAACTCAACCGTAAAGGATTCAACAATGCAACTTACACGGGAACATGGAAAAGAGGAAGTTTCTATTTCTGTGTCGATCGGTTTGTATCCGAGTTGATCGAGGCCGCCCACAGCTATCCAAAAACTGACAAAAAAGCTCAGGCACGTTGGATGACAAAGTTATTAGCTGTTATTGATAAATACATGCCACTGCCGCTTTTCTTAAAATTTCTTGGCGAAGAAAATTATATTTTCTTGGTACGGATCAACGGGTTTAGAACGGGTGATGAAGATGGTGACCTGGAATTTTTCTCGAACACTTTAGGGGACCCAACCGAAAATATTGAGTATGCCAATGGTTTATTCAATTACTATGCAACAAAAACCAGAATTTCACCGATTGAGCTTGATCGCAGTCAGGGAAGTTTTCGATAAAGTAGGGGCATTAGGACAGTGCCCCAAGCTCGGTTTTAATTATTTTGCAGCTGTTCTTGGAATCCATTAGACTTTTCAACATGACATTTTTTCAAGAGGGCCCAGGCCTAAAAAATCAATTCACTGACGATCAACTTTTACAAGAGTATTTAAGCTTACGGCTGCCACCAAAGGTTGCCGAAGAGGTCTTCCCTCATCTGAGGGAAGTTGGTGAAAAGGTAAGTACTGAATTGATGGAGTGGGCTAAAGAGGCGGAAGCAAATCCGCCAAAACTCATTCAATATGATGCTTGGGGAAAACGCATAGATAAAATCGAGGTCACACGGGCTTGGCAAGATTTGAATGCCTTTTCGGCGATCCATGGCATTGTTGCTTCGGCTTATGAAAGAAAATATTCTGAATTTTCAAGAATTTATCAGATGACCTTACTTTATTTGTTTCATCCTTCCAGTGCAATTGCCAGTTGTCCTTTGGCGATGACGGACGGGGCGGCAAGAGCTATTGAGCTCTATGGCGATGAAGATATGAAGAAGCGAGCCTTTAAGCATCTGACCAGTCGTGATCCAAATCAGTTTTGGACTTCAGGGCAATGGATGACAGAAAAGACGGGTGGTTCAGACGTTGGAAAAACCGAGACCATTGCTAAAAAAACCAATGATAACTATGAGCTCTTCGGTGCCAAGTGGTTTACCTCAGCGACAACATCGCAAATGGCAATGACACTGGCGCGGATCGAAGGAGCGCCTGAAGGCGGAAAAGGTTTAAGTCTTTTTTATCTGGAAACCAATATCGCTCAAGAAAAACGCAATGGCATCGAAATCATACGCCTTAAAGACAAGCTGGGGACAAGAGCGCTTCCAACGGCAGAATTAAATCTTCACGGAACAAAAGCACGTCTTGTTGGTGACGAAGGACATGGCATCAAGAAAATCGCATCGCTGTTCAACATTACTCGGGTTTATAACTCGGTATGCGCTGTGGGGCATATGCGAAGAGGTTTGGCCATGGCTTTTGACTATGCTTCGAAGCGGGAAGCTTTTGGTAAAAAACTTATTGATCATCCGTTGCATATGAAAACATTAAAAAGTCTTGAACTCGAGTGGAAGGGTTCCTTTCACTTTACTTTCAAAGTCGTTGAACTTTTAGGAAAAGATGAATGTGGGAAAACCAATGAGCAAGAAAAAGCCCTGCTCCGAATGCTTACGCCCATGGTTAAGCTTTTCACGGCAAAAGCAGTTGTGATGGTGGCGAGTGAAGTTCTAGAAAGTTTTGGCGGTGCGGGTTATATCGAAGATACTGGGTTGCCTCGATTTCTTCGAGACGGACAAGTGATGGCGATTTGGGAAGGCACAACAAATGTCTTAAGTCTTGACATGATCAGGGCCATTCAGAAGGAAAAGGGTTTGCAAGCATTTTCTGAAGATTTAAAAAATCGTATCTCGAGTCTTAAAAATGAAAACGCAAAGTTAAAACTTACGAAGCGCGTTGAGGAAGTGAGTAATGACTTTCAGAAAACACTTGGTGCCGGAGAGCTTGCGATAACTGAAAGAGCACGAGAATTTGCATTTATTTTTTCGCGGCTTTATATTTCCAGCTTGATGTTCGAATATGCAGATCAAACTCGTTCTGATGATAATTTAAAAGCTGCTGAATCGTGGAGCTTTCATCAGGGCTACTGCGTTTAAACCTGCGCTTGCTGCGCACAGTTATTTTGTTAAAAAAAAAGTGACGACAAAGCAGGACTTGTGGCCAATTAAGAATAGGAAGACTTAACACAGGAGGCACTTTGGATTTCTTTGCAAAGATTGCGCAAGCATTTCAGCATGGTGGATTTTGGATGTACCCAATTATGTTGGTTCAGATGTCAGCGCTTGCGATTATCATCGAAAGAACTTACTCCCTTTTTTTTAAACGCAAAATCAATCAAACAGAATTGGCTCAAGGTTACGAAGAGCTTATCCGTCGCGGCAATATTGATGCTGTTATAGAAAAAGCAAAGGAACTGCAAAATACTCAGCCTATTGCAAGAGCTGTTTTGGCGGGCGCTAAAGCCGCAAAAATTATGGGCGGAAAAGATGAAATCCAAGGAAAAATGGACGAAGTTCTGATTCACGAAAATGCTTTGATTGAACGTCGAATTGGTTTTTTATCGATGCTTGGTAACGTTGCAACTTTGACAGGATTACTTGGAACGATCACAGGGATGATTAAGTCTTTTGCCGCTGTCGCCTTTGCGAATCCAGCCGAAAAAGCAGCCCTCTTGGCGGCCGGTATTTCAGAAGCGATGAATGCGACAGCTTACGGCTTGATTGCCGCCATTCCAGCTTTAGTGATGTATGCAATTCTACAGAATCGTGCGAACCAGATGAATGAAGATTTAAATCGTGCAGCTTTAAAAAGTTTTAACTGGTTAAGCTTCAGCTATGAAACTATTGGCTTTAAACCTATGCGTGGCAGTGATATCCGAGAAAGTTCTCGTGAGGTAAACGTCTAAGCGGAGGTTCTGTGAAAAAAGAAAAAAAGCATCTTGATTTTGAATTAAATCTGATTCCCTTCATTGATTTGCTTTCAGTTTGTATCTGTTTTTTGTTGATAACGGCCGTCTGGATGAATGTTGGTTCAGTCAATGTGAAGCAGGCTATTGGCGGTCAATCGGCTGCAGAGACAGAAAAAAAACCGACTTTGTGGGTTTTTTTAGCTGATGATGGTGGACTGACTTTGGAAACTCGAGATAGCTCGCGCATGCCAGCCTCATTGCAAAAATACAGTCTGAAAGGCCAAGAGGGAAAAACTGATCTGAAACAGCTGCTGGTGCAATTGCAAGAAATGAAGAGGGCGGAGCCAGAACTCAGAACAGCTTTGATTCAACCGAAACCGCAAACTTCTTATGAAGAGATCATTAATTTAATGGACAGTTTTAAGACGGCAGGAATGGCTGATTTGGGTGTAGTTCCCCTATGAGGAGTACGTAGTGCTGAACCAGAGTGTGCTTAAAATGACATCTTTACAAAGTCCGCTCTTGGCGGCTTCAGCATTGAAGCCAAAACAAAATGTTTGGAAAAAAGGTTTAGCTGCAGATTTGCTTTTAACGGCATTGATTGACGCTTTTTCAATTTTGGTCATTTTTCTTTTAATGAGTTTTTCAAGTACTGGTGAGATTCTTTTTATCAATAAGGGAATGGAACTTCCCAAAGCTTCAAGAGCGGAAGTCTTGGACCGCAACCCCGTTGTCAAAATAGACGAAGGAAAAATTTATCTTGAAGACAAACTGCTGACAGCGGAAACATTGATTAGCGAGCTTCTTGATATTCGAAAGAAGTTTTCGATCGATCGACCTGGAGAAGAATTTCGCGGGATCGTTACTGTGCAAGCCGATCGCCGAATCAAATACGAATTTCTGAATCAAATTATTTTAGCTTGTGCACATGCCGGATTTAGTGACTTGAGGTTTGCAGTTACAATGAAGTAGTAAGGATTTTCATGTTTATGCTGGGATTAGTTGCGACAGTCATACTAGGAACAGGAATAGCCTTGGGCCAAACTGGTTCCCTTGCCGAAAACTCGGATACAAGAAGCCTTTTGATTGATAAATTACAAAAAGTTTATTTGAACCTTTCGCCTGATGATTCTTCTAGGCAAGCCATTAGCCTTCGATTAGCTGATCTTTATGCTGAACGCGCGCGCCTAGATGCAATGAAGGATCTCAACTCGGGTTGCACGGCTTGTGTTGCCGGGAAATTAGATCGAGAGAAAGCCCTTCGATTGTATCGTCAAGGTGTGGAAAAGGCCAGCGAGTCCGAGAAGTATAAAATTTGGATTCAGATTGGACATCTTAACGAGCTTTCAGGATTTGAATCTGATGCGCTTAAGGCTTACGAAAAAGTGACAACTCAACAAAGTGACCAGAATTCCTTAGCGGAAGGAAATTTGTCATTAGGCGAGATTTACTTTAAAAATCGTCAATTTCACCAGGCTCAAGCTTATTACGAAAAAGTCTTGTTGATCCCGACGGCAAGCTCGCGAGGTTTAGCTGCTTATCGCGTTGCCTGGTGTGAGTTTAGTCAAGGCCAAATCGCCACTGCACTTACTCAGATCAAAAAAGTATTAAGTGTTCCCGCATTGCAATCACGAAATGGCAGTGCTGGAGGGCAAGCTGACCTTCAGTTTTTAGAAGAAGTTTCAAAGGATTTTGTAACCTTCTTGACCCGCAGTTCAATTACACCTGAGGCTGTGAAAGAACTTTATGAATTAACTCCTGAAAAAAGCAAATTGGTCAATTTGACGACTTTAGCTTTTGAAACAGAAAGACTAGGACATCAAAAAGATTCTTTAATGGTATGGAATTTTGTTTTTCAAAAACAGAGTCAGCCTGAAGCCCGGCTCGAGATCCATGCTCATATGGCAGCTCTGTATTGGTCCGAAGGGCAACCTCAGGAAGCTCACAAAAATTTTCAAGAAGCGATTGGAATTTGGAAAGAGCTGAATGGCTGTGGAAAAAAAGATTGTCAGGAAACGCAAAAAGTTTTGCGACAATTTCTGGTGACGTGGAATCAGGCTGAAAAGAAAGAACCGTCAGAAAATTTGCTAAAGACCTATCAACTTTACGTAGATAATTTTCCGGAAGATAATGAAATAAGAACATGGGCGGCCCAAGCCGCACGACAAGCTAAGAATTTTCCATTGTCCTTTTTATTTTATCGAAAAGCAGTTGATCTTCATAGTGGTGTTTCCACGGATAGCGAAAAATTGGAAATGAATCTGCTGAGCTTAATCGAAGTTGCGGAAGATTCTAAAAAATCAGAACTTTTACAGGAAGCACAGAATCTTTATTTGCAGCGTTCGCTAAAGAAAAAGAAATGGCAAGAGGTTCGTTATCAACAGGCTCATGATATTTACGATCAGGGGCAATATCAAGTTGCTGCTGATAAGCTTCATGAAATTGCGATTGACACAAAAGCTCCTATTCAATTGCAAAAACAAGCTGCGGATTTAGCCTTGGATGCCCTTGTGCTAATGAAGAATGAAAGTCAGATTGAAGTTTGGTCTGAAGAGTTTGCAAAACATTTTAAGGGTTCACAGGGGCTCGAGTTTGCCTTTATGAAACAAAAATCCATTTTGACTCAAGTGGCAGCCACAGCTGAAAAAAACCCTCAAGAGTCTTGGGCAATTTTAAAACGTTTTGATTTTAGTCAAGCTTCTGAAAAAGATCGGATTATCTATTTAAAAAATAAAATTCTTTTAGCTGAAAAAACAAATCATTTTCCAGATGCCAATGCGGCGGTCGATGAACTTCTAGTGCAAAAGAATCTTTCAGTCGAAGATAAAGAATTTGCTTTGGGACGCCAAGCTTACTTTTCGGAACTAAGGCTAGATTTTGCTACGGCCTTGAAGGCAACTGAAAAATTGCGTTCAAGTGCAGATCCTCAACAAGTCCTGTTGAAAATGGCCCTCTTTGCTGATCTTTCTGGACAGAAAAGTGAGGCTTATTATCAGCAGTATTTATCTCGATCAAAAGATGCGGACATCAATGGATTAATAGCCTCAGACTTAGTCCGAAAAAGCAATCAGCCGGCCAAAGAGCTTCAATTGCAGGCAAAACATTTACGAACGAATGTTGAGCTTTGGGGACGCTTGCATTTAGAGATTTATGGAAAAACAGCTGACGAAAAGTTTTTGAGGGCGGCTTTGAAAGATGAAAAAGTGCTTAAATCCGCTGCCGGGAAAACTTTGTTTAGAGCCAATACAATTCAACTTTATCAATTGCAAAAAGAAAAATTGGCGACTCACAAGTTGGAATCAAAAAATCAAAAGCTTATGGCCTCATCCATCCGTGTAAGAGCAAAAGAGTTAAGCAAAGCTGAAGTTTTAGCGCAGTCTTCGATTGAAAATGGAGATTGGACCTCACAAGTTTTGACTCTTCACTTAGTCGCCGCCGAATCCAAGCGCTTTTATGAAGAGCTATTAAGTCTGCCAATGCCAGATGGCCTTAATGATGAAGAGCAAGGTCAGTATATGAATCTTTTAAGTCAGCAAGCGACGCCTTATAAAACTAAAGCGGAACAAGCCCTGGCCAAAGTCGATGAGTTTTGGAAAAATTCAAAATGGAAAGAATACTTGAAAACCAGTGCAAATGAAATTCCTGAGCTGATGGTATTAGTTGAAAAGGAAGTTCAAACACTGGCTGAAGTGGCTTCCAGTGCAGATGCAACAGAGTTAAAATCGATCCTTGGTCCTAAAAAAATCTTGGCCAAGTTATCGTTGAGAGAGACTGAAGAGGCGAGGAATGAACTTCGCGCAGATCCTTTAAATAAAGATTTAATGAATAAATTACTTGGCATTGAAAAACAAAATAAGAACTTCGCGATGGTTCAGTATTTAGAGGGAAGAATGAAGAACCTCGAAAAGAAAGAGACTCAGCAATGAAAACAATCCGGCTTGTTACTTTTCTAGGAATAATCGCGATGGTTTTATCGTCCAGCGCAGGGGAAGACAAAAAAACTGCTGTAAGCGAAAAGGAAACATCCTCAAAAACGGAACATAGCTTTGAAGATTTACTGGTGCAGGGGAAATATCACTTCTCTGATGAAGCTGTAACTACAGTTGAAGAAGATAAAGTATTAGACTCATTATTGGGCCTTCGCACTGACTTTAAGGATCGCATTGAACAATCTGTCGGAAATTATTAGTAGGAGTGACGTTGGAGAAGCATCTTATACTTGAAGATTTAAATGGACAGGTCCTCAGAACTTTTCACTGGGATAAAAAACCTGTGCAAGTGATCCGCCGCGGAGATTCAAAACGTCTTGAGCTGGTGTCTTCTTTAGAGCATTTAAAAAAGAAAAAAATAAAGTTTGAAAATTTAGGAACGATTTCCACCTCGGACTTATCGAATGGGCCGTTTTTTGTGGGACAAATGGGACATTTGCGTTTGGTCGATTCCGTTGGTCCCGTTGAGATTGATGTTGCCTTGGCAAAAGAGAATCGAAAATCATGGCAACTGACTTTGCTGTTAGGAGCGATTCTTGTTGCCAGTGTTTTGTTTATTGCAAACTCCACTTCGCAAATGTCACCTCGTATGGAAGAAGAGCTTCGTCAGCAAGTTGTAAAAATCATGAACCGAGTTCGGGTCGTAACACCGAAAGTTATTCAACACAGCAAGATAGATACGGAATCTGTTAAAAAAAATATCGTGAATAAAAGTGTTTCTTTAAAAAGGATGGGCGCGCTTTCGGTTTTAGGCAGTTTAAATAGCTCCAAACAACGGGGAGGCTTGAACTTAAATGCCGCGAACACAACGGCTGGACCAGGACTAGGTGGCACTGAAGGCAGTGGTGGTGTTCAGACTTCTTTGTACGCGAAGGGGCTGACGAGCGCACCCTTGGGAGCTGGGGGAAATATTCAAGGTGCTGGGGGTTACGGAACTAAAGGTAAAGGTGGCGGCCAAGCAGGTTATGGAAAATTATCCTTAACAGGAGCTACCGGTGCGACAATGCTTCCTCTTGGCCAAGATGCTGTGGCTACAAAAGGTTTGGATCGGGATCAGATTGCAGCAGTGATTCAAAAAAACTCAGGACAGGTACGATTTTGTTACGAGCAAGGATTGCAAAGCGATCCCCAGCTTAATGGCCGCGTCGCTGTTGATTTTGTTATTGGCGGAAATGGTTTTATTAAATCAGCTGCTGTTTCAAACACGACCTTGAATGCAAAAGGAATTGAAGACTGCATTCTGATGAGATTAAAAACATGGAAGTTTCCGCTTCCAGATGGTGGAGTTGATGTGAAGGTAGAATATCCGTTCGTCTTAAGACGAGCAGGACAAGGATAGAAAATGAAAAATTTGTCTTTATATACACTTATTATTTTTTTGGGATTGTCCCAAAGTTATTGTGGATTTAAACAAGACCCATTAGCGGATAAGCCTACTGCTATTCAAGATGCAAAACCACCGGCAGGAAAAGTCGATCCAATACCAGTGGTACCTTCCGATTTGGTACGCATTGATAGTGTTGATTTTTTTTCTTTCAAAGAGGAACGCTCGGATAGTTTCGATATTGCCGTTCGAGTTCTTGATTCTGATTATGAAACAGAGATTTTGATTGATCATTTAGAAGATTTACCTGGAGCCACTTTTGACGCTGTCAAGGGAGTCTTTAGTTGGCAGCCCCAAAAAGGGACAGTGACGACAAGTCTTTATAAAGATTACGAGGTCAAAGTGCGAGCCTTTGCCCGTAAAAAAGGCGATGCTGAAGCTGCAATTTTAACTAAAGAAAAGATTATTCGTTTTCAAGTTGGAAAAGTTTTCAGCGCTCCTGAAATTGTAAAAATAGATGGCCTTCCTCGTTTTATTATCGAAGAAAAGAAGTATACTTTTTCAATCACTGTTAAGGATGTGGATGCTGGTGCTTTGCCAGCGAGCTTCCCTTATCTTTCTTTAACTCCAAGTGATTCTACGATGGACGCGGATACGATTTCATTGGTTCCATTTATTAGAGTTGAAAATGTAAGACCCGATCTGCTCAAAAACACATTCGTTTTTAATCTCTCCTTGAATTTAGAGGGTGTTGAGTTGACCTCTGGTATAGTCAACGCTTCAGCTTTTCTGCGCGTGAGTAGCCAGTACAACAATTGGAGTGATCCAGCTCAGATAACTACTAAGTTACTCACAAAATTAGGTTCTCCGAATGCAGCACAATTGGTAAAGAAGCTCAGGATTAGTAGTGGAGTTAAAACTAGCTACACTTTTTGGGTATATGATCCTCGCAAAGAGGCTGATTTAGATATTGACGGCAGTCCTCGTATTACCTTTGGATCCGAGCTCGATTGTAATCCGAAAGAAACGGGAATTATGGTCTGTGTTTTTACATGGACTCCCACCGCCGCCCAAGCCGGAGAAACTTATAGTATGGATTTTTCGGTTAGGGCTTTTAAGCGAGACGCGCCTGATGTCGAGATCGTAACGAGTGATTTTAGTTTTGATGTGGAAGTCACAAAACCATCTGGCGCGGGAGATAAACCGTGAAACAAAGTATATTTCTTCTCTGTATGATAAGTGCGGTTTGTTGGGCTGGCGTTGAAGAGGAGTTCGCTGACCTTGGCGGCAATCAGATTCTTTTGCAAAAAGCTCAGGAGCTGAATCCGGAAACTAAAGTTGAAATTGTCCAGGACAGATTAGTGAATCGGAATCACCGTTGGGAAGTTGCACCTGAATTCTCGGGAAGTTTTGGTGGGGATACTTACTCAAAAACACAAAGCTTGGGTTTTAATGTTCAATATCACATTAATCCTCATTGGTCCGTCGGGGCGAAGTCGAATTACAGTTTCAATAAATTGACTGCAGCCGGAGAGGCTATGGTTGATAGAGCATATGATGATTTTTTAAAAAATCCAAAAGATTCATCCTCACCAGTTCCGGACATGGATTATCAAAAAAATGAATCCCTGGCCCTTGTGAACTGGTATCCCATCTATGGAAAAATGAACTTGTTGGATCGTGGAATTGCTCATTTCGATGTCTATGCACTTCTTGGTGCTGGTCAAGTGCAGTTGCGATCAGGGACAACCGGAACCTACACTTTGGGTGGCGGTTTTGGTTTTTGGATCTCACAAAATTTTTCCACTCGACTCGAGATGCGATATCAAAGGTATAAAGCGCAATATTTTAATGAAAGTAAAAATTTGGATTTGGCGATTGCTTCCCTGCAGATGGGGTGGTTGTTGTGAAACTAATTGCTTTCCTATTTGCCGTACTCTTGTCAACGGCGGTCACTCAAGCCCAGGATATGGAAAGTTTGCTTGAAGGTCGTCAAGAAACACAAGTGAAACGAAATCAAGACTATTTATCAAATACGATTCGAAGTTTCTTAGAAAAGACAACTCCTGAACAAAATGCTTTTTTACGTTCAATTGAAGGTGGACTTTGGAATGAAGCGCTTATCCAATTCACTCCGGCATTTAAGGGAACGACGTTTGAGACAACAGAAAATTTCCAAGCTCTTCATGCGTTGCTCTATTTTCGTGTTGGCCTGACAGTTACGGGGATCGAAGAACTTCTTGCCATCAAGGATGCAAAGAAAATTCATTTTCAATTGGTGACTGAGTGGAAAGAATCGGCCAAAGAAGACCATCCGGCATGGAATACAGCCCGATTGAAATGGGGACCGACGTGGACGGAAATTTTTGGACGTGTCATTGAAGTCAGGGTCTTGTCATCGGAAGTTTTTGTTAAGAATGCATTGAGCGAATTAAATGAGTTGGCAATGAAGGCGCCGGTTAATAGCAAAGAACGAGCGCTGATTGATTGGCACTTAGTGATTGCTTACGCCATAAATGATCAAGCGGACAAGGCCGCAAAAATCATGGCTTCGCTTTTAAAAGCGACTCATAATCCGGTACCTGTAGAACTGTTGAATCTAACCGCGGCGCGCTTGCTTTATCAAAATGGATATTTTGAGGCGGCCATTCGATATAATGACAAAATACCCAAAAGCTCGGCTTATTATTTAATGGCCCAAGAAGAAAAAGCTTGGGCTTTTCTGCGTAAGGGTGAACCTCAGAATGCGGCTGCTGTAACTCAGACATTAGTAAACCCAACTTTCCATGGACAAGTGGGGCCCGAGTCTTTTTTAATTCGAAGCCTTGCTCAATTAAAAGTCTGCGATTATTCAGCTGTTTTAGAAACCTTGAAGTTCTTTCCTAAAGAATTCAAAGAGAAATCTATTTATTTAGAAAAACTGAGCGAAAAAGCAGTTACGGCTACACCTGCTGAGTTTTCAATAAAAAATCGTCTTATGCCAAAAGCTGTTTTGGTTGACGAAAAGTTTCGTCAACTTTTACAGGCGGAAACTCTTTTTCAACAAGAAGTTAAAGTATCTGATGAACTCTATACAAAATCATTACAGCTGACTGGCCTGCAGGCCGCCTTTGACAGATTAAAAAATCAAGCGGGTCAGCGTTATCAACAAGCTAAATCCAACTCGTACGCACGAGTTCAAGAGCTTGCAAGAGTTGAGTTAGCCGAGATTAAAAAAACTTTAAATAAGCTACACATTGTCGAGGCGGAAGTTATTCAACAAGTGCAAAAGACTGATCGTTTCAAAGCCCAATTGAAAGATGATTTGAAAGCAAAAGTGGGTACAACAGGGTCAGTGGCCAAAGATACATTAAAATTTCCTATGGAAAAAGAGTTCTGGTTTGATGAGTTGGCAAACTATCGTGTGGATTTTAAAAAGGGCTGCCAAGCAAGGAGAACAGAATGAAGATTTTATTTTCATTGATGATTTTACTTGTTGCGACGATTTCTTGTTCCCCCCAACCTTCTTTGCTCGTTCCAAGTCCTGCTTTGCATAATCAAAAAGTGGCAAATGATGCATTTTTTATTGATCCCAAAGTAGATATTTTATTTGTGATCGATAATTCGGGCAGCATGGGAGTACATCAAGAAAATTTAGCAGATAACATCGACTTATTTCTTGCAGCTTTTGTGGACCGGGTTCAAGTTGATTATCACATTGGTGTTTTAACGACAGATATGGACTCAAACAGTGCCGAGAATACTCATTGTTGCGGTAATTTAGTTGGAAGAACTAAGTTTACTGATAGGTCCACGCCCGATGGTAGGTTTGTGTTGTATCGAAATCTTCTGGTCGGAGTCAAAGGATCAGGAACTGAAAAAGTGTTCGATCCTATTAAGGCAGCTTTGTCCGAGCCAAGATTATCAAATCAAAATCAGGGATTTTTAAGACCCGACGCTCATCTTGCTGTGATTATTATTACAGATGCCGAGGATCACAGTGAGGAAAACTCCCAAAATCTTTATGATTTTTTGGTTCGACTTAAAAAATTACCAGAGAAAGTTCTGGCTTATGGAGCCATCATTCCTTCAGACATAACTTCATGCGCGCGGGATGAAGCAGAAGTTCCTCGTCGACTAGAGTCCTTTTTGTCAATGACAGTGAATGCGACTAAAAACATCATGAGTCTGTGTGATCCTAATTTTGGTAAGAGTTTGGCGAATCTAGGGAATAATATTGCCAAAACTATAGCGAGCACAATTTTCTTAGTAAGAGCTCCTATTTTGGAAACAATTGAAGTTTGGTATGGTACGCAGCAGATTCCAAAAGATCCTAAAAAAGGATGGTCTTATGATGTGGCTCAAAATGCCATACATCTCGGCGATGATATAGTTTGGGATACTAGCCAGCCATCAGGTACAAAAATTAGAATTAGCTTTGAGCCAACCCAATTCGAAAAACATTAGCGCTAGAAGTTTCTACTAAGAGGCCTTGGCTATGGTGACTCGCCATTGCGCTCGTGCTAAACGAAATTCATTTTTAGCATGGCGAATTTTAATACGAAGTTCATCCATTTTATTATTGCGGCCGACATCAATTTGTTTTTTAAAAGCCTTATACTCATTGCTCAAAATATGAATTCGCTGCTTAATTTCAACAAGTCTCATTTGCAAATTATCCAAGGATTCGCTGACGGTGTGAAAGTGGTCCGGCGCCTGAGATCGAAAACGTTTTTTCTCCATGGCTAAGCGAGCCCGTAAAATAATAGCTTCGTTAATTCGTCGTAATTCATGAGCCAATCCTAAATTGGACATCAAGTGAATAAACCATTTTGTTGGATCCCAATTAAACCAACGAACGCCATTGCGGTAATCAGCAGCAAAAACATGGTGAAAATTGTGATAACCTTCGCCATAAGTCAGTATCGCTAAGAAAAAATTATCGCGAGCGGTGTTCTCATCCGTATAGGTTTGTGTACCCCAATAATGGGCGAGTGAATTTATAAAGAAGATAAGTTGATGAACTACAACGACTCGTAAAATTCCACCAAATATAAAACCGCCCAGAGCCGAGCCCATAAACCAACCGATAAGAGTGGGAAGGCAAAATCCCATGCTCACTGCAAGATACCAATAATATTTGTGTTGCCACATCACCAAAGGATTTTTAGCCAAATCGGGAGTGTTTTTGATATTTCTTTCTTTATAACTGTCTTTATAGAGTACCCAGGCAATATGGGAAAACCACAGTCCTCGTTTGGCATTATAGGGGTCGTCGTCTGTATCGACATGCAAATGGTGACGCCGATGATCGTCAGCCCAAACCAGTACAGAATTTTGGATCGCAGCGGCTCCAAATAAAAGATAAAATAATTCTAAAGCTTTCGAGGCCCGATATGTACGATGGGAATATAAACGATGATATCCGCCTGTCATCGCAATTCCAGTGATTATATAAAAAACCAGGAATAACCAAATAAAGGCTGGATTAAAAGTTTCAACCTTAAGATAAATCGCTAAAAAAATAAAAGAAAAGGCTGGAGTGCCAAAAAGAAATAGAACATTAACCCAGTCAAGTTCAGGTGCAGGACGTTGAGGCTGTATAGCACTGTCAGCCGATTTTGGGTTAGAACTCATCATTACCTCTTTGTATATCTGGGACGTGGAACACGTCCTAGAAAAGTTAGCCTTATTTTTTAGCGAATTCAATAGTTGCAGATAGATCTGTGGATTTATGAGACGCGTCGTGTTTTGCGCTCATAAGTTTGATTTTCTTAGAATCCCTTGGGCTAGGCCGCTTTCGATTTGTTAATCATTTCTGGCGTCAGTTCGCAACATACGCTAAGCTGCATGGGTTTTTTTAAATTTCCATTATCCCACTCAGGCCAAAAGATTTTTTCATAACCATTTTGAATGCCAAAGATCTCTTCGCGAATTTTAAATAACAGACCTGATGGAGCTCCTAAAAGCCAGTCCATCTGGACAAGGTAAAGGGCTTCTTCCAAATCGGTGGGATTCATCGAAGACAAGAAGCTTTCAGGCATATGATCAATAAGATAACTGGCATTGTGAGAATATTGATGAAAGGCTTTTTCCAAAGGAGTAACTAAGAGCTTTTCAATTCTGACATCGCTGGTTTTCCCAGCGGAATAGGGTCGGGAAAGCTTTTTAAAATGATAATAAAGAAGAGCATCATTCACTACGTAATCTGACTTTGGCAGATAATCACAAATTGAATCCATGCGCAAAGCTTCATGGGAAGGATCTTCAATGTGAGCATTATGATCTACAGCGACCAATGTTCTTAAGTTCCACAAAAACGAGTATAACATTTGCAAGCGTTCGCAAAGTTCGGCAGAGAAATGCACTGAAAAATTAAATAATAAGGGTGCTTTTATTTGCGCTTCTAACGAATCGATAGTTTCAATGAGCAACCAAAAATTCTTTAAATCAATTTTTTCTGATTGAAATACCCGGCGAAGTCCTTCGTTAAAATTACTTTCAAAATTTTGTAAAATTTTTGAATCTATAGCTGAAACTTGCTTATTCAGAGAATGCACTCGTTCGCTAGAACGGGCAGACATTTCATAGTGAGGCTCTAAGTTTTGCCAGGCATGATGCCAAGTCTTGGCGTCTGTGCTTTGCGTTTTATTTTGTGCCCATGCACAAAGATAATTTGCCGAGGCTCCAAGAAGAGCATCGCTAAAATATTTAAACGGAGTTTGGGGTTTATTTTTTTGGAACTGCTCTTTATCTTGCCAAAGACTTAGCTTCGATGGCCGAGGAATCCCACCACCATCAAGGTTAATATCAAATCCAATATGAGTTGATCCATTTTTTTTCATTAACCCATCCTCCATGAAAGTGCACAGCAACCAACGATTTCGTCAGTGCTATTTACTCGGACATTCTTTTAAGTTCTAAGAGTCGGGTTTTTATAAAATGACATAATTATGATCTTTTGCAGATGAATTCTTGTTGTTATCGGATTGCACCAAGGCCTAGTCGAGCAGGATTAAAGCAAAGTCGCGTGGGGCGTTGATGGTTGTATAATAAATCATTACGAATATAATCTGCCAACAAGTTCCTTCGGGAGCTAAGGAGGAAAAATGTCGATCATTCTTATGACGATTTTTGTTAGCATCCCTATCGTCCTTGGCAGTATCGTTTTATTCGCGACATTTCGGCATTGGCTTCAAGAATGGAAATTGAAGGGCAGAAAACAATGAATTTAAAAGGCAACTTGGCTTATTCGTACCAAGTGGCTCGCAGCATGCATTTTACTATGCAGCAAATATCCTTGCCTTTTTTCGAGTCTGTCACGAGCGGCAAGAACAAATTCCGCACTATTGAATACCCCGAGTTTATTAAAAAGTTACTCCAAGAGCTTCTTCAGCTTCTGAAGGAAGACAGTGAAAATATTGCGACTGGATTGTATCCTCTTGAGGTTTTAAGGCCGGAGGATCCCCGTAATCATTTTTTACGTTATCCTAAAATATTATTTGATGGTTTTTTTCTCTCTCGTCGTCGTGAAGGACTAAAATCCAAGGAATTCACCTCGCAAGCTCAAGAGTTTTTAAATGAAATGCCCGAATATTTTCGCCGTAATTTTCATTTTCAAACTGACGGTTATTTGTCCGAACATTCAGCTGAATTGTATGAACATCAAGTTGAAATACTTTTTTCTGGCGCAGCAGATGCGATGAGGCGCCTTGTTATTCCTCTGTTAAGAAAAGAAATACAAAATCTATCAGGCGAAGGTCTGAATTTTCTTGAAGTGGGCGCCGGCACGGGACGCTTAACTAAATTTATGAGTCTGTCTTATCCAAAAGCTAAAATTGTTGCTTCCGATTTAAGTCCTCCCTATCTAAAAAAAGCGCAAGAAAACTTGCAAAACTTTCCAAGAATCGATTTTGTTCAAGCTGCTGCCGAAAATTTACCATTCAAAGCGCAAAGTTTTGATCTGGCTTATTCGTGTTTTCTTTTTCATGAGTTGCCCCAAGAGGTTCGTCGTAAAGTCATTCAAGAGGCCCATCGTGTTCTTAAACCAGAGGCTCTTTTTGCATTTGTCGACTCGGCGCAAAAGCACGATATTGTAGCAAAGGCAGAGTTGCTTGAGCACTTTCCTAAAGAATTCCATGAACCATTCTATAAAAACTACACTTTGCATCCGATGGAAGATCTTCTCAAAGAAGAAGGTTTCGAGATTTTACAATCGCGGGCAAGATTGTTCTCGAAAGCTGTTCTTGCCAGAAAGAAAGCTTGACAAGAAAGCTCATATTGGGAAAGTTCCTTGTCCAATGACAATATCAAAATTTATCGATCATAATTACAGACATTTCAATGCACAGGCTCTTAAAAGCGGCGCTCAAGCATATAAAACTCATGTTGAAAAGGGCGGCCAAATGCTCGTGACTTTGGCCGGCGCCATGAGCACAGCCGAGCTTGGATTAAGTCTCGCCGAGATGATTCGCCAAGGGAAAGTCCACGCGATTTCTTGCACGGGTGCAAACCTTGAAGAAGATGTTTTTAACTTGGTGGCACACGATCATTACGAATTGATTCCGCATTACCGCGATTTAACACCAATGGACGAACAAAAGTTATTAGAACGGCATTTGAACCGTGTAACAGATACTTGTATTCCTGAAGAGGAAGCCATTCGTCGAATTGAAAAAGTTATTCTGGAAGAATGGCAAAAGGCTGATCGCGAGGGGAAAAGCTATTTTCCTCATGAATTCATGTACAAAATTTTACTTTCAGGAAAATTAAAACAGCATTACCAAATTGATCCTAAAGACAGTTGGTTGTTGGCGGCAGCAGAAAAAAATCTTCCGATGGTTGTGCCAGGTTGGGAAGATTCTACAACGGGAAATATTTTCGCGAGTCACGTGATCAAAGGTGATATTAAAAACGTCAACACTGTTAAAAACGGGATTCAGTACATGATGATGTTTTCAGAATGGTATATGAGTACGGCAACCAAAATGCCGGTAGGTTTTTTCCAAATTGGCGGCGGCATTGCAGGGGATTTTCCGATTTGTGTAGTGCCTATGTTATCTCAAGATTTACTTCATGAAGATGTTCCACTGTGGAGTTATTTTTGTCAGATCAGTGATTCGACAACCTCTTATGGATCTTATTCTGGCGCTGTTCCCAATGAAAAAATCACTTGGGGAAAATTAGGGATCGACACTCCAAAACATGTTATCGAATCGGACGCCAGTATTGTTGTGCCGTTGATGTTTGCTTACGTTCTTGGACAATAACTTAAATAGCCACAACTTCGCGAATTTCAGGAAAAAGTTCTTTGAGTCGAACTTCGATGCCATCTTTTAAGGTTGCTTGCGAACTTGGGCAACCGGCGCAAGATCCCTTCATTTGAAGATAAACCGTTTGATTTTCATAGCGACTAAAAACGATATCTCCACCGTCAAGGGCAACAACAGGTCTGATTTCATTGCTGATAACTCGTTTGATGTCTTTAACTATAGGGCTGTCATTGGGGTTTTCATCACCAGAAGTACTTGGAGCTTTCATCTCAGCGACAACCGCTTCGCCACGATCGAGATGATCTTGAATAAGAGCACTTAAGGGCGCTGCCAGAATTTCCCACTCAACCCAGTCTTGTTTGGTGATGGTAATAAAATCAGCGCCAATAAAAACGGAACTTGTCCATGGAAAGCCAAAAATTTTTGCCGCAAGCGGTGACCTTTCAGCCTCTTGAGCCGAAGGCACATCAAAAGCTTCTTCAGTCACTCGCAAAGGAAGTCTAAAGCGAAGGGTCGCGGGGTTCGGAGTGTGTTCATAACTTACTTTTTGAGTTTTATTGTCCATAAATTCGGCAGCTCCATGGTTCGTCTTGTAATGACATCCGTGATACCGCAGAAATCGTCGACGGACAAGTGTGTTAAACAACCCAAATTCTTGATTAAAATCAACAATTTTTATAGTTTCAATTCTTTCAAAATAGGAGAGCTAATGACACCAAGAGTAAGAGAGATATTAGGTTGGTATGGAGCGGATAACCCAGGAGTCCTTACTAACTTAGCTAGGATTATGAATACGGGTTTATTGAAAGGCTCTGGCAAAATGGTGATTTTGCCTGTGGATCAAGGCTTCGAACACGGACCAGCCCGCAGTTTTGCAAAAAATCCAGATGGCTATGATCCTTCCTATCACTTTGAGTTGGCCATTGAATCCGGTTGCAATGCTTATGCAGCTCCACTGGGAGCAATCGAGGCCTGTGCTCGAGAATTTGCTGGTGAGATTCCTTTGATTTTAAAAATTAATAACTCGGACAGTTTGTATTCTCCGAAATCACCAATTTCGGCTTTAACCTCGTCGATCGATGATGCTCTTCGGCTGGGTTGTGCAGGAGTTGGATTTACAATTTATCCTGGTTCTTCTGATCGCAAACAAATGTACGAAGAAATTATGCAGGCTTCAAGTCTTGCAAAAAAAGCGGGATTAGCCGTGATCATTTGGTCT
Organism: Bdellovibrionota bacterium; assembly: GCA_038043185.1. GTDB lineage: Bacteria > Bdellovibrionota > Bdellovibrionia > Bdellovibrionales > Bdellovibrionaceae > UBA5009. The sequence goes on from JBBTCO010000030.1 coordinate 35,200, forward strand.
TACCCTCGCGGTGAGCAAATTTCTAAAGAGGGTGAAACGGCGATTGATGTTATTGCATATGCAGCTCACTTAGCTTGTCAGCTTGGCGCTCATATCGTGAAAGTGAAACCGCCAACAGCATTTATCGAACAGGCCGCTGCGAAAAAAGTTTATGAGGCTCAAGGAATTAAAGTGACTCAAATGGCTGATCGCACTCGTCACATTGTGCAGTCTTGTTTCAATGGACGTCGTATTGTCATTTTTTCTGGTGGCGAAACCAAGAGCACTGAAGAGCTTTTGCAAGAGGTTCGTGACATGGCTCAAGGCGGATCCTTTGGAAGCATTATGGGTCGCAATGCTTTTCAACGTCCTCGAAAAGAAGCCATTCAACTTTTACGTGATGTCATGACAGCATTTGCTGGGAAAGCGCTATGAGCGAATCTGCTGACAATCCTTTGCGTGCCGAGAAAAGAAAAAAACTGATGCAACTTCGGGAAAAGGGCATCAATCCTTTTCCTTATTCTTTTGCGAAAAATGCTTACACTGCGGATCTGGTCAAAGATTTTTCTCATTTGGTGGCGGGCGAGAAAAAAATTGAAACTCATTTTTCCATTGCGGGAAGATTGATGACCCAACGATTAATGGGCAAAGCAGTTTTTTTTAATGTTCAAGATCAGTTTGGAACTTTGCAAGTCTATGCGAAACTTGAAGAAATGCCACCTCAGCAAAGGGCTGCTTTTGATTTAGTCGATATTGGCGATATCATCGGAGTTAAAGGTTATATTTTTAAAACACAAAAAGGTGAGCTGTCTTTATATTGTCAGCATTTTGAAATATTAACGAAAACATTAGAGCCCTTGCCCGAAAAATTTCATGGAGTGCAAGATGTCGAGATAAAATACCGGCATCGTCACTTGGATTTGATTACAGATCCTGATTCCAGAAAAGTTTTTGAAACCCGATCGAAGATCATTCGCGAGATTCGGCGTTGGTTAGATGATCGAGGCTTTTTAGAGGTCGAGACTCCGGTGTTACAGCCTCTCTATGGAGGCGCATCGGCTCATCCTTTCTCGACTCATCATCGGGCGCTTGACATGAAATTGTATATGAAAATTTCACCTGAGCTTTATTTGAAACGATTGATTGTGGGTGGTTTTGAAAAAGTTTACGAAATCGGTAAAAATTTTCGCAATGAAGGAATTGACCGGACTCACAATCCGGAATTTACCATGCTCGAGTGGTACGAAGCTTACACCGACTACAATTATCAAATGACTCAATTTGAAGAATTAGTTTCAGATCTTTGTAAAAAAATTAAGGGCTCGACAAAATTTATTTATCAGGAAAAAGAAATTGATTTTACGCCTCCGTGGCGCAGACTTACAGTCATGGATGGGATTCGTGAGTATGCCAAAGTGGATCCTGAAAAAATTTCCGAGGATGAGTTATTTCAAAAAATAAAACAATTTGGTTCGAAACTGACAGCACCTGCTAGTCGCGGCGAGATGCTGATGCAGTTATTTGAATTCACAGCAGAACAACATTGCTGGAATCCCACTTTTGTTATGGATCATCCGGTCGAGATTTCGCCTTTAACAAAAATCCATCGCAAAGATAGTCGTTTGGTTGAACGTTTTGAACCTTTTGCGGCGGGAATGGAAATCGGCAATTCTTTTTCTGAATTGAATGATCCAGAAGAGCAAAGGAATCGTTTAAAGGATCAAGAATCGAAACGGGCGGTGAATGAAGAGGCTCATCCGATGGATGAAGATTTTTTATACGCCATTGAAACCGGTATGCCGCCAACAGGTGGAGTCGGGCTAGGTATTGAAAGAATTGTGATGCTTTTAACGGATCGACCAAGCATTCGAGATATTATTTTCTTTCCGACAATGAAAATTAAATGAGGCTTATTTGAAAGTTTTTAAGATTCTATTTCAGTTGGTTTTGATTTTTGGTTTATTCGCCTGCCAACAAAAGCCAACGCAAATGATGACGCAAAAAAAGGTGATGCCGAAAGATCTTTCAGCAGCGGCGCTTGTTTCGGATGAAACTGTGATCTTGGATGTTCGAAATCCTTTTGAGTTTAATGCCAATCATATTCCTGGATCGATAAATGTGCAGTGGAGCGATTTTACCGAGCGAAGTCCTGAAATGCGTGGGGTTTTAGAGTCAGATTTATTTGGTATTGCTCGTCGATTGGCCTTGTGGGGGATTGATCCGCAAACTTCGGTTTTGATCGTCGGTAAGGCTTTAGAAGGAAACGGCGAAGAAGGGCGAGTCGCTTGGATGCTGAATCATTTAGGAATAAAAAAAATTAAATTGGCGAAGTTTGATTTGTTTCGAGGGCGAATTCCAAATCCAGACGAACCGGAAGAAAAGCCAAAAAATAAAGACAATTGGATGCCTGGGGACGCCGATCTTTCGGAATTGAACTGGAATGCTTTTATGGAAAAATTGGTGCCCTACAGATATGATTTTAAATTTTTAAAGCCTTATCTTGTGGATTGGAAAGAAGGCAATCGTGTTGGTCGATTTTTAAATTCAACTTTAAGATTTTTAGATGTGCGATCGGATCAGGAATTTAAACGATTTAATTTACAAAAATTGGATGCAAAATTTACTTTGACTCATGTCGAATGGAGTAAGTTTTATTTACCTGACGGCAGTATACGTGCCGAAGTTTTAGGGGAGTTGCAGAAATTAGGTTGGCTTGATCACGACGAAATCATCGTCCTCAGTGAGGACGGCGTAAGCTCTGGTGCAGTGACTTTTGCCCTTACTCAGTTGGGATTTTCCCAAGCGCAAAATTTTTCTGGCGGCTACGTACAGATTGAATATCAACTGGGCCGAAAAGCTGTGATCAAGAAACCAGCTGCTAAAAAAAGTATGGATAAGAAGTCTGGAAAGACTGTAAAGAAATCGAAGAAAAAACGTTAAGAAGTATGGGTCTGGCTGTGCTTTGGTCTTAGAAAATCAGATTTTGTTTACTCGTAGTTTAATTGAAATAAAATAAGTATGGCGAGTATTCATTCAGTAATATGTGTTAGGAGTTGCAAATGAAGTTTTTAATTTTGGGACTTTTTTTTGTTGGTTCGTATAGTTTAGCGGTGGAAACTAATGACTGTAAAAGGAATATTTATGATAGTCCTACTTTTCCTCAAGAGCTCAAAGAGAGGATGAAAAACTCTTGTGAGCGTCTTAGAAAATTAGATAAAGCCTATGCGGCGATTCAAGAAGATTTTGATGCGATTAAATGCGAAGAACAGCCTCAACCTCCTCGAACAAAAAGAATACTACCAGGTACTGGTCGAACAGGACATTCCACGCCAACGATTCCTCCAAAATGCGACTCCAGTGCTTTGAATGATCAAATGCAAGCGCTCGCGCCTGAGCAGAAAGCGGCGCTAGAAGAGTTTATGGCGATACAAAATGAATATAGAAGGATCTCAACTCCGCCGCCAAAGATAAAGCCGCCAGCGTCTGGTCGCTAAGATTCGCTAACCAGCTGCCTGCAGTTTAAATAAAACAGAATGCATAGCCTTCAGCATATCCGGATCATATCGAGCGGATAATTTTTCTTTCATCATTTGTACGGCATCGAAAGGTTTCATCGGCACGTTGTAGGATCTTTGTGTTGTCATGGCATCGTAGGTGTCGGTGATAGCTACGACTCGGGCAAAAGGGTGAATTTCATTACCAGAAATCTGCTGAGGATAACCACCGCCAGACCAGGATTCATGATGCTCGAAACAAGCGGCTTTCATTGCATCGGTGATGTTGGGATTTTGATTTAGAATCATTAAGCCAAACTGAGGATGCCGTTTCATTTGCTCCCACTCGGTTTCATCCAGTGGGCCTTTTTTGCAAAGAATATCTAAACTGACATTTCGTTTTCCAATATCGTGAAACAAACAACCCAGGCCAAGCTCTTCAAGATCTTTTGGTGAATAACTCAAAACAGAGCCCAGTCCAAGAGCATAAATACTGACATCTAAAGAGTGATTGTAAGTGTAGAAATCATGACCTGAAAGACTTATCAGATATCCCATGCTTTCAGGTTGTTTATCCATAAATTCGATAAAGTCAGTGATGACGGGACGAGATTCATCCAAGGCTTTATTCACATCGGGATTTTCAAATAGATCTTCCATGATGGCCAACGAAGACTCTCGTAAAATTCGTGCTTTTTCGTTGGGAGTGATGATGTCAGAATTCATTTCTTCTCGGACCCAAAGACGATAGGTTTCTTTGTCTTCGTTTTTAATAAAAAAAGAATTTCCAGTGTCTTTTTGATGAAGTTCTTCGATTTTTTCATCGGCTAATTTATCGCCGGCACGACGATAAATAATCATTTTGCCAGCAATATTCAAAAAAATTTCAAATGTTGTCTGCTTGTCGGGCCGAATCGTGCTGAGGCGTATGCGAAAATAGCCGTTAATGTTCATGCCCTGATTTTGTCAGGTTTTTGTTGATTCGAAAATGAAAAGGTGCAAAATGTTTTCTTATGGCCCTTCGTCCAGAGACAGACGTTCAGTTCATTAAAGGTGTTGGCCCCCGATTGGCTGAAGTGTTTGGACGTCGAGGCTTGAAAACAGTCAAAGATCTGATCGAGTTCTACCCTCGTGCCTACGAAGATCAACGTGTCGCAAGAAATATTGCAAGTCTTAAGGTTAACGAAATCGTCAGCTTAAAGGCGCAGATTGTTAAAGTGCACAGCCTTTTTTTAGGCAAATCGAAACGTAAAATGTACGATGTTGTGCTTAGCGACCAGTCTGGTCAAATTCATTGCAAGTATTTTCGTGTGCCCTACAAAGGTTATTTTGAAAGATTCACGCCATTTAAAGAAGTTCGGGTCGTCGGTAAAGTCATTGAATATCGGGGGCGCATCGAATTTCATCATCCGGATATTCGTGATGTCGAATCTGATGAAGAGCTTCAGGATGCCTTAATTCCATTGTACACGGAAATTGAAGGAATAAGTTCTAATAAATTTCTTAAACTCATTCGTTCCGTTTTTGATCAGATCAAGACCGAGCCTGATTTTTTCCCGGAAACTTTACCTCATTGGATTCGGGAAAAATTTAACTTGTTGCAAAGAGCGCAGGCTTTAAAAGAAATTCACCATCCCTCATCCGATTTGACCAAAGAATATTTCGAGATGAAGAGTCAGGCGCATCGTCGAATTATTTTTGATGAATTTTTTTGGCTTGAACTGTATTTGGCGGCAAAAAAATCAGGCTTTAAAAAAGACAAAGGCCCTCGCATTGTTGGCGATGGATCGGCTGTGCAAAAAATTATTCAATCCTTACCCTTTCAAATGACTTCAGCTCAGAAGCGGGTTTTTGAAGAAATTAAAAAAGATTTAGCTTCAGAAAGCTGCATGCATCGTATGGTTCAGGGCGACGTCGGCAGCGGTAAAACACTGGTTGCATTTTTAGCAGCCGTTACCGCGGCAGAAAGTTCTTATCAATCCTGCTTGATGGTACCGACGGAAATTTTAGCTGAACAGCATTTTTTGAATGCACGACGAGTGCTGGAAGGTTCGGGGCTTCGTCTGGCCATACTCACTGGAAAAACAAAAACCGCTGAGCGCCGAGAAACACTCTCTAAGCTTGCCGAAGGGAAAATTGATTTGCTTATTGGCACCCATGCTTTGATCGAAGGCGAAGTGAAATTTGCGAGCCTTGGTTTGGTTATGGTTGATGAGCAACATCGTTTCGGGGTCGAGCAGCGGGGAATTCTTAAAGAGAAAGGAATTTCACCACATTTTTTGGTGATGACGGCCACGCCAATTCCGCGAACCTTGGCCATGACGGTGTATGGAGATTTAGATGTTTCTGTCATAGATGAGATGCCACCAGGCCGGGCGCCGATACAAACCCGAGTGATCTATCAGAACAAAAGACCGCAAGCTCTTGATTTTTTACAAGAGCAAATTAAAAAAGGTCGCCAGGCCTACATGGTTTATCCCTTGGTTGAAGAGAGTGAAAAAATTGATCTTAAAAATGCCGTCGAAGAATTTGAAAAATTAAAAACACAATTGCCCCATATCCGCTGGGCCCTTTTGCATGGAAAAATGAAATCGGACGAGAAAGAAAAAGTCATGACAGCCTTCCGTGCCCGCGAATGCGATGTTCTGGTTTCCACCACTGTCATTGAAGTGGGGGTGGATGTCGCAAATGCCAATATGATGATTATCGAACACGCCGAAAGATTTGGTCTTTCGCAATTGCATCAGCTACGCGGGCGCGTTGGGCGGGGCGAGCACAAAAGTTTTTGTATCTTAATCATGGGTTATGCCGTGTCGGATGAAGGACGCTTAAGGACCGAGATGATGGAAAAAACCAATGATGGCTTTAAAATCGCCGAATTTGATCTCGAGATGCGCGGACCAGGGGAGTTTCTAGGAACTCGGCAATCAGGTTTGCCGGGCTTTCGTATGGCAAACCTGGTGCGTGATGTGGCCATCCTTCAACAAGCTCGTGAAGTTGCTTTCGAGGTCCTGCGTCGGGACCCTCAGCTGCTGAAACCTGAAAACTTAAAATTGAGGGAAGAGCTTTTAAGGGCACATGGACCAATGGCCCTAGCGGGAATTGCTTAAAAAATCTACATTTTTTCTTACATAAACAATATTATGTTTATAAACTAATATTTATTTATAAATTAAAATATGTTTATAAATTAAAAACTGTTTATATAATTGCAAACATCCTGGATCCGCGAAACAGGGCCCGGCATCCAGGATCCTGATTAGTATTCCGTCTACTGTACGGAACTGCGATTAAAAAATTATTCAATTTTCCAATTCTGGTAAAATCTCAGTGTGAAGTGGTAAAAGCTTAACATCTCCCTCTGGATTTTTAAGAGAAAGAGTCCAAGTTGCGCCTGTGTTTCTGGCTTGATAAATCAGACTGATTTTTGAATCGATGCTCAATTCTAAAACGCCATCCGTACGGAGATCATTGCGAATAACTTTAAGCTCAACATTTTTAAAGTGAGCTCCTATTTCTGTGCATCTCAGTTGATCAGCAGGGCCCCTGCATTTATTTCTGTCATGCTGGAATTGGACATGGCCTGGAACTAGTTGAGTGGAATTAAAAATAAGAATAAATTTACCAATTCCATCCACGTAATCTGACTTCATGGTCATTGCCACATTTAATTTATCGGTTGGAAGTGGCATGACGGGGTGGTTTGCAAAAGAAGTAGAGACAAGAAGACAAAGCGTGAGTATCAATAGTTTCACGAAATTTCCTTTCATAATCTAAGGGACAGTCCTTAAATTGCCGACAAAAAGCCAGGCCGTACCCTTAAATAAAAGAAATCATTTTTACAAATGCTATATATTTGCTGCGGTTGGGCTACCCTAATCAGACGGTAATCGATTTGGTGGGTAATTTTTTCAGATATTCTTAAGCAAATTGATAACTTGTGTCATTTTTGCTATAAGACACATGGGGTTCAGTTCCTAGATCCAAGAAAGAGGTGGGGTGCATGGTGACATTCAATGTCGGTGATAACGCGGTTTATCCTGGTCATGGAGTCGGTAAGATCCTCTCAATCGAAACCAAAGAAATTTTAGGAAATAAACAAACTTTTTATTCGATTCAAATTGTTGAAACGGGAATGAAAATTATGATTCCCAGAGACAATGTGGTCTCGGTTGGCCTTCGGCCTATTATTTCTAAAGATGAAGCGGGTCAGGTTTTGAGTATCTTGAAGAAAAAAGATGTAAAGATCGATACTCAAACATGGAATCGTCGCTACCGTGAATACATGGAAAAAATTAAAACGGGTTCTGTTTTTGAAATCGCTGAGGTACTAAGAGATCTTTTTCTTCTTCGTGTTGATAAAGAGCTTAGCTTCGGTGAGCGCAAAATGCTCGACACAGCTCGCAATTTATTGATGAAAGAGCTGATCCTTTCAACAAGTGAGACTGAGCTCTTCCAAGAAGAAGAAGTAAAAGCGATCTTTGGCATTGGCCAAATCTAAAAATTGATTTTCTAGACACTTTCGGGGATGTTGAAACTTAACTGTTTCAGTCAAACCCGGGAGTTTTCGTGAGTTCTTCGGTTCCAATTAAGATTTCCTCAAAAGTACGTGTTCGATTTGCTCCCTCACCAACAGGTTATCTGCATGTCGGTGGTGCAAGGACAGCGCTTTATAATTATTTATTTGCAAAACATTATGATGGTGAATTTGTTTTGCGTATTGAAGACACCGATCAGGCGCGAAACACGATCGAATCTTTAAAAATGGTTATTGATGATTTGAAATGGCTTGGCCTGAAGTGGGATGAGGGACCTCATCCTGAAACTTTAAAAGATATGGGATCCTGTGGCCCCTATAAACAATCCGAGCGTCTGACCATTTACAAAAAACACGCTGAAGAATTAATTCAATCCGGAAAAGCTTACTATTGTTTTTTGACCGACGAAGAGTTGAGTGCGCAAAGAGATGCGGCGATGAAGGCGGGAAAGCCGCCTCATGTGAAATCTCCTTATGAAGATTGGTCACTTGAAAAATCAATGGAGCGGCTGAAATCGGGTGACAAGGCCGTGGTGCGTTTCAAGACAAAGCCTTTGAAGAAGGATTATTTGTTACAGGATCTTATTCGTGGCGAAGTGAAATTTCCCTCGGATATGGTAGGGGATTTTGTTTTATTACGAAGTGATGGCATGCCAGTTTATAATTTTTGTTGTGTCGTTGATGATTATTTAATGAAAATCAGCCATGTCTTTCGAGCGGAAGAGCATCTACCAAATACTCTTCGTCAGTTGATGATTTACGAAGGTCTTGGCTGGAATATTCCACAGTTTGGACATGTCAGTCTTGTGCTTGACGAAGATCGACAAAAACTTTCTAAGCGAAAAGGGGCAACCAGTTGTCATCAGTTCAAAGAAGAAGGTTATTTGCCCGAGGCTCTGAAAAATTTTATTGCCCTTTTGGGATGGAGTCATCCCGAGGGAAAAGAAATTCTTTCAACAAAAGAAATGATCGCTAGTTTTAACGGCGAAAGATTGAATCCTGCCGGAGCCGTTTTTGATGGAGTAAAACTCAAATGGATGAATGCCCAACATTTGCGAGCTTTACCAAATGAAGAAATTTGGAAATTGATTGAGCCTTTATTGAAACAGGCTGGGGTTAAAACTCTTTCTGATTCTTCATGGCAAACAAAAAGCATCGAAACTTTTAAGACATCGATGGAGACTTTGCAAGATGCTATTCCTTTATATCAAACTTTGGATGATAGTCAGTTTGTTATTGATCCGACGGCTACTGAAATATTGAGTAGCGAGCCAACAGGAAAAGTTTTGCAAGTATGGAAAGAACTTATTGCCGCTCATTCTGAAGAATTTTTGTCTGAAGCTGATTTTTTGAAGATTCAAGATCTGGTTAAAGATAAAGCTGCAGTCAAAGGGAAAAATTTATTTCAACCTATTCGAATAGCGGTGATTGGGAAACCTCATGGTACGGAATTGAAAGTTCTTGTGCCGTTAATTTCTAAAAAATCATTGATTGATCGAGCCGACAAAGTCATCGGATCAATTAAGGGATAGTTATGTCATTAAAAGTATACAATTCATTAACACGAAAAAAGGAAGAGTTTATTCCTCGGTTGCCGCCGAAAGTGACAATGTATGTGTGTGGCCCTACGGTTTATAACTTTCTTCATGTCGGAAACTTTCGTGTGTACGTGGTTTTTAATCTGGTGCGAAATTGGCTAGAGGCTCAACATAATTACCAAGTCACTTATGCGGTCAACTTCACCGACGTTGATGATCGAATTATCGAGCAAGCGAACAAAGATAAAAAAACAGCTGAAGAAATTTCTGAAAAGTATATTGCTGAATATAAAATTGATTTAAAAGCCCTTGGTTTGAGACCGCATGATTTAAATCCTAAAGTAACAGAAACGATGCCCGAGATTCTGCAATTGACTGAAGATTTGATTCAGAAAAAGAAAGCTTATGCGGCCGAGGGAGATGTTCTTTTTGCCATAGATAGTTTTCCAACTTATGGGAAACTATCGGGTCGTGATCCCCAGGATATGATTGCGGGCTCAAGGGTTGAAGTTGATCAAAAGAAAAAAAATCCCTTAGATTTTGCGCTTTGGAAATCAGCAAAGCCAGGTGAACCTTCATGGCCGTCCCCCTGGGGAGCCGGTCGCCCAGGCTGGCACATTGAATGTTCAGCAATGGTGTTTAAACATTTTGGTGAACAGATTGATATTCATGGCGGGGGAATGGATCTGCTTTTTCCTCATCACGAAAATGAAATTGCACAAAGTGAAGCTGGCTCTGGAAAAACATTTTCTCGGTACTGGATGCATAACAACATGTTGAATCTGAGTGGACAAAAAATGTCCAAATCTTTGGGAAATTTTGTAACCATTCGAGATTTTTTAAAAACTCATCCTGCTGAAGTTTATAAATGGATGATTCTTTCTGTTCACTATCGTTCTATTTGTGATTTTGGTGATGAAGCTGTTCACCGTGCTATTGCAGGCCTTGCAAAAGTGTATTCAGCAATGGCGGTCGCTGAAAGTTACGGAGCCTGGGATTCCAAAGTGACGGATCCCGCTTTCGAAAAAACTGTGGAAACTTGTTGGAAGAAAGTGGTTGAAAGTTTAGATGATGATTTTAACACGCCGGAAGCTTTTGCCGCTCTCTATGAAATGATTCGTCAGTTTAACACTCAGGTTAAACGGGGCATTAAGCCAACTCCTGTTTTATTGGCAAAATCAGTGAGTTTTAAAATGTTTGTGCAAAAAATTGGTCATCCCATGTCTTTGTTCCAAGAAAAACCAAGCGAGTTTCTGCGAAAACTTGATGATTTACTTTTGCAAAAAATGAATTTGCAACGGGATCATGTGGATGGAATGGTGGCCGAGAGAACTCAGTCCCGAATTGAAAAGAATTTTAAAAAATCTGACGAACTTCGCGATAAGCTATTAGCGCTTGGAATTTCGGTTAGCGATAGTGTCGATGGAACTCATTGGGAAGTTCTAAAATAAGAGGTCGAGTTTAAAAGTATTCGGGGCAAGACGACTCTGACCAAAGCCCAATTCTTATTGGGAAATCGATTGAAAAGTTCGTATATTTGACCTCATAAGGGTTCTAAAAGCGCCCTGACCAAAAGATTTACATATCATGTAATTAGTTCACAATTTAAAGACCAATGATCTACAGAGCAGCTTACAGCGGGCATATCTATTGCTTTGCACAGGAGGAGTTATGGAAAAAAATAGAGTCGGAAATTTTTTATCAATTGGAATTATTGCATTGATTATGCTGTCAATTCTAGTCGTCAGCGAAGTGGTGAACGCTATTCCTGTGGATCCGGCCTATTGGCAAGAATCATATCAGGAGCGTGTTGAAAATTGGGATAAGGCTCCCGCGGTAGATCCATGCTTGAAAAAAGGAACTTCGATTGTTGTTCATACGTATATGCATCGCCTGTATTTGTGTGAAAATAACAAGATGGTTTTAAGATATAATGTGGCTATTGGCCGCGGTGGGATTAATAAGACAACCGAGGGAGACTTAAAAACGCCAATTGGTTTATATCCGTTATCAACACCTCGAGCTTCGACAAATTATAGCATGTTTATTCCCGTTGGTTACCCAACATTGGCTCAAAAAAAATTAGGATACACAGGCAGTGGCATCGGAATTCATGGGCCCTATTTTCGATACTTTCAAATGTGGGGATTTTTAAGTGTTCTTTTTGATTGGACACAAGGTTGTGTAGCTGTGGGTACTGATTTTGAAATGGAATTCATTTCAAATTGGGCAACGAGGTTCCCAGACGCTGTAGTGCATATACTTGATGAAAGACATCAAACATAAAATGAGGAGATCGTATGAAGTATTTTGGTAACAAAAGTAATGGAGTTTTAAGGGTTACAGCAAGCTGCTGCTTGTTTACTTTATTTTTAGTTACATCTGCATGTTCTAAAGACAAGAAAGAAAGTGCAGAACAAAGCCCTCATACAGGACATGAAATGATCGAAGCTGCGGTGGCACCAGTTTCAGCGCGAATAAGCAGTGACGCAAAATCGGGAACTATTGCCTATGTCTATGCTGAGCGGCTTCGTGCACGTTCAGCTCCGGAAGTTTCAGAGTCAAACCTGGTAGGTATTTTGGATTTAAACGATCAGGTAGCGATTCTTGAACCAAACCAAATCGGCGCAGAAAAATTTGTTAAAGTTGAAATAAAACAAAGCAAAGCATTTAAACCCGGCGATATTGTTTACGTGGCATCGAGCTATTTAAGTAACCAAAAAAGAAGTCTGAAAAAAGCAGAAGCAGTCGTTTTAAAATATTTTATGGTGCAAAATTTGGCCACAGAAAAAATTCGAGTTTATGAGCGCTGTCAGCCGCCACAAACTTGTACTAACCGGATGATTTTTCAAGCTGATATGGTGGCAGGAGAAGACGATGATGGAACAAGAACTAATGTAGGAATTTATCGCATCGAACGTTGGGAAAAGTTTTACGAGGATGGCGCAAGAAAATATCCAGCGTGGTATCGACCTCATTATCCAAAAGTGCCCAACATGGGTGCAAGTCGCGCCAGTTGGTTTGACTCTGATTTTATGCCGAATGGAAAAGGCGATGCTCGCGGTGCTTTTGGATGGTACACAGCTATTGTCGGTCCTAATGCAAGCGCACAATGGACTCATGGTACGATGGGGTGGGGAGCCGATCACGATGAGTTTATAACTTTTAAAAATGGTTTTGTTGGGAATGTTGTAAATTTATTTGCTGCAATTCGCAGTCATGGTTGCACCCGAGTTGATAACGAAGCGATTTCTTATTTACGTCATTTATTGCCAGTTGGATCAACTTTGGTTAAAATTTATGCAAAAGAAGGCTTGGTTGGAAATTTGCGAGATTATTCAAAACATAAACCAGGTTGGGAGTATATCCTAACTAAAAAGGGTTATGGCAAGGCTGGTGGACAAACTGCTGATTTGAAAACGATCATGGCAGAGAACACTCCGACATCGGAATGGATTGAGCAAGGGCAATATTTTATCGACCAATATCCAAAAATAGAAGAAGGAAATGTTTACGACATTGATGAAGATGAGTTCTCGGGAATGTTTTTCGTCGATGAGGGGACTTTAAATGGATACCGTCATCCTAAAACTCTTGGTCGTGGTGGTTTTAAAGATCAACCATTTCCGAACTACATGATTTTCAAAATGTAACTATACTGGGGAGATGGATCTTCCTTATTCTTCTCGACAATCTGGGCTGATTTTTGTTAAAATCCCTCAATGTTACCTGTCCCTAAAAAGAAATTTGAACTTATATCCGAACACAATCCAGCCGGGGACCAGCCTAAAGCAATTGAAAATTTAGTTTCCAATTTCAGGGCGGGCTTAAATCACCAAACTTTATTAGGTGTCACAGGTTCGGGTAAGACCTTTACCATGGCTCATACCATTCAACAATTGAACGAGCCCGCATTGGTGTTAGCACCGAATAAAACTTTGGCCGCACAGCTTTACTCTGAATTTCGAGAACTCTTTCCTAAAAATGCCGTCGAGTATTTTGTGAGCTATTATGATTACTATCAACCTGAAGCCTATATCCCGACTTCAGATACCTACATTGAAAAAGATTCTGCAATTAATGAACAAATTGATCGGATGAGACATTCGGCGACACGTTCTCTTTTTGATCGCCGAGACGTGATTATTGTTAGTAGTGTCTCTTGTATTTATGGTTTGGGCAGCCCCGAAGCTTATGAAGGAATGATGATTCACGTTGTGTCCAACACCAATATGAAGCGAGATCATTTTTTACGTGAACTTATTCGCATTCAGTACCAGCGAAACAATGTGGATTTTCATCGCGGAACCATTCGCGTTCGAGGGGACATCGTTGAAATTTTCCCTCCCTATGAAGAACAACGTGCAATACGAGTTGAGTTTTTTGGTGATTTTATTGAAAAGATATCTTGGATTGATCCACTGACAGGACAAATTCTAGAAGAGCTTGATCAAGTTGGAATTTATCCAGGCTCGCATTATGCGACTGGCGATGAAAATATCAAAAGATCTATTCAGACGATCCAAGCTGAACTTCAGCAAAGACTGCAACAACTGAATTCAGAGTTAAAATACCTTGAAGCGCAAAGATTAGAGCAAAGAACATATTACGATATCGAAATGATGGAGCAAATGGGTTTTTGTCAGGGAATCGAAAATTATTCGAGGCATTTGACGGGAAGAGCGCCTGGCGAACCGCCACCAACATTGATCGAATATTTTCCTAAAAACTTTATCACTTTCATTGATGAATCTCACATCACTGTTCCGCAAATTGGTGGAATGTATCGCGGTGATCGCTCAAGAAAATCAACTTTGGTCGAGCATGGTTTTCGTTTGCCAAGTGCCTTGGATAACCGACCTCTTAATTTCCAAGAGTTTGAAAAAATGATGAACAAGGTGGTGTATGTATCGGCGACTCCTCAGGAATATGAATTTAAAAAAAGCGAAGGCGTTATTGTCGAACAAATTATTCGACCCACTGGTTTAATTGATCCAGTCGTCGAAGTAAGGTCGGTTAAATTTCAAGTGGATGACCTGTTGAAAGAAATTCGAGAGCTTACTAAAAAATCAGAGCGTGTTTTGATTACAACTTTAACAAAAAGAAGTGCTGAAGATCTGACCGAGTATTATGAAAATCTTGGCATTAAGATAAAATATCTTCACAGCGACATTAAAACAATCGAGAGGTCAGAAATTATTCGAGATCTTCGACTGGGAGTCTTTGATGTTCTTGTTGGGATTAATCTACTTCGGGAAGGTTTAGATATTCCCGAAGTCAGTTTGGTTGGAATCACTGATGCCGATAAGGAAGGGTTTTTACGATCAGAAAGGTCTTTAATTCAAACGATTGGTCGCGCGGCGCGAAACATCAACGGACGGGTGATTCTCTACGCCGATAGAATCACTCAGTCGATGAAAAAAGCCATGGATGAAACTGAACGACGTCGTCGTATTCAAACTGAATACAATACAGTTCATGGAATTACTCCGGTAACAATCAAAAAGAAAATTCGCGAGGGTCTTGGTGATATGTTTGATGGTTCCTTGGGAACAGGTGCGATGGACCGAAATAAATCTTTGGATAGTCGACTTAAGGAATTTGGTGAAAAACCAGATCTTATTACAAAAGAAATTGATAAACTAAAAAAGAAAATGAAAAAATATTCTGATAATCTTGAGTTTGAAGAAGCCTCTAAAATTAGGGATGAGGTCAAACGATTGCAAATCATGGAACTGAATATTTTAAGTGGAGATGTTTCAAAAGAGAACCAGAAGCTGGTCGAGGGTCAGGCGAGCGATGACTCAAAAAATTGACGAATTAAAAGAAAAAATTAAAATTTATCCCACTCAAAGTGGAGTTTACTTAATGAAAAACTCCGCTGAAAAAATTATTTACGTTGGGAAAGCAAAAAATCTAAGAAATCGGGTTAAAAGTTATTTCACGGGGATGAATGATCATACTCCTAAAACTAAAATTCTTGTTCAAAACATCCATTTAATTGAATACATTTTAACCAAAACTGAAGTGGAAGCTTTTCTTCTAGAAGCTTCGCTCATAAAAAAACATCGACCTAAATACAACATAAGACTTCGCGATGATAAAAGTTATCCTTATATAAAAATAACTTGGAACGAGACTTATCCAAGGTTGTATCTGAGCCGTCATGTAAAGAAAGATGGTAGCTTGTATTTTGGGCCTTACACCAGTGGAGCCGCAGTTTTCGGAACAATAAGATTTTTAAATCGAACTTTTAAGATTCGCGATTGCACCGACAGTATGTTTAAAAGTCGAAAACGTCCCTGTATGACTCATCAAATAGGACGTTGTACTGCTCCCTGTGTCGATTATGTCAGTAAAAAAGAATATCGTGATGAAATTGAAGGCGCTTTATTATTTTTAAAAGGTCAAAATAAAAAAGTCGTAAAAACCATGACTGAAAGAATGAAAGAAGCGGCTCGCGAAGAAAAATTTGAAGTAGCGGCACGCTTACGTGATTCAATTGAATCCATAAAAACAATTTTAGAAAAACAAGCGGTGGTTAATGACAGTTCGGATAAAGATCAAGATGCTCTGGGATTTTACGGCGATGAAGAAGGTTGTTTGGTTGAGACCATTCATATTCGTAAAGGGCGCGTGATTGGAACGCGAGATCATATGCTGGTGGGATTGAATCCCAATGGCGACGGTGAAGATCCCCGTGAGTGGCTGGTTTCATTTTTAAATCAATATTATGAAGATAATATTATTCCGGATGAAGTTTTATTACCGGTGGATTTGGGTTCCGACATTAATAAGCTTTTTGAAAATGTTTTGAAAGAACGTTCTGGTCGAAAGACAGTGGTGAAATATGCAACTGCAGAAAAAGCACAAAGATTAGTCGAGATGGCCAATCAAAATGCCAAGGCTCATTTTGAAAAACAAAAAAGTGCTCAAGAAGCAAAACTGCGGGGACTGGATGAAATTCAGAAAAAATTAAATCTTTCGCAACGGCCCCTTCGTATTGAATGTTTTGATATTTCGACGTTTCAAGGAACTGAAACTGTGGCCTCGCAAGTTGTATTTGAAAATGGTCATCCTTCAAAAGACAATTATCGCCGATACAAAATCAAAACTGTTGAAGGAACAAATGACTTTGCTTCGATGGAAGAAGTCCTTCGAAGACGTTTTGCTCACGCCGAATGGGACTATCCGGATTTAATTGTTATTGATGGGGGCAAAGGGCAACTGAGCGTTGTTGTGAAGGTTCTTGAATCCCTGGGTAAAACTGAAATTCCTGTCTGTGGCTTAGCCAAAGCTCGAACCGAATCTGATTTTCAAGCCCAAGAGGTGAGTGCCAGTGAAGAAAGATTTTTTCTTCCTGGTCGTCAAAATCCAGTGACATTTAAAAGCAATTCAGAAGCCTTGCATATTTTGACAGGCCTTCGGGATGAAGCCCATCGCTTTGCAATCACTTATCATCGAAAGATACGCGGAGAACGAAGTCTTTCCAGTGAGCTGGATTTTATTATTGGTCTTGGCGAAAAAAGAAAAAAACTATTACTTTCCAGATACGCTTCGATTGATGAAATTCGCAATGCCGAACCTAAAGATTTGGCTCAAATTAAAGGTTTTAATCGAGTCTTAGCTGAAAGAGTTCTCATGCAGCTCAATGAAGATGATTCGGAAGAGGCGCCAATTGAAAATTAATTTTTTTCAAAACTAACTTTGTGTAACCAGTTTCTTGTGTCAGGTTTTTCGCCATATTGAATACTGGTGATTTCTTCGTGTAAACGGTTAGCAATAGAAGTTTCATTGTATTTAAAAGTCATGCTGGTATCACCATAAACTAATTCACCTACTGGCGAAATGACGGCGGCAGTTCCAGTGCCAAAAACTTCTAAGAGTTCGCCCTTGGCGTAAGCTTCGGCAACTTCATTAATGCTAATTTGACGTTCAGAAACGGTTTTGCCCCAAGATTTGAGCAGTTCCAAAGAGCATTCGCGAAGTCCGCCAGGAAGTATCGTCCCCTGCAGTCCAGGTGTCACAATTTCCTTTTTTAAAACGAAAAAAACATTCATGGTGCCGACTTCTTCTATATATTTTTTGTGAACGGCATCAAGCCACAAAACCTGATCAAAACCTTTAGGCCTTGCCAAGGTTGCGGCCTGAAGAGCCGCAGCGTAATTAGCCGCGGCTTTTGTTTCGCCAAGACCACCCTGAGCTGCACGAATTTGATTTCGCTCAACCCAAATTTTAACTGGCTTAGCCCCAGAAGCGTAATAGGCACCGACAGGCGAAAGGATCACAAAAAATAAATATTCATCAGCAGGGCGAACTCCAAGAAAAGCTTCGCTGCCAATTAAGGTCGGTCGAATGTAAAGTGAACTTCCTTTTTCCTTAGGAACCCAAGACGAATCTACGGCAACCACGGTTTCAATGCCTTGAATAAAAATTTCCGCAGGGATTTCTGGCATACAAAGTCGAGAAGCCCCTTTGGCCATTCTTTTGGCATTGAATTCAGGACGAAAAATGGCGACATCATTATTTTTTTGACGAAAAGCTTTAAGTCCTTCAAAAAGCGCTTGAGCATAATGAAAAACCGCCGCAGCGGGATCCATTGCTAATGGCGAATAAGGTATAACTTTCGAGTCATGCCAGCCTTTGGCTCGATTAAAAGACGAAATAAACATGTGATCAGAAAAATAGCGACCAAAACCCAAAGGCTGCTGAGGTTTTTCTTTCGGTTGAGTATTTTTTGTTACGGGAATGACCATACCTTTTTATTTCATGCTTAAATCCAAAGCGCAAATAATCGTCAAACTTGCTTATGACGGTATGCACGGCATCCTAATTTCATGGAGTTTTTAAGTTTGAAAAGCTATGAAGAAGCCATGAATCTGCATTTACTGAGATATTATCACGAAGTTCTTGGTTTTAACTTTCTTCCGAAAGATTTACTGAGCGAACCCCTTGCGAAAAGTCCAGCTCATGAAGTTGTTTTTTGGCGCGACAGTTTATCACAGGACAAAGCGGATATAACTCATATTGAATGTGATTTACTGTTTATAAGTTCGATCGCTTCCTTGGAACAAGAAAGTATTTTTCAAGAACCTTACTGGACCTTATTTAAAAAAATGAAAAATGCTATGGGCTTAGCGCAAATTGAGATGAAGGTACTTGAATATGTTGGACACTCCGAGAATGAGCTTTTCCACGACCTTTTAAAAATGAAAGTATCTGTGGTTTTGTTAATGAAAGAAAATCCTGAACGAGGGGATTTTAAAGTTAGTAAAGAGTTTAAATTTTTAGAAACTTACAGTCCTCAAACTGTATCTTCCAGAACAGAGCTCAAGAAAAACTCTTGGGATGATTTACAAAAAGTGATGAAGCTCTTCAAAAACTAGACTGCCAAATTAAGCCTTAATACGTTTCGATTAAGAGGTGAAAAAATATTTTTTAACCGCCTTGATTGTTTTGATGCAACCTGCGGATTCATTTGCGAAATTCATCGATGATTCATTAATTCGAGTGCGCTTATTGAGTGAACAGACTCATTTTTCATTTGAAGGTATTGGTGTCGCGTTTAATGGTAAAAAAGAATTTTTTCAAGCCATCGCAATTCCGCAAATCAGTCGCTGGACAGTGCAATTGCAAAATATTTCCGGAAATACTTATTGGCAAGTTTCGCAGGTGTATCCTGTGGAAAAGAATTTAATTTTTAAATCCAATGAGCCTTTAGTTGTTTTAGGTCAGAATTTAAGTACGGATCGAAATTTTTGGCCGGGGATTGTAAGTTTAGTGAAATCAGAAAAGGGAAAGTTCAATCTGATTTCAAGGCTGCCATTAAAAAATTACTTGGCGGGTGTGCTTAATGGGGAAATGCCCAAAGATTGGCCCTTATCCACTTTGAAAGCTCAAGCGATTGCGGCCCGGTCGTATGCCCAAAGTATTATGAATGAAAGAAAAAAATTTTCTTATGACGTCGAGACTGATCATCGGGATCAAGTTTATATTCCAAATGTAACTCCCGATCTTGGTGCGCCCCTGACCAATCAGCAGCGCGCTATTTTTGAGACGCGAAACATAATTCTTGTAGAGAAAAATCGTTTGCTTAAAGCCTATTTCCACTCCGATTGCGGGGGAGAGTCCGCTTCGGCAAAATCAGTTTGGGGAGTCTCGCGACCCTCGCTTGTCTTGCCGGGTAAATGCAGTTCAGAAAAAAAATCGGAATGGGTTTATAAAATCGAAGAAGATCAGCTTCTTAAAAAATTAAAATCAGTTTTACCTCGGCTGAATGGAAGTATTTTTTCTGCTTTTCAATGGATTTATTCACCAAAGTCAGAAAGACTTTCGGAAGTGAAAATTGCATTTGCCCAAGGCAAGCCTGCTCAGTTGAGCAGTCAAGATTTTCGTAAAGCCTTGGGATACAACAATCTTAAAAGCACTTTATTCAATGTGCAAAAGCAGGATCATTTTTATATTTTTAATGGACGAGGCTTTGGCCATGGAGTTGGGCTTTGCCAATGGGGCGCGCGCTCGATGGGTAAGGCAGGAAGTAGTTTTCAAAATATTTTAGCTCATTATTATCCAGGGGCAGAGCTTTCAAATGAAGCTTCGATTATGCGTTGAAATATTATGGAGTGAGAGCCTTTGATAGGTAATCTATGAGTTGTAAGTTCGCTTCGTAGACGCCGGATTGAGAAGTTAGTAAATCATAGACGTTTCCTTGAATAATCGGATCTAGCACATTAATTAAATTTCTAAATGCATCAATCTGTTCTTTTTCGCTACGTCTTTCCATATGTTTAGACCAAACATGGGCGCGGAGTTGATTCATGCGGTTATAGGTGAAATCTTTGGGTGCGTAAGTCTTCCAATTTTTGTCTTCTGGGTCGAGGGAAAAATCACGTCGCGACAGAGGATTGGACTCTTGCAGTTTAGCAAATTTTGGATTCATCACGATGATCTCATCTATCATTCGTAGAATGGCGCGCGGATCCTGAGTCACTATGGCAGCCATTGTATCACAAAGCAGTTCTGCAAAAGGTTGATGGGAAGACGTCGCCATCATCTTATCCATGGCATCCATATTGGGATTTGAAAGAGTTTTTGCTAAAGTCTTTTTATCACGCATATGAATATTATGAGTAACGATCAGATGCGTGATTTCATGAGCAACCAGAGCTTTGAAACTTTTCGGTGAAAGTTTAAACGCCTCACTCATCAGTGAAATTGAGTTCGTTTCTAAATTGGCGAATCCAACTTCGTAGAGAGGATCTTTTGTTAAAAGAAAAGTCATTTGAGCTGGCTTGTTCAGCTCGGGAGTCATTCGGATCACGCTGTCGACGATATTGACAACGACACTTTTTGCCGACTGCGGAAAGTCCGGCGAAAATTGAAGTTCAAGGCTTGGGGCCTTTTCAAGAGATACAGTGGTCTTAGCGAAGACTTCATAGCATTTGTACTGCGCGTACACAGGCGAGGAGATTAGAAATAAAATAAGACTGGTAATAAGCGGGTGCATAGTAGGATTTGAAGCAACCGTCATGCCATAAAGGACTCTGTTGTCTACAGCTCAAGTGTCATTCGATCACTTCAACTATTATTTTGGCTCACCACCGATTCGATATGCAATTTTTTATATAATATTTTAAGGTCGCAGCCATAAGAGCAGTGCAGGCTGAAAACTTCAAGGTCACCGACAGGACCTGGTACCTTTTGGTCTTTTGGTATCTAGTTTGCAATTACAATCTGTTTTGAGAACTATTTGAGGTTATTATGATTAAAATACTGGCCCTTTTCGGCCTGCTGTCAATTTCATCTACAGTATTTGCCGTTGAGCTCAAGCTTAGCGATCTTAAGAATATTCGCCTTGAAGCTAAAAATGAGTTCAAGAGTTTTATTGTTGAATTGGCCGATGGGAATACGAAGGTCAGTCATTTAGTTGATATGGATGAAAAGAATTATATCATTAGTTATCAAGCTGAAGCTACTTTAGTTAAATTCTCTAAATTTAGTGCAAAAAATAAATTGAATGAAGAGCAAGACTTACTTTTACCCTCTGTAGGAAATGGTTGTGCCATCAGCGGATGCTATATTTATGAAAATGGCACTCTTTTAACCGATCAAACAGAGCGAAAAAAAGTTTTAGAAAAAATCTTTTTGGAAGATGATTCTCAAGCTTTCTTAGTCAGTCTGCCGACCAAAGAAGTTTTGGATTCAATATTAATAAGTCGTAAAAAAATAGTTGCGAAGTTTTCCTTATTTGGTGATTTGGAAAACAGCGAAGGTTTGAGTCTTGGTTTTGCCAGACTCAAAAACAAGGAGTAACCCATGATGAACCTCACTAAAATAAACTCAATTTTTGCAGTATTAGCTGTAATGGTTCTGTCGTTTGCAGCATCGGCTTCAGATTCAGAATGTACTTTAAAATTCAATATGGCTGATCGATTAAATCCTCACGAAGTTTTCATCGGCAATCAGTTTCAAAAGAAATTTCCGGCAGCTAAAAAGGCCTTAAAATTAATCTCTCAGCTCCAAGAAGACGGTTATTGCCAATTAGCTATAGGCCAGCTTCCAGCTTGTAAGATCGATTTTCGCCCTGCTGATGGCTATAATGCCAAAATTCTTTCCTTTTATGCCGTTTATTCAGGTGAGACCCTAGTTGAAACAATTCGAAATAAATCGGAAGCTAATGAGATCGTAAACCTCTTAAAAGACGTTCGTTTCTGCCGGTAGTGACTGTTAAGTTTCCAACAGGAGCTAGCCAAAAATGCGCCTCACCCCCTTATAATTGTCATAAAGAGGTCTGTTTCATTACGAGATTTAATAAAATAACATAATAAATTCAATAAGATAAATCAAAACGTTCAAGCGGCACATTTCTCGCTGTAGTCATATATCGAAGGAGTCTTTATGAAAAAGACAATACATATAATCTTACTTTCTGCTTTAGTTGCATTGGGGACAAGTTGTTCCAGTAAGAAAGCGGATGATCCAGTAGCTCCTCCGGTAGGGACAGCTGGACCGGTAACTCAGGATGGAACAGGTGCGACTCCAACAAATTGCACCAGCTCGAATTCATCGGGAAATACAGTTTGTTTTTCTATGGCTTCATTTTCCACTTTCGTAAGTTATGTCGCCACTCATCCCTTGAATGATCCTAGTAATGTGCAATTATCTGTTCAATTGTCAGATGTCGGCAATGGTCGTTATGGCGGCACAGTGCAAATTTCCTACACTGATAATGGCACACCATTTAATGGTATTTTTAACTCAAGCTCTGGAGTCAATAGCGATATCGGCGGAAATCGTGGTTATAACGGCTTTCCAAAATCAGAATTTAATTATTGGTTCACATTTGAGGGTCGAAGAGTTTTTACAGGTTTTTTCCAAGATCAGTATGGAGCCATTGTTTTAGTGATTGAGAATACTTTAAATACTGGTGATGGATCAGGCGGAGGTTTCTTGACTGGCTCTGTTTGGTATCGAAACTTTGCACAAGGTTTAGCCCCTTATAATAATACCGAAAGACAGTGTTGGTTTTTATCGGATGGACCTTACAATTGTCAGTCTTCAATCGTGATGTCTAAATCTGGTCTGTTTCCTACGGATACATATCGAAAATTAGGAACTTTTAGTGGCTTATCAAAATCAGCGGCATTTGGAAATTAAGGAGAGCGAGTATGAAAATATCAAATACTAAAAAGCAAGGATGGATGGTTTGGAGCTTCCTTGTTTTCACATTAAGCTTAAGCATAGCTTGTAATAAAAAGAGCGATGATCAACCTCCGATCTCACCTTATGGTGTTGGTCAGTTTGGCGCTGGTGTATGTACAAATTGTAATTTTGCCCAAGCTCAACTTGGTGCTGCGCAATCACGAGGCTCATCTTCTTTTCCAGTAACAATTAATTGGACGCTGATTGGTGATCAAAATATGGTCAACCAAACCCTGGCTCAGGGAATGAATCCACAAAAAAATTATACTGGGCCACTTGCTTTGCAGGGTGCAATGAACTTGAGTCAAAGTGTTCAAGCTGGAAACTGCGTAATTCCCGCAGGACAATATCAATTGAGTTCTGTCCAAGCTGGCACAATGAGTTATGGATCAATAAATATTCCACAGCTTGTAGCAGTGGTCGGCGGCGCACAAATCGTATTTAGTTTGCAGGGAGCGGTTGTTATCGATGCAAATGGCGACGGACAAATTGATGCGATTGCAGGATTATTAAGACCGATGCAAGGCCCCGGCTATAACGGTTATGGTTATAGTGGCGCTTATCCGGGATATCCTGGGTACCCGGGCTATCCGAATCAGAATCCTGGAGTTGTTGGTGGCATGGTTAGCTGCAACGATGTCGGCGTCTACCTTTCACAATAATTTTTAACTTTCATATTGAAGACACATAAAGGCTCTGAAGTTGACTTCAGAGCCTTTTAAATTTCTAATTACAAAATGGAATTAACACTTTGGGTTGAATTTTTTGATGAACTACAAAATGTACGTGGTCGTTCATTAAATACGGTGATGGCTTATCGCCGTGATCTTGAATTATGGACTAAATACAAAAAAACCGGACAAAGCGTGAGTGGTTTCTATGAGTTCATGAAAAAAGAAGGCCTGTCGCCACGTTCGCAAGCGCGAGTGATCTCTTCGCTACGAACTTATTTTAGATTTTGTGAATCACGCGGACATTCCTCAGGTGAATTGCGCGAGCTTCGTCCACCCAAGGTGAAAGTTTCTTTGCCGAAAGCACTAACTCAAGGTGAATTTGAAAAGCTACTAGAAGCCTGTCAGACTTCGGATCCAAACAAAACATCGCGAAATAAGTTAACGCTGTTGTTACTTTATGGTTTGGGCTGTCGTGTTTCTGAATTGATCGAGCTGAAAACAGAAGATTTTAGTCCCACCGATAGATGGGTAAAAATACTTGGTAAAGGCAATAAAGAAAGACTTTTGCCGCTAACAGATCGTTTGGCTGAATCCTTAAGTTACTATTTGCGTGGAGTGCGTCCTTCCTTAGTTGATAGCAAGACTTCATCCATATTGATTAATGATCGCGGTAATCAGCCTTCACGTGTTGATGTCTGGCGTTGGTTAGACGCTTGGTCAGTCAAGGCCGGATTCACCGAAACCGTAAATCCTCATCGCTTTCGGCACGGTTGTGCTACGGCTTTACTCGAGGGTGGTGCAGATCTTCGTTCCAT
This sequence comes from Bdellovibrionota bacterium, assembly GCA_038043185.1. Lineage (GTDB taxonomy): Bacteria > Bdellovibrionota > Bdellovibrionia > Bdellovibrionales > Bdellovibrionaceae > UBA5009. Next base: position 59,938 of record JBBTCO010000030.1, read on the forward strand.
TCAATTGCTTCTTGGTCATGCCAGTATTCAAACAACACAAATCTACACCAGTGTGACGACTCAGGTTTTAACCGATACCATCGATCAACATCATCCTTTGTCGGGCCAAAAAAATAAAATTCTGGACGAGTCTGGGATTTAATTTCTTTTAATTCCTATTTAATAATCTGTTCATAGCGGATTCCAAATTGCTGAATCTGCAGACTTATGATTTTAAAATCTTTCGCAGTCGTTGACGACAAACTTACACCGATTGAACTTGAACTGATTCTTTTGCCCGGCTTGCCGCAAATTCATTTCTTAGGTTTAGCAGATCAGGGAATTAAAGAGCTGGATCGAAAAATTAGAAGTGCTTTTCGACAACAGGGATTTGAATTTCCTCGCGCTCAACAAGTTGTGGTGAATTTACGCCCGGTGCACTTAAAGAAAAAATCCAAAGGTTTAGATTTAGCCGTTGCGGTTGCTTTGCTGATGGAAACAAAACAAATCCCCAAATTAATTTCATCCAAAGATTATTTTGTGTACGGAGAATTAACTTTAAGTGGTCATGTGCAAAATGCTGAAGATCTGGATGCGCTTCCACTAAGTTCCGAAGCCCAAGTGCTGTCGGGAGTTTCTCCGATTCAATGTCGTTTTTATCGATCGGTAATTTCCGAACTTAGGGATTTATTAAAACCTGCGGAAATTATTTTTCCTTGTGAAGATCTCTGCAAATTTGTCAGGCCTCAATTTGGTTTAGATTTAATGTTTAGCGAAGAAGAAAGTAAATATCTAAAGTTAGTTGCGTTAGGGGAACATAATATTTTGTTGGCGGGTCCTCCGGGAACAGGAAAATCCACTTGGGCAAAAGCAGTGCCCTCATTTTTAAAACCGCCGCAAATTACAGACTGGAAAGAAATTAAAGAATTATTTCCTGATCGAAAAATCGAAAATTTTGTCTGGCGCTCCATCATTCAGCCACATCACACGAATACAGTGGCGTCCCTCCTGGGTGGTGGAGTGCCAGTACGTCCTGGGGACTTGTCGCGAGCTCATCGCGGCGTTCTTATTATGGATGAATTTTTAGAATTCCATATTGATGTTCAAGAAGCGCTTCGCGAACCGGTAGAAGAAGGCGTTTTAAGATTGAGTCGAAAAAATCAAAATATTGAATTCCAAACTTCATTTTTGTTATTAGCGACGACGAATCTCTGTCCCTGCGGTCAATGGTTACCCGACCATTTTCAAGATTGCATACGAAGTCGAGTGCGGTGCCAGTCCAGACGGCAAAAGTTATCGGGTCCTTTATTAGATCGCTTTGATATTGTTTATTTAAAAAAAGGAACAGGCGATAAAAAGATTTCAGGAAAATCAATTCTCGATGAACTCGAAGCCCTTCGTCCGAACCTGGAAAAGATTTCTGATTCGAGTGATAATATCCTTATTCCAGATGCCATACAAAAGTTGACTACAAGCCAACGTCGCTGGAAATCCATCGCTCGTGTCGCATCGAGTCTGAGCCGACTCGAAGGCAGTAAAGAGATAAAGCATAATCATTGGGAAGAGGCCTTGGATTATTCTTTATGGCCCTTTAAAAAACTGATTCAAGACTTGGGTGAATCTGTTTAAATTATCACCTCGATAATCCATTCTCTAAATTTCTAATTGCGAAGATTGACTCTCTGCAAACGAAAAGCTAGCTTGGGTTTTTTGAACGCCGGTGATGTGGCCGAGGAGTTAGGCAGCGCTCTGCAAAAGCGCGTACGGGGGTGCGAAGCCCTCCATCACCTCCAGTACAATACCGGAATCCCAGGATACGGGTTAACAGGTATACCTGGATTCCAGTTCGCGAATTCACGACAGTATTCAGAATTCAAGTTTGCTTCTGGGATTGAGGACATGTTTCAAGACACCTAAATCTGCTAACTATGGTATTATTTAAAATGAGTTACTCCGCAGGCGAAGCGCATTTCCTACTACAGATACAGAACTTAAACTCATAGCAAGACTTGCAATCATTGGGCTTAATAAAATCCCGAAAAATGGATACAATAAACCCGCTGCAATTGGCACCCCAAGTGCATTATAGCCAAACGCAAAAAGTAAATTTTGTCTGATATTTTTCATTGTTGCTTGACTGAGCTTGTGAGCTCGAACAATTCCAATGAGATCACCTTTCACAAGCGTGACTCCGGCGCTCTCCATCGCAACGTCAGTTCCAGTACCCATCGCAATTCCAACATCGGCTTGTGCCAATGCTGGAGCGTCGTTGATTCCGTCCCCAGCCATCGCAACAATCTGGCCTTCAGATTTAAGTTTCTGAATGATTTCGTTTTTTTGTTGTGGAAGAACTTCAGCTTCTACATGATCAATTCCCATTTCACGAGCAACTACTTCCGCCGTATTTCGATTGTCTCCAGTCAGCATGATAACCTTAATACCTTTTGAGTGAAAATATTCAATCGCAGGTTTTGCTGATTCTTTGATAGGATCTTTAACAGCAATAACAGCGGCAGGCTTTCCATCAATAGCGGCAAGCATAGCTCCGTGTCCTGTACTTTGAAGCTCTTTTGCAATTTGAGAAAGCTCGTTCGATTCAATGCCAAACTTTTCAAGGAGTTTTCTATTTCCAACTAGAACAATTCGATTCTGAACTTTTCCTTTTACACCCATTCACGATCAGACTTCCGGTGCCGTTCACTGTTGCACCAGTCACTAAATCGTCTTTGTTTTTCTCTACGGGAATAGGCTCACCCGTAATCATGGACTCATCAACGGAGCTGCGACCATCGGTTACTTCACCGTCAACAGGAATTTTTTCGCCAGGTCTAACACGCAAAAGATCTCCGACATGAATATGTTCAACAGGAATATCTTCTTCAGCACCATCAGATTTTATTTTTCGTGCTGTTTTAGGCGCAAGGTTTAAAAGTGCTCGAATTGCATTGCCTGTTTGACTGCGAGCTTTTAACTCAAGAACTTGGCCTAAGAGAACAAGTGCCGTAATTACCGCTGCGGCCTCGTAGTATAAAGGGACCATTCCTCCATGAACTCTAATGCTCTCAGGAAACAGTGAAGGAAAAAAAGTTCCAGCTAAACTAAATATGTAAGCTACTCCAGTGCCAAGAGCGATGAGTGTGAACATGTTAAAATTTCGAGATTTTATGGAAGCCCAGCCCCGTTTAAAAAAGGGGAGTCCCGCCCAGAGAACGACTGGAGTCGCAAGTAAGAATTGAATTCCAGCATTGAGCCAAGCAGGTATTGCCTGTTGTACAGGTTGCCCTGGAATCAAGTCCGACATCGCAAGCAGTAATAATGGAATTGTTAGCGGAACACTCACTTTTAAGCGCTTTGTGAAGTCAGTCAGTTCGGGGTTTTCAACTTCTTCAACAGAAACTTCTTCTGACTCTAAAGCCATGCCACAAATGGGACAGTTTCCAGGCCCCTTTTGTCTGATCTCGGGATGCATGGGACAAGTGTAAATCGCTTCAGTATCAACTTTCTGTGATAGTTCAATTTTTGGATTCAGATACTTTGAAGGTTCCGCTTCAAATTTTGTTTTGCATTTAGGATTACAGAAATAAAATGTTTCGTCTTTGAATTTCGTATTGCCACCTTTGGCTGTAGCGGGATCAATCATCATTCCGCACACAGGGTCTTTAACAAGATTCTTTTCTTTTTTATGATCTATTGAAGTGCGTGAATGATCCATAGATTCTCCAATCGTATTCCTTAAAAGGGATCGAGATTTAATTCATCTCGTGCAATCATCATGAGCCTTCCAGGCATTGGAAGGTCAATAAGGAATATACATTCTTGGATGCAATTGGTTAAATTGGATTGCTTTGATACGTAAGTTTGATTGCTTGCTTGACCTTCCAATTGTGGGAATGTTTATATTTATTCTCGTAGTAGAACTAATGGCAAAGGAGCCTATGAACATTGGTGAAGCAGCAAAAATCTCTGGCGTAAATGCAAAGTTGATCCGCCATTACGAATCCATTGGAATTATACCGAAAGCAAGTCGTTCAGATGCTGGCTATAGAATATACTCTGAGGCCGAAGTGAATATCTTAGCGTTTGTGAAAAAATCACGAAGACTTGGATTCTCTATGAAAGAAATTAAGAAGCTTGTAAGTCTGTGGCGCAATAAAACAAGGGCTAGTGCTGAGGTTAAAAATTTAGCTCTTAAGCATGTTGACGAAATGGAACAAAAGATCCAAGAGCTTCAAGGAATGGTTAAAACCTTAAAGCATCTCGCTAAATGCTGTCATGGGGATCAAAGGCCCGATTGTCCCATTTTGGATGACTTAGCCAGCCATTAAACGCTATGAGTGGCTGCAAACGGGAATCATTGGCATTTATAAATTTAGTAATCGTAAGTATTTAATAGTTGAACTTCATAAAAATATCCATTACTGATTGCGAATGTACTTATTGTTGAGACAAATGTTTATTTATTTATTTGGGGCGGTTTTCTTTGTATTCGCTGCAATCTCTTTCTTAAATACTCAGTTTCAATTCGTTCCTGATCACGACCATGCAGAATTAAGATCTTCTCAACATCATCATGACAACGTTTACGAGTTACATTATTACACTCATAGGCATGCTCCAGATCAGCCAGAACACACTCATGACAAATCTCAATGTTATAGTGTCGCTTCTGGTTTTACTGCTTTGGTTGCTTGTGAAGCATATCCAACATTTTATCAATTGGTAATTACTAATACCATAAGTTATTTTCAGCATTTAAAGTATGCTAATATTTTTATTTCATCAATTTTTCGACCGCCCATCGTTTAAACTTTTTTACACAAAAAATATTTCAGATAAGACTTCAACTCACGTTTAGCGGGACGGATTATGCTTAATCACATCATTAGAATCTCTTTAAAAAATAGATTAGCTGTTTTGTTAATTGCCATAGGTCTTATGATCTATGGGTTTTGGATTACATTGAATTTACCTGTGGATGTATTTCCAGATCTTAACCGTCCGACAGTGACTATTTTAACAGAAGCTCATGGGCTAGCTCCTGAAGAAGTAGAAACTCTTGTCACTCTTCCAATTGAATCTGTGCTGAATGGTACTCCAGGAGTAATTCGTGTTAGATCTTCGAGCGGCATAGGTATTTCCATCGTCTATGTTGAATTTGATTGGGGAACAGATACTTTTAGAAATCGCCAGTTTGTATCTGAACGTATGCAATTGGTAAAAGAAAGATTGCCTGAAAAAATAACTCCTATAATGGGCCCAGTGAGTTCAATTATGGGAGAGATTCAATTTGTAGGACTGACTAGTCCCGATGATTCTGTTCATCCAATGGATTTGAGGACAATTGCAGATTGGTCGATTCGTCCGCGACTTATGACTATTTCAGGAATTAGTCAGATTGTCGTTATGGGTGGCCAAGTTAAACAATTTCATATTTTAGTTTCCAGTGACAAACTTCAGCAGCGTGGAATTTCTCTTGAAGATTTGAAACATGCGCTCTCGGAAATCAGTGAAAACAGCACTGGCGGTTTTATTGATCTTGATGAAAAAGAATATTTAATTCGACCTTTAGGTCGGGTAGAGACTATCGAGGAGATTGAAAACTCGTCAGTTGGGATGCATTTAGGAAGACCTGTTCTTCTTAAAGAAATTGCAGAAGTTAAGCTTGGACCAAAAATCAAACGGGGTGAAGCTAGCATCAATGGAAAGCATTCGGTTGTAATGACTATCCAAAAACAGCCTGGGGCCAGTACGATAGAACTCACAAAAAAAATCGATACCATGTTAAAAGACCTTGAGAGGTCTTTACCTCAAGGTGTGAAAATTGAAGCTGATTTGTTTAAACAGTCTCGTTTTATTGAGGCTTCAATTTCAAATGTCGAGGAGGCACTTCGAGATGGGGCTATTATGGTTGCCATCGTTTTGTTTATCTTTTTAATGAATGTTCGCACGACCGCGATCACATTAGTAACTATTCCACTTTCCTTACTTATTACTGCAATTATTTTTAAAATATTTGGTTTGAGTATTAATACAATGACTTTAGGTGGATTGGCCGTTGCCATTGGTGAACTCGTTGACGATGCAATTGTTGATGTTGAAAATGTTTTTCGTCGGTTGAGAGAAAATCGCACTAATTCTAATCCTCAACATCCGCTCAAGGTTATTTATGAAGCTTCATCGGAAGTCCGAAACTCTATTGTGTTTTCCACTATTATTGTGATTTTGGTTTTTATACCTCTTTTTGCTTTAGGTGGTATCGAGGGGAAACTTTTTTCACCATTGGGCGTAGCTTACATTATTTCCCTAACAGCCTCTCTTTTTATTTCGCTCACAGTTACCCCAGTACTATGTTTTTACTTATTGTCAGGATCAAAAATTATAGAACACAAAGAGGATGGAAAATTTGTACGTTTTTTAAAAGAATTAGATCGAAAATTGATTTTAAAAACAATCGATCGACCCAAGGCTGTTTTGATTGGATGCGGAATTGCGTTGGCATTGGCTTTGTCATTACTTCCCCTCATGGGAAGAAATTTTTTACCTCCCTTTAACGAAGGAACAGCAACTATCGGGGTCGCAGCGGCGCCTGGTATACAGGTCGGTGATGCTCGTGTTACTGATGAATACTATGTTCAAGAAATAGTAAATGCTAATAACTTGTTATTAAAATCAAACGCTAATCATATTACTGCGATATATGCATTCCTTATGGCAAAATCGAAACTTCAGAGGCTTATGTTGGAAGGTTTCTATCAAGATTTGGAAACGACGGTAGAGTGATAGTTTCGCCTCTAGTTTCCATTGTCATCCCAGTCTATAATCGCCTGCCGCTTTTACAGCGAGCTTTGAAATCTTTGCAGCAGCAGACATTTCAAGATTTTGAGATTGTGATTGTCGATGATCATTCCACTGAAGATGTTGGCTTAGCTATGAAGGAGTTTCCGGTTCGTTATTTAAAGACTGTCGGCAAAGGGGTTAGCGCTGCTCGAAACACAGGGATTCGTGCAACAACTTCAGAGTTTGTCGCATTTTTAGATTCTGATGACGAGTGGGTGTCTTCAAAACTTGAAAAGCAAATGTCCTTTCTTTCCGCTGATTTTTCTTGTTCTATGGTTCACACCAACGAGGTTTGGATACGCCAAGGTCAAGAGGTTAAGCAGAATTCGAAGCATCGAAAGTTGGGTGGACGCATTTTTTCAGAATGCACAAATCTTTGTATCATTGCTCCTTCCAGTGTTTTAGTCCGTAGATCTTTGTTTGATCGTGTGGGGATTTTTGATGAAAGTTTTCCAGTCTGTGAAGATTTTGATCTTTGGTTAAGAATCACAGCGGAAGAAGATATCGGTTTTTTGAGTGAAGCGCTAACTATCAAACACGGTGGGCATAAGGATCAGCTTTCGGTGCAATATCATTCAATGGATTTGTGGCGGGTAAGGGCTTTAGTAAAACACATTAATAATCAGAGTCTCATTCCAAGCGAGCACGCCGCACTAAAACAAAGTTTAAAGTATAAATGTGAAATCTTACTTAAGGGTTTTGAAAAACACCAGAACTTTGAAAATGCCGAGGAGGTTCGTCGGTATTTTTATATCGTGAAGTAGGACGCGGTTTCATAGATGCTGCACGTGATGTAATGTAAGGTCCACGATTATGCGTGGACCTTAATAAATTCTGAGTGAAATTATCTGTAATTGGTTTGTGAACGAGATGTAGAAGTACGTTTGCGTCTTGGAGGATTTCTTTTTCCTTCAAATGATTCTTGATCTTCAGACGAATCATTTTTTCTTTCAGCACTTTCATACCAGTCGCCGGCGTCCTGAGCGCCTTGGCCGCGAGTTGAGTAGCCTCGTTCAGCATCATTGTCCCAACGGTTTTGATTTTGATCTTCCATTTCAAAAGACTCTTGTGATCTTGAGCGTGAGCCTTGGTCCTCTGAGCGATGGCGGGATTGCTGTTGTTGTTGAGCACCTCGATTAGAAGCTGATTTTGATCTAGAACTTGAAACCGACTTAGGCTGTGAAGTTGATTTTGTCGAGCGCCGTGAAGTTCCTTTGGACTTTTTCATAACTATCTCCTTTGATTTATCCCTTGCAATTTTTTTTACAGGGATAGTTTTAGTATCAGTAATAGTTGCAATATAGTTGCCATGGGAAAGCTCAGAGATTATTTCTAGTTGAAAAATCGTAGATCATTGCCCCGATCAACAAAAATAACTGGGAAAAAGTTTACATAGCGAATTTTTAGTCTTACACTTTAAGCTCGCTATTGAGTTAAATGCGAGGCATTTTTGGGAGGAGTTCCTATGGACACAAATAATCATTCAAAATTTTTTGGCTACATTCTATGGTTGTTTGGGTTCATGGGAGCACATCGTTTTTACTTTGGTCGTCCTGTGACAGGGACAATATGGTTTTTTACGCTCGGACTTTTAGGAGTAGGGTGGATTATTGATCTTATTTTAATTCCATCGATGGATCGGGATTGTGATATCAAATATTCGCCGGGAGATTTAGATTACAATGTGGCCTGGATTTTATTAGTTTTCCTTGGAATTTTTGGTGTTCATCGGTTTTATTTGGGTAAATGGTTAACGGGATTATTATGGTTTTTCACCGGTGGATTTTTCTTGATGGGTTATCTTTATGACCTTTGGACATTGAACGAGCAAGTTTCCTCAAAAAATAGAATGGTCTCCTAAGTTTGATTTCTTTTGTTCTGTCTTAAACCTTGTTGCGGATGTGGATTGAATTTTGGAACTCCGATCCCAACCAGGGCCCCGGCCGCGGCGCCAAACAGTGCGCTCGATAGAAAAAACAAACAAAAGAAGAAGATTGGGCTTTGGGAACGAAAGTATTCAAGTTCTTTTATAAAAATATATCCAAAGCCAATCATTACATAAAATGCGAGGCCCACAATCAGTCCCACTAAGAGACCGATCATTGAGCCCTCGATTATCCAAGTTAACATGTCTTCACCAAAATTTTTTATGAACCTGCGGTGATGTGATAAAATCGCAAGGATTAGTTTATTTTGCATTTTATACCTCCCTCACTTGAAGATTATAATTATTCTTTGGTTGTTGGTTCAGCCGAAATAATCACATCGACACGGCGATTTTGTGCTCGCCCTTCCGAAGTCTTATTACTCGCAATGGGCTTAGAATCGCCGTAACCTTCCGCGGTTATTTTATCGGCAGCGACATCTTTATTCGACACAAGGTAGGATAGAACGGACTCGGCCCGTTTTGTTGAAAGATCTTTGTTCAGTTTTTTTCCACCAATGGAATCAGTATGACCTTCGACAACAACTTGGGTTGATCCAACATCACTAATTACTGTTTGTACTTTAGAAAGTAGTGGAAAATTATTTGAAGTGATGGCGGCCTGATTTGTCGGAAATGATAAACCCTTTAACCGCAATAATATTTTATTACCTTGTCGATAAACTTCCGCTTCTTCCTTGCTGAACTGACTGCGAGCTTTTTCAAACTCTTTGTCGAGCATAAGTTTAGACTGCAGTTGTTGATTGCGATCGCCTTGATCTGCTAGTTGATCTTGAGATTTCGATAGTTCAGTAGAGGTTTGAGTAAGTTCGCTTTTTAGTTGAGATGCTGTTAAGTCGCTTTTCTCTACTTGCTTGGCAAAATCTTCAGGATTTTTTTCAGTCGAACTTTTTGCAGTGCGAACCATTTTTAAAAGGCGATTCGCTGAGGCTGTAGCATCGGCTGAGGCTTCATTAACAACTGTGGCGTTGTGTGGTTGAAGAGTAATTGTCGATTCATCTTCAGCATATCGTTTATTAGCCCAGTCCAAGGTTTCGGGAGTGAATTTTTTTGCTCCTTCTTTGATCGCCTTTTGGATGGTGTCATGAGCTGCACCTAATTTATCTTTTTTAATGGATTTGATTTCAATGTCCCGATACTGAGCTTCCAGAACGGCTCCTTTATCTTGGGCTTTGGAGGTGTCATTTTTTTCGATCAATAATGTTATGTCTTTCAGTTCTTTATCTGCCGCGCGAGTTTCTTTCAAAAAGAACTCTTCAGATTTGGCGGCAATCGCAGCCTGTCGTGCTTCGATTGGACCTTTTAGTAATTGATTTGCAACATCACCAACTTTACTAGCCTTGTCTAGGTAGGCCTGTGCTAAAGCAATCTCGTGTAAAACCTTTTTTTGGTTTTTATTAGAAGCTCGCGCTTTTACTGCTTTATCTCTGGTATCTTTTGCGGCTTCAAAATTTGTTGGTGACAATACATCAAGCTGACGAATCTGCGCTTGTTTAATATTTTCGCTAACACGTTCAAGTTCTTGTTGGGGATCAGCAAGATGACTGAGCTCGGTCACCTTGGGTTCAGATGAGCAGGCGATCAGTGCGGCGATGGCAAGACCAAGGCTTAATTTCAATAGTTTAGACATAAAACAAGACTCCTTTTTTAATAGACGGTTTTCTAGTGTGATATTTTAAAAGCAATAAGCTGACCAATTGATTTAAAGGGGATTAGCGGCCTTATTTTAAACACTTAAGTAGGATTCATCTTTTGAGATCTTTCACTCAAACTTTTCCTGATGTACAAAAATGACTCTTGGAAGTACAAAAGTGTCCCTATAAAGGGCGTAGATTTTTTTCATATTCTTTTGCATCCATTGAAAAGCCAACCCATTTCTGCTAAATTTTCCATTGAAAAAAAAGGGATAAACTTGTGAAAAAGCTGTTATTTTTGATATTAGCTTGCGGCGGACGATTTGTCTTAGCGGCACCAAATCTGGACTCAAAAACGGATAAGCCTCGCGTTTTGTTAGAAGAAATTAAATCGATTGCTGATAAAAAAAATATAATTGTTCCAGTTAAAGTTGAAGCAAAAATTCAGTCCTTAGTCAGTGCTGATATTGAAGGCCATGTCACACGAATTTTGAAACCTCTGGGCTCTACAGTTAAAAAAGGTGAAGTCGTTCTTTATCTTGAAAATAAAGATCCTGGATTTACGTATGCCGCGGTCCCTATTCGTGCTCCATTCAGTGGAGTGCTAAGTCAGGTGTGGATCAGTCAAATGTCAAAAGTGATTCGTGGGGATAAGCTCTTTACTGTGATCAATCCTAAATCATTAAAATTATCAGCCGAATTTCCCAGTGCAGAGCTGGCGATGGTTCACAGTGGAATTAAGGGACGTTTTAGAATGGATTCTGAAAAGGATTTAGATCTTGAAATTCGGCTGGTGGGACTTAGTCCACTGGTTGACGTTAGAACGGGGACGGCTTCGGCAGAGTTAGAATTTACTAACATAAAGAATAATTTGCCGCCGATTGGCAGTATTGGAAGGGCCACCTTCGAGATCAATCAAGGCAATGTAATTCTTATTCCAGAAGCAGCTTTAGTTTATCAAGAAGGAAAGCCTATGGTTCGAATCCTTAAAGGAACAGACCAATTTGATAAAAAAGCGATTGAATTGGGCGAACAACGAGACAGTTCTTTTGTTGTTAAATCAGGAATTATAAATGGTGATAAAATTGTTGTGCGTTCAAGTCGACCTTTGAAAGAAGGCGACACACTTGAAGTTGAAAAACCAGCAGAGAAAATTCGATGAAGCACCTTTATACAAGGCCCTTAAGAGTGTACATCATTCTTGGGGCGTTGGCACTTTGGGGAGCTATCAGTGCTTTTCAGTTACCCATTTCTCTTTTTCCCAATAGCAGTCAGAGTATAATATCTGTAAATATTCCTCTTGGTTCCTTATCCTCGCAGCAGTTTTTAGAAGCCTACGGCCGAGATTTGGAATCCAGTTTACAGACATTGAAAGTCGATAATTCATCAGTAAAAAAACTAGAAGCTCAATATTATAACCAGAGCAATAACTACAAAATTACTTTTGAGTGGGGAGCAGATTCTTCCAAAGCACTGAACGAAGTTAAATCCTTAGTAAATACAAAATTTGCCAGTGGAAGTGAAGAAATTCGTCGAGGCATTTCTGTCAATTCGTGGAGTGAAAACCGAGGTTTTTTTGCGGTGAGTTTTTACAGCCCCATGAGATCTTTGGATGAGCTCTACCAAATTCTTGATCCCTTGATTACGCCACTCAGATCACAGGTTGAAGATGCTGACAACTTTGGCTTATGGAATCCTAATGGAAAAGAAATCACTATCAGTTTAATAGCAGAAAAAATAGCGCAACATGAAATCACTACGCTGCAAATTCAAAGCGCGATCCAGTCAGCGGTCATTGGGTTGACCGGCGGCACGCTGCGGATGGGAGAGAAAGATTATTTAATTAATTTACCAAAAAATGTGGATAGTTTTGAATTGTTGTCGCAAATTCGCATTTCGGCTCGTGGAAAACAACCGATCTTTCTAAAAGATATTGCAAAAATCACCGCAGGGATTTCAAAAAACAGTCAGCAAAAATTCAAAACTAGTGGAGTGGAAAGCCTTATCCTTTTTGCGAGTCCCAAAGAAGGCGGCAATGTTAAAAAAATGTCGGATCAGATTATTTCACAAATGAATATACTTGAAAAACAGTGGCCAGCAGATATTCAGTATAAAGTTTTAGTTAATCCTTCAGAATTTATTAATAATAGTATTAACGGTGTTATCCATGAAGTGTTCTTGGCGGCGCTTCTTGCGGTCATTGTTTTATTTTTCTTTATTGGAAGCTTTAAAAATGTTGTCACTGCGGCTATCGAAATTCCATTGAGTTTGCTTATGGCCTTTATCATGATGCGACTGGCGGGAATGAATTTAAATTTGATCTCTCTTGGGGGTTTGGCGCTTTCGGCCGGAATGAATGTGGACGCTTCAGTTGTGGTTTTAGAAAATATTGTGCGGCATTTTGAAAAATACAAAGAAAAATTATCCTATCAAGATAAAGTGCGAATTGTAATTGAAGCCGTGAATGAAGTGCGTTTGCCCATCATCGCCTCAACGATAGCTTCACTGGTCGTTTTCTTTCCTTTGATATTTACCAAAGGCTTAACTCACTCATTATTGGGTGATCTTGCTAAGGCGGTGATTTTCTCACACGGGCTTTCAGCAGTGGTAGCCTTGGTGCTGGTGCCAACAATTCGTTTGCAATTAATATCTGCGGGACTCGTTCTTGAAGCGCGTTCACCCATCGAAGCTTCTCTTTTGAAATTAGAAAATTTTTACAGATGGACTTTGCTTGCCTTTTTAAATAGTAAAAAAATAAAACTCATAGTTTTTGGAATTATAATTGTCTTACTGCCAGCTCTTATCTATTTGGTTTTGCCTCGTTTGGAAAAAGAAGTTATCGGCAAACCAGATAGTGACTGGTTAATGGTTGGCGTATCATCGCCAACTTTTTCGACTTTGAAGCAAATTGAATCTGAGTTGGAAACGATGGAATCGCTAGTCACTGAAAATTTTGGTCAGGAAATGCTTTACACATTTACGCAAATTCACAATTTGCAAAATGGCAATATTATGATTCGCATGAAACACAAAGAAAAAATTCGCAAAATGGTCGAGCAGGCTGAAGAGTTATTCAAAAATACATCGTCCAAATTTTATTGGGTGGATTATTGGAATCCCTCGGAGCTGACAATTCCAAATCCACCTCAATATCGAATTGAAATTGCGGGCGGGAAGCCTGAATCCAGAGTGCAATATGCTCAAGACATTAAGTTGCTTTTGATTGAAAAGGGAGTGTTTGATAAAGTAAGTGTTAATCCAACGGCTGACAAGGAAAAAGAAATTCGCATCAAACAATTTCTAAATTCCGGAGCTGAATCGGAAGTGCTTTCAAAAGTCGAATTATCAAATTTCTTGCGGGTAGTTACCGAAGGTTTGTATGTTGAACGCCTTTATGAAAAGCAGCAAGAACTGCCAATTTATTTACGATTGAATGCGGAAGAAATAAAATCAGTTGAACAACTGAAAGCATTACCTATTGGTTTCGAGGGACGATTAATTCCCTTAGGCGCGCTGGCGCAGATATCTTTAGAAGAACGAAGTCCGCGAGTCTATCGGGAAAATCAAAAACAACTGGTCGTTGTTACAGCCCGCTTAAATAAGGCTCAAATGAGTCATCTTGAAGAAAGAAAAATACAAGCTAGCAATATTTTTCAGAATTTCAAATTACAACATCCATCTGACAGTTCTGATAAGCCAACTTTAACTGAAGTTCAGCCCGATAAAGAATTACAGCAATCTTTAGCTCAACTTAAGTGGGCGGTTGTTATTTCTATTGGATTGGTTTTTTTAATTATGGTCATTCAATTGGGTGACGTTGTTCATTCCTTGCTTGTTCTTGTGGCGATCCCACTAGGTTTTCTTGGAGTTTTGATTTCTTTATTTATATTTAAAAGTACGCTTTCATTAAATTCAGGTTTAGGAACTATTTTATTAAATGGAATAGCCGTCGCGAACAGTATCATCTTGGTTGATTTTATTCGCACACTATATCACAGCGGCAAAGATGCTAAAACAGCAACCATCGAAGCTTCACTGGCGCGATTACGACCGATACTGATGACTTCATTGACGACAGTTTTGGGAATGCTTCCCATCGCTTTAGGTTTTGGTGACGGAGGAAAAATTCTTCAGCCACTGGGAATTGCGGTTTGCGGTGGGCTTTGGGTATCGACGCTTTTGACATTATATATAGTTCCAGCTTTACAACACATGTACCTGGCGAATCGAGAGAGGTCACGATGATCACTTTCTTATTGGCATTTCTATTATCGGCAGAGGCAACACCGAAGTCTTTCTTTGAAGATATTGAAAATTTTAAAACCCAAAATTTGAATTTAAAAACAGAAAAACAAAATCAAGTTGCCAGTTCAGATTTGTTATTATCACGCAAACTTTTTTGGACGCCAAAATTGGGGCTATCTGTTTCTCAAAATCAAAACAAATTGAATAATGCAATTGTAACTGATGGCAATGAGATACAAGCGGATTTGACTTGGAATTTATATCGTGGTGGGGCGGATTGGAATTCCTTGCAGGATGCAAAGGCACAAAATAAAGCGCAAGACCTTCAAGTTTTAAACGAATCCTTGCGTGTTGAAATTAAAGCCTCTGATTTGATTTTTAAATCTTTATTTCTTGCGGGTTCCTTAAGAGTTGAAGAACAACTTTTGAAGTTGAAGGAAGAATCCTTAAAAATCGTTATCGACCGATATCATCAAGGGAAAATTCCGCGACAGGAAGTTACAAAATCCGAAGTGGATCTTGTGCAACAGAAAAATAAATTAAGATTAGCAAAATTGGATGTTATCGAAAATAAATCGCAAATCGCATCGTTGTTTATCCATGAAATTAAAACTCAGTCGTGGCCCTTTGCTGAAAAAACCGTCGCCAGGATTCAATCGGCTCCGTCAAAAATTCCTTTGATTGAACAAAAATATTGGCTGAGTCAATCCCGTGAACAAATTTGGAAAGCGGCAAAAGGGTCTTACTGGCCTTCGCTGGATTTAAGTTTGCAATATAAGGAATTTCCATTGAAAGAGCGTTCAAATCAACAGTTACTGGGTTTTGTGACATTGACATTACCAATCTGGGATCAGTACGAAACTGCAGCTAAGGTTTCGTCATCGTATGCTTCATATATAAATGCACTTAATGATTATAAAGAAACGGAACAGACTTTAAACCAAAAAAATCTTTTTTTAAAAGAAAAAATTGAAACTTCGCAATTGAATTTAATCGATGCAAAAAAGAACTTAGAAATCTCTAGAAAACTTTATCAGGATATACTTAAAAGTTTTCGGTTAGGACGAATATCTACAAACGATTTGTTTATTGAACAAAATCGTCTTCTAGATAGTGAAAATACCTTTGCTCGAAGTGAGTTAAATTTTCATCAAAGTTTAATCGAAGTCTGTGCCCTCAGCGGGCTTAATGCTTCCGAGTGTTTGCGATAAGACTGTCGTAGACGAAGATTTCGCAATCGCCTTGTGTTTTCTATAATACGAAGTTTTTCGATGTAGTTAACTTCTGTTGTAGCTCCAGTATTTTTTTCAATTGCAGAAAATCCAAAAATGATTGCAATGGGAGCCAAAATCATCATGGCAACTGGGGCCACTAATAAAAAGGCCCATACAGCCGGCACACCAACTACGGTAATAAGCACTAGACCCGCAGTGTAAAATAAGATTTTCAGGATCCACTCAATTGACCTCAGCGAAGCTGAAAAATACTTTTTAAACATAAAAATCCCCTCTCTTATAACAAAAAGAATTCCCCTCTTTTGATATAAATTCTTTTGCTTGAAAGCATGTATTACAGCTTCCGTGCCAGCAAAAGTGGTAGCGAACGCGACTCAGTATTGGTTTTAAAAGCTATTTCTTAAGTATTAGGGACAAAATGGTCCCAGATGTGTCATTGCGGGATGCACCACTTTGTTTTGAAAAATGAATGATAAAACTTAAGCTTAGAAATTGATTCAATGCAATATTTAGAATTTTTAACTGTGAAATCAAAAAATAATTTTTGGTGGCGGTTTTGCTTTGGCTAAAGGCTAGTGCCAAAAGTTTACCGAAAAATAAAAGGAGGATGTTTGAATACTTTAAAACCATTAAAGATATTAATAAATTTATTTCGTTTCAGTGTGATCTTATTTGTTGCAATAGCCTGTCAGGCAAACAATTCGGGTCAGCCGGCGGCTCCCGCTGGGGGAATAGATACAAAAAATGTGGATGGAATTTTTTCAAATCCAAACGCGCTCTCTATACTAGTCGATCACTCGAATTTGCAGATGAAACAAAATGAGTATGGCGAAATTGAAGTCTCTGCGGCTGGGCAAAATTTAAGTCAATTAGACTGGTTTGCCGAGGAGGACGATGCTTTTCCTCCTGGCCTGGAAATTCAACCCGTCGATGCGACCAGAGCTTTATTAAGGGGTTATCCTCAGTTTGCTGGAACTTGGTGTTTTAAATTGAATGTGCGAGACCAAGCTTCAAATTCCAGAATGCGAAATCGAATATGTTTAAATTCAATCGAAGATGAATCTTATCCTTTGAAATTTAAGTCATCTCAAACGCTGCCAACCGCTCAAATAAATAAATATTACAGTCAGCAAATTATGTTTGAGAGTCGTCAATCATCAAATATCAATCTGCAAGGACAAATTTTTGGTGGTCATGCTGAACCTTTTCAAGTGCAATATCAAAACTCATCAAAAAGATTTTTAGTTATTGGGCAAACTGGTAATCAAGAGCAAAAAAGTTTTTCTTTGCGACTTTGGACTCAATCAGATGCGGCTGGCTCTGAGACAGAATTTTATGAAGTTTATAGACAATTTACTCTTAATATAATTGATCAAGTCGATAATCAATACGCCTGTCCCGCAGGTTATTATTACAGCGACGTTCTTAACTATTGTGTTCAGGGTGGGGGAGCGATTTGTAGCCCTGATACATTTTATAATCCCGAAACAAATACTTGTGTGAGATATGCGTCTCCGCCAACGTATATTACCTGCTCTTATAATGAAGTGTTTGATTCCTATTTGGGGCAATGTGTTCTTCGTGATTATCCACGGTGCCCACTTAATTATTCTTGGAACGCCTATGAAAATCGTTGCAATCGCTTGCCCTACACATGTCCGATTGGAACGACCTATTCTTACTCGACAAATACTTGTATTCGTATTTGGCAGCAGTCGTGTGGTTACAATGAATATTGGGATAACTACAGCAATCGTTGTCGGGTGATAATCAGAAGCTGCCCTGTGGGTTCATATTGGAATCCATCTTTAAATCGTTGTGATGTTAGCTCTTATTACACACGTTGCAGTCGTGACGAACAATGGAATTGGTCATCAAATCGTTGTGAAAGATACTCAACTCCGCATTGTGGTTTTAATGAATATTATGATTACAATCGAAGAAGTTGTTTGCGTCGGGAAATTGATCAGTCTTGCAATAACCGGGAACGTTGGTCGTCCGGGGATCGTCGCTGCGTCCCTTGGGTAACACCAGATCCTGTTCGTCCACCACCTCGTCGTGAACCAGTTCGTCCAGCTCCGGTTAGACCGGGACCGAGACCGGAGCCAGTTCGACCAGCACCAGAGAGACCGGGACCGAGACCGGAGCCAGTTCGTCCGGCTCCGGAGAGACCGAGACCGGAGCCAGTTCGTCCGGCGCCAGAGAGACCGAGACCGGAGCCAGTTCGTCCGGCTCCGGAGAGACCGGCTCCAACTCCGCCGCCGAGACCAGAACCAGTTCGACCAGCGCCAGAGAGACCGAGACCAGAACCAGTTCGACCAGCACCAGAGAGACCGAGACCGGAGCCAGTTCGTCCGGCTCCGGAGAGACCGGCTCCAA
>JBBTCO010000030.1:78291-110433 GCA_038043185.1 Bdellovibrionota bacterium
CCGGCTCCGGAGAGACCGGCTCCAACTCCGCCGCCAAGACAAGAGCCAGTGCGACCGGCGCCTGAGAGACCGGCTCCGGAGAGACCGGCTCCAACTCCGCCGCCAAGACAAGAGCCAGTGCGACCGGCGCCTGAGAGACCGGCGCCTGAGAGACCGGCGCCTGAGAGACCGGCGCCTGCGCCGGGAAAACCGCCGAGATATCCTTAGTAAAGTTAGATTTTTGCGCACCAGTTGAATGTATAAAAATAGTCCGTTGGTGCGCAAAACTTTTGATGTGGATGTCTCACACTGAGAAATTTTTTGGCTTATTTTTATTAGTGATTGAGCCGATAAGTACCAGATGAATAATATAATTAAAATCACTGTCACAATCGCTTTGTCAGTTTTCATTTTATCCTGCGACAGAACAAAGAAAGATGTGTCGCGGTTGGTTTTTAAGATGACGCCTGATGCTGGTTCTAACAGTGTTGAAACCAGTGCTTTTAAATTGAGTAAGCTAGATACTAATTTGTCAACATTGTCGGCTACAAATGCCTTTAACTCCGCTTTAGATCCATCGGCTTTAGCAGATATTAATTGTTATGCTGTATTTGTCGGTGGGCCTGAAGATTCTATGCGTGGAAATATGTGCAAAGATTCCATCACTGGCGTAGAAAAAATGCGATTCGGTGCCCATGCCTATGCGGGTTTTTTTCTTGCTGGGACTGAAATTTCCTTAGAGGTAAATTCAGGTCCGGACCGACATATTTATTTAGTAGGATTGAAATCGCAAAATGGGGCTTGTGTTAGTTTTGTCAGTTCAGGTCCCGATAAAGCTAATCTTTCCTATCCTCATATTATTGGGGAAGTGACAATGAAGCTAGACCCGGGAACGGTAACAGTGCCGATCACAACTTCGTTATCAGCAACAACACAAAAGTTCGACTCTTGTGATTTTCCCAATGGCAGTGGACCTTCAGGGACTGTTAAGAATTTATTTGGTGATGCTCGAGATGGAAGTTTAACAATAGCGCCTGGAACTTATGATTTTCAGAATACGACTTTTTCCTCATTTAGTTCTAACTGGGTGCCGACTGCTGGTGGGATTTCAAATTCAGGAAAATATTTAAGTTCGAAACGACGAATAACAGGATTGAGCACAGACCGAAAAACTCTGACTATGGCAAGTCCATCAGTCTTAACAGCCCACTTTGACGCCGGCGATGAAGTTCTTTGGCATGTAACGGCAGCGGCGGCTACAACTTTTCCTGATCTGAATGGATGTGGTGGCGGTTTGTATCGCGGCCAGTGGGGAACCGCTCGAGTAACGGCCATGTCTTCACCAACAGTCACTTTGGATTCTCCGGTTGGTGATCCTTCCATTGCTTTGGCCAATTCAGGATCAAATCTCAGTCAATCTACTTTTACCAATCCAGTTTCTAATCCTTTTTGTGTGGTTCAGCTCGTTCGTGTTCCGAGTTTCGATACTGTTACTATAAATTCGACAGCAACTTTTAAAACTCACAATTCGACAAATTATTTTCAATATATTTCGGATGCTGGTGGTGGAATATTTGTCATGAGAGCGAAAAAAATCGTGTTGGGTGCGGGAGCTTTGAATATAGATATGATTGGCGCGGGATTTCAGGGTGCAAGCGGCGGGTCTCAGGGTTCGGGAATTTTTGGATTGGCAGGAACTGCCAGTGATACGACCTCAAGTGAAAACGCCGGAGCAGGGGCCGCCGGTGGTAATGGTGGCGGTGGCGGAAGTAATATTGGAGCGGGTGGGCGAAACGATATTTCGGCTGGATCTGGTGGATCGCCATTAACTTATTGTTTAGATAGCGCCGCCAACAATGTGGCTTGCGCCCCGTTATTTAATCAAAAGTTTTTCTTAGGTGGTGGCGGCGGTGGTGACAACGCAGTCAACGGGGGAGCGGGCGGTGGAGCAGCCTTAGTTTTCGCTGGTGAAATTAGTGGTCTTGGGCAGCTTACAATTCATTCCAAAGGATCTGCAGGAGGCTCAGTGGGTGGCGGCGGCGGTGGAGGCGGGATAGTCCATTTGTCATCTCGATCAATTAATAATTCAGCGGTTAGTTTTGATACTCGCGGCGGCGCAGGAAATGCAAAAGGCGGCGGCGGTGGTGGCGGAATTATCGAAGTCAACTATTGTGGACCTCAATCGACCTTACTTTTTCCTAGTTTAGATAGTGGATCTGTTGCCCAGGGTGGCGCGGCCGGTGGCACTGGTAACTCTGGCGCCGGTGCGAGTGGAATTGTTAAGATTACAGCGGATTACAACGCCTGTTTAGCTTATTAGAGACAGTCCTAAAAAAATCCTTAAAAATCAGTAGCACGCCATATCAAAAAAGGCGTTTTTTAGATCAAAACACTTGGGTCTGGAAAAAAGTGCGATAGCATCTATCACATAGATTTAAGTCAAGGAATGACGTCAATAATTTCTTCAAGGGGGAAGAAGATGAAAAACCACAAAACATTTTGCGTTTTGTCGATAAGCAGTTTCTTAACGGTTCTTATGATGTTTTCAACATCAACAAGAGCTCAAACAATTGAGGGGCAAAGTCCAGACGACAGATTGCTAGAAGAAAGAGTTTTATCAGCATCGCCAAAAAGCACGAGCGCAGTAGCTCCAAAGAAATTTTCAATGAGTAATTCCTTGGCTGAACTTAGAAGTTTCAGCAAAGCAGCAGCACAAACTCCGAAATGTACAGATTCCAGCAAAACAGTTTTTTCTAAAAAGTATGTTTTAAGCAAAGACGCCGCTGGAAAACCTTGTCGAATTTACGATCTTTCTTTTCCAAGTTTGAAAAGTCTGTTTTCGGCTAAAAAAACTTTGCAAGTTCCTGTGCAAAAACTAACGTCAAAAGAATATTTAAATTGGTTAGATGGAAATAACGCAGCTGTCGAGCAGAGTCGTGAAGAGTTCCGTCGGACTTTCAATCCTCTTCGCGCGGCGAAAACAAGCTGGGTCGCAAAGCTCAAATTCCGCAATCAACCAAGTGTTGTTGAAGGTTCACGTTCTTCGCTAAATGAAATAGGATTGCCACGCTCTTTTCGCATTGCTGATTTAGATATCGGCTCACAATATCGATTTGATAGTCAAACTCAGGCCGACATTCAGGCTTTTTTAACTGAGTTACAAAATAATCCGACTATTCAAAGCAAGGATTCAGTTGAATCTGATTATATGGTGAAGGTGCTTAAAACTCCAGAAACTATGCTTCAGGGAATCCGCTTAGATTGGAATGACTTAGATAAAGTCTATGATGTTATACTTGAAGGCGATTTCTTGCCCTTTTCAGGAGCTGTGGCGCTGATTGATTATCAAACCCAGTATAAGTTTGCAGTTGAAAAAATCTTTCGTTCAATTCTTTCGTCTGGTTTGCAAAGCCTTGCTGGTCGGATTCCAAATCAAACGATGTCAGCCGCTGTTGAAGTGTTGATCAATGATGCTTTTGAACAAATTGAAATGGCTTATAGCTACCAAATGGTTCAACTTGAGGACACTTTAAGATCTGGAGTTATGGGAAGATCCGAAATTGGAATAGACGCTGCGACCTCAGGCAGAGCTTTCAATATCTTGCATGGGCAAAAATCAGATTTATTTTCGGCTTATATTTTGTCTGTTGCTCAGGGTAAACCATTCGATTGGACAGCTTTCGAAGGCTTAGGGAAAAACGCTCGTTATAATGTCGAAAAACAACGTGACATAATGATGTCAAAGTTGAATTCAAGGTTAGTCTTAGAAAAGAAATGCCAGACTGATTTTGTCCAAGATTATTTTGCGGTTTGTACTTTAAATGGAAAAAAGGACGCACTTTATTCAGTTATTTCAGAACAAGTTATATTCAATAAAGGAGCTGGGGCTCCATTAATTTATCGCTATCAACGACCTTATGAAGCTTCTCTACGTCGAGGCGTCGCGTGGGGTTTATCGATCGCACTTCGAGTGTTCGGTCTGCCAATTTCACGTTTTGCGATAGAAAAATTAGATCCAATGGTTAAAGGTGTTGTCAGCGCTGGGGTTTTAGATGAAGCGCTGATCAGAAGCTTTTATTCAAATCAGCAAAGTGCAGGAACAAGTTTAAATGCTGAAGACAGCCAATTGTTGAGTTGGCTTTATATACAGAATCTAAATCCGTTCTTACCCAAATCACAAGCCTCGGAAGAGAGCGTGATTGCCGCCAACAAGCGAATGATGGGTTTGAACTAATTTTTTTACTATAGAGTGAGGGTAAAATGAAAAAATATTTAATATCTTTTTTAGTGTTCTCTTTGTCGGCAACAACTTATGCAACTCGAGTTGCGGTGACGGATTCGGGAACTGATTTTGGCCATGATTGGCTCAAGGGTCGAGCTTTGATCAATACCGCCGATGTGACTGGCAATCGTGTTGATGATGATCGCAATGGAAAAGTTGATGATGTCATGGGGTGGAATTTCGTCGAAGGTTACGGAAAAATCTTTTTTCCAGAACATCTTCAGTCGGTCGATACAAACATTTATAGATATTTTGAAGTCATCGGAAGAATTCAGGCCGAGATTGCCACACGTGAAGACGAGAAGTTCTGGCAGGATAATATTGCAAATTTAAAACCTGAAGAAAAAAAGGTTTTAGAAACAAAATTAAACTTTTATGGGCAGTACGCTCACAGCACCCATGTGTCTGGAATTATTGCGAGCCTTTCTCCAGATTCAAAAATTATGTCAAATCGAGTTTTTCCTGATACTCCACCTGAAGGTACAAATGTAACAAATTTGAAAAAAGTTGGACCTGCAGATATTTTGTATAAAGTTTTTGCGGTTCTTAGTAACGGAACGTTTACTCAGGTAGGTAATTATTTAAAGGAGCGGCAAATTGATGTCGCCAATTACAGCTTGGGTGTCAGTTTACAAACGATTGCTAAATTAGTTTTGGGTCTTCGAGGAATTAAAGATCCAACACCGGAACAACTTTCCGCTGAAACTCGACGAGCCTCTGCCCAGTTTATTCCCGAGGGTGTAAAATGGATGAGCGGGTCGCCAGGAACTTTATTTGTTGTCGCCGCTGGAAACGACGGGCAAGACAATGATTTATTGCCAACATTTCCTGCAAATGTGAGAGTCGATAATTCGATTAGCGTTGCCGCAACAAATGGCATCGAAAAATTAGCCAAGTTCTCGAATTTTGGTATCAAGACAGTAGATATCGCAGCTCCTGGTGTATCGATTATGAGTTCTGTTCCCGCACTTGATCACAGTCAATTGCTGCCCATGTCAGGGACCTCGATGGCTGCACCTTATATTGCAGGTATAGCTTCTAAAGCTAAGGAAATTAACCCAAAACTAACTGCCACCGAATTAAAAAAGTTGTTGATGTTGACGGTCGATCACAAAGATTGGCTCAAAGGGAAGGTCATTGCTGAAGGTGTGGTAAATCCAAATAGAGTCTACGCTGCGGCTGAAAAATCAAAAACAGTGACTTTGGATGAAGCGATTAAAGAGGCTCAGTCAATGGTGCGTGATCAGAATGCGACTTTGATTCCTGTTGGGCCAAAATCTGTGAAACTACCGACTGAAATGCTTCAATTTGCTAATAGCCTTGTCTTTTAGTTGATTGGATATATCAGGGACCAAACATTTTGAAAAAAGAACTTCATTGATCTTGGAGTTGGGTTTTAATCCGGCAGCTATGCCAAAATTGAAATCTTATCTCGAGATGTTGTGGTCCTCAAATCAAGAGCTCAATTTAATCAGCCGAAAAATGACGGGTGAGGAGCTTATTGATAACCATGTCATTGATTCCCTGCTGCCACTTAAATACTTTCCTGAAAAGATAAAAGTGGCTGCTGACTTTGGTTCAGGCGGAGGATTGCCAGCTGTTGTTTATGCTTTGCAATTCCCGGATATTCAATTTGTACTTTTTGAAAAAAGCCCAAAGAAGCAAAGTTATTTAAATAAACTTCAATCACTTGTTAAAAATATCGAAATTAAAGGCGAGATTCCAAATCAGCTTGAAAACACGGATCTGATTATGGCTCGAGCCTTTAAACCATTAAATGTAATTTTGGAACTTAGCCGTGGACATTTTGAAAAGAAGGGCGCCTATTTTTTATTGAAAGGGCGTCGTGAAAAAATTAATGAGGAATATATTGAAGCACAGAAAAGATTCAAAAATCTTCAATTAAAAATAACGCAACTTAAGTCGCCGTTACTAGATGTTGAACGGAATCTTGTAGAAACGCTTTAATAAGCAGTGATCCTTCGTTGCCTTCGTCGGATTCTCCCTGCGACGCACAGGAAGTGCGCCTCAGTCGAATCCTCCTCGTCGCCTCGGCTGACTGCTTATTAAAGCGTTTCTAGTCTAGAAAGTGGACACCAACTTTAAAAATGTTTTCTTCAAGGTTTTTCACCCAAACTATAGAGGCTTTCATTTCGGCAAGTTGGCCAACTTTAATTTTAATCTTATCACCTTTTTTAAGGTCACGATCAAAAGCAATAACCACAGCGCAGCCTGTATAGGATTCATTAACTACAATGCCAGTAGTTTGAGGTGCAAAGTCTTTCGAATTATTAAAATCAATTAAGGCGACGGTCATTGGGTCTGGTTTAAACCGAATAGGTCCGCGCTTAAAAATTGTTTTAGCCATGCTAATCTCTCTTTCCAGTTTGAGCGGTTTTAATGTAAGAATACTCGCAATATAAGGGGGAGTCGAGTGAGTTTTGATCCTAAGAATTTTAAAAAACCATCAGCCGCGGAATTGGAAGAAAAACTAACCCCATTGCAATTTTCAGTTACTCAACACGAGGAAACTGAAAAACCTTTTGAAAACGAATACCACGATGAAAAAGCTCATGGAATATATGTTGATATTGTTTCAGGCGAGCCCTTATTTTCTTCATTGGATAAGTTTGATTCGGGTTGTGGCTGGCCTAGTTTTAGTCGGCCAATGTCTGGAATTGAGATCGCAACAAAAGCTGATCATCGCAGTTGGAGGGAGAGGGTCGAAGTTCGTAGTAAATACGCTGATTCCCATCTGGGACATGTTTTTGAGGACGGCCCTTTACCAACAGGACTAAGATATTGTATCAATTCGGCTTCAATCCGTTTTATTCCCTTATCTAATTTGAAAGCGGAAGGTTACGTCGAGTATTTAAAGTTGTTTCAAAACAGCGACGGTGATGAGTAGAATTTCCATGGGACAGGACGAAAGAATATTTTTAAATTGTTAGGTCAATTAGTTAGAGGATTTCCCGATAAGATAATTTGAATGGCAAAAAAAATAGATTTCTTAGCAATTGCTTCCGAGAATGACATCAAAAAGCGATGTGAAGAGATATCTTCTGAGTTTGGTTATACGTATGTCTCATTAAATACTGTTGATCAGTTTGCTGAGCGGGAAGCTGAATTTGTTGAGACGACTTTTATTCTTATTTCTGCAGAACAAGTTGAAGTTGATGCTGATATTGCCGGGATGGTTCAGGTCGTTCGTCAAGTTGCTCCCGACTCTTACATCCTTGTCGCCATTAGTTCTAAGCTTGATCCTAAAGTAGCGGTTTTTGTAAAAAAATCTGGGGCAAATGCGGTGTTTATTGGTTCCGAGCTTCGGCATACCAGCAAACTCGAATTTGTTGCGTCACAAAAAATTCAATCTTCCTATTTACCGGTGAAAGTGAATGAAATAGTTGCAGATTCAATATTCGAGTGTTCGCTATTTCATTTGATGCCCTTGAATCGAAAGTACATGCCGGTGATTCATGCAAAAGAAGTCATTACTCCTAAAAAGTTAGAAAAACTTAAAGAAGTTGGCGAAATTTATGTGAAACGAGAACACATTAGCCATTTCCAAAAGTACACCGAAAAGTACATGGATAAGTCTGCGAATGGCTTGAGTGGTCGATGTCGTGGGCAATTTCTGAGCCTATTTGGATCTTATGTGGATCTTATTCTTTTGATTTCGGATCAAAGCGAATCGACTTCCTTTAAAGAAGGCGCAACTCTTTATGAGCGCTGTGAAAAGTTGGCCTCGGATTTAATGAACACCTTAGGTGCTGTTGGTAATGCCTGGGGGATTATCAACAATACGGCTATTGGACAGTTTGGTTCGCTGGAAAGAGCGCCATCAGTAGCGGCTTACGCGGGTTTATTAAGTCTTCATTCAGGAATCGGTATTCCTACTCAGGTTATGGCGGCGGCATTTATGTGTGATATTGGTATGATTGATTTATCACCGAAGACAACTCGAAAAATTAGGAAAGGTGAGTCGATTGAGTCTCTTTCTGCTGAAGAGCAACAGGCCTATCGCAGTCATCCGGTGATGAGTCTTGAAAAAGCGCTGTCACGAAAGTTACAAATTCCCGAGAGCGTAAAAAATACGATTCTTTGTAGTCACGAGCGAGTGGACATGAAGGGCTTTCCGAAACGTCCACGTCCCGAGAAAATTCCATTAGAGGCTATGCTTTTACAGATTTGTGAAGAGATTGATCGAGGCAGCATGATTCGTTTGAACCAAGAGCGCCCCAAAATTGAAGACGTGAAAAAAAGTATTTTTGAAAAACATTATGCGGCTGGAGATGCTTTCAGTTTGTTATTTCTAGAAAAAATGAAATCTCAAATGGCCAAAGTTTAGAGGCTGCAAATATCATTTTTGTAATTTCATTATGATGTGATAGCCAAATCTTGTTCGAACGGGCGTTTTGCTTGTTTCCCCAATAGATAAATCATCAGCAGCCTCTTTGAAGTCCTCGTCTAATTTCTTTTCTTCAATCTCTCCTAAGTTGCCACTATTCTTTGCACTCGAACAGGTTGAAAATTTTTTTGCTAATTCAAAAAAAGATTCTCCTTCCCGAAGAAGTCTCAGCAGATCTTCGGCTTCGTATTTATGTGTAACTAGAATATGATAAAGACGAATTTCTTTCGCATTCTTCAAAAGACGCCACCTTGTTAAAAAAGAAAAACAAAAATTACTTTGATTGTAATGAAACTTTTCGTTTACTGTAAATCTCTTCTTATGTTGGAGGATTTGTATGAGTACATTAGGCAAAATTTTAAAAGAGAAACGAAAAAAAATTGGCGCATCACAGGCCGAGGTTGCGAAGAAGCTTGGTTATTCATCTCCTCAATTTATTTCAAATTGGGAAAGAGGGCTTTCCGCCCCACCAGTGACTTCGTTAAGAACCTTAGCGTCGCTTTATAAAATTTCACCAGAAAATCTTTTTCAGATTTATTTGAAAACGACTTTGAAGATGGTGGAAACAGATATTCGGCGAAAGTTTTCAAAGAGACGTGCTAACTAATCCTGACGCGTAATCTCAGAAATACTTTGCTGAGTTGACCCTCCTGTCCCATAGGCCTAGTCTTAGAGCATTAAGTTAATCTTTTACTTTAAGCGAGGCTAATATGGAGTTTGCAATTCTTACCTTTCCTGGTCTGCACTTTCTTTTTAAATGGTTACATATTTTTTTCGGCTTACTTTGGATTGGGCATCTTTATTATTTTAACTTTACCCAGGGTGCTTATATGGCTCAGGCGGATGCCGCTGGGAAATCTCAGGTAACCACAAAACTAGTACCGATTGCCTTGTGGTGGTTTCGTTGGGGTGCAATGTGGACCTTTATTACAGGGTTGCTGATGTTGCATACAGCGGGATATACGGGTTTTTCTTTACAAGGGGATTGGGGTATTAAAATCCTAACTGGAGGAGTGTTTGGAATCCTGATGTGGTTCAATGTATGGTTTATTATTTGGCCAAATCAGAAAGTCATTATTCAGTCTGCAACTCAAGCAGTAAGTGGTGGCCAAGCTATTCCAACTGTACCGGCTTTAGCTGGCAAAGCGTTGCTTGCCTCAAGAACCAACGTTTTATTTTCAATACCTATGTTGTTCTATATGATTGCTGCCGGGCATTTGCCAATTCAGATGAACTTAGAAAATCAAATGACTTACTATATTGCCTTTCTAGTGCTCGTTGCTGCTTTAGAATTTAATGCAATCAAAGGAAAACTGGGACCTATGGCTACGGTCAAGGGTGTTATTACATGTGGTTTTGGATTAACCGCCCTAGTTTACTTAATGATGGAAGTTATACTTTAGTTTCATGACAGAGATCAGCTCCTACGACCGGGTAATCACTTGGGGTGGAGCTTTTCTTTCGGGATGAAGTTCAAAATGGTAAGCGCAATTTTTGGAACAGGTGTGTTTTTTCCATTCTAGCTTTTCACAATCTTCGCAAATTAATGTTTTTGTATCACAGCGTTTACAATCAATTTGAATTGATGAAGGCTGGCCACAGTGTGGGCAAAGCCCATATTGAGTGGATGGTTTTAAGTTTTGATCAAGGGCCACGCGGTGATCGAAGACAAAACATTCACCAGTGAACTGATCATTTGGATATTCTTCGAGGTACTTTAAAATTCCGCCTTCAAGCTGATAGACGTTTTCGTAACCTTGCCTTTGCAATTCAAGGATTCCCTTTTCACAGCGAATTCCACCCGTGCAAAAGATCAGCATCTTTTTATCTTTAGAAATTTTTTGTTCTTCAAGATATTTTGGAAAATCAGTGAACTTGTCAATATTTGGATTCAAGGCTCCCTTAAAGGTGCCAATATTATATTCGTACCAATTGCGCGTGTCGATAATGAAATGTTCTTTATCGTCCTTCATAATTTGATTCCATTCAGTTGGGCTCAAATGATGATTATTTATTCCCATATCAGGAATTAATTCTGGAGTGTCGAAAGTGACGATTTCTTTCCGAATTTTTATTAGAAATTTTCGGAAAGGTAGTTTTTCGGATTGCGAATCTTTAAAGTTAAACTCATCCATTTTAAAAAAGTCTTTTAAAAAATGTTTATAGGAATCAAGAGCTTCTTTTGAAGGTGCGGACGTGGTGGAGTTAATTCCTTCCGGGCCTAAAATCATTAAACCACGAAGATCTAATTCAAGTGCTTTTTGCTCAATTTTTTCTTTAATATTTTGAAGATTGTCGTTGATCTTAAAGAAACGATAAAACGCAGTGATATGATAATTCATTTTTTCCTCCGTCCCTTCGGGGCTGCAAACCTCGCGGACTAAGGGCACTAGATAGTCTTAAATATAAATCTGGTCAATATTTGGTCATTCCACTGCAAAGAATTCCCTTGCTGGCCCTGATCGCAAACGATACATAAGACTTCATGCAAGTTTCCGCTCAAATACAGAAAGAAATTCAAAGACGA
Source organism: Bdellovibrionota bacterium (assembly GCA_038043185.1). GTDB lineage: Bacteria > Bdellovibrionota > Bdellovibrionia > Bdellovibrionales > Bdellovibrionaceae > UBA5009. The sequence goes on from JBBTCO010000030.1 coordinate 89,488, forward strand.
CGCACCTTTGCGATCATTTCCCATCCAGATGCGGGGAAGACGACTTTGACTGAAAAACTACTTTATCACGGTGGAGTTATTCATGAAACCGGGGAAGTTAAGGGAAAATCGGGGACTAAAGCCGTAACTTCGGATTGGATGGAGCTTGAGCGACAAAAGGGAATTTCAATCACTTCATCGGTAATGACTTTTGACTACAAAGATCTGCGAATTAATTTGTTAGATACTCCGGGACATAAAGATTTCTCGGAAGACACTTACCGGGTGTTGATGGCTGTTGACTCAGCATGCATGTTGATTGACGTCGCCAAAGGGGTAGAGGAACGAACAAAAAAACTTTATGAAGTGTGTCGGCTTCGTCAGGTTCCAATTTTTACTTTTATAAATAAATTGGATCGTGAGGGGAAAGATCCCTTAGCCTTGATTGATGAAGTTGAAAAAACTTTAGGAATGCAATGTTATCCGGTGACTTGGCCGCTGGGAATTGGTCAAAGATTTCGCGGAATCTATAATCGAATTACCCATGAAGTTATGATCTATGATCAAAGACGGGAAGGGGACGAGGTTCGAATATTTCCCTTTAAAGGCCCCGAAGATCCGATTTTATTCGAACATTTGGATCGTGAAAGTGCGGAACAAGTTCGTGGTGAGCTGGAACTGATTGAAGGCGCTTTGCCACCCTTTGATGAACAAGCTTTTTTGACTGGCGAAATTTCGCCGGTTACCTTTGGATCTGCTAAACAAAATTTTGGAGTGAATACTTTTTTGGATTTTTTCACTAAGTTCGCCCCGGCGCCCCAATCCAGAAAAATTCAATCTGGTGGTGAGATGGATCCATTGAATGCGAATTTTTCTGGATTTGTTTTTAAAATTCAAGCCAACATGGATCGCCGACATCGCGATCGTGTCGCATTCTTGCGGATATGTTCAGGGAAGTTTGAGCGAGGAATGAAAGTCCAACATTCACGATTGCAAAAAGAACTTCGGCTGTCTTACTCGAACCAATTTGTTGCTGCCGATCGTGAAACAGTGGATGAAGCTTACGCGGGGGATATTGTCGGTGTGAATGATACGGGCAATTTCGCCATCGGTGATTGTGTTTCGTCTCAAGGAAAAATCAGATTTGAAGATATTCCAAAATTTGCCCCAGAACTGTTTGGAAAACTCATCGTCAGTGACGCTATGAAACGGTCAAAAATGCAAGAGGCCTTGAAGCATCTTTCGGAAGAGGGTGCCATTCAACTTTTTATGGATCCCCATGTGGGAATGCAAGATCCCTTGATTGGGGCCGTAGGCGAACTGCAATTTGAAGTTTTACTGCATCGCTTGCAGGACGAGTACAATTTAGATGTTCGGTTGCAGCGTTTGTCCTTCACGGTGGCTCGCTGGCCAAAAAATAAAGATGGCAAACCCACTGATCAGCTTAAAGGCGACTTTATGATCTATCGGGATATGATCGATCAACCTGTCATTTTGCTCAATCAAGAATGGGATTTAAACTGGGCTAAGCGCGAAAACCCCGAAGTCGAATTTCACACTTCAATCTCGCGGGCGAGATAAGGAATAGGAATGAATTTTGTAGACAATAAAATTCCTCTTAAAATTCAAAATTTAGTAAAATCGTATGGTCCAATCGAAGCCGTTAAGGGTGTGAGCTTTGAGGTAAAAGCCGGAGAAATTTTTGGTCTTTTGGGACCCAATGGAGCGGGAAAAACTTCAATCATTTCTATATTGACGACTTTGGAAGAGCCAACATCGGGCCAAGCTCTTATTTTTGGAACGGACGTGACTAAACAGCCGATGATTACCAAAAGAAATATTGGCGTGGTTCATCAGGAAGTAATCAATTCTGGCTTTTTCGATGTTGAAGAGATCCTTGAATTTCAATCTGGTTATTATGGTCTTTCAAAAAACACTGAAAGAATTCATTATTTGCTCAATAAATTGGGTTTGTTTGAACACCGCAGAAAGAAAGTAAAACAACTTTCTGGGGGAATGAAACGTCGATTGATGATTGGTAAAGCTCTTGTGCATAATCCAAAATTTCTGTTGCTTGATGAGCCCACAGCCGGAGTAGACATCACTTTGCGTGAAACTCTTTGGAAGTTTGTCCTTGAATTACAAAAAGAAGGGCTGTCGATTTTGTTAACGACCCATTATTTAGAAGAAGCTGAACAGCTTTGCCAGCGGGTCGGGATCATCAATTATGGGCGTTTGGAATGTGTTGAGCCAACTCAATACGTGATTGATAAGTTCACTCAGAAAAAAATTATTCTGCAATTGCGAAAACCCCGAGTTCTAACGTCGCGGTATTTGCAATCTTCGGAACATAATAACTTTACATTTCGTGTTCCAATGGAAAAGGGTTTGGGTGATCTCTTGCAAGAGCTTGAAATCAGCTCTCAGGAAATTAACGATGTCAAAATCGTCGAAGGAACTTTAGAAGAAGCTTTCATCGCCGTTTTAGCCAACAAATAGGATTTTAAGTTTATGATTATATTTTATACGCTTCTGAGCCGAGAAATTAAAAGATTCATGAAGGTCATTGTGCAAACGGTGGTCTCACCCTTTGTGACCTCATTTTTATATCTTTTAGTTTTTGGTGTTTCACTTGGCTCTCAGGTAAATGACCCTCATGGCTTGCCTTATCTGGCCTTTTTGATTCCTGGTTTGGTGATGATGAGTTTGATGAATAATGCCTTTCAAAATACCTCTTCTTCGATTGTGACTTCAAAATTTTCCGGGGATCTTGAAGACATTCGCGTGGCTCCAATCACCAATCATCAAATTATTTGGGCCATGATCATCGGCGCTTTAGTTCGGGGCTCAGTGGTGGGCTTGGTGACTTATGTGGTGGGTACCAGTTTTTATTATTACATGCAGGGAAATTTCTTGGGAGTGTCACATCCCTTAATTTTATTCTATTTCGTTATTGCTGGGGGTTTCATTTTTGGATTGATCGGAATCTGCATCGCTTTTTGGGCAAAAACCTTTGACCAACTTTCTGCCTTCAGTGCCTTTATTTTGTTGCCGCTGACTTATCTGGGAGGAGTCTTTATTTCAATTAAGAGTCTTCATCCATTTTGGCAAATGATCAGTGAGTGGAATCCCTTATTGTATTTAATCAATGGATTACGTTATGGAGTTCTGGGGGTCAGTGATGTTGACATCACTCGTTCAGTTATTGTTTCGGTAGTTGGTTTTGTTTCATTTTATTTCTTAGCTTTTTGGAGTCTTAAAAAAGGCTCTTTTCAACGGTGGTAATTTATGTTTGAGAATCTTTCAGAACAAATTTTAGGAAGTCTTAAAAAAATCAAGGGACAAAATAAAATCAGTGAATCCAATATCGAGGATACACTGAAGGAAATTCGCCGGAGTCTTTTGGAAGCCGACGTGAACTTTAAAGTCGTAAAAAACTTTATTGATCGAGTAAAAAACAAAGCGCTTGGCGCAGAAGTGCTAAAGAACGTTAATCCTGGCCAGATGTTCGTAAAAATTGTTCACGAAGAATTAGTACAAACTCTTGGCGGCGGTGCGGTGGATTTAAATTGCCGAGAAAATCCTTCTGTGATTTTTCTGGTGGGGTTGCAAGGGGCGGGTAAAACCACTTCAGCAGCAAAGCTGGCTTTGTTTATTCGGCAGAAATTGGGAAAAAAGCCGGGACTTGTTCCTGCTGATATTTATCGACCGGCGGCAATTGACCAGCTTCAAACCTTAGGTAAACAAAATAATTTTCCAACTTTCCCCTCAATCGTCGGACAAAAACCTGAAGAAATTTTAGAAAAAGCAAAAGCCTGGGCCAAAGAAAATATGGTTGAGGTTGTTATTGTTGATACGGCTGGTCGCTTGCAGATCGATGAAGATTTGATGGGGGAGTTGCAACGGCTGAAGACAGTGTGGAATCCGCAAGAGATTCTTTTGGTTGCCGATGCGATGCTAGGACAACAATCAGTCAACGTTGCTGAAGGTTTCCAGCAAAAATTAGGACTGACGGGATTGGTCTTAACGAAAGTGGACGGGGATGCTCGAGGCGGAGCCGCATTGAGTATTCGGGAAGTGACAGGGATTCCAATTAAATTTTTGGGACTCGGAGAAAAAGTCGACAAGCTGGAAGTTTTTCATCCTGATCGTTTAGCCGGTCGAATTCTAGATATGGGTGATGTCTTGAGCCTTGTTGAAAAAGCGCAAGATGTCATCAACGAGAAAGAGGCCCGGGATTCCGCTCGGAAGATGATGAAAAATGAATTTACTCTTGATGATTTTTTGACTCAGATCCAACAGCTCAAAAAGCTGGGGGGCCTTGAGGGCTTAATGAAATTTTTACCAGGAATGGGTGAAATCACCAAAAAAATGAAGAATATGGCGCCACCTGATCAAGAGGTGAAAAAAATTGAAGCGATCATAAGATCCATGACCCAAAAAGAGCGTCAAAACCACAAGATCCTAAATGCCAGCCGTCGGCAAAGAATTGCTAAAGGAAGTGGCACTCAGGTTCAAGACATCAATAAGCTGGTTAAACAGTTCGAAGAGACTCAAAAAATGATGTCGGGGATGATGAAAATGGGACTTGGGCGTGGAGGAATGAAGTTTCCATTTTGAACTTGAATTTCTTTATCAAAGCCGTTAAACCTTGGTGCTTCATTTAAAAGAGGATACAAAATGGTTGTTATTCGGTTATCTCGCAATGGAAAAAAACATGACTCTCGTTACAGAATCACCGTTGCTGATTCAAAACGCTTTGTAACGGGCAAATACCTTGAGATTTTGGGCACTTATATTCCGACTCCACGAGGCGAGGAAAAAAAGGTCGAAATCGATTTGGCTAAGTACGCTTCATGGGTAAAAAAGGGTGCTCAACCCAGTGGCCGCGTAAAGCATGTCGTAAAATTAGCGCAACAAGCGAAATAGTTCTTGTTTTTTGAGTCTCTCATTAGTGAAAATGGTTGAGGATTCATTGATTAGGACAGACAGAGGAAAATATGGATAGTTTAAAAGAACTTGTTGAGTACATGGCAAAAGCTCTCGTGGACAAACCAGATAATGTTGAGGTCGATGAAATTCCAGGCCAACAAACCACTTTGTTAGCGCTTAAGGTTGATAAGGATGATCTTGGTAAAGTGATTGGAAAGCAGGGGAAAACAGCGGCGGCTATGCGAACAATCATTCGAGCTGCTGGCACAAAACTCAATAAACGTTATCATTTAGATATCGTTGAATAACTTTCCCTCGGTTCCTTGTCTCTTCGCCTCTTTCTAGAGTAAAAATTACGCAAATTCACGATGAAACAGGCCGCAAATGAAGCGGCCTTTTTTTTATTCCAAAACTAAAGTAAGTTGGGCCAGTATCTTCCCGTAAGGAGCTCACTTTTATGAAACTTGTTGGAAAAGTCAAAGACGCCCATGGCCTGCGTGGGGATCTGTATGTTTTGATATTTTCAGGTGATGTCTCGTGGGCAGATCATTTAAAGACGTTTCAACTTCAAGCCGAATCCGCTTCTGAGTTTAAAAGCTTCAATGTCAAAAAAATTAAGCCAAATAAAAAGGGTATCATAATATCTTCACCCGAAATCTTGGATCGCACACAGGCCGAAGCGCTTAAGGGCTCATTGTTTTTTATTTCTGAAGAACTTCTTATTTCAAAAAAGGGAGAAACTATTTTTCTTTCCGAGATACTCAATTTTTCCTTGATCAGTGAAAAAAATGAAATTCTGGGTCACATTTCTGGATTTTCCTCGAATGGGTCGCAAGATTTATTGATCGTGAAAAATCAAAGCGGGGAGCACATGGTGCCGTTCGTGGCTCCTTGGATTGTCGACTTAAATTTTAAAAATCAGACCTTGCAAATGAATTTACCTCCTGGCCTCTTGGGAGATTGATCAATGAAATTCACCGTACTTACGCTTTATCCTCAAATGATTGTTCAAGGTTTAGAATCTGGTGTTGTTGGACAGGCGTTGAAAAAAAATCTTTTCGAATTAAACGCTATTAATCTGCGGGATGAAGCTTCTGGAATTCACAAGTCCGTCGATGATCGACCCTTCGGAGGAGGGGACGGTATGGTGATGTCCGCAGAGATTTTACAAAAATCCTTGCAGAATATTTTACCTACGCCAAAGGCACATGTGGTTTATATGACGCCGCAAGGGCACCGTTTGGATGAAAAAAAAGTGCTGGAATTATCGCAAAAAGATCATGTTGTCATTCTGAGTGGCCGTTATAGCGGTATTGACCAACGCGTGTTGAATTTGTATGTCGACGAGGAAATTTCTATCGGGGACTATGTTCTTTCGGGCGGAGAACTCCCGGCCTTAGTTTTAATTGACGCCGTAGCAAGAAAAATCCCAGGAGTGTTGGGCCACAGTGAGTCCTCGAACGAAGATTCCTTTGCGCGCGGACTTTTAGAAGAGCCTCAATTCACGCGACCTTCAGAGTGGCAAGGTCAATCCGTTCCTGAGGTATTAACAAGTGGGAATCATCAAAAAATTAAAGAGTGGAAAAGAAAAATGTCCTTGTTGGTCACTGCTCAAAAAAGACCCGATCTGCTGGCACAAGTTTCTAAAGAAGAAATGAATCAAGCAAAAGAGCTTTTTAAAAGTCTATCGGAAGAGGAAAAAAAAGTTTGTGGTTTGACAGGAGATATTCTTGTCTGAGCCTTATGTTCCTCGATTAGCTATTGCCTTGGTTCATTATCCTATTTTGGACCGAGAAAAGAAAATTGTCGCGACCAACGTCACTAATTTTGATATTCACGATATTGCCAGGGCTTCAACGGTTTTTGGGGTAGAAAAGTACTACATTATTCATCCAATGAAAGAACAGCTCATGTTTGTCGAGCGTATTTTAGATCATTGGCGGACAGGGCAAGGATCAAAGTTTAATCCATTTCGTAGGACAGCTTTGAATCCGGTGTTTTCCGCTGAAAGCATTGAAAAGGCTTTTGCAGACTGGGGTGTGCCGGATGCTTTGACTATTGCGACTCATGCACGACCGGTTGATGGGGCAATGACCTATAGCTTTCAAGAGCTGAAACATTTAATGCATGTTGAAAAAAAACCCTGTTTCCTGATATTTGGGACTGGCTTTGGTATGACAGATGATTTTATGAAAGGCTGTTCTGGTGTGCTCGAGAGCATCCGAGGGGCTCCCCCAGCTGATTATCGGCATCTTTCTGTGCGATCTGCAGTAAGTATCTGTCTTGACCGACTTATGGGCCCATGGTAACAACGAGGACTCTTAAAAAAGGATGATGTATGGCGAAGGCGCGAAATAAAAGTAAAGTTGTTAAGAAAACTGGTGCTGAGACTAATCTCGTGCGTCGTGTGACATTAAAAGAATCAGGTAAAGCGATTCCCACTTTCCATCCCGGCGATACCATCGGTGTTTATGTGAAAGTAAAAGAAGGCGAAAAAGAACGGGTTCAGCTTTACAAAGGTGTTGTTACCAAGCTTCAAGGCGCCGGCACTGCAAGATCATTCACAGTTCGTAAAATTTCTGCAGGAGTTGGAGTGGAAAGAACATTTCCTTTCCGTTCTCCGGCTTTAGATCGAATTGAAGTTGTTTCCACAGGAAAAATTCGTCGCGCAAAACTTTACTACTTAAGAGATCTTGATGGTAAAGCTGCAAAAATCGAATCTGAAATGGTCGGGACTCAAGATGTTGAAACCGCTACAGCAGAGAAAAAAGCTTAAGATAAAAAAATTAGCAGGGAACTTCACAAAGAAGTTCGATCTTACGGGCATTGCGCCCTTCCCATTAATCGGTGTGGATGAGGTCGGTCGGGGTTGCTTGGCTGGACCAGTTTATGCCGCTGCCGTTGTTTTTCTTAATGATGAAATTCTTGATCAACTGGCGGATTCAAAAGTTCTTTCCGAACAGCGCCGTGAAGAACTCTCAGAGAAGATCCATCTTAATCATCACGTCTCCTTGGGTTTTGCAGATGTAAATGAAATTGATAATATAAATATTTTGAAAGCCTCATTGTTGGCTATGCGGCGAGCAGTCGAAGGATTGGGAATAATTTCTGGTCATATTTTAGTAGATGGAAATCAAAAAATTCCTGACTTACCTCATTGGCCACAAACGACGGTGATCAAAGGGGATTCGCTTGTTCCACAGATTTCAGCAGCATCGGTCGTGGCCAAGGTTTATCGTGATCGGTTAATGAAAACTTTCTCAGAGAAATATCCAGGCTATGGTTTTGAAATTCATAAAGGTTATGGAACAGAAAAACATCGTCGGGCCATCGCCGGGATTGGACCTTGCATCCTGCACAGAAGAACTTTCTCGGGAGTTAAAGAGTTCCTCTGACCGAGGATTAGAAACTGAAGAGTTTGTTCTTAAGTTCTTAATTCAAAAAAAATTTAAATTAGTTGAGCAGAGATATAAAACTCCATTTGGTGAAGTGGATTTGCTTTTGGATTCGCCTAAAAATCATTTAGTGATGATCGAAGTTAAATCACTTTCAAGCTGGGATCGCTTGCTTCATCGTTTGAGTGTGAAGCAGCGGCAGCGACTGCATCGATCCCGCCAGTTCCTTGAAAATAAATATCGACGATTAGTCGTTCTTAAGGTTGCTTACGTCGGTCCAAAAAATGAAATTGTATTTCTTGATACATAAGATTTCGAGTTGACATCTTACAGACTAAAAAGGCTAATTGAGGTGTGAAAAAATCAATTTTATTTTTATCAATATGGTTTTTAGCAGTTCAGGCACAGGCTTCCGAGCTTGGAGACTTTTTAGAGAGCTGCGGCTATGGAACATTAATCGGTGCGGGGGTCGGGATTGTTTCTTTGGCTTTTGAAAAAAACCCTTCGGATCATGCTAATAATATCGCCAAGGGAGCTTCGCTCGGACTCTACGGTGGTATCGCTTATGGAATTGTTAAAATTAATGAAAAACCAAAGGTACATGATTTGGCTTTGATCTCAAAAAATTTATATGGAGTTTTTTACAGTTATAATTATTAGGAAACGCCTAGGTACGTCTTAATAATAAATAAGTTCTTTAAGAGCTTCTTTTTGAAGCGGTGCTGTCGGGGTTCCTCCAAAAGTAAATTCGAAACTCATACCGATGACTGTCGAGCCCCCAATGGTTTGACTGTGCGTTAGCATAATCAGCCAACAATCGCCCGGGGGTTTAATTTGGGCAATATAAGCCCATGATTTAATCCGACTGTTATCCTGGGATTGAATCCAATTTGAATCATAGACGAACTGTCCGACAAGATTAAGGTACCGAGTGGTGAAGCCAGTTTGAAAGGTCAAAGTTTCCGCTCTTTGTGAAGAATCGACTTGCTGGCCGGGAACGATGGTGTCTTGACGATTGATTTCAAACCCAAAAAATTGTCCCTGAGCATTGCTTAATCTGAAGCGCGAGTTTGTATTGGTTACCTTTTGGTAAGGATAGTAATTCACTTGGGTTCGACTTTCAAATGGCTCTAAGCGCACATCCAATATTCCGGCAATATTAGACCAAGGTTCACGATTAGGATCAGATCTTGAGGCCTGATAGGCGTCGTAGGATTGTGATAATTTTAGACTAGCGATTTGTTTATAGTAGGGCGAGCCTTCCAGCCATTTTTTTTCTACCAATCGATTGGTTATGGCGAAGGTTACAATATTTCGATCATAGATTCTATCGTTATGATCGAATTGCAGGCCATATTTTCCTCCAAGGTCACCATCACTTATGCTATCGCGAGAAGTAACCGGAGGATCCGATTCATCGAATCCCCAGAAGGGGTGAAATCTTTGTTCGATCCACGGGGTCGTGGTGTAAGAGACTTCGGGTTGAAATTCATGTTTGTATCGATCTGAAATCGGATCATCAAGATCCCCATAAATTCGATTGAAAGTTGTGCTTGTTGAAACCTCGGCTCGAACATATCTACGAAGAGTGTCGCTGTAATTTTGAATGGGAAAATTGTAATGAGTCTCTCGGTAGCTTAATTTTGGTACGACATCAATTTTTTCACCGAGTTTGAATGGATAATAAATAGATGGCTGAATATCGAGGCGCTGGCCGGTGCGGATGAAGTCAGTGGTTGGATCATATTTTCCGTCATAAACTGCGGGGCAATTTGGATAGGCTTGCGTTCGATCACTTTCTGGAATTAAACCACAGAGATTCGTTTGAGATCTTATTGGCAGAGTCGCATGAGGAGTCAAATCATCGTAGGCTTGGCCGGCTCGCGAGAAATTGACTAAATTTAGATCAAAGGCATAAACAAATTTCGTGTCGGGAATATTTTTTTGTTTCTGAGAGTAGCGCAATTCGGGCAAGCGGTGGACGGCACTGTCATTTCCTGCGAGGGGGTCTGCTTGTAAAAGATTAATATAATATGAGCTGTCTGCACTCCAATGAGTATCGTCTGTGTTCTTTGAAATTGACATGCGATTTTCCATAGCTGCATCACCGTGATTTTTTGTTTCTCGAGCAAAATCTTTGGGATATTGCAGATCGCTGGTGTTGTTGACTTGCATTCGGTGGACGTACCCCTCTGGAAGTTCGAGATAATGATCGTATTTTATAAACCAGCGATTAATGGCAGTGCCTTTTTTTTCGTTGGTTCGGTAAGTGTCTAGGCGGTCGTCGTCTTTGAAGACGAGATCACGTAAAAAGGCTGTATCAAATTCGCCGTAACTGTTCTCGGAAAGATAGTAACGGTAGTTGAATAATGATTTTGGTCCACGAAATTCGTAATTTTTTAAAGTGTAGGTTGAATCTTTGCTACGAGAAAGGGCGAAAAAAACTGGTTGAGCTATCGCTAGTCCCCCTTTGTCCTCTTTTTCAAACTGGGGGGTCAGTAAACCTGTTTGCCGGTCACTCTTAAGGGGAACTACCAGATAGGGAAGCCACAGCACTGGCACAGAACCAAATTTTAAAATTGAGTTTTTGATGAAGGCATAGCCACCGAGTTCGGCGCGGATTTGAGAGCCCGAAAACCCCCAGGATGACGGGCAGTTGTTGCAAGTGGTGTAATCCGCTTTCACCACAAAGAAATCATTCTCGCCCGTTTTCTGAATCATCTCGCCTTCAAATAAGACATTTCCTGACTGCACGAAGCCGTTGATCATGAGTCCGGTATTTGTTTCATAGTCGAGATAAATTTGATCACCGCCCATTGTGGCCACGGTCGAAACAACTTTGGCTCTTCCAAATAACTCGAGTTTGTGAGAACGCAAATCAACGCGCGCTTTATCACAAGAAATGTGTTGGTCTTTATTGACGATTTGCACGTTTCCTTCAAGAGTGACGGACTCATTTTCATTATCACGAAAGAGCGAATCTGCGATGATGGTAAGCCCTTGAATCCGGGCGGATGTCTGGGCCTGTGTCTTGAAGCCCATCAGTAGAAAAATTAAGCAAAGGACGTATTTAATAAATGGCACTTAAAAAGTTTAAGAATGTCGAAGGCTTTTGTCGAGTTGAAGGGCGTTATTCTGGTCAAAAGATCACTTTAGAAACAATTCTAGAAAACCGAGAAGGAAAAGTGGAGGTACGATGCGAACAAAAGTGGAATTTCAAGGTGACTACACAATCGTTCAAGTTTCTGGCCGGCTCGATATTGATAAAACTTCTCTTTTTAAACAAGCCTGTCTAGCCTCTCTTAAGGGACAAAAGGTCATATTCGCTTTAGAAAGTTTAAATTTTGTGGGTTCAACTGGAATTCTGAATTTTTTCCATGCGATTAATGAAATCCATGAGCTTAATAATCGAACTTGTCGAATTGCTGGTTTAAGTAATGATTTCAGACGAGTAGTTCATTTGGTCGATTTTCAATCTTTAGAGTTGCACGAAACCGTCGATATGGCGACCTTGAGCTTTGAAAGACCAGTTGTGCCAGTGATGATTGAATCAGTAGCGGTAATTAATGAAAATTTGCTGACCGAAACTCAGGCTGTTGCTGTGGAATTGACTTCGTCAGAAGCCCTCATCGTTGGCGAACTTGAAGAACGTAATTCTTGAATTTTTAAACTAAGATCAAGATTAAGCTTTTCTAAAGCCTGTAAGGCGATTTTTAGTTTTTCACTTTCTTCATTTTTTGCATGCCAAACATAGCGAAGGCTTTCGAGCTGATGCTGAAGATCATATTGATTCTTATCAAATTCTTTAATGCGTTCTGTATCTGACAGTACCCGATGTTTAAGGTCAGCATGCTCAATACTTAACTTCTGATTTTCTCGATACAGTTCATTATTTTTTTCCTGGATGCGTAGAACTTCCGACTCGAGTTGTTGTTTCATGAGATCTTTTGCGCGACTCAGTTCAATGAGCTGATTTTCCAGTTCGACCTGTCTGTCAAACGAGCGTTGCAACTTGAAATTTTTAAGAACCAAAGACTCGGCTTCCGCTTTCAATGACTTTAACTCTTCATTCAGGGTTTGAATCTGATGTTCATAAGAGTCGAGAGATTCATGATGTTGACGACCCATATTTTCAACTTGAATCTTTGTGTTTTTAGTTAATTCGGCCATTTGCGCTTTAAGTTCTCGGACTTGCAACTCTTTTTGAGTGTGCTGTTTTTCAGCACGTTCAAGTTGTTCTTCAAGACTGTGAGCGTATTCTTTTAATTGCTGTAAATAGGGTCTAACTTGGTTCCTAATTTTTTCATGATATTTTTGATGGCGTTGGAGTTCGGATTGGTTTCTCTCGACTTGCGAGGTAAGAATAACGATTTTTTCTTGCTGAGTCTGAAGAGTTTGTTCGTACTGGCTGGATTGAACTTTCCAATCACCGTCATTTTCGCGAAAAACATAATTTTGATCGGTCAGCGATTGATTTAATTCTGTCAGGCGTTGGATTTCAGATTGAAATTTTTGAATTTCTTCTTCTAGGCGAGATTGCTTTCTGAGGCTGATTTTTAATCTTGTAAGAGTTTCTTCGTTTTGCTCGAGCAAGGTCTCGAAACTTGAAGATTTACGAAAATTAAATGCATTTGCCTGCGGCTCTGCTGGACTTTCATTATTAAAATCTAAATGTGAAAGAGGAAACTTTTGAAATGAGTCAGTATCCATTTTTAACTCCCACCCATCGTCCATGATGGTCAATTTATTGTTTCAAGAAGACTGATTTTCGTCAAACTTTAGACCAGAAAGCTAGACCTCGGCCTGGGTTTAAAGTGAATATCTAGATTGGCCGATGGTTGGTGCATGGGTGCTGCACCAAAATTAAAAAGTGCTGAAATCGAGGAAATGGCTCAGGAAGCTAAAAAGGCTGAAGAAGCTCATCTTTTTGAATTAGGCATGGAGAAAACTGATTTTGGACGCCCAGACTCGTTAAGATACAAGGTCTTAACCCTAGTTCTTCAAGAAACTTATGATCGAGCTATTGCCGAGCTGAGGGATTTTGGCAAATCTGAATCGGAGTATCCAAATTTTAAGCAAAAAGTCGAACGTTATGTGGCTCACAGTATTGATCTTGTATTTGCCATCAAGGCAAAAAGAAATTTTCCAGGGATTATTTCGCTGACCAGAGCAAAGCAACAGGAACTCATGGAAAAATTTAAAGAACATTATAAAGAGCTGCAGTTCATATTACGTAAAATTGAAAAGGTAGAGGCCGATTTGCGGATCGAAGATGCAAGGTCAACCATTTACGTTATTCGTGCGCTTTGGCTAGCAGTCCTGTGTATGGGGATCGTGTGGTTTATTAACGAAATTGTTCAAGGCATCGCCCTAACTGGTACGGTCGTAGTCGAAGATTTGCTGGGAAAAGCGACCACCTATATATTTGAGCTAATAGGCTGGTAAGAACTTATTTAATCGAATTATAAACTTTTTGAAGTACTGGCAAGGTTTGGCCAGCCATCAAGGCCTTACCATTCACAAATATGGTTGGAGTTCCCGTTATTTTGGCACTGAGCGCTTCTTGAGCTAATTTTTTCAGTTCGATCATGGCTTCGCCTGAATTCATACATTCCTTAAGCGGATCGCAAGCAATACCGGCATCCTGACAAATCTTTTTATCTATATCATCTGTGGCCACTATTCCGGAATACTCTTGTTGATGATCAAAAATCGAGTGATGAACATCCCAGCCTCTGGATGCTGTTTTGGCCGCACAAATTGTAGCCAAGGCTAGGCGACAGCGCACGCCATCCCCGGTGCCTTTCATTGTGGGATCTGGGTTGCAGGATCCATCAAGAGGAAAGACTTTAAAAATGAATTGCACATCGGGATGAGATTCCGCAAACGCGTGCAAGGTTGGGTAAGCATGCTTACAGTGAGGACACAAAAAATCGGCAAACTCGACGATGACCATTTTTGGATTTTTCAGCTGCGGTTTTAATATTAAACCAGTGTTTAAATCAAAATTTTGGGTTGCTGATGTAGACCAGGCGTAGGTGGCTTCTTGAACTGTGCGATCAAAGTTTTTATAACCAAAATTATTTACCGCCATCGAATTAAAAATAAAGCTCAATGCCGGGATGGCGAGGAAACAAATGAAGAGCCATTTGTCGGTTGCAAAGGCGTCTTTTAAGTCCTCTAGGCATCGGGGTTTATCAGCGGGCTTGGCAAGCCACAGGCCCACAAAACTGACGAAGGATAGAAAATAGACCAATATACAATAAAGACAAAATGTGCCCAATTTAAAGCTAGAGATCAGTCCCATAAAAATAGAAGTAAGGGCGACAATTAGGGATAAAAAGAAGGCGAAGCGTTGAACTCGTTCAGGCCGCTCAGCGAAGCCGGTCCAAGCGATAAGGCTTAATAGTAGCAATACCAAGTTTGTTGCTAGTCCCCAAATCGCGACCGGAACTCCGTAAACTTGAGCATATGAGCTAGCGCTAGTGGCATCACAATTAAAAAGGGAGCTGATGTTGCATGAGCTTTGGCCCTGAGCCATCCCGAAATTTAAATTGTAATACTTGAGTGCGAGATAGGCATGTACAAATAGAGCCAAAAAAGTAGCAATTAAGCTAAGAACTAAAAATTTTTTCTTTTTATTTTCCATGGACCCATGAGAACATAAAAAAGACTTTTATGTCCACATTTTCTTGGCTGAGTTGTCATAACGGAGAAGCAGAGTGGCGAACATTCCGACTTGGTATAGAATTCGTTATGAATTTTATAAACAAATCCATGAACAGGTGCTTCGGCGGTTGGGTGATGAGCCTGCAGAGATCCGGTCCTATCGGAAAAATTATGAAAAGGAATTTGATCGATCTTGGAGTGTGTCGAATCGCGAGATTCTTTTAAAGAAAATTCAGAGTGCAAGATTAATCTATCTGGGAGATTTTCATCCCCTTTTGCAGTCGCAAAAGGTCCATCTTCGAATCCTTAAGAATACTTCCGTCGGTAAAAACACGGTGCTGGGATTAGAGTGTTTTTGGCAAGTCGATCAAGGACTATTAGACCAATTTATCAAAGGGACATTGAGTGAAAAAGATTTTTTAAAAAAAATCGAATGGAAAAAAAAATGGGGTTTTCCGTGGAAAAACTACCAGCCTATGTTGCGATGGGCTCGAGAGAACAAGGTTAAAGTCATCGGTTTGAATGGACCTATCAAATCAAAAATAAAAAATTTGAATACAGCTGGCTCGGTGGGGTTGAAAACTCGCGATCAGTGGGCGGCGGATGCGATTCTTAAGTACTTTTCCGAGCATCCTGATTGCAAAATGTTTGTGGTGTATGGAGATCTTCATCTTGCCGAGCGACATTTGCCCGGTTTGGTCAAAAAAAAAATGGGGAAAAGAAGCCCACTAAAGACCTTAAGAGTGATGCAAAATTCAGAAAAGATTTATTTTCAACTTTTGCGAAAAGAAAAAGAAGACCAAGTCGATGTGGTCGCCTTGCCACGGGAAACATTTTGTCTACTGAGTGTACCTCCATGGGTAAAATGGCAGAATTACCTTTTAGATTTAGAGCAAACGGATGATCAAGGACTGAAGGGAAGCTCTTTGGATCTGACGGATCATGTTTCCCAATACGTTAAGAT
Source organism: Bdellovibrionota bacterium (assembly GCA_038043185.1). Taxonomy (GTDB): domain Bacteria; phylum Bdellovibrionota; class Bdellovibrionia; order Bdellovibrionales; family Bdellovibrionaceae; genus UBA5009. The sequence goes on from JBBTCO010000030.1 coordinate 105,427, forward strand.
GATCTGCCAAGATTTAGAGTTGAAGGTCGATGTTTCACATCTTTCTGTGTTTACTGCGCAAGATCGCAGTCTGTGGAAGTCTATCCAAGAGAATTTTCCGATTCGGCAAGTCGAAGTCTTAGAGCTTATGATCGCCGAGGAGAGACCTTTTTTCTTGCCCCAGGTGGGAATTGCTTATTTGTCTCGTATGTCAGTTAATCATGCTGCTGCTTTGGCGATGCATTACATCCATTCTCGGCATTGTAAATTGAAAGCTTGGAATCTTGAGTTACCAAGAGATTTTCAAAGGCTGATTTGGCTCGAGGCGCTTTCTTATTTTGGCTCGAAATTAATTAATCCAAAACGAAAAACTGAAACATTATTGGATCTCAGGAAAATGCTGGATTCGAAGAGTCCTCGAGATGCCGGAAAAGAGTCCTTGCGATTAGCATTGGCACAAAAGATGACTGAATTGTCCGTGCTGACCAAGCGCGATGGGCATCGTTTTAAATTTATACCCAAAAAAAAATCAAGTTATTTAACCGCGGCGACACTGTTAGGCGGAATGATGGGAGAAAAGATTTTCACTGGTTACCGGCAAAAAATCTTGAGTCTAAGTGCGATACAAAATCTTTTAAAAAAAGATTGGACCAGTGAGGCTTTTATTAAATCCTACTATGCCATTCTTGAAATTATCGAGCCCATGCCCACCAGTTTCAAAAGCAAATCCGACAAGCTTTAAAACTCCAAATCTCTGCGTTCTCGGTTAAAAACCTTCTTCGACGTACAGGAAGTACGCCTTCAGGCGGTTTTTAATCTGCGGCCTTGATCTTTGGAGTTTTAAAGCTTGTCGGAACCAAATAAATATTTAAGCGGGGATTTAGTTTATATTTGAAATCTCGAGGCCGCACGACCGAGGTCGACTGAGGCGCACTTCCTGTGCGTCGCAGGGAGGCCGAGGGAGGAGAACGAAGAGATTTCAAATATAAACTAAATCCGGACGAGGTCTTTGAAGTCTTTGCCCGGTTTAAACCGGGGAACATTTTGACTAGGAATAGTGACTGGAACTCCTGTACGGGGATTTCTTGCAGGACGTGCTTTCCGAGCGGCTCTTGAAAAAGTTCCGAATCCAACTAATTTTACTTCTTCACCTTTTGAAACCGTTTTCTGGATGAGTTCTAAAGCCGCATCAATGAAACTTTCCGTCTGAGTTTTTGTCAGTTGAGTTTTTTCGGAAAGCTTGCTGATGAGTTGTGCTTTATTCATATTCTAGATTCTCCTGATTGCTTCGAGGTGGCTGAATGTATTTAAAGGTCTTCTTAAGGTCAAAAGCTTTTTTAATTTTATAAAACGAAAGACTATGAAATGATGCAGAAATGGGTTATTTATTAAAATATGATTGACGTATTTAAAAGAGAAATTGCCGAAGTTTTGGGCCATTTGCTTAATAAGCCAAGCTCGGAAATCATAAAATCCTTAGAAAAACCAAAGATCTTAGATCATGGACATCTGGCTTTTCCTGTTTTTGCTTTGGCTAAAGAAAAAAGGCAAGCGCCGCCGGCAATTGCTATTGATTTGGCTAAACAGTTGACTGGAAAAATTTTAAATGTATCGCAAATAAGTGCTCTTAGCGGCTTCTTAAATTTTAAAATTTCGCCGGAAGCGATGCAAGCCGAGGTCTTTCGAGAAATGAAAGCTCCCGATCGATTGGGTTGCACAGATGAAGGCAAAGGGCAGCGGGTAGTGATCGATTTTTCATCACCAAATATCGCAAAGCCCATGCATGTGGGGCATTTACGACCAACAGTTATCGGCCAAGCAATAAAGAATTTAGCTCAATCTCAAGGATATGATGTTATCGCCGTTAATCATATTGGAGATTGGGGAAGTCAGTTTGGGAAATTGGCTTGGGCCATGCAAAATTGGGGATCAGGTTATGATTTTTCTGTAGATCCGATAAAAAAACTCGTTGAACTTTATGTTCGTTTTCACGCTGAAGCGGCAAAAAATCCTGATTTGGAAAAAAAAGGTGCGGAAACATTTCTTAAGCTGGAGCAGGGGGATCCTGAGATTCAGAAACTTTGGAAAAAGGTTATTGAATATTCATTTAAAGACTATGAGCGCCTCTATGCTTTGTTGGGGACAAAGCACGATGTGATTTTGGGCGAAAGTTTTTATAATGATAAACTTCAGGACGTGGTGAATCGCTTAGAAAAAAAATCTTTGCTGAAAGAAAGTGAAGGGGCCCAGGTTGTTTTTTTTGAAGAGGCTGAAAGTATGCCTCCCTGTATTATTAAAAAAAGTGATGGGGCTTCTATTTATGCGACCCGGGATTTAGCGGCAGCGATTTATCGCAAGGAAGTACAGAAAGCAGATCAACTCATTTATGTTGTGGGCCATGATCAATCTTTGCATTTTAAACAAGTCTTCAAAGTTTTGCAAATGTTGGGTTATGATTGGGCAGAAAGTTGTCATCATATTTCTTTTGGTTTTTATCAATTTAAAGACGGCAAAATGTCAACCCGCGAGGGAAGAGTCATTTTGTTAGAAGATGTAATTAGCAAATCCATCGAAATGGTCACTCAAATGATCAGTCAAAAAAATCCAGATTTAGAGAATAAAGATCAGGTGGCCAAAGAAGTTGGTGTTGGCGCATTGATATTTCATGATTTGTTAAATGATCGATTAAAAAATGTCGAATTCGATTGGGAACGAGTCTTAAGCTTGGACGGGGATAGTGGTCCTTATGTGCAATACACCAATGTGCGATGTCAAAGTTTGATCAGAAAATATGGCTCACCAGTTTCATTGGATGATTTGAAATTGATGGATTCTCTCGAAGAGCAGCGTTTAATGTTCACCATTTTGCAATTTCAAGATGTCGTCTCTGCTTCCTATAAAAATTTTAAACCTAATATTTTAGCTCAGTACATGCTCGAACTCAGTGGAAATTTCAGTAGCTTTTATAATAAGTGTCGTATCCTTGGCGAAGATCCAGCGGTCGAGAAATCCAGGATGGCTTTGGTTAAGGCCACCGAGCTCACTTTGATTCGGGGTATGCAACTGATGAATATGCCTATTCCGAAAGCCATGTAACAGGACCCGAGGTCATCTTGGCTGGGTCTAGCAGTTAAGTCTCAAATTGAGACAACATTCAATTAAAACACTTGTGAATTCAATCGAAGAAATTTCAGTTTTCCTCTCGCTTTTCCGAATATAAGACAGAACATGGCGATACCAAAATCGATTTTTTTAACCTATTGTACCTTGCTGACTGCGGGCCTTATTTGGTCTTATTCCTTATTTGTTGATTATTTCAATCAAAAACCTGAAGTCGTTCAAGAGCTCGCGGTGCTTAAAGAGCAACTCGAGCATGAACAATTTGAAAAAACCATCATGGTTCATCGGCTTAAAGATTTCGAAAAATCAGTTGCAGAAATTTTGCCTGCAGAAAAAATAGCTTCCTCGCAAAAAATATCAGCATCGAAAAATTTACTGAGTGCCATTCGCGAGCCAGCCAGTTTGCCTCCAATGGACTTGTCTTCAGTTATCTATGAAAGTGTTAAAGTTAAATTCAAAGAGAAAAAATTTGATTTGAGTATTGATAAAGCTAAAAAACTTATCGAGAACTACCCCTCTTCAAGTCATGTCGTCGAAGCTTATTTTTTCATGGCAGAGTCTTATTTCATGAAAAACGAAATAAAAAAATGCACCGAAACCATTGATTTGATGGTGAGTCAATTCCCTGACCACGATTTAACTGGATTTATTCTTTTAAGACTAGGTCAAATCAGTGAGTTGAATAATCAACCGGAAGAGGCTCGAGAAATTTATTCCGTAGTCGAAAAACAATTTCAAAATACAGTGCTGAAAAATCAAGCGCAACTTCTATTGCGGACTGTAAAATGAAATCAACTTTAAGTTTTGTTTTGTTTTTCATTTTTTCGACTATTGAAATCAAAGTTAAAGCGTCTGATCCGCCTCTACAAAAACCACAGAATTGTTTTTCAACCAAGCAAGAAGATTGTATTTTTTCTTCCGGGAAGAAAAACCTGCAGATTCAAGAAGATAAAGTCGTGCTCAATTTAAAAGAAAATACTGTTTTGGAAAGACGTGAAAAAGATAATTTAGAATTTATAAGTGGAACTGTTTGGATTCAAAATCAAAAACCGGTACAAGTGCGGACTCTTTATGGAAAACTTGAATCCGCAAATGGTGAATTTTGGATAATTGAAAAAGAAAATAAAATTCTTTTTCGTAGTATCATTGGCACGCTGAATATACATTTAAATTCCGATGTGCTTAGGATTCCTGAGGGCTTTCAGATCTGGATTTCTGGAAAAAATAATCTTGGAAAAAATATTTATGGTGTTCCCGAGGTTGTCCCCATGGAAACACATTTAAAACTCTGGGCGGAATTGTTTACGGGAACTCGCGAGGAGTTCAAAGAAAAAGTTTCATTGTTAAAAAATCTATATAAAGACAATCGGAACGAGAGTGGTGAATTTTATCAAAAAATAGTTGATCGTCATGTGGCTTCTTTTGAGGCTCGTAAGAATGTAGAAAAAATTGCCGAACAAAAGCGCCGGGTGCAGCTTCAAGAGATCCGTCGGCTTTATTTTGAAAAAGTGTTCGAAAGATAAATGCTATAAACTGGGATACTTAAGTGTTGATTTAAGTATTGATTTTTCAGCGACTAGATTTGCTTAATTTAATTAAAAATTTAGATTTTAAACTTAAGCCGCTTTTTTTAAGCTTTGATTGTGGTAAACAGCATAAATCGCCAAATGATAGCTCAATCGTTCTGATTTTTTTGTCGTACACCAAGTTCGGCGAAATAGCCTGCTCACATGGGCTCGAAACATTGCACAGGTGTGATTTAAACTAAACAGAGGATCATAGCCAATCTTCTTAAGCTCTCCCTGACCCACGACACAAGCCTTACGACCCTTAAACTTTTCGTGAGAAGCTCGTGGAAAATCCCTCATCACGTCTTTTGGGTAGTGAGGGTTTTGATCGGATTTTATG
>JBBTCO010000031.1:0-45077 GCA_038043185.1 Bdellovibrionota bacterium
GCCCTTTCCATGGTGCTCGTCCCACGACTTTAAGAACAACCCCTTGATGCAGTCCCATTTCATGAAGTCGTTCGCAGACAGCATGATCGCCAGAGAATCCAATGATCTCTCCCTCTAGCTTTCCAAGCTCAGATGCTAAATTATGAAGACTTCCCTGCATTTTTAAAGAATAGGCTAGCAATAGGACAAGCGCTACACCGAACTATGATCCCACGCGTATTGAATACTACCTGAGAACACCAGTTACTCCCCCGCAACAGTCGTCGCCCCCTGCCCCCGAGTTTCCTCAACGGTCACCTGTACCTGTCTCACCTTAAATTTCTTAAACTTCTCTAAAAAATCTTGAGCTAAAATGCGCGATAATTGTTCCACAGAAGTGTTTGTGATGGGTAGCAGCAAAACTTCATTCTTCGGGAAAACATAGTATCGGTCACGAAAATTAACCTGCAGGGAATTATCGACGACCTTAAACTTCATATCGGGATGTTTCTCAGGCAAAAGAACGATTTCGTCCCAAGTATCTAATCTGGTTTTAATGATTTTTTTAAATTCATTAAAATCAATAAAATATCCTTGAGCAGCCAAATCCTCTTCGGGCGGGATAGTAATATCCACTTTGACCTGATAATTATGACCATGCAGGCGCTCGGCGCTGTGTTCGTTAAAAATCAAAAAGTGGCCGGCGGAAAACTTAAAATTTTCTTTGGCTAACAGAAGAGTGGTTGTCTTCATTTATCGTCCTTTGCTAGGATCTACATATTATGAAAATAGAGTTAAAACAGCAATTTCAAATTGAATCGGCCCGTTTTCTTCCTCATTTGGATAAAAATCATCCTTGCTCCCGAACGCATGGCCATAGTTTTGTGATTTGGTTGACCCTTCAGGGCCCACTTCAGATGCCACAAGGGTGGCTGATTGATTACAATGAGATCCAAATCAAAATGAAACCTATCTTAGAACAAATCGACCACCGTTTGCTGAATGAAGTCCCAGGCTTGGAAAACCCAACGACCGAGAACCTTTGCATTTGGCTTTACCAAAAAGCACAAAAAGTTCTGCCGCAAGTGACTCGTATAAGCATTCGGGAAACCTCATCTTCAGAGTGCAATTACCCAACTTAAAGCGTCAACTTCCCAATTTCCTTGTCCACTAAATTGAATCGATGTCTAATCCTTCGAACTGTCTGAGGGGGAAATCATGAGAAAAATTTATATAGGCCTATTATTTACAGTTATCACATCGGCTGCAATATTAACTACAGCTGGACCAAGCTGGCTGCGCTTAGAGGGCGCCGAAAAGAATAAATTTCGTTACATGATGGAAGCTCCGGTAAATAGTCCTTACGAAATGGCTCGCTATGTGGGCTGGTTAAAACAAAATAATTTCGATGTGGCCGGTTACAGCTGGAGAGACAAAAAAATTGAAGTTATTACGGATGATGAAGGCATAAAAAAATTAGAGCTCGCTAAAATTCGTGGTAAAATTATTCAGTCTAGTAATTCGAAGTCGGCACCAATTGATCCCCGTTATTTAAATCCAGCAAAGGTTGAGGCTAAGTTAAAGGCGCTTAATGCGCAATTTCCCAATCTGACTCACCTCGAACAAATTGGTACTTCCAATCAGGGACGAGCAATTTGGGCTTTGTTAATTTCAAACACCCCGGATATCAAATCAGCGGAATATTACCAAAAACCTTCCATCATTTTTGACGGAATGCACCACGCCCGCGAAATCATGACTCCTGAAGTGGTCATGGATGTGGCTGATGTGCTTTTAAATCAACAAACTCGTAGCGACGCCCGCTGGTCTCAGCTTATGAACAATTGGAATATTTGGATTGTTCCCATGCTGAATGTTGATGGAAACAACATTGTTTGGACTCAAGATGCTTGGTGGAGGAAAAACGCCAGAGCCGAAAATGGTCGAACCTTTGGCGTCGATATTAACAGAAATTATGATTTTAAATGGCAAGCCTGCAATGGCTCATCAGGATCAACTTCAAGCGATACTTACCGTGGTCCCGCAGCCGCGAGTGAGCCAGAAACTCAGGCCTTATCCAACCTTGCTCAAAAAGTCGTTCCAACGGGTTCACTCAGCTATCACTCTTACAGTGAGTTAGTTATCTATCCATATGGATGCAGTGGTGTATTTACTGGCGAAAACGCCCTCTTAGCTAAAATTGGTGGCGAGCTCGCACAACTTTTACCAAGCGATTCTCGAGGTGGCACCTATACCCCTGGAACAGCCTGGCAGCTGCTTTATTCTGTAGATGGTGATTCTTCCAGTTACATGTTTGGCGAATTCGGTGCTGTTTCATTTACATTTGAAGTGAATCAAGAATTTCAACCAAGTTATGATTTGCGTGAACCAACTTTGATTAAACATCGAAAAGCTTGGGCTTACTATATCAACCGACTCAATCAGAATTTACTTTCTTTAAAAGTCATCGATGGAAAAACCGGGCAACCGGCACAAGCGCAAATCCGCATTGCCAATATTATTCTGAGCCAAGGTGAAAAACCTTATCGGACAAACATTGGTGGCAATTACTTTAAAGTTTTGGATCCAGGAAAGTACACTTTTGGAGTCGTACTTAAAGACGGTCGAAAAACTCAATTTGATATTGAGATGAAGGGCGCTCCTCTTCAACATGTCATTACAATAAATTAAAGTGGCAAGAGCTAGCCACTGGCTAGCTCTTAAGGCAGAAGTCCTTGCCCCATTTTTACAAATCGACGATTGAATTTCATCTTTTCAATATGGTCAGCATAGACTGGCGAATATAAAACAACGACTGTGCTACCGAGGCGAAAATGGCCAAGCTCTTGGCCCTTTTTGATCTCAATTGGTGGCAAATATTTATTAGTTTTAGCTTGGCGCATTTGATTTGTCTTAATTGTAGTATCAAAATTTAAAACAATTGATCCCACATTCATAGCTCCCACAAAAACAAGCCCCACGGGCCCTTCTGCGCTTGCGATTTCGACATAGACTCTTTCGTTCTTACAATAAAGAGATTCAATATTTCTTTGACCCCATGGATTTACCGGCCACAGATCCCCTTCAGTGTAAATTGCGTGCGTGATCATTCCATCAACTGGCGAATGCACACGATGATAATCCGTTGGACACAAGTAGTAAGTTAGATAATAGCCATCTTCGAATCGTTCAAGAATGTAAGGATCATGAGTTAAAACATCGATCGGATATTTTACCCCTTTAGCTTGTAAAAGCATTTTACCGTCGATCCTGCCATGTTGTAAAATTTCACTATCGCAAGGATGAATCAAATTGTGGCTGTCAATCGGTCGGGCCTCGGTCTTCAACTTTCGAGTAAAAAAATCCACCAAAGAGGGATACTCTGAAATTGGCTTTTCCGCTTCCTCAAGATTAATACCGTAGATAAAAGCAAATATTCCATTAAATAGACCATTCAAACCGAATGGCCAGTGAATATTTGCAAAGTCGCCGGCTAAACGACTCAATAAACGCCGCGGAAGATAATGTGCGATAAAACTCATGGGTAATTTTTCCATAAAACTTCTAGGACTGTCACCGAAATTTCATCTGTGTTATAAAAACAAAATGTCGCGAAAAATTGAAAATTTAGAGGTTGGCCTGGATGAAGACCTGGCACAGAAATTAGCTTGGATGTATCCAGGTCATGGTCCCTATCGAGTCCTTCGGCAAAGCGTGGACGCACGAAGAAGACACTCGGCTCACTTTGTTTACAGCCTTGAAATTGCAGAGTCTGGCGAAACTTTGCAAGAAGATGAGATCAAAATAGAAAAACTCACTCATGCAAATGGCGAAGTACCCATCATTATTGGCTCTGGTCCGGCTGGGCTTTTCGCTGCCCTTCGCCTGGTTGAAAGGGGAATCCCCTGCTTGCTTTTCGAAAGAGGCTCGGAAAGTACTGAAAGAATTAAGGGCATTAATAAATTTTGGCGATATGGAGTTTTAGATCCACGAAATAATGTTTGTTATGGCGAAGGCGGCGCCGGTCTTTATTCAGACGGCAAACTGATCACCAGAATAAAATCGCCTCACATTCCTTATGTTCTTCATCGCCTTGTCCGCTTCGGAGCGCCCGAAGAAATTAAATATCTAGCAAATCCTCACGTTGGATCCGATCGCATTCGTCGAGTTATTCCGCGTTTGCGAGAATATCTCTTAAACAATGGTTGTAAAATTTATTTCAACACTCAAATTATGGAAATCTTAACAAAGCGAGATGGCTCACGGAATTTTATTACCGGAGTAAAAACCGAACAAGGCCAAGCTTTTCAAACTTCGCAAATCATTTTAGCCACCGGTCATAGTGCGGAAGATATGCTCACACATTTGGATGAAATCGGCGTTAAGTTAGAAGGCAAATCTTTTGCGATGGGATTGCGTGTAGAACACCCGCAAAAATCGATCAATCAAATACAGTATCGTGATTGGGCTAATCATCCAAAACTAGGAAGCGCAAATTACAAGCTCACTCATCATGATGCAAAATCTGGAATCGGAGTTTACAGTTTTTGCATGTGTCCCGGCGGTTTTGTTCTTTCCAGCGGCACGTCTACCGATGGTCTTGTTTGTAATGGAATGAGTAATTTCAATCGCAATTCACCATGGGCGAATGCCGCGCTGGTGGTGAGCATTGATCACGAAAAAAATTTCCCAGGCGATCTTTGGGGCGGCATGAAGTTGCGGCGAAAATTGGAAAATGATGCCTTCCTTGCCGTTCAAGAAAATGGTGGGACCAAACAACTTCCGGCTCAAAATTTAATGAACTTTTTCGAAGAAAAAAATGGCAGCTTGCAGAAAGGATCTTCTCCATCAGGAGTTACAGCTGTTCGTTTAGATCAAATCCTTCCCGTCGAGCTAAAACAAAAACTTAAAGAAGGAATTGAGAAATTTAATATTTCAATGAAAGGATTTTTAAATCCTGAAGCACAACTTTATGGAGTTGAATCCCGCACCAGCTGCCCGATTCGCGTGGTTCGCGATGAAGACACTCTGGAAAGTGTTTCCCACGAAGGCTTGTATCCCGCGGGCGAAGGCGCCGGCTATGCTGGTGGAATTACTTCTGCCGCTTGTGATGGGGTGAAGATTGCTGATAGGATCTTCGAAAAGATTTCTAAAGTAGTAAAAACTGTGTAAGGGAAGTCGCACCTTCGTCGAGTCCAAGTTGCTTTGTTAATTTCAAAGCCTGACGATATATTTGTGCCACAAAATAGATTTATATTTTTATTATTATCAGTTTTGATTTATTTTTTTTATTGTTCGACTTCCCTTGCCCAAAACTCATGCTGGTCTGAAGTTAAAAATGCAGTCATTGAAAAAGATAAACAAAGAGATCTTCTTTATCGTCGAATTACTCATCTTTCACCAGGAATCAATGATCGCCAAGGCTCTTTATTCCTTGAAGGGCATGATCCTGCACATGCCTTGGTTTTAATTCACGGCTATCCTTCCTATCCAAGGCACTTTTCTGGCCTAGCAAAAATTCTAAACGAAAAGTATGGATACACTATATATGCACCACTCCTTTCTGGGTTGGGTGGTCCAGCAAAAGTTGGAAATAAAGTTAAATTAGAGGACTGGCGTAAAGATGTTGATGATGCTCTTACTCTGGCACGTCATTGCGCAAATAAAGTAAGCCTTGTTGGTCACTCTATGGGTGGCGGAGTTGCAATTGACACAATCTTCAATCCAATTAATTCTCAAATTGATTCTCTAATTTTAATTTCACCAATGATAAAAACACAATCCTCTTTGAGCAGAGTTCTAGCCACCATAGCGAGTACACTTGGAATTAAAACTTTTGGAGTTATTTCAACAAACTTAGTTAAACAAGTATTTAGAGTTATTGATAATATTCAAGAGTATTGGGATCACTTGCCTCGCAATAATATACCAACCTTTTTATCTGTAACAATGGATGATAAAATTTTAGATCCTTTCGCATCACTTAGTTTTCCAAGCAGCAAATTAAATATTGTTGACCAACTTATTTTTCCACAAAACTCAGGCGTGGGTCATAATGAAATAATCACACCAAAAAATATATACCTTGATGAGCTTGCTGAGCGACTTGATTTGTTTCTAAAAAAATTTTTTAAAGGAAGCGACCCAGTTACTGGAGGTTTTTAGTCGAGAACGCAGAAATTTGGAATTTTAGGAGAACCCCAAGAACAAGCTAAATATTTCGGCGATACTGTCCGCCGACTTCGTAAAGCGCTTGGCTCATCTGGTACAAACTACAAACCCTTGCCGCCTTCATTAGCGCCGCAAAAATATTTTTCCCGGCCAATGCCGCCGCTTTTAAATCCTCAATAGCTTCATTCGCATTTACTGTATTCACAGTCTTCAATTCATTCAAATGAGTTAATTGTTGGTTTTTCTCTTCATAAGAAGCTCTCGCTAATTCAATTTTTGGAGGAACATAATTCGCTTTTAATGTTTTAGGATCAATAAAAGTATTCACGCCAATCACTGGCAAAGTTCCATCATGTTTTAATCTTTCATAATACAATGATTCCTCTTGGATTTTCGAGCGTTGGTATTGAGTCTCCATGGCGCCAAGCACTCCGCCCCGCTCGTTTATTCTCATAAATTCAGTAAGCACAGCTTCTTCAACCAAATCGGTCAGCTCTTCGAAAAAATAACTTCCTTGATTAGGATTTTCATTTTTTGTCATCCCAAATTCTTTGTTGATGATCATTTGAATGGCCATGGCTCGACGAACAGACTCTTCCGTCGGCGTGGTGATCGCTTCATCATAGGCGTTGGTATGCAAGCTGTTGCAATTATCATAAATGGCGATCAAAGCTTGCAGAGTGGTACGAATATCATTAAATGCAATTTCTTGAGCATGCAAAGATCGACCACTGGTTTGAATATGATATTTTAATTTTTGTGAACGATCATTCGCTTTGTAGAGATCCTTCATAGCAATGGCCCAAATGCGCCTAGCCACTCTTCCTAAAACCGAATACTCTGGATCTAAACCATTGGAAAAAAAGAAACTCAGATTCCCCGCGAACTCGTCGATACTTAAACCCCTCGAACGATAATACTCTACAAAAGTGAACCCATTCGAAAGTGTAAAGGCCAGCTGACTGATCGGATTTGCTCCGGCTTCGGCGATGTGATAGCCAGAAATACTTACAGAATAAAAATTCTTAATTTTCTTTTTTACAAAATATTCTTGAATATCACCCATCATTTTTAGAGCAAAATTAATTGAAAAAATACAAGTGTTCTGTCCTTGATCTTCTTTCAAAATATCAGCTTGCACTGTTCCCCGCACCTGTTGCAGGGTCCACTCGGACGTTTGAGTCCATTCCGTCTCGGTTAAGCGGCGACCCAGTTCTTTTTCTTTTTTCTCGATTTGATAATCAATAGCCGTGTTAAAATAAAAAGCTAAAATAATTGGTGCCGGACCATTGATTGTCATGCTTACGCTGGTATTTGGCGAACACAAATCAAAACCCGCATAGAGTTTTTTCATGTCATTCAAAGAACAAATACTAACGCCGCTTTCGCCCACCTTGCCAAAAATATCCGGGCGCAAATCAGGATCTTGTCCATACAATGTGACACTATCAAAAGCTGTTGATAAACGATGAGCTTTTTCGCCTTCGCACAAATAATGAAACCGTCGATTAGTTCTTTCCGGAGTGCCTTCGCCCGCAAACATGCGCTTGGGATCTTCATCGTCTCGTTTCAAAGGGAAAACTCCACCTGTGTATGGAAATTTTCCCGGAACATTTTCTAGTTTCAAAAATTGATAACGATCACCCCAATCGCGAAGTTTTGGCGGCACGATTTTGCGGATTTTACTTCCGCTTAAGGATTCACTCACCAAACTTTGGCGGAATTCTTTACCACGAACATGAAAAACCAAATCATCTTGAGCGTACTGCTCGATAAATTGATCCCAATTTTTGATATCACTGATTTCATCAGCAGTCAGATCCTGAGTGAGCTTCTCAATCATCTGTTGCATTTGGGAGTCTGACAATTTGGTCATTTGTTGAACCGATTGCAGAGCGCCCCATTGAGAAACTTTTTCCGATTGAATTTTGACTCGTTCTTTGTACTTTCGAATGGTCGTGGCAATTTCTGCTAAATAATTTTGTCGCTCCGAAGGAATAATAATATGTTCCTCGGCAGATAAAACTGTTTTTTTGTAAGCTTCAGATATTGGAAATTGTTTTGTTTTTTCATTCATTTGTCTCATCAACTCGAAGAATAATTTATTCAGACCGCCATCATTAAACTGATTGGCTTGAGTTAAAAAAACGGGAACTTGTGTTTTGTCATCAAATATTTTTCGAGAGCGTTTGTACTGTTTAGTTACATCCCGCAAAGCATCTTGCGCTCCCCTGCGATCGGCTTTATTCACGGCGATTAAATCTGCAAAATCAATCATATCAATTTTTTCTAGCTGAGATTGTGCGCCAAAATCAGAAGTCATCACGTACATGGATAAATCACTGACTTCCGTAATAGCTGTATTTCCCTGACCAATTCCCGATGTTTCTGCGATGATAAAATCGAAATCAAGTTGCTTCAAAAAATTAAGAATGTCCGGCAGACTTTGCGCGATTTCACGTCCAGATCCTCGGGAAGCTACCGATCGCATAAAAACCCGCGAACGACTAAGGGAATTCATACGAATACGATCACCTAAAAGCGAACCACCGGTTTTTCTTTTGGAAGGATCCACACAGACGACGGCAATTTTTTTATCGACAAAGGAATTTAAAAATCGTTGGACCAACTCGTCGATCAAACTTGATTTTCCTGCTCCCCCTGTTCCGGTAATGCCCAGAACCAAGGGTGTGCCCGATTTTCTTTTAAAAACATCCAGGCCTAACTTTTCAAGTGCGACTTTATTTTTTCCATTTTCGATGGACGTTAAGGCCACGCCCAGCTCAACTGAAGGAACTAAATCCTGACCAAAAAGAGAATCAAAAAACTTTCGAGAAGTCTTATGTAACAGTGGAAATTTTTTAGAATTTTCAAAAGCGACTTTCTCTAAATCAAAATCACATTCTTTAACGATGGTCTCGATCATTCCCTCGAGCCCCAATCGTCGTCCATCATCGGGGTGAAAGATTTGTGCTATACCATAGTTTTCGAGTTCTTTCTTTTCTTCGTGGATAATGACACCACCACCGCCACCAAAAATTTTTACATAACCACAACCGGCCTCATCCAGAAGGTCTTTCATGTATTTGAAATACTCCATGTGCCCGCCCTGATAGGAACTGACACAAACTCCTTGAGCGCCTTCTTGCAGAATAGTTTTAACAACATCACTGACCGAGCGATTGTGACCCAGATGAATAACTTCAGCACCAAACTCTTGTAAAATCCGACGGATGATATTGATGCTGGCATCATGTCCATCAAATAAACTTGCGGCCGTAACAATGCGAACTGGATTTTTAGGCTGGTAACGTGACATTTTTATTTTCCATAGAACTCTGGCTTACGTCCTTCAAGAAAGGCCTTGGTGCCTTCCCGACAATCCTCGGTATTAAAAAGTTCGGCAAATTGTTCGGCTTCCATTTTTTGCGCCTCTTCAACTTCCATATCCCAAGCCCGATTTATCGATTTTTTGGCCTGTGCTACAGCCTTCGGTGCACGACTTAATATAAGCTCTACTTTTTTCTTAATTTCGGGCATCAGCTGATCAGCAGGAAATATCCTATTCACTAAACCTATTCGGAACGCTTCTTCCGCTGTGATCATCTCACCAGAATAAGTCAACTCACGCGCTCGTCGTATTCCCACGGCTCGTGACAATCTTACAGTACCACCAAAACCGGGAATCAATCCCAGACTGACTTCAGGTAAACCAAATTTTGCTTTTTCTGAAGCGTAAATAAAATCACAAGCTAAAGCTAATTCGCAACCCCCGCCTAAAGCAAAACCATTCACCGCTGCAATCACCGGAATATTCAATAAATTAAGCTCATGAAATATACTTTGGCCACGGCGGGCGTAAGGATGGGCCAGATCTTCATTCAAATCCGCCAGCTCTTTAATATCTGCCCCAGCAACAAATGATTTTTCACCCATTCCAGTTACAATTAAAGCACGGGCATTATCAAAATTCATTTCGCTCAACTGGCGAAGGACATCAGACATTTCACCTAAAACTTCACTGCTAAGCGCATTCAAAGCTTTTGGACGATTGATGGTTAAGGTCCAAACTGGACCTTCGTGAGTGAAAGAAATCGATTTATAGCTATTCATGAGGCCTACTTCTGATTTTCATAATTATAAAAGCCACGCCCGGTTTTCCGACCCAGCCATCCCGCCTCTACATATTTTGTCAATAGTGGGCAGGGACGATACTTGGAATCACCAAAACCATCATGCAAGACGTTCATAATCGCCAAGCAAGTATCAAGTCCGATAAAATCAGCCAAAGTGAGTGGCCCCATGGGTTGGTTCGTCCCTAACTTCATCGCATTATCAATAGCCTCTACACTGGCAATTCCTTCGTGAAGAGAATAAACAGCTTCGTTAATCATCGGCATAAGAATACGATTAACAATAAAGCCGGGCATGTCCTTATCGCTTGGAACAAAAACTTTATCCATTTTTTCCGCTAATGATTTTATGGCCGAGAATGTTTGATCTGAAGTTTGCAAACCACGAATTCCCTCGACCAATTTCATCAGTGGCACGGGATTCATAAAATGCATTCCTGCGACTTGTGATGGACGTTTAGTTGCCGCCGCAATTTTGGTAATAGAAATCGAAGACGTATTGCTGCACAACAAAGCTTCTGGTTTTGCAATAGCATCAAGTTCTTTAAATATTTTTAATTTTAAATCCAAATTTTCAGTGGCTGCTTCCACAATAACATCGCAGCTTTTTAATTCAGCCAGAGAGGTGCTAGTCTGGATTCTCTTAAGCAATTCTGCTTTTTGATCCTCCGTCATGACTGCCTTTTTTACCAATCGATCACAAGAGCCTGCGATCACTTGCATGGCCTTTTCTAACGAGGGCGCCGCCACATCCGTTAAAACCACAGAATAACCAAATTGAGCAGCAACTTGGGCAATGCCATTTCCCATTTGTCCAGCGCCTATAACGCCTATTTTTTTGATGTTCATTTATACCTCGCATTAATCCTTATCCGAATTCAAACTGCGAGTCAAAACTCAGATCTGGTCTTGCTCATTTGCTTCGCGCGTTGCAAACTTTAGACGAGGTTTTCCAATGAAATGGATTTTGTTGGTCCTGTTTTCATGTCAGTCCTATGCGGCATTACCCTTGCTCCTGCCCGAAGCCACATCTTTTTACAAAACTCCTAAAAGTTTGTTTTCTTCTGGCCAATGCTCACGTTTGGAATTGGAAAAAAATATCCTTCGTACCGAGACCGAACTGAGTTACCAAATTCAATGGGATAAACGTAATTTTGAAATCAAAGGCCCCGATATAATACGCGAGATTCAGTTAGCCAAATCCGCTTACAACACGGAAATGGTGATTCTTCGAAGCCAACCTCAATCTAACAGCAGTTACTTGAGTTCACTTAAGGCAAAAACTCAATTTCTAATTCTAGCAACAGAAAATTCTTGGGCTCTGGTTCGTACCCAAAACCAAGAAGGCTGGGTGCCCCTTTTTAGTCTTGAAGCCAATTCCGAAGACATGGGCGCGGCCGTCACCTTGATTGATTCCTTTATTCGAGAAAAACCTGATTTAAATTCCAAGTTGATCACCACAATTCCTCTTGGAACCCGCTTGCAAGAATTTGAAATTCAAGGCGATTGGATTCGTCTTAACACACCAAAATACAAGGGTTTTATAGACCTGGGACATGTCTATTTACGAGCCGACTTTGCCCGCTGGGCTCACCATCGTCGATTGGGCTGGATCCAAGTTCTTCATCGTGAAAATTTTAAACTTAAAACACAAGATAATTTATTTTTTCCACTCAGCGATTTCACTGCTTTTGTTTCCCATCCCCACCGTGCATTTGTCATTAATTCTCAGTCCAAGGGGCCGCAAAAACGATCCCGAGTAGAAATTAAAAAATTCCATGCTGATCGATGGGCCTCCAGTCGGTTGAAAGATCATGGCGAAGTCTGGTGGAAAAAAGAATCTCTCGCCCTGGGAGTCAATATCAAACCGCAAACATCGGAAGAAATAAGCACTTCGGAATTGCTCAAGCGAGATATCTTTTCAATGGCTTTTACCGATACAAAAAAAATTCAAGGAATTGTTTCCGCAAAAGGAATTTTCAAAACTGAGGACGGTAAGAATTGGCGGCGATTGGATTCCTTTGGCAATGGCGACTTTCCCGTTGCTGTTCACAAAGATGGTGCGTGGTTTGTGGGGGCCTACCGCAGTCTGGATAATGGCAAAAGCTTCGAACCTTTTATTCGTTGGGATAAAGTCGCCGACGTTCTTGCTAAAAAAAATATCGGTATAGGTTCTATGGTCAAGATTCTTAGAATTGAATCTTTAAAAACTCCCTATATTGAAATCTTAATGGACACCGGGGCTCGTCGTGTGAGTCTTCAGACGCATATCTACAATCAAACCTGGCAAACAGTGAAGTAATCCTTCATGACGTTGTAAACCTTCTTCTGCAGATCGTGACGAGTTTCAAAAGTTTCTGCTTCGGTTGATATCGCAGGCAGTACTTGAATATGAATTGTGCGATGCCAAGCATCCCAGTTTGGTAACCAAGATTTTTTTGGCATCACGGCATTCGCATTTTTTATAATAACAGGAACAATTGGAGCTTTTGCACCAATGGCGAAAATAAATGGACCCGTTTTGAACGGAGCTAAAATTTCCGCATTTTGCCGAGTTCCTTCTGGAGCTAAGGCGAATTTTTCGCCGCGTAAAATTTTTTCTCTATTATTATCATAAACTTTATAAACTTCCCGCCGATCGGCGCGATCAATTACTAAAACCCCTGCTCGACTCATTGCCGGACCGAAAAAAGGAATTTGAAATAATTCTTTTTTTGCGCCAAACCGAAAACCAGGAAATGCTGCACTCATTGAGAAAATATCAAAAAAACTAGTGTGATTAAAAACAAAAAGGCAACCTCCACTTGGGACATTTTCAAGTCCTTGCACCTGCACGGAAACGCCAAACATCCAACAAGTGATGCCGCCCCAATATTTGATAATCCGGTTATCCAAAGAACGAGATGAAAAAAGATAATTACATCCAATAAAAGTGAGCGAAGTGACGCTCAGATAAAACGGATATAAAAAACACATCACAAGAGTACGCAATAAAGTGAACACTTTCAAAAGACTACTCCTCGACTTCTGGCAGCACGCGGGCTCTTGCCTTCATCTTTTGCCTCTCTTTGTAGGCTTGATGCTCGGAAGGTCCACTGAGTGCTTTTTGATGAGATTCCTGATCCATAATTTGAACTTCATAGGGATAAAAAAAACTAAACGGTTTTTGCCCAGTCGGATTGATGGTAATTAATTGCCTTGTGATAAACTTAATAAATCGAAAATCGCCGGCTGACTGGTCATTTGGTTTTCGAAGCAATTGATCTTGAAACTCAACACGATTTACGGCTTGTTGGTATTCTTCGTCAAAACGCTTTTGGATTTCTATATTTGTCAGCGGAATTTTAGCTTGAGAAAGCTCATCGCAAATTCGCACAAAAAGACTGACAGGATATAAATTATTTGAAGACTGATCAGGCATGATATGCGGAAAACTCATAAGATCTTCTTCAACTAAAAAACGGATCAGTTGAAAACTATCAAAAAGTGATTTTGTAATGAATCGGACTCCGAGTTTATCAAAAATTTTCATTGCCAAAGCATCAGGTCGAGCCAAAAGTTTAATAACTGTACTTGAAGATGTTTTGAATGGCTTAACTTCGAAACCAGCCAATTCGACGTCAATACCACCTTTTTTCCCTTGTAAGGTTTTTCTACTTTTTAATAAAATTTTATGTTGGCTGCCGTCATTAATAATTGCCTTTTGAAAGGGGCCAAGTATTTGATTTTGAATTTCTTCTGAAAAACTGCCAAAGAGATCATTTTCAGCATGCACAAAAACATGCATGCAACGAAGGATGGCACAGGACCAGCGCTGCAAATTCTTTTCTTCGGGATTGCGAGAACTCGCAAAAACTAACAATCTTGAAATGTCTTGAATTAACTTTGGGTTCATCAGTACTTCGGGAATTTCTTTTTTATCAAAACCCAATTTTTCAACCATCAAAACCAAAGCTCGACGATGAAAATACCAAAGCGCCTCGACATCATCTTTTTTCTCAAGGTCAAAACCATAACATTTAATAAAGGATCGAGCGGCCTCAATACTCTGCAAATCCAACCCTGGAATATCGATGGCTGATCTTCCACCGGCAACAGAGTTCAAAATGTTGAGATCAAATTTTAATCGATGTGGCATTCCCTCATTCTTTGGAATGAGGGTCTAACAATCAAGGGAAATTTAATAGTCTTTCTTAATAAAAGACGGCGCAAGAGCTCAAAGTGAAAGCGCCTAAGGATTTAGCTTGTGACATTCCCGAGTTTTGGTAACTGACTCGGCCCTGAATCTGATTACTCGTATTTCGCCCTTGGACCATAACTTGTCCGTAGCTATCTTGAAATGTGAGAGTAAATTCTCCGGTTGAAGCATTCACGTTGGCTTGTGTAGCACTGTCATATTTGACCTCAATTACACCAAGTTCATTTACCTCGGAGTCATAAATTGACAGCATAAGACCGCTTTGATTTCCAACCACAGTTTGTCCGTTGAGTTTAACTCTTAATTGTATATCAACCCCAGTCGATGTGGAATTTGCACTTCCATCGAGGTCGCCAATCTCTTCGCCTAAAAACTCAGCATAATTGTTACGAAAAGCACCCATAAGACTTCCATCATCAATGAGTCTTCCGGCTGCTTGAGTTGATCCATTACAAGAAGCAGGTACTTGTTGTTGCCCATTTCCAAGGAAACCAGTGGTATTCGTTACTCCAGTTTGAACTCCACGAGCGCTTTGAGCTCGATTAGCGCCACTACCTGATTTTTTTGCGCAGGCTGCCATCCCTAAAAATGCAACAAGCATTATAAGAGAAGAAATCGTTTTTATATAAGCCGATACTGTTTTCATAAAAGTCTCCTTGATACTCTGAAGAGCAAATAAGAGACCGAACTATCCTTCTCAAAACGGATTAATCGCATTTAAGCGTCTCAAAATGAGATAAGTTTACTTTCTTCCTTATAAATCAAAGAACAAGACAATTTTTGTTAGACAGTTGCATATACAGCCAATCCTATGTTTATATTTTTGGATCAAGGAGCTTTTATGAAAATATTTTTGCTATTTACCCTCGGACTATTTTCTTCTATTTCTTTTGCAGACCCCAGCTTTACTAATATCACCAGTGATGACTTTACTAATATTGCTAAAGAAGCCTCTGCAAACTTCACTCACAATTCGATGATTGGCGCCTCAAAGATGGGCAGTATATTCGGCTTTCAAGTGGGAGTCGTCGCTTCGCAAACGGCATCGCCAAAAACCAATGAGATCGTTAAACGAAATGCGGGCTCTGAGCTTCCGAATCTTTACAATACTGGAATCGTTGCCGCCGTTGGTATTCCCTTTGGAATTGCAGCAGAAGTTGTTTTATTACCAAAAGTTTCTGCCTCTGGGGCGGATCTTAGCTCAACCTCTTTCGCTTTAAAATATCAAATCAATGAAGTCATTCCCGTTTTACCCGTTAATCTGGCATTGCGCGGAGTTTACTCAACTTCTAAGTTTTCCTTTTCCCAAGCTATTTCAGGAACGACCTCAACCGTCCAAGACAACACGACCGTAAGTGGTTTACAGCTTTTAGTATCACCCATGTTGCCTATGATTGAACCTTATGCAGGAATTGGAATGTTAACTGGCTCCAATGAACTTTCCGTTACAGGTACATCCGGAACCATTTTTGATTCGAGCTATTCTACATCTCAATCTGAAAAGAAAAGCGTATCAGGAACACAGATTATTTTAGGAGTTGAAGCCAGTTTAGCATTCCTTAAAATTGGCGCTGAATACTCGCAGGCTTTTGATAGCAGTAGGATTGGTATAAAGTTCGGAATGGGGTTTTAGGTTTATAAGTGGGTTGGTTTGGGGGGTTTGAAGTTAGTTCTATTTATTTGGGACGCAGGCTCCTGCCTTCCCCAGCATCGGCCCTTTGGGCCGAGCGCGTCCCGCTTGCTGGGAGGTCCCAAATAAATAGAACTAACTTCAAACCCACACAAAACAACTCACTGATAAAACTTGAATTGAAAATCAGGCGGACCTGCTAGTCATTAAAACTGTCTTAACTTTAAAAGGTCCCGAATTCTTAGAATATAAAAGTAAATCAGATGATCCGCGACTTCCCGTAATTGCAGGGCGCTTTTTGAATACTGACTATGAAGTGTTAACGGACCTAGGGCTAGAGCGAGTCTGCTCTCTTCATCGATGATAACAAATATGCTAGTCTTATTAATAATAATATAAAACGGAGACAAGGGCATGAAATCTGCGCTGTTTATTCTGACAACGATTTTTTATTTAAATAGCTCATGGGCAGTTGAAAAAAAAGAGACAATAAATAGAAAGCCTGCATCGGGTGAATTTGGATGCATGGAACTTCACCTTGGGGATTCGTACGATACAAGGGATGTTGGAAGATTGATTTCTCAAGACTGCAATACTGATAAACCGTTTTCAACATACCTTCGAATGTTTCCACTTCCAAAACATTTTAAAGAAGCCGCTAGAATCGTCACAGTCTGCTGTACAGCAAAGTAATCATTCTGTCTTAAACGCCCATCACCAAATCTCAAAAGAATTTTTATTAACAGATTTTTTACCTACGAGCCTAAATTGTATTTTTGTAAATTGGGACCTCCCAGCAAGCGGTACGCGCTCGGCCCGAAGGGCCGATGCTGGGGAAGGCAGGAGCCTGCGTCCCAATTTATAAAAATACAATTTAGGCGCTAAAAAACTCTGTTAATAAAACTTCTTCTGAGACTTCGCCATTGAGATGAGTGGCGCTGCTGGTTTCAAGCGCGGCGCTTTTCTTTGAGCCGCATAGAGTTCGAGCTGATCTACGACCTGAGTTACACCTATACTGTCAGCGTATTTCAGTAGGCCTCCGCGGAATGGAGGAAATCCCGTTCCCATAATCATTGCTAAATCCACTTCGTTTGGTGATTCGACAATATGGTCCTGAATCATGGCCAAGGAACATTCATTGATCATCGCGAAAATGCCTCGCTCGATACATTCTTTTGTGGTGTAGGGGTTGGTCGAGGTCGACAAACCTAAATCAATATATACAGTTGGGTCTACATCGAGACGTTTTCCTTTAGCATCATAGGAATAAAATCCTTTCGAATTTTTCTTTCCCATTCTGCCCGTTGTCGCCAACTTATCCATTAACGGAGAAATTTCGATTCTCTCACCAAAAGACTTTTTGAAAATCTTGAGAACTTTTAAACACACATCCAAACCAACTTCGTCCATTAACTCAAAAGGTCCCATCGGCATGCCAAATTCTTTGACGTAGGCTTTATCGACCACCTCAACAGACATACCTTCTTGAAGTAAAAATGCCGCTTCAGACATATAAGGTAATAAAAGACGATTCACTAAAAATCCTGGGCCATCTTTCACAACCACAGGCATTTTTCCCATTTTTTTACAGAGTTCAAAAATGGTAGCGATGGTTGCATCACTGGTTTTTTCACCGCGAATAACCTCGACCAGTGGCATTTTATTCACTGGATTAAAGAAATGCATTCCTGCAAAAAATTCAGGACGAGGATGCCCTTTTGATATTTCTGTCACGCTCAATGAACTGGTATTTGTGGCAATGATCGCATCCGGACGCATCTGCCCTGCAGTTTCGCCAGTGACTTTTTGTTTGATGCTCATATCTTCAACAATAGCCTCAATAACAACATCCATTGTTTTGAAACCAGAGTAATCTAGACCAATAGAAATTAAATCCATTTTTTGTTTCAGTTGATAAGAATCAATGACTTTCTTTTTAAGTAATTTGCTCCACAAATCTTGCGCATGCTTTAAGCCCTTCCCCAAAGCGTCCCAAGATAAATCTTTCATCCGCACCGAGATGCCTTTGTCTGCGGCAACATAAGCAATGCCCCCGCCCATTGTACCAGCTCCTAAAATACCAATGGATTTCACTTCAGTTGGTTTAACCTCTACGCCCCGAACTCCCGATTGTTTCTTCACCATTTCAGTTAGGAAAAACACATGAATTAAATTTTTGCTGATGTCGGTAACAGCCACTTCACAGAACGATTCTCTTTCGATCTTCAATGCATTTTCACGGTCCGACATTCCATAGGTTCTTTTAACAACCTCAAGCGCTTTCAACGGAGCTGGATAATGACCGTGGGTCACTTTCATCACGCCTTCACGAGCCTTTGAAAAAACAATTCCCCGACCAATAGGGCCTTCTAAAACGACGTTCATTAAACCCACAGGTTTAAATGTTTTACGACGTTTGCCTTTTCCTTCTTTAAGTATTTCTTGAGCCCACTTTAAGCTTTCGCTTAAAAGTAGATTTGGATGTACAACCCGATCGACCAAACCAATTTTTTGCGCTTTTTTTGAGTTCAATAATTTTCCAGCCAGGATCACGTCCAAAGCCGCTTGCAAACCCACCACTCTTGGCAATCGAACACAACCGCCAAAGCCGGGTAAAATTCCCAGTTGGGTTTCAGGCAAACCAATTCTTGTCGAGCTGTCATCCGAAGCTATGCGATAATCGCAGGCCAAAATTAATTCACAACCCCCGCCTGCACAGGCGCCATTAACCGCAGCAATCGTGATTTGCGGAAGGTCTTCCAATTGATTCAGAATACTTTGACCGCCTTCCACAGCTTTATTGAATTGCTCTTTGCTAGTCATGGTTTTAATTTCTTCGATGTCAGCGCCAGCAATAAAAATTTTTGGTTTTTTTGAAACAATAATAAGAGCTTTATAAGAACTTTTTTTCAATTCCTCGAGAACTTCTTTCAATCGAGCCATGACTGGGGAAGAAAGTTTATTTACTTTTTCTCCGATCAGATCAATTTCAAGAATTGCTATGTCACCTTGGGGAACAATTTTAAAACTTTCGTTGATACTCATGATTAAGCCTCGTTCTCGATGATAATTGATCCGCCCTGTCCGCCGCCAATACACAATGTCGCCAAACCAAATTGAGTATTTCTTCTTCTCATTTCCTTCATTAAAGTTAACACCAATCTTGTGCCCGTTGCTCCGACCGGATGTCCGTAAGCGATGGCTCCACCGTTGACATTCAAAATTTCAGTAGATAATTCGCCAACTTTTCCGGGAAGCCCCAGCTTCGTTCGACAAAACTCATCTGAATTCAGTGCCTTTTGACAAGACATCACTTGCGCCGCAAAAGCCTCGTTCAGTTCAACCAAGCCGATTTGTTTCAGATCCATCTTCGCTCGCTTTAAAGCCAGTGGTGTTGAATAAGCTGGCCCCAATCCCATTCTCTCGGGCTCGAGACCGGCAAAAGCATAAGATAAAATTCGCGCGTAAGGTTTATAGCCCAAAGCTTCCGCTTTTTCCCGCGACATCAAAAGCACCATTGCTGCGCCGTCTGTTATTGGACAAGAATTTCCGGGAGTGATCGTTCCTGTTTGTTTATCAAAAAATGGTTTTAACTTTTGAAGGGCTTCTAATGTTTGGCTTTCACGAGGACCAATATCTTCAGAAATTATTTCTTTGTAGTCGGGCCCTAAGGGGACCGGAACAATTTCCTCTTTCATTTTGCCTGCTTTAATTGCCGCAGATGCCTTTTGATGAGACTTCAAGGCATATTGATCTTGCTCGAGACGAGTCACGTTCCATTCTTTAGCAATAATTTCTGCGGTCTGCCCCATATTGATGCCGACAAAAGGATCTGTGAGCCCCTTCAGAACTGAAATAACAGGAAAATATTCGTCTTTCATATTGCCAAGAAGCAAGGCCTTTATTTGTTTCATTTCTGCTTTAAAAAGACTTCCTAGCAAAGGAATCGCTTGCCCCGGGCCCTTTGCGGCAAACAATTTATTAAAAATGTCCTGGATTTTTGGCGGCAAAAGCGTCGGCATTTGGGTCATGTTCTCGGTACCACCGGCAACAATCACATCCATGGTTCCCGAACGAATCTTCTCGAATCCCTGGGAAATACTTTCCAAGGCCGAGGCACAATTGCGATGTACAGTGTAGGCTGAAGTTTGGATGGGTAAACCTGAGCTCAAAGCAACCACCCGAGAAATATTCACCGTGTCCACCGGGTTTCCCGTGTTGCCAATAATCACTTCGTCAATCAGTTTCACGTCGATATTGGTTTTTGCTAACAACTCTTTCAGAGCGGCTTTCCCAAGATCAGCCGGATGAACTTTTTTTAGTTTTGTTCCGGCTTTAGTAAATGGTGTGCGATAACCATCGACGATAACGACATCTCGAGGTGATTTCATGAGTGGCTCCTTCAAGTTGCAAAATTAAAAAATCATCTCACAAGGATACAAACCACAAGCTCGAACTCCAATTGGAATTTTTTTAGGAATATTAAAGTGATGCGATGAGCAATTAAAAGCTCCGATGAAATTGCTACCGCAACTTGTTAAAACTGCTACTTTTTCCTAAAGAGTCATAGCATTATTAAGAGCCTCGACCCAGAAAGGACTCCAATGAAAACCCAACCTCCTTCAAATAATCAAAGTCATTTAGAAAAGACTTTGGAACGCGAGGCCCTCGAATATCACTCGAAAGGCAAGCCAGGAAAGATCGAAGTTATCTCGAGCAAAGCTTGCTCAACGGAAAAAGATTTATCCCTAGCCTATTCTCCAGGCGTTGCTTCACCTTGCAAAGCTATCGCGAAAGATCCTTCGAAAGTTTACGATTACACCAGTAAAGGAAATCTTGTTGCGGTCATCTCGAATGGCACAGCGGTTTTGGGATTAGGAAACATTGGTCCTTTAGCTTCGAAACCTGTGATGGAAGGAAAAGGAATTCTATTTAAGCAATTTGCCGGAATTGATGTCTTTGATATTGAAATTAAATCTGAATCTACGGCTCACTTTATCCAGGCTGTGAAAGCGCTTGAGCCGACTTTTGGTGGAATCAATCTGGAGGATATCAAAGCACCGGAATGTTTTGAAATCGAAGAGACCTTAAAACGCGAAATGAACATTCCCGTGTTTCACGACGATCAGCATGGCACAGCCATTGTCAGTGGCGCGGCGATGATTAACGCCTGCCAAATTATCAATAAAAAGCTGGACCAGATCCGCGTTGTCGTTAATGGAGCCGGAGCCAGCGCCGTGGCTTGCTCACATATTTTTATTTCTCTGGGAGTTCGTCGGGAAAATTTGATGATGTGCGATTCAAACGGTGTCATCTACAAAGGTCGAACTGAAGGAATGAACAAATACAAAGAATTATTTGCAGTCACAACTGAAAGAAGAACTTTAACTGAGGCCCTGGACGGCGCCGATGTTTTTGTTGGCCTGTCTGTTGCGGGTGCCCTAACCGTCGACATGATCAAAAAGATGGCTAAAGATCCAATTATTTTTGCCATGGCAAACCCAGATCCAGAAATCGATCCGATCAAAGCCCGAGCAGCTCGACCAGACGCAATCATCGCCACTGGAAGATCCGATTATCCAAATCAAGTTAACAACGTCCTAGGATTCCCCTCGATATTCCGAGGAGCTTTAGACACTCGATCAACACAAATCAATGAAGCCATGAAGCTCGCGGCCGTAAAAGCTTTAGCCAAACTCGCTCGTGAAGAAGTTCCAGAAAAGGTATCGGTCACCTATGGCGGCAAAGCATTCAAATTCGGTCGAGAATATCTTATTCCTAAACCTTTTGATAACCGAGTTTTATTGTGGGTAGCACCGGCGGTGGCAAAAGCAGCTATCGAATCTGGCGTTGCCACTAAAAAAATTGAAGATTGGGAAACTTACCGAGATACATTGGAAGCGCTACAGGGCCCCTCGAAGGCTTTTGTCCGAACGGCCATACATAAAGTTCACCAAAATACCTCGGCTAATGAAGGGATACTTCCCAAAATTGTTTTTCCTGAAGGCTCAAGTACGAAAATCTTAAAAGCGCTGCGAACTTTGGTTGAAGAAAAAATTTGCCAGCCAATCCTTTTAGGTTATCCAGATCGAGTCAAAGAAAAGATCAAGCATCTTGAATTGCAAGCTCTTGAAGATGTGCCAATCATACAACCCTCTTTACATCCTAAATTTCAAGAATATGTGAATGAACTTTATAAAAAAAGACAAAGAAAAGGCGTTAGCCTTCGGGAATCTGAACGGTTGATGTCAGATCCAAATTATTTTGCTTCAATGATGGTTTTGATGGATGACGCCGACGGCATGGTCACAGGCTCTTCGCAAAATTATTCGGACGCAGTACGCCCTATTCTGCAAGTCATAGGCATGCACACTGATGGAGTTCCAGCCGGGGTCAATTTCGTTTTGACCGAGGATCGATTTTTACTTTTATCGGACACCACCGTAAACGTTAATCCAAGCGCTGAACAATTGGCACAGATCGCGACACAGGTGGCAAGGATCACTGAATATTTTGGCGTGACTTCAAAAATCGCCATGTTGAGCTACTCCAATTTCACGTCAAATCCAGGAACCCCTGATAAAATGAGGCGTTCTGCAGAACTTGTTCGACAAAAAAATCCAGATTTAATTGTCGAAGGTGATATCCAAGCCGACGCCGCTGTTAATCCGACTATTGTTGAAAGAATATTTCCCTTCAGTCATCTCGTGGGTGGAGCAAACATATTAATTTTTCCTAACTTAGAATCAGCCAACATCAGTTATAAACTTTTACAACAACTTGGAAAAGTTGAAGTGATTGGTCCATTTTTAATTGGCATAAGGCGCAGTGCGAATGTTCTGCAAAGAACCACAACAGTTGAGGGAATTATTCAGTCGGTAGTTTTAACGAGTTTAGAAGCTCAGTATATGAAAGAGTTCAGGATTAAACGCTCGAAAGGCATCAAAACTTGAACCAAATTGTAAAAAAACATCTCAGTGATTTTGAAACTTCTTATTCAATTGTTTTTAGCCGGCCGAGCTAAAGCTTGGTAATTTCCAGTACGTCAAAGTAGCTTTGGTTTAAAGCACCGATACCGTAAATTTAAAATTGATCGTATTTGTAGCCCTGAAAAAATCACTAACGCCGTTAACTTAAGGCTCGCCCGAGGATCGTTCCTTTCCCCCTTTGCTTACTCTCTTTAATTCAATCGAGCTTGCTGACTTTATTGCTGTGTTTTGTGGCTTCTGGGGAGTACCGGTCACATGCAAAAACAGCAAAAATTTGATTTTGAAAAAATTCATTGGAAATTTCGCTTCTCTCATGGTGGAACTTTGCGAAATTCCCGCAAGGGTCGCTGTGCCAGACCGCTCGCTGGCAAAGAGCCCCTACATCTTGTTTTAAAAGCCAATAAAGATTCTGTGCGCGGAGGACTTCGTAGTTATCGCCGATATTTTCTTATTCAAAAAATTGTGGATCGTTATGCACAAAAATTCTTTGTCAAAATTGAACAAGTTTCCATTCAAAGTGACCACGTTCATTTTTTAGTTCGCGCCACACGCAGAACCGATTACCAAAGTTTTTTCCGCGTCGTCGCTGGACAAATCGCTCAGCAGTTTCAAAAAAATGGCTTATTAAATTTTGCTATGGATTTAAAGCAAAGACTTAAGGGCCTCTCGTCAGGAGAATGGGAAATATTGTGGGCTTAAGTTAACGGCATTAAAAAAATCACCTGTCACAAGTTTGTACATCCCCTGTAGGATTTTCATAAAATTCATGAGTCTTCCCCATAAAGAATGCTCATAAGGAAATAACAGAGTTTGTCCTAGTTCAAAGTTGGAATGTTGTTTGCTTTTATTCTGACAAATATCAGATTCGTTTGTTTAAAGGAAATTAATCCTCAAACTTAGAACTGTATCAAAAATTTGGAGGCCCTATGAAATATGCATTCTTTTTGTCTTTATCATTCCTATCAACAATCTGCTTTGCCGATGAAAAAGCGGGCATGCTTGTTTACGCATTTGAGGATAAAAATAAGTGCAATACCGGAGACATCTATCAATTAGTTTTTAGCACAGTAACTACGGTTAACGGCGTGCATGTTGTTGAAGGTACTCCTGTCACTGCTTTGGCTCGAAAAAATTGTCGCGGAGAAGTTTCAGCAGCCGCTCCCATTTTCTTCAGATCGATTGCCCTACGATCTTCTGGAAGTATGGCCTCTTTTGCTTTTTTAGGAACACAAAACTGCAAACAACTCGTTTTGGGACTCCGATAATTACCAGATTAAAAATCGACTGAAGGCGCACTTCCCGTGCGTCGAAGGAGATTTTTGATCGAGAACGCAGAGCTTTGAAGTTTAAACAAGGGCTTCCTCCTGTCGAACCAGGGTTCCTGAGACCACAGAAACCACTCGAACCACCTCAAACCATCCGGCCACTCCTGCAAACTTCTCGGCTTCTTACTTCTTTCATCAATCATTTGAAGCAAGCTATATCCCCTCGCTTCCTGACACTCTAAAACTTTACTCGAAGTGTCCAAATGCTCAGACAAAAGCTGATTTCGAAAAGAATGAATTTGTTTTTTCTGCTCTTCTTCATGGGCC
Source organism: Bdellovibrionota bacterium (assembly GCA_038043185.1). GTDB lineage: Bacteria > Bdellovibrionota > Bdellovibrionia > Bdellovibrionales > Bdellovibrionaceae > UBA5009. The sequence goes on from JBBTCO010000031.1 coordinate 24,693, forward strand.
GCAATGAGCAAATCACATTCTGTATCGAAACTCATCGAACGGTGGTTTAAATTGGTGGATCCAATTTTCACAAAACAATCATCAACAATAAGTAGTTTTGAATGCACATACAGACGATGCTGATCACTAGCCTCAAGGCGGGGATAACAAACACGCAATCGATTCCAATAATCATTTTGTTTTAAAAAGTTTAAAGCTCGTCTTTGCGTTATTCCAATGGTGTATTCTTCAAATTTATCATGAGAAGATCGCGGCAGAACAAGAATTACTTCTGGTCCAGAACGAGTTTTTAAAACCTGAAGTAACACTTTAACTAATCGCGTGTGCGTAAAGTATTGATTCTCAATATAAATGTATTTTTTTGCGGATTTTAAAAGCTCAATCGTGGCTCTGAGGTTTTCACGAAGAGGTTTTTGTTGCTGAAATTCAGGTTGTGTTAAACACACTTGAACTGAGCAATCCCTAAGGATCGAATTGTTTTTTTCAAATAACTGATTCAAATCAGAATTGATTTTAACACTGGACTTAAGCTCATTTCCTGATGCTTTTAGCCAACGCCCAGTTACAACTTCAACAAGATCTTGAACAACAGGTCCTTGAACCAAAGATTGCACATCGTGAAAGGCTGAATAATGTTTTCCTTTAGAGTTTACTCTTTCCCGATCAATAGGTCGATGTTCGGGAGTGTCCCATCGCCCCTCACAAAAATCAAAACCTCCAACGAAAGCCAACTGATCATCAATGAGTACTATTTTTTGATGATGACTCGATAAAAGCGGATGAAAAAAATCCTTTTGAAAATGCACCCGCTGACCCCAAGCTTCGGGTCGATAATAAGGCCACCATTCCCTATTTTTACCTACAAAAGAATTAAAATCCCAACAAAGAATGTAAATATGCAATTTGGGATTCGCTTGCAGACACCGACGAATATGAGTCGAAAGTTTTATCCGTTGTCCTGTTTGAGGATCTACCCAAGAAGTTCTTGAATCGACGTTCCATCCAACCATCACCACTTTTTCTTGCGCAAGTTCTAAAGCCCTTGCAAATCGAGAATAGTAAGCCTGAGCATCAATTAAAAATTCAAGTTTATCGGCGTGGGCCTTAGGAAAAGAAAAGCTCATTTTCAATCCTTTTCATTTTTCTTAGCTTGAGGGATGTCTTTTGCTTTGAAAAGTTAGGATTCAATTAACATTGTGAGGATTTGGTTAGCGAGCCTACTTTAGTCTAGCTGCGAAAATTTCTTCCTGTGGATAAAATAACACTGACATTTACGTCAAACTTTCGAATGATGATAACTCAATGTTGTTCTCATGGCTACGACGACAATTTCGTCGCTCAGATACTCGATTGAATGATTTCAAACCAGTCATTATGGTCACAGGCTGTGGTTCTGGTTTAGGATTCGCCTTAGCCGAATTACTTTATGCCTCGAATAAATATCGTTTGGTCATTACAGCACGCAGTCGATCACTAAAAAAATTAAAAGAAAGATTTCCTGAAAGCGATTTTTTGATGATTCGCGAGCTCAATGTCTCTATCGAAAAACAAAGAAAAAATTTAGTTGAAGAAGTTGAACGCCTTTGGGGTTGCGTCGATATTCTTATAAATAATGCGGGCATTAGTTATCGCGCCGTGGTTGAGCACATGACTGATGAAGACGAGTTTTTACAAATGCAAACAAATTATTTGGGACCCTTGGGATTAACACGATTGGTTTTACCCAAAATGCGCGAAAAAGGTCGAGGTAAAATTATTAATGTGTCTTCGGTCAGCGGCATGTTGGCGATGCCGACAATGGGTGCTTATAGCGCTTCAAAATATGCCCTAGAGGGCGCCAGCGAAGCTTTGTGGTACGAGATGAAGCCCTTGGGTATCAATGTCAGTTTAATTCAACCGGGCTTTATTAATTCAAATTCCTTTAAGCATGTTTATTACACTCCGCTTTCCCATCCTAAAAGAACTATTGAAGGACCTTACAGTGATTATTATCACCACATGACTCCATTTGTGGAAAAAATGATGCGCTTATCGGTAGCTACACCCGAGAAAATCGCTCGATGTATTTTCAATGTTATTAAAAAACAGAACCCACCTTTGTGGGTAGCTGCGACTCCAGACGCCCTCGTGTTTCATCTCATTCGTCGGATATTGCCGCGACGGTGGATGCTGCCTATTCTTTTCTCGTTTTTGCCGAGTGCCCGAAGCTGGGGAAAAGCCTACACACGGAAGCGGCTCTAAAAAATGCCTGTATTAAACAAAAATAAAAAACGACTTATTATCTGGAGTGTGGCGATTCCCTTGTTCGTGCTTGTATTTATTTATTCATTTTTACGATTCGTTTTTATTCCCTATGTTATTGATGTTAAAATTAATGGTCTTGAACAGTATTTTTCTTCTCAAGAAGCCATCCAAGCCCCGGCCTTTCATAAAGATTTATTTATCGCAGATCTACACGCCGATACTTTGTTATGGAATCGATCAATCGCAGAACGATCCCGTAGCGGACATGTCGACATTCCCCGACTCATTGAAGGAAATATTGCCTTGCAAGGTTTTTCCATTGTGACCCAAGCACCACGAAATATTTCTATCGAAAAAAACGCAAATACCAGCGATAGTATTTTTTGGTTAGCGGTATTCACCGGTTATCCGGTGAAATCTTTCACTCACCTTTCCGAAAGAGCTCTTTTTCAAATAAATAAATTACGCCAAGCTGCTCATGAAAGAGATGATTTTTTTATTATAACTAATCACCAAGAACTTGAAGAGTATCTTAAGAAAAGAAGCATCAATAAAAAAATTACGGCCGGATGGATCTCTGTTGAAGGAGCTCAGGCTTTGGATGAAGATCTAACTCAACTCGATCGTTTGTTTGAGGCTGGAGTTCGCATGATGAGTCCTGCTCATTTGACAGATTCAAAGATGAGCGGTTCTCAGCAAGGCCTTGAAAAACAGGGTCTGACAGAGTTGGGTAAAAAATGGCTAAAGAAAATGGACGAAAAAAAAATGATCATTGATTTGGCTCATGCTTCGACTTCGACAATAGATGATGTCCTTGAGTTATCAGAACGAGCGCCCTTAGTTTCGCATACAGGGATTAAAGGTGCTTGTGATAACAATCGAAATTTAACTGATCTGCAAATCCAAAAAATCGCTAAAAAAGGCGGCCTTATTGGCATCGGCTTTTGGAGTGAGGCAACTTGTGGGAGCAAAGTAGAGGATATTGTTAAGTCGATTTTATATGTTAAAAATCTTGTTGGCGTTTCCTTTGTAGCACTGGGCTCGGACTGGGACGGTTATGTTCGCACTCCCGTGGATGCCGCGCGGATAGGGCTTTTGACCGCCAAATTGGCTGAGGCTGGCCTCAGCCAGAGCGAAGTGTCTCAAATTATGGGTGCAAATGTCCTGCAATTTCTTTTAAAAAACTTTCCTTAGAACGCTGTTTTTCCTTGTCGTTTTTCCTAAAAATCATGCTAATATTAAATTAAGAGGTGCCCTGATTTGACGAAAACGTCGCAGATCCGAAATAATGACCGTAGCATCGTTGTCGGTGTAGGCTTAAAAACAGAAGCTCTTTCTGAAATTAAAGAAAATCTATTAGAACTCGAAGAACTTGTGACCGCAGCTGGCGGAGAAGTTGTTGGCTCCGTTATTCAAACTCTTCCCCAATGGAATCCAGCGACTTTAATTGGTACCGGAAAAGTCGAAGAAATCAAAGAGATGGTCCGGGATTCTGAAGCCAAATTCGTGATTATCGATCATCAGTTATCTGGGGTTCAAGCGCGAAACTTAGGAACTGCCATAGGGGTCCCTGTTTTAGATCGTAATCAATTAATTCTAGATATTTTTGCACTCAGAGCTCAAACATTCGAAGGAAAACTGCAAGTCGAGTTAGCTCAACTTTTAGATCAAATGCCTCGGATGGTCGATGCTTGGATGGGTTCACTCTCTCGCCAAGGTGGTGGGATCGGAACTCGCGGCCCCGGTGAGTCTGCCTTAGAGAATGATCGCCGTCGTGTTCGTGAACGGGTTTCTTTGATCAAAAAAAAATTAGATGGAGTTCGGAAAAATCGGGCCCAACACAGAAGTTCCAGACGCCGTCATGAAATTCCTAGCTTTGCTTTGATTGGCTACACCAACTCGGGAAAAAGCTCTTTGCTTAATCGTCTAACTGGTTCCCAAGTTATGGCTAAAAATCAAGTTTTTGCGACCTTGGATCCAACCACTCGAAAGATATTTTTGCCCGATGGACCTGCCGCTGTTGTGACCGATACCGTGGGATTTATTCGCAAGCTTCCCACACAATTGATTGAAGCCTTTAAAGCAACACTTGAAGAATCAGCCGAAGCCGATGTCTTACTTCATGTCATTGATTTATCTTCCCCTAATATGGCCAGACAAGTGGAAGTCGTGGATCAACTGATCGAAGAGTTTAAATGGACCAATAAAAAAATTATCCATGTCTTTAATAAAATGGATGCGGCGTCCCCCGAAAAACAATTTAAAGTAAAACAATTTCCCCGAGTTTTTGTTAGCGCCCTCACCGGTCAAGGCCTCGACCAACTAAAAACCCTCATGGCCGACGCCGTCAACGAACTACAAACCGACGTCCAACTCTACTTCCCCCGTAACGAAGAATACAAAATTTTCGACCTCGACCGCGAAACAAGAATCCACCGAAAAGAAGCCGCAACCGAAGGAACAATTTGCTACACCCAACTGACGCCAGCCCTGTTGTCCCGCTGGAAAGAATATCTCGTTAAGTAAAGTTCTTTTCTTTTTTTAAAATACTCTTATTTATTCCATAACGACTCACCATCCGTGGTTGCCGGCTCTCGGCATCCTGCCTCGCCGAGGTCGTTATGGAATAAATAAGAGTATTTTAAAAAAAGAAAAGAACTTTACTGAAGTGCAGGAATGCTATTCAGTTCATCAACGCAAAGGCACAGTCGGCGTAAAAATCCTTCTATTAAAAAAATCGCTTAAGTTGGACTTCTTGGCTGTTTTTTTATTTAGGAAATTCCCTATTTCATTCATTAATGACCTCGGCGAGGCAGGATGCCGAGAGCCGGCAACCATGGATGGTGAGTCATTAATGAATGAAATAGGGAATTTCCTAAATAAAAAAACAGCCCGAAAACTAAGTCTATGCGATTTTTTTAATAGAAGGATTTTTAACGTGGTGTGAAGTTGTGTCGATGACTGTAGAGCAAGCGCGACACATGAAAATAAATTGTCCTTGAATATTGGTCTCAAGAGATAGGATGCCGCCACAGGTTGGACATTCAGTGATATTAGCACCAGATTTTTCAGACATATCTTTGGAAGAAATAATTCTGTAAACCTGAACGATATCTCTTTCAAAACCTTTTAATATACGTTTGCCTAAAAATTCTGTATGGAATTCATTTGCAACCATTTCATAAACATCATTTTCCATGACAATTTGACCGGGCTCAGCCGAAGAACATAAGCGAGAAGCTAAATTCACTACCGGTCCAATTGCAGTGTAGCTTTGATAATATTTTTTACTTCCATAAAATCCAACATTAACAAAACCTCGCGCAATACCCATTCGTAAAGTCAAAGGTCCATCCCAATTTTTTTCATAAAATTCATCATCAAGCTGAACTCGTTCTCGAATTTCTAGAGCCGCTTTAATGACTCGTGAGGCATAATCAATTCTCTTAAAGGGCGCATTGCAAAAGGCTAAGATTCCGTCACCTAAAAATTTATCAATTGTAATGTCATATTTAAGTAGAATTTTAATCGAATCTTCTAGGAATTTTGTTAAAACACGATCCACTTTATCTTTATCAATTCTGGTGACACGCTCTGTTGAGTTAACTATATCAATAAAAATAGCACAGATTTCAGCTCTTTGACCTGTGGATTCCAGTTTTAAATTCCCAGAACGAATCGACTCGACAATTTGTGGCGAGAACTGTGTGGAAAGATTTCTTAAGCGTACCGCTTCATCAGTTTGCACGCGAATAATTTCTTCCCGACTATCCAGCTCACTCTTTAGCTGCATCCTGGAATTAACTTCTCTTATTCTTAAAGACTCGTTAAATATCCTAATTAAATAACAGATGACGATTGAAGCTAAAACGAAAAAACTATTCGACAACCATTGCGACCAAGAGTTCGGCTTTCCAATGAGTTGGTATCCTGTAATTAAATAATAAGGCAGATATATACCAATAGTTGTTAATAAAAAATACTTTTTTGAAAATGGAATGAAAAACAAGCCACCAATTGCAATTAAATTTAAACCTGCATAATAAGCTGTTCCAGGATCATTGATCATAAGGATCATTAAATTGATACCACCACCCATACTGAATAAATAAAACAGCGCAATTTTTTGAACTCGCCGAGCTTCATTCACCTTATTCGCTAATCTCGTTGTGATTAATGATACAGGAATAATTAAGAATCGAATAAAAAGAAAGGGCCATTTTAGATCCGGATAGGAAATGATATCAACAATCCAAAATAAGAAAAACAAAGGCATAGCCATCCAGCTGCTAATGACGTTCAAAACTGAACGTATCTCATCAAGCATCTCTTGGTTTCTTAGCTTAAAATATACCTTAGGCTGACTTTTCTGCATCATTTCTTCATTACTGCAAATAAATTAATTGCTAGTTTTTCCTTTTCTATTGTTAAATCTTTTTTAATCACACCAAATAATTGCTTTAACTCATCTTCAGATCGATAGATCAAATACCAGTCAAGCAAGAGTTCCATGATTGTTTGATTGGGATTATCTTTACTAAAATTTCCAATTATAAGACGTCCGCCCGGCCGTACTGATTCATAAAGTTTAAGCGCAGCGGATTGAGCCACTGGGTCGGTAAAATAATCGAATAGTCCCGCCGAATAGACCAAATCAAAATCCTTTTCAGGAGGACCCTCGATAATGATATTTTTTATAGCTAAATTAACATATCTAAAACTAAAACCGGTGTTCGCAAACCTTTCGATCATCTGGATTTCTCGTTGCGCGTGCTTCAAAGATTCTTCATCCTGATCCAAACAAACAAATTCTATTTTTTTATTTAAAAAATCTTTTGAATTTTTTAAAAACAACTGTTGTTCGACGGCAGGTCCGCTGGCCACGGCCAAGATTCGAATTGTATCTGACTTGCAGGTCTTCACAGTTTCTATAATTTTGTCAAACATGTAATCGCAGCGATTTTTGACGGCGCGACCCGAGGGTTCTTCAATAAAATATTTGTGCATGCATTGATCAAATAAAGTTCGACCGATCAATTCACCACGATACAAGTGATTCATCATTTCGTAATCACCCGCATAGCCCCGAGGTTTGTAAAAAGCACGATTAGCAAATGGAGCACCAAGAACTAATGTTCCTATTTGTTGCCGAAAAAATTGAATTGCAGCTGCAACGGTGACTTGATCCATACCCTTAAGCATTTCAGGAATTTTTCGATACTGATTGGGAATAATTTTTCCAACATATTCTGAAATACTTTCAGCAATCGTCATTCTGAATTCTTGATTGTCTTTATTGCTATCGATTGGGGAATGCGCTTCTAATTCTTCGATTTTAGTTTTCAAAAATATCAGCCAATCTTTCATCTCGTAGACTAATAAACGAAAATTTGCTGGAATTTCGACAAGTTTTTTTTCAAAACCTTTCTGCAGCTCAATAACTTCGATTGAAGCCTCTAAAGCTTTAATGCGATCCACGTTCAGAGTCTCTCCGATGACTTCAAATGCAACTATTTTATCTTCAAAAATGGATTGCGGATGTTTTTCAATTCGAACAGGCCTCAGAGATAAAATTTGAGTTTGGGTTTCAGCAAAAATAAGTGGTAGCTCCAAAGGTTCCGAATTTTCCAATACAGATTTCATTTCGATAAAATCTTTACTCAAAAAAATTGCCGCTAAGCCAAAGGTGCTGATATTTACAACTTCATATTTTTTTTGATCTAAAATGATATAGCATTTTCCCGATGGAACTGAGATACGATCCTGACGAATAATTTTGCGTCGAATACGGACTTCATCTTGAACTAAAAAATTTTCATGTTTCGATACAGCTTTCGCCGAATCATTTTTATTTTCGCCTGAATCTGTCCCCATTTAATTATACTCCGTAGTAAATACCCTAGATAGAACTCGGCATGGCGTAGTAAATCTTGAGATATTCAGTAACAATATCAAGACCTAGCCAAACGGCATGAAGATGTTGAAGTGAATATAAACTTATTTTTGTTTTAAATGCTCGCGACGGCGAAGGCGTTCTTCGCGGCGAAATTTTCCAGATTCAAATCGTCTTTTATCTTCTTCGGATTCGAGCAAAAGTCCAGGCACCTGAGTTGGATTACCACTGGCCCCCAAGGCGACGAAGGTCAAGTAGGCTGAGGCGGTATGAAAGGTTTCCCCTGTTTTAGGATTTTCAGCGTCGACACGGACACCGATTTCCATAGATGTTTTTGATACAAAATTAACACTGGCTTTAAGATTGACCACCCAGCCTTTGTAAACTGGAGCTACAAAGGAAAGTTCATCGATGCTGGCAGTAACAACGTCCATGCTGCAATGTCTTTGGGCCGCTACCGCAGCACAAATATCAATCCACGACATGATTGTTCCACCAAAAACTGAATCTAAGGAATTTGTATGGGAAGGTAAAACAAGTTGGGTCATGACCACACGTGAAGCATCTACTGCTTTAGAATTTCGTGTGCTCACAACCCACCCTTAAGAGACTTTTAAAAATGGAGATTAAATCCCCATTGCTCCGATATCTGAATTTCCGCCACGGTTAATACCGTTATTTGAACTTGGCAGAGTCGTTCCAGATACAGTTGCACTGCCTGCTGGAATTGTTTGTGTCGCTTGAGAATTGTATGACGCTGCTGCGGCCGCATTATTTTGCGCCTCAATACGAGCTTCACTCTCAACAAAACCCAAATGAGGAAGGCACCAGACTATGAGCTGTGCTCTGGACTTCACATTCATTTTTTTGTAAATGTTTGTAAGATGAAATTTGACTGTTTTTTCAGTCACGAATAATTGGTTGGCTACCTCTTTGTTAGACAAGCCCTTGGAAACCAACTCCGCTACTTCAGCCTCACGATTCGAAAGACCTTTTTGAATCAGGATATCTCTGAGCATCCTTGCTCCTCCCGCAAATTGTTAATGTTCTAAAACCTGTCTCACAATAAGACTCTTGTCCGATGAGTCTCACTTGTAATCCAGCACCACCTGTATCTAAGTCTGACAACAAATTCTTAAAATCACAAGACCTCTGGACTTAAGAAAATAAAAACTAGACCGATATGTACGTAAATTATTCATGGCAAGGCCAATAGGAGTTATTATGTTTCCCACTAGCACAAGATTTCTAGTTGTGGATGATTTCGCAACTATGCGAAAAATCATCAAAAAAACCCTCATTGAACTAGGCTATACCAATATAGAAGAGGCTGACGATGGCGCAACTGCTCTGCCACTGGTTCAAAAGGCTCACGCTGAAGGAAAACCCTTTGGATTTGTGATTTCCGACTGGAATATGCCTAAAATGCAAGGAATCGACTTTTTAAAGGCTTGCCGAGCTGACGAGAAGTTTAAACTTCTTCCTTTTATGCTTGTAACTGCAGAGAGCGAACAAAAACAAATTCTGGAAGCTGCAAAAGCAGGGGTATCTGACTATGTCGTGAAGCCCTTCAATTCAGCTACTCTTAGGGGAAAACTTGAAAAAGTTTACGCCAAAGTTTCACAAAATCCAGTCGCAAAAGCTTCTTAATTTGATATTCAACTGAGATAGGAGTTCCGATGTCTGCTGCACCAAAAATTGATAATCCGCTCTTTGACAAGAGATTATTGAATGCTTTTGCTGAAGGGGTAACTAAAACCCTACAAATGATGGCCAACACTCAGGTTACATTTGGTAAGCCAACAATTGAAAACAATTATGTTCTTCGTGGACAGGTTGCCGGTATCGTTGGAATGACAGCACCTCCCCTTCGAGGCCAACTCACTTTGAGTTTTCCGAAAGATGCGATTTTGCTAATTATCGAAAATATGTTGGGCGAGAAGAACACTGAAATTACGCAAGAAGTATGTGATGCCGTAGGTGAGCTAACTAACATGATTTATGGAACAGCAAAAACAAGTTTAAATCAGTTAGGTTACAATTTTGAAATGGCTCTTCCGACAGTTATTCATGGTGAGTTTACGACGGATTTCAAGGGCATTACCTTGGTTATGCCAGTGAAATTGAATGCAACAACCGAGTTTTTTGTCGGAATTTCAGTTTCCTAAGGCTTTCTTGATTTCGGTCTTGGACATTGTAGGGTTTTCTAATTGTAATAAAAAAGCTTCTTTCAAAGCGCTTCCGATTTGGGAGCCCTGATAGTTTTCAGGCAAATCGATGGCTTTAACCAGCGGAGCTGGCAATAAATTATTTTGCCCCACTTTAATCCACTGATTTTTAAGTTCCGAAAGTTTTTCTTTCTCTTTTGAATCAAAATAAAAATCTTGGCAAGCGACTAACACTTTTTGAAACAAATTATCTTGATAAATAAGCAGTTGTTCGCCCAACCTTTGGCGCAAAAATTCCTCTTTAAACATAAAAATATTTAAAACAGTTTGGATGTTTTTTTCACTTTTTTTGGGCCATTTTAAGTTTTTAAAAAAATCCTCCGATTTTTTTATTCTCCACGCAAAAAAAGTCAAAGCTAGCTCAGCATTGGACACCGAATATTTAAATAGTATTTCAATTTGAGACAAGACTTCTTGATAGTTTTCGGCGCGTTGAGGAAACAGAATTTTCATCAAACCGAAATTCCATAAACTTTGGATAGCAAGATTTGGCCTTGGACCGGTAATCATTTTAATAAGTTCGTCTTGAATTCGTTCTTTGCTCACTTTCAAAGTCAATGGGGCTAAGTTTTCGCAAGCAGTTTTTGTTTCCGGATTAAGCGTAAATCCCAATTGAGCTTCAAGTCGAATGGCTCTCAGGATTCGCAAATGATCTTCTTGAAAACGCACTTCTGAATTCCCTACACAACGCAACTTTCTATTTTCCAGATCTGTTAAGCCCCCGACAAAATCCAAGACCTTCCCGGTCGAAAAATCATAAAACAAAGCATTTACGGTGAAATCACGGCGTAAGGCATCTTCTTCTGGAGTCGCAGCACTAACCAATGAAGGATGACGCCCGTCCTTATAGTCTGACTCTTTCCGAAATTGGGCGACTTCAATTGTATGTCCAGATTCAATAACTCGGATCACACCAAAACTTTCGCCGACCAATACGACTTTTTTAAAAATTTTCTGCAGATCTTGAACTGAGGCGTCGGTGACCAAATCAAAGTCATGGGGAATGACGCCCAAAAAAGCATCTCTAACGGCCCCCCCGGCCAAATAGGCAATAAAACCCTGATCAACAATTTGTTGTTGCACCACCAGAATGGATTTCCACGAATCCGATTTTTGCAGACATTCAAGCTGAAATCTCATATTTGTAGACTAGCATGAGCCTTTCTGACTGCCAAAATCTTTTAGATCAAGATGTCCTCGAACTGGGGTTTTCTCATTGGGGAATGCAAAAATTAGAACGACCAGTGAGTTTTGAGCATTATCAAGCTTGGTTAGATAAAGACTATCACGGCGAAATGAAATATCTGGAAGCCCACGCTCAACTGAAGGAATACCCCACCCAACTTCGTAAAAATGCAAAGTCCTCCTTTGTTTTTGCTTTTCCTTATGTCAATTCAATTCCCGGTCGAGACTCTTTTCCACTTAAAAAAGCGCGGGTGGCCCTGTATGCTCAAGGTTTTGATTATCATTTTTCTTTGAAAGAAAAGCTCAAGCAAATCATAAAAAAATTGCAAACGAATTACCCTCAGGAAGATTTTCTTCCTATAACAGACTCGTTTCCCGTAATGGAAAGGGATCTTGCTTCTCGTGCTGGACTTGGTTGGTTTGGGAAAAACACTTGCTTAATTCATCCTAAAAAAGGCAGTTTATTTTTATTGTGTGAAATCATCACCAGTCTTGATCTGAAAAATACCACCGAGCCTCTTCCCGATTTTTGCGGAACCTGTACAAAATGCATGGAAATTTGTCCAACTCAAGCCCTAGAATCCCCTCGTGTTCTTAATGCGACTAAATGTATTTCCTATTGGACCATTGAATCTCGTAAAATTCCCCCGGTGAATCTGCGGGAAAAATTTGGTGACTGGCTTTTTGGCTGTGATCTTTGCCAAACAGTTTGCCCGTGGAATCAAAAAATTTACAAAAATCTTCTTCAAACTGAAAATTTTGTCCCTCATAAGCTTGAAGATGATGCTCAACTGGAAAACGAATTGATTTTTCTTTTAACAGCCAGTGGGAAAAAGATATCCCAATGGAGCAAAGGCACACCCTTGTCCCGCGCTGGAAGTTTTGGTTTACGGCGAAATGCACTGATTGTGGTGGCTAATAAAAAAATTAAATCTTTGAAGGTTTATGTGGAAAATTTAACTCAGGATGAAAAATTATCAGAGCTCGCCCTGTGGACACTAAGTCGCCTCGGCTGACTATTTATGAGACCGCTTCTAGAATCCTAACTTTTTCAAGAGGTCATCGATATCCGATTGGCCTAGGGACGGAGCTCCCGTTTTTGTTTTCGAATCCACCGTGCCGCTTATTCCTTGGGCAAACTGTGAAGAAAACCATCGCAGCCGTTCCACAAAGGCTGGTGTAAATGTCACTTGTCCTTCAGGAGTTTCACTTTCAAGTGCATGAATTGCATTTTGCAGAATTTCAGTAACATCCAATAAAAGAGCCACTGCGGTTTTCACCAAGGATGAGTTGTTACTTACTTTGGAGGCTCGGTAAGATACGGCTTTACAAAGTTGTGCCATATCACCGATTAGGATTAAAGTCTTGTTTTCAGGAAGAGCCATGGCGATACTTTGAGCTCCCCCCATAATGCGATCAACTTGATTTCCACAATCAGCAAGCAAACTTGACTTTTTTTCCTTAGACTTTTGGTCATCATCCATTTCTTCGATGGCTTCTAGTTTTTCTAGGAGTTCATTGATTAAAATATTGGACTCAGAAGTAAACCCATATAGTATGTTATCATCTGCATCTGACATTCAATTATCTTAATCTCAGAGAGGAATTGAAATCAATGGATTATGTTTCTATTAGGGTCAGTACTTTACGCGGCGACCAAGCCATTGATTTTGATGCCTATATCAAAATCAATGATAAATATATTCTCTACCTTCGTAAGGGGGATAGCTTTGAAGGAGCCCGCTTAAAACGTTTGAAAGAAAAAAAATTAAAAAAAATGTTTATCACTCCGGACGTGGAAGAACATTACCGCAACTATTTGAAAAAAAATATTGAAGTGGCTTATGACAATAACTCAAGCAAAAGTATCGAAACTCGCAGTGAAATTATCCAAGGTCACCAGCAATCCAATACCGAAATGGTTTTTGAAAATCCTGAAGATCAGGCTTGTTACAATGAAACTAAAAAATCAGCGGGCGAGTATGTTCAATTTTTGATGGCCAATTCTCAGGCTGTGAGTTCAGTTTTAAAAATTGAAAATACGGATAAAAACGTTGCCCATCATGGGGTATCGGTCGCTACCCTTTCTGTCGCTTTAGCACAGAAACTTAAAGTAGATCCTAAACTGATATCCTTGCTAACCCTGGGCGCTCTACTTCATGACATCGGTCATCACGACAGTCCGGTGAATATCCAAAGAAAATTATCCGAGATGAGTCCGGAAGATTTAAAACTTTACAAAACTCATCCCAGCGTAGGGTCAGCCCGAGTTAGGGACAAAAAACATTTCGACCAACTGGTAATTAAAATCATTAACGAACATGAAGAATCTTTGGATGGAAAAGGTTACCCCAGCGGATTAAGAGAAAATCAACTCGATCCTTTGTCTATCATTGTTTCTGCCGCTAACACCTTTGATCGCATGATCACTTTTGAAAATATTCCCAGACAAGATGCTGCCAAAACCTTGATGATTGAAAAGGTGGGTGCCTACCCGCTGACTCATCTGCAGTTTTTAAGTGAGATCGCCAAGACTCTTTAGTGTTTTGCGAGATATTCCTGATGCTCAGAAAAAACCATTAGCAGTATAAAAAAAGAGAAGCCAGTTGGCTTCTCTTTTTTAGTTTCTTTTGTATCTTTAAATTAAAAGATGAATGTGAGACGAATTTTAGGAGTTACTTCTGATGCCTTGCGAGTAAATGCTGTGCTGTCAACTGCAGCAACTGTATTTGTAGTGTATGAAAGTGAGCGATAAGCTAGCTCAACACCCAACATAAATGGCCCTGAAACCGCCATCATGTATCCAACATCAGCCTGTATTCCAGTTCCTTTAGACCATTTATCTGCATCTGCAGTGTTATCATCTTTATCCGCAGAAAGAATATAGTGCAGATGACCAAACCAACCATTTTTTAAGTACCCGACAGAAACACCATATCCAGATCCAGAAGTGGCTGCACCAGAACTAACAGGAGAAGTTGTAGTTGTATCAGTAAAGTAAAGTGCGCCCAGGTAAAGACCTGTGGCCATTTGGTAACCCAAGTTAACATCCATCTTAGTCTCTGTGTAAGACGTAGTCGTGGCACCGCCACCGTCGTCTGAAATCGTTTGATAAAACGGATTCAAGCTCAACAACACACCATCGCCACCAGAACTGCGCGCCCAGCCTTGGCTAGAAATCGCGACCACCGCTGAGATTGCTATTACAAGCTTCAGCGAAGTTTTAATTAAATGATTCATGAGAACTCCTTTTCATTAATGTTTGACCCTTTTGGCCTTCGAATAGACAAATTATAGCCTCAGCCTAACGCTTTTCGCCAGCGAATTGTTTTTGACCCCAAAGAAAAATCATGATTCCTATTTTCGCATGTTGCGTCGATACCTCAATTTGTTTTCCCTAAGTGTGTCTTTTTTGTTCATGGCTTTGCCACTGGGATTTGCTCAGGAATCTGGACAAGTTTCAGTCACCGGAACAGTGATTAAAAATTTAACAGCATTTTCTTGGGTTGGATTAAAAACATCCAGTGGACATATTTATAAATTAAAAGCGGAAAGCGCCGAAGTGACGGCAACCCTGTCAAAACTTGAAGAAGGTGCCCTTATTTCGGGCTTTGGGCAAATCGATGATAGTTCCAAAGTTGCTTCTCTTCAGTCCCTAAGTTTTATTGGGCTCAAAAGACTTCTGGGTTTTTGGTGGACAAGTCTTGGCTTTGCAGAAATCCGTACATTTTCTGAAATGAACTTCTATTCTCAGCCCCAGCCAAACAATCGAGATCCAGCAACAATAAAAACATCCTATCAATACAGCATTAGCCCCTCAACCAACCCCTCCTGGGTGATTTTTCTTTCTGATGATCAGGGAGTTTATTACACCTCGATGGATTTTCAGGGAGCAAGTGCTGAAATGAGAATGTACAACCCCGAAACTGGTGCGCTGATTAAGACGATTGATTTTACCAGAATCAATCATTGAGAGGCGACAAATGTCCTGGCTCACTCCTTGTTCAAATGAATTACTCTTTACTAAAAATGATCCTCAGGATCCTCGCTGGGGCGAAAAAGTTGACTTGGTTAAAACTGATTCCATCGACTGGGTTCAGCATTTACAAAATTATTGTTTATTGGGATATCCCGACGATGAAGGGATCACCTTAAACAAAGGACGCTTAGGCGCCGAACAAGGTCCTCATGGGATTCGCAGTTTTCTTTACCGAATGACACCTTCGCCATTTTTGCCGCTGGATTTTAGGATTAGCGATCTGGGTAATCTAAAAATAGAACTTTCACTAGCCGAGCGCCATGAAAGAGCCCGAAGTTTAATCTATAACTTGGCAAAACATAACAAACATTGGGTTTCCCTCGGTGGAAGTCACGACTATGGTTATTGCGATTCTTTTGGATTTGTTGAAGCTTTCAGTGGCACGCAAATAAAACCCATCGTGATTAATTTCGACGCTCACTTGGATGTACGAACAACGGAAAAAGGCTTCAATTCTGGCACACCATTTTATCGCCTGCTCGAACAACGAGCAGATCAATGTGTTTTTATCGAGATTGGCATTCAAGGACAATGCAATAGTCGCCATCATTACCAATATGTTTTAGATCACGGTGGACAAGTCGTTTCGATTGATCAAGTTCGGGAAGAAGGTTTAACACAAATTCTTTCGCAACTGCTGATGACGACTCCTCATAACCCTTGTTTTGTCAGTTTAGACATCGATGTTTTTTCAAGTTCTGAAGCTCCGGGCTGTTCACAATCATGGCCGTTGGGATTAACTTCCGCGGAGTTTTTTCCTGCTTTTCGTTGGTTATTGCAGAATATTGATGTGCGAGGTTTAGGCATTTATGAAGTGTCTCCCGCTTTAGATATTAATTCCAATACTCAACGATTGGCCGCGCTAAGTGCCTACGAATTTTTCAATCAAGTTGTCTTTAAAGAAAAACATGGAAAACAAAAAGAATGAAACCAGGATTTGGGAGCGATAATCATTCTGCCACTCATCCTTTAATTCTGGAATCCATAATTAAGGCGCAGATTGGCCACGCTCCGAGCTATGGCACCGATGAATACAGCACAGAAGCTGTCCAAATTTTTCGCGAAAAATTTGGTCCTAAAACCGAAGTTTTTTTTGTTTTTAATGGCACCTCCGCAAATGTTTTATCACTTAAATGTTTAACCAAATCTTATCACAGTATTTTGTGCTCTGATGTGAGCCATCTTAATGTTGACGAGTGTGCGAGTCCTGAAGTTATCGGCAATTGTAAACTTTGGGCTTTGTCTACGTCTGACGGAAAATTGAAGTTGGACCAGTTAAAAAATTCTCTTATCCGTCGTGGTGATCAGCATTTTTCACAGATGAAAGTGGTTTCAATCACCCAACCCACCGAATATGGTACAGTTTATTCTGTCGATGAAATTCGTCAAATTGTTGATTGGGCTCACTCAGAAGGTTTAAAAGTTCATGTCGATGGCGCTAGGCTTTGCAATGCGGCCGTTCGGCTCAATGTGAGCTTAAAGGAATTGATCACAGATTCTAAAATCGACGCGGTTTCTTTTGGTGGAACTAAAAATGGATTTTTGTTTGGCGAAGCCGTTTTAGTTTTTGATCCTGATCTTCGTGAAGATTTAAAGTATTATCGCAAACAAATGGGACAACTGCCTTCTAAAACTCGCATGATTGCAGCGCAGTTCACGGCCTATCTGAAAAATAATCTTTGGAAAGAAATTGCTTCCCATTCTTTGCAGATGGCTCGTTTATTAAGTGAAAATACGGCGACAATTCCTGGTGTCAAAATCACCCAGAAAACGGAATCCAATGTCGTTTTCGCTATAATACCAAAAAACTGGGTCAAGCAACTTCGTGACGAACATTTTTTTTATGTTTGGGATGAAAAAACAAATGAATGCCGTTGGATGACAAGCTGGGATACACAACCTGATGACGTGATGAATTTTGTAAAGAAATTAAAGGAGCTATCTGGTGAAATATCCACCCGTGAATTATCATGATTATTTAAAACTTGATGAACTCTTGAGTACGCAAAAAAGACGAAGTGAAGAATTTAAAGCTCCCGCTCATGACGAAATGCTTTTTATTATTGTCCATCAAGTATTTGAACTTTGGTTTAAACAAATTCATTTTGAACTGAATTCAGTTGCCGAGATCTTTTCGAAAACTCCGGTGGCCGAGTCCGCTTTATCCATCGCCAATCAGCGTCTGCATCGCATAACTTCCATCTTTAAATTATTTTTTGGACAAATCGACGTACTGGAAACAATGACCCCTTTAGATTTTCTTGAGTTCCGAGATTATTTGTATCCCGCCAGCGGTTTCCAAAGTTTTCAATTTCGCTGCGTTGAAATAGGCTTAGGCTTAAGACAAGATGATCGATTGCAATTTTTGCAGTCTTCATTCGAAGCTCACCTTCGCGAAGATCAGCAAAAACTGATTAAAGATATCACCGCAAAACCTTCTTTACTGAATTTAACTGAATCCTGGCTTGAAAGAACTCCCTTTGTGGAAACCAAAGAATTTAACTTTTGGAGTCTCTACGAAGATGCTGTTCGGCAGATGCTTAAAAATGATCGGCAAGTCATCAGCAGCAATCCTCGGCTGGCTGAACAAGATAAAATAAAATCAATGAAGATGATGGATGGTCTAGAGCTCGGCTTCGACGCCCTTTTAGATGAAAAGAAGTACAATGAATTAAAAGCAGCTGGGCATTTTCGACTTTCCCATCGCGCTCTTCGTTCTGCCTTGATGATTCAACTCTACCGCGACGAACCGATCATGCAGGCGCCCTTCCAATTTATTTCCAACTTACTCGATATTGATGCAACAATGACCCAATGGCGGTATCGGCACGCGCTTTTAGCACAAAGAATGTTGGGCTCAAAAATTGGAACCGGTGGCTCTAGCGGAAGCCAGTATCTGAAGGACGCAGCTGATAAACACAAAATTTTTACCGACTTTTTTAGTTTAAGCAGTTACTTGATTCCACGATCACGAGTTCCCGCTTTGCCTGATTCAGTTAAAAAGATGATGAATTTCAGTTCGAGCTTTTGAAGCTCTACCTTCCGCGTTATTTTAGCCATGCGGAAGGTCCCATTTTTACTTTTAACTCATGATATCTTTCTTCGAAACTTTCGAATTCATCAGGCCCATTGCGAATTCTGAGCTCTGGTGAAATAAAAAGAAGTCTCAATAAGTTCAATGACCAATAAGCAATGAAACTGAAAAATCTCCGCAACAAGTGATTTTTATTTTTATTTTTATTTAAATACTCTTTCATTTTTAACTCCAAAAAAAATTGATAATGACAATACAATTCCCAATCAACAAATCGCTGATAAGAAATAAAATTTGAATCACGTTATTTTGTACGCGATACAAAACTAAATTTTGTTTATTAAGGTGGCTTGGTTTAGCAAAGTGACTACGAAATTAAGATCGCATCTCACTTCAATAAACAAAACCCTGGTATGTAATTTTTATGATTTATTTGCTAACAGAGCGTATTGGGGGCCACGTCTGTTGTCATATCTTTCGAAATTCCCATATTTCCAGTCATATCTGTAATTAACATATTATTCACAGTGTCCCCCTTTCAAAGAGTCACGTCACTTATACAAATTTTATATAGTTTTGTGCGTGTTTTACAAATCTCGCAAAGATTTTGTATAAAATCAAGAAGGAATTTTAGAAAATTTCATTTTTTAATTAGGGCGTGCAATTACCGAGTTTCAAAATGGTACTGAACTACGCTACGAATGCGACTTAATAAATCCCAACACAGCCTCAGCATGACCTTCGGCCTTTACTTTACGATATTCAGCAATGATTTTTTGTTCTTCGTCGATCACGAAAGTGCTGCGTTCAATGCCCATATATTTTTTGCCATACATGTTTTTCTCTTTAATAACGTCGAATTTTTTACAAAGTTCTTCGTTAATGTCCGCAAGAAGTTCGAAGCCGAAATTAAATTTACACTTGAATTTATCATGAGATTCTACGGAATCTTTAGAAACTCCAAAAATAACTGTGTTTTGTCCTTTAAAGGCTTTTACGTATTTGCTGAATTCATTGCCTTCAATAGTACATCCCGGCGTATCGTCTTTAGGATAAAAATACAAAACAACTTTTGTCCCTTTCAAATCACTCAAACGAACTGGTTCGCCCTTTGAATTTTTCAAATTAAAAGCTGGAGCTTTTTTATTGAGCATTGAAGATCCAGATTTATTATTTTTATCGGTGCTTTTTGTTTTATCCATAGATTTCTTTCGAAGCAGTTATTCTTTCAGATACCCCTACCTTGTACTTCCATAAATAGGCTTAATCAAGTTTTTTATATTTAGGAAACTTCACAAACAGTAAGTTACTCTCAGCTGAATATCAAAATCAGATGTGTTCGTCTTGACTGATTGAACTTGCGAGTGAACGACTTAAGCCCTTTTTATTATTCTTTTCTCATTAATAAATTTCGCTGTTGATCCATTCGAGGATCGTCCCTTCTGTGCTTGGTTATTTGCTCTGATTCAACCGAGCTTGCCGATATTTTTGCTGTGTTTTGTGACTTTCGGAGGTATGGGGCACATGCAAAAACAGCAAAAATTCGATTTTGCAAAAACTCATTGGAAATATCGATTCTCGCACGGTGGGACTTTGCGAAACTCTCGCAAGGGTCGCGGTCTAAGGCCGCTTTCTGGGAAAGAACCGCTGCATTTAGTTTTTAAAGCCAATAAAGACTGTCTGCGTGGAGGACTGCGTACTTTCCGTAGATATTTTCTTATTCAAAAAATTGTGGATCGTTATGCGCAAAAATTCTTTGTTA